>JACXUV010000067.1 GCA_014763715.1 Rhodobacterales bacterium | reverse complement strand
TTCTCCACGATCGAGCTTGGCTCCACTGTGCCGGGGCGCCCGCTTTACGAGGCGCGCGGCTATGAGCCCTTTTTCACCGAGCACCATACCGGCGCCAATGGCGAGCGGAATACGGTGATCCATATGCGCAAGCCGCTGTAAGCAGACGGTCCGCGCGGGTTTACAACCGGGCCTGAGCTTCTAGGTTGGGGCTGAGACCCCCAAAGCACCCGCGAGAGCGACGCGGCCTTTGATGACCCACACCCCCGAAACGATTGGATTTATCATGACGCAGGTCAAAAACGGCGACACCGTCAGCATTCACTATAAAGGCACGCTGAACGACGGCACGACCTTCGACAGCTCCGAGGGCCGTGACCCGCTGGCCTTCCAGGTCGGCTCCGGCCAGATCATTCCCGGCCTCGACGTGGCCCTGCCGGGCATGAGCGTCGGCGACAAGAAAACGGTCAACGTGCCGTGCGACCAGGCCTATGGCCCGGTCAATCCGAACATGCGCCAGGAAGTGCCGCGCGCGGAAATTCCGGCCGAGATCCCGACCGAAGTCGGCACCCGCCTGCAGATGCAGTCGCAGACCGGACAGGTGATCCCGGTGGTCGTCGTGGACGCGAACGAAGCCACGATCACGCTGGATGCGAACCACCCGCTGGCCGGTCAGGACCTGACCTTCGCCATCGAACTAATCTCGATCCAGCCGGCGGCCTGAGGCTCCTGCACAAATGGGAAAAGGGGGAGAACGGATGTCCGCTCTCCCCCTTCTTTCGTTTTCCCGCTTTATTATTCCGCCGGGACGGTGCTGAACTCTTCCTTCCAGCTCAGCATTTCCTCGCGGTTGTCGTGGTCCCACGGGTGGAAGCCCGGCTTGAACCAGGAGAGCCACGTCTTCCAGCCCTTGCCGAACAGGGACGGCTTCTTCCACAGGAACGCCTTCACGGCGCGGTCGGCCTCTTCCTGCGTGTAGCCGTCTGCCACCAGCAGCTGGGCAGAGTAACCGGCGATGTTCTTGGTGAAATTGCTGGTGATGATCAGCATGGCCAGCGAGCGCCGGTAATAGCGCTTCAGCGGCGACCAGTCTTTCGTGGCTTCCAGGAAGACGTCATAGGCGACGGCCTTGTGCTCGGTCTCTTCCATGGCGTGCCAGCGCCACAGGCGTTCCAGTGCCGGGTCCGTCTTGCTGAACAGCTTGCCGTAATCGGTCTCGATATCGACCAGCAGTTCCGCCATCATGGCGGTGAAGTGCTCAAGGCAGATCGTGGCCATCAGCATACGGAAGCGGCCGCCATCATAGGCCATCTTCACTTTCTCGCGGATGCGCGTCTCAATGGCATCGACCGGGTATTTCGCGCGGTCGATCTTGTTGTTCAGCAGGTGATGCTCGCGCGAGTGAATGGCTTCCTGGCGGATGAAGTCCTTCACGTCCTGCGCCAGCTTGCCGTCCACTTCGTTGCGGTAGGCTTTCACGGCATCGATGAACATGCGCTCGCCATCCGGGAAGGTCAGCGACATGGCATTGAAGACGGCTGTGGCGACCGGGTCGCCGTCCAGCCAGGGACCATTGTCCGCGGCGGCCATGTCGAAATGGAGGTCACGCGGCAGAATCGTTACATCTTCGGGAGTGCGCTTGGTCGTCATTGTGCTTGGTGCCTTGAGGAAATGTCTGGATAACAGTCTCATGATGACAAATAACGCTACTGACAAAAATGTCAATAAGAGAGTCTGATACGCCCCGCATCCGGCGGACGCCGGAGGAATCGCGCGCCAATATCCTGGCGGCGGCAGAGCAGCTGCTGGTGGAACAGGGGCCGCAATCCCTGCGGCTGGCCGATGTGGCGAAGGCGGCGGGCGTCGCCAATGCCACCGTGCTGCACCATTTCGGCTCGATCAGCGCCGTTCACACCGCCCTGATGGAGCAGATGATCGGCCATCTGGTCGACAATATCATGGCTATCGAAATCCCGGCCGATGCCCCGGCGGAGGCGCGGGCCGTGGGCCTGAAGACGCTGTTCGATGCGCTGGAGACACCGGGCGCAGCAAGGCTCGCCGCCTGGCTGGAGCTGACGGACGAGACAAGCCGCCTGACCGTCGTGCGCGAGGCTGTGCGGGATGTGGCGCAGAAAAAGATCGCGAATACGGCTGTGCCCGAAGACCTCGCAGAAGACATGATCCTGCTGAGCGTCACGCTGGCGCTCGGCGTCGGCCTGTTCGGGCCATCCCTCGGCAAACTGATCGGCAAGCCTGAGGGGCGCGCGCGGGATCTGACACTTCAGATGCTGCTCATGAATTTCCAGCGGATGGCGGGGTGACGAGAGATTCTGTCGCTCAATAGCTATTGTAAAAGCATTCCTGAATTCTGAGTTGTGAAAATATTCAAACCCCACTAGCAGGGGTGGAAAAGTCGCGACGGGGAAGTGAATGGAAGAGGTAGTTTTTAAAGCTCAATTTGAAGGTGATTATGCCGACGAGAATAAAGTGCCTGCATATAATGCAGTGCACGCCCTATATGGAATAAGTCGCGGCATAATTATTCCGAGTCATTACTTACTTGAAGGCAAGGTGCGGCATCGGAATATCTCTTCAGAAAAGTATGAGCTTTTCTTAAAGCCGCCTCAAAAAGGCTCTTTCGAAGCGTTGTTGGAGCTGTGCTTTGTCGCCGGTTCTGTCATAGCGTCAAATCCTTTGGCAGTTAGTATTTCTGCTAACTTGATAACTGAAACGGTTATGACGGCAGTCAAAATGACTATCGGCAGAAGCACCAAAGATGCTGAGAAAGAACTGACGGAGGTAGGCATCCCTCCCGGCGACCTTGGAGCGATCGCTGCTGCGATAGAGCCGGCGCTTCGTCAGTCGCACACCATCATCAATAATGGCGTCGTGAATATTAATCTGATTTCAAGTGCGGGCGGTAGTGTCACGCTAGACCAATCTAGCAAGAATTACATCAACACCATTCGCAATGAGGGAACAAGAAGAGTGGGGTTGCTCAGTGTAGGGAGGTATGACGCGAACAGCAGAACTGGTGGTGCGTTTGATCCCCAAGAGGGGCGAATCATTCCTTTCAGTGTTCGGCAGAGTATTGACCGCGAGTCAATCGCAACAATATTGCGGAGCCAATCCGACTATGCGTTGGGTATGTTCGATCCAGATGTGGATGGATCGTATGTCGCCTTCCTGTTCGAGCGCGTTGTCGATATCGATGGTACTGTTAAACGAATTGAAGTTTTCAAAGTTCGCAACAATATCGACGACTTGTAACATCTTGCTGCGGATAAGAAGACTTAAGCGGGCGAAATAATTCGGCTCAACGGTCTAGCCGTTCAGCGTCTCCGCCGCCTTCTCCGCGAAGTACGTGATGATCCCGCTCGCTCCGGCGCGTTTGAAGCACATGAGGGATTCCATGATCACGCGGTCGCCGTCGATCCAGCCGTTCTGGGCGGCGGCCATGATCTGGGCGTATTCGCCGGAGACCTGGTAGGCGAGCGTCGGCACGCCGAATGTGCTTGAGACGCGGTGCACAATGTCCAGATACGGAAGACCGGGTTTCACCATCACCATGTCGGCGCCTTCGGCAAGGTCCAGCGCGACTTCGCGCAGGGCTTCCTCGGAATTGGCTGGGTCCTGCTGGTAGGTTTTCTTGTCGCCCTGCAGCGACTTTGCCGAGCCGATGGCATCGCGATACGGGCCGTAGAAACCGGACGCATATTTCGCGGCGTAGGCGAGGATCATCATATTGGTGAAGCCTTCCTCGTCGAAGGCTTCGCGGATGGCACCGATGCGACCGTCCATCATGTCCGACGGGGCGACGACATCCGCGCCGGCCTTCGCATGCGCGAGGGCCTGCTGGATCAGGCGCTCCACCGTGGCATCGTTCGGAATGGTGCCGTCCGGGTCAAGCAGGCCGTCATGGCCGTGGCTGGTATAGGCATCCAGCGCGACATCGGTGATCAGGCCGACGCCGGGGGCGGCATCCTTCATGGCACGCAGGGCACGGGGCACGAGCCCGTCCGGATCGAGCGCGCCGGTGCCTTCGTCGTCTTTCCCTTCCGGGCCGATATAGGGGAAGATCGCGATGGCCGGGATGCCGAGGCTTTCGGCGCGCTTCGCCGTCAGGGCGGCTTCCTTCACGCTGAGGCGGTCGATGCCTGGCAGGCTGCCCACCGGCACGCGGCCTTCGCCGTCATGCACGAAAATGGCCCAGACCAGATCGGCCGGGGTCAGCGTGTTTTCTGCAACGAGGGAGCGGACCCAAGGCGTCTGGCGCAGGCGCCGCATGCGGGTGTTCGGGAAGGATTGGGGAAATTTTGTCATGACGCCTCACCTGCGCCTAAAAACCGGCGCTTACAACCAGCCAATTTTACGCACCATGAAACAGCGCTGCGAAACATCCAGGCTCTCTGCCTGAATGCGTTCCAGGTCCAGCATCCAGCCTGCCATGTCCTTGCGGGGAATCTCCCGGAAACCCATTTTCCGGTAGAAGGGCGCATTCCATGGGACATCCCGGAAAGTGGAAAGCGTGACCAGCTTCAGGCGCCGCTGCTTTGCCACGAGAAACACCTGGCGCAGCAGGTCCGCCCCGATGCCCCGGCGGCCATGCTGAGGGTGGACGCTGATCTGGTCGAGATACAGCGTACCCCCGCGATGGGAGACCAGGACGAAGCCGATGGGCGTGCCGTCCCGGGTGCTGACTTTCATCAGGTCGCAGGCCTCGATCGCCTGCAGCATAACGGTTTCCGGCACATGGTCATGCAGGGCGTCTTCGGTCAGCAGACCGGTTGGCGCAAACATCTGGCCTGCCGCAAGGTCTACTTCGACCAGACGTTCAATGTCCTCCGGCAGGGCCGGGGAAATGACATGGTCTGATCGGGTCTGCTGCATTGACAATACCGGTAACAAAAGGGAATGCCGGTCTCATTACTTGAGATAGTTGTGAGGCGAAACCCATGAGCGCGTTGTTTTCCGACGAACAATTGATGATCCGCGATATGGCGCGCAAGTTCGCGGAAGAGGAATTGTTGCCGCATTCCGAGGAATGGGACCAGACAAGCCACTTTCCGGTCGACGTGATCCGCAGTGCGGCGGAACTGGGATTCGCCAGCATCTATGTGAAGGAAGACGTGGGCGGCGCGGGCCTGACGCGCACGGATGCCGTGCTGATTTTCGAACAGCTGGCCTATGGCGATGTGTCGACCGCGGCCTTCATCTCCATCCACAACATGGCAAGCTGGATGATCGACACGTTCGGCAGTGAGGCGCAGCGCCAGGAATGGCTGCCGAAGTTGACCTCGATGGAGCTGATCGCGTCCTACTGCCTGACCGAGCCGGGCTCCGGCTCCGACGCGGCGAGCCTCAAGACGAAGGCGGTGCGCGAAGGCGACGAATATGTCATTACGGGATCAAAACAATTCATCTCTGGCGCGGGAACATCCGATGTTTACGTGCTGATGGCGCGCACCTCCGAAGATGGCGCGAAAGGCGTGTCCACCTTCATCATCCCGAAGGACACGCCCGGCCTCAGCTTCGGTGCGAACGAGCGGAAGATGGGCTGGAAGAGCCAGCCGACGCGGCAGGTGCTGCTGGATGGCGTGCGCGTGCCGGCGGCGAACCGCGTGGGCGAGGAAGGCCACGGCTTCAAGTTCGCGATGGCGGGCCTCGATGGCGGACGGCTGAATATTGCGGCGGCGGCGCTCGGCGGCGCGCAGCTGGCGCTCGACAAGGCACTGGCCTATGCGAAGGAGCGCTCCCAGTTCGGCAAGGCGATTGCGGACTTCCAGGCCACCCAGTTCAAGCTGGCCGATATGGAGACCGAACTGCAGGCCGCCCGCGTGATGCTGTATGAAGCCGCCGGACGCCTCGACCGGAAAGACCCGGCCGCCACCCGCTGGTGCGCGATGGCGAAACGGTTCGTGACGGATACCGCCTTCAAGGTGGCGAACGATGCGCTGCAGATCCATGGCGGCTATGGCTATCTCTCCGATTATGGCGTGGAACGTATCGTCCGTGACCTGAGAGTGCACCAGATCCTCGAAGGCACGAACGAGATCATGCGCGTCATCATCAGCCGGGACATGCTGAAGGACTAGGGCGCGAGGCTGGCTTGCTGCCTGTTGTCTAGGAACGTGCCGGAAGTCACGCTGAACATTACAAAAAATTGTGGCCTGCCTGAGTGGCGCAGGCCGCGATTTATGCCGTAGTTTCCTCATCGTGGCTGGGGATGCGCTGACGTGACCGTCGGTGCAGTGTCCACCTGAGCCATGAGGGATCCGTCATGACGGTTGTCCGCGCCACTCTCGCAATCGCAACATTCCTGGCCTTCGGCGCGTGCGCCAGCGCGCCGCCCAATCTGAACGACGACATGATCATCCCCGGCGAACGGGTCGGTAATGTCGAACTGGGCATGTCGCTGGCCGAACTGTTCGCCCTGAAGGGAACGCCCTACAAGACGATCCCCATCGAGGGCACGGGCTCCACCAGCTACAATTATGATGGCCTGACAGTCGGTGCGGACGACAAGGTCTACTGGATCATCGCGCGGGATGCGCGCTTCCGAACGCCCGCAGGCGTTGCCGAAGGCAGTGAACAGATCTTTGCACGCGGCGCTTATGGTAAACCGAAATGCGTCGTCACGCGCGGGGACATCACCGTCTACGACTATGGCGACATGTATTTCGAAGTCGACAATGACACCGGCAAGGTCAGCCAGATCGGCATCCAGCGGCACACGCAGACCTGCAGAAGCGGTTGAATTTCCGTTCTCCGTCTGGAGGGGTTATTGCCCCACGACGTCATTCTTCATGCTGAAGAATGTGAACAGAACTTCTTCTTTCTCGCGCTGCCCGATCTTGTTCTTGTCGAGCGCGACGAGAACATCATCCAGAACGGCCATGAACTCGTCGTTGGAAATGTTCATCCCCCGGTGCGTGCCGACCATGTCCTTGCCTTTATAGACATTCGGTCCGCCAGTGCCGGTGATGAAAAATTCTGCCGCGCCTTTGATGGCTGCCGGTACATCCGTATTCACATAGCGTTTGGATATCACCGGGTTGCTCAGGTGAGCATCCATCAGGTCCTTGGCAATCTGGTGTATTCCCTTTTCTCCGCCAAGTCGTTCAAACAGGTTTGCAGACATCTTGGTTCTCCTCCCCCGGCCATTCGTGTTTTTGTGTTCCTCGTTTCGTGGACCGGACAACCCGAGTGTCGTTTGAACGGCTTCTGAGGTCCAGAGCAGCAGACGATTTGCTGCCCCTGGTTGTCCGGGGGCAGGTGTATGAGTCCCCTCCGGCACCCTTGGCGCGCAAGAAGACTACAAGCGCACAACAATGTTGGGCTCAAGGTGGCGATGAAAGATTGAACCCGTTCCCCTTATGCGGCACCGTGCGGCCAGTTGCGGGCGAATGGAGTTTCAGTATGCGCGGGTTGGCGGCTTTCCTGTTTTCGGTTCTGGCACTGGTCTGGGCAGGGGCGGCCGCCGCTGACGATCCGAAAAGCTGGGGCGAGGCGACGAGCGGGCTGACGCGCGCCGATGGCTTCCTGCCTTATTATGCAGACGTGAAGGGCGGGCGCATCCTGGCGGCTTTCCCGGCGCCGGATGAAGAGGGTGTCTCCCTCCGCGCGATCCAGGCGACCGGCCTTACCGCCGGTCTTGGCTCAAACCCGATCGGGCTCGACCGGGGCCTCTTCGATGGCGGCTCGCTGATCGCTTTCCGCCGCGTGGGCAAGAAGCTCATCGCGGAGCAGGAGAACTGGGTCTATGTCGCCAGCGCGGACAATCCGCTGGAGAAGAAAGCGGTGCGCCAGTCTTTCGCCAGCTCTTTCCTCTGGTCCGGCGATGTGATTGCGGAAAGCGACAGCGGCGAACTGCTGGTGGATATTTCCGGCTATCTCACGCGCGACGCGCTGGACGTGAAGGGTGCGCTGAAGCGCAATCCGAAGGGCGGGGCCTTCTCGCTGGCTGCTGACCGGTCCATGCCGGACGCCAGAGCCGCGCTGGCCTTTCCGGACAATGTCGAGTTCGACGCCTATCTCACCCTGACCAGTGACGAGCCGAAAGCCGAAGTGCTGGCCACGGCTGCCGATGGCCGCGCCGTGACGCTGGTGCAGCATGTCTCTCTGGTGCGCCTGCCGGATGATGGCTACACGCCGCGCGCCTTCGATGTGCGCAGCGGGGCGATTGACGTGCCCTACTATGATTTTTCCGCACCGCTCGAAGGGCAGGTGCGCAAGTCCTATGCCCGCCGTTTCCGGCTGGAAAAGCAGGACCCGGCGGCGGCCTACAGCCCGGCGAAGGAGCCGATTGTCTTCTATGTCGATTCTGGCGCGCCGCCTGAAATCCGCGATGCGCTGGTTGAGGGCGCATCCTGGTGGGCGGATGCATTTGCGGCAGCGGGCTTCCCGGATTCCTACCGCGTGGAGGTCCTGCCCGAAGGCGCCCACCCTCTGGATATTCGCTACAATGTGATCCAGTGGGTACACCGGCAGACGCGCGGCTGGTCCTATGGCGGCGGCGTCTATGACCCGCGCACGGGCGAGATGCTGAAGGCGAATGTGATCCT
The DNA here is from genome assembly GCA_014763715.1 of Rhodobacterales bacterium. GTDB lineage: Bacteria > Pseudomonadota > Alphaproteobacteria > Caulobacterales > Hyphomonadaceae > Hyphomonas. The sequence goes on along the minus strand of JACXUV010000067.1, from coordinate 3,370 downwards.
TGGCAGCCAGCGCGTGCGGCAGGACCGGATGATCTTCGAGGGCCTGGCGGGCGCCTCGAAGACGGGCACGGGCGCGGCGGACGATCCGGTGCAGATCGCGCTTTCCCGTATTCGTCAGCTTGCAGCACACGAGGTGGGACACACGCTGGGCTTCGCGCACAATTTCGCGGCCTCCACGAACGACCGCGCTTCGGTGATGGACTACCCGGCCCCGTGGGTGAAGGTGGACGAGCGCGGGGATCTCGATTTCTCGAAAGCCTATGATGTGGGCATCGGCGTATGGGACAAGGTCGCCGCGACCTGGCTCTATGCGCAATATCCGGAAGGCGTGGATGAGGATGCCGAAGGCGACAAGCTGCTGCGGGCTGCCTATGGCGACGGCCTGCGTTTTGTGGACGATCCGGAAGCACGCGGCACCGGCACAGCGCACCCTTATGGCAGCGTGTGGGACAATGGCGAGGATGCCGTGGCCGAGCTGCGCAACACGATGCGTGTGCGGAAGGTGGCGCTGGAGCGGTTTGGGCTGGACGTGATCGAGCCGGGCGCGGATATGGCCCGCCTGCGCCAGACGCTGGTGCCGGTGTATCTGTATAACCGCTATCAGGTGGCTGCCGCGGCGAAGTCTGTCGGCGGGTATGAGTTCTACTATTCCCGCCGGGGCGATGGCGGCGGCATGGCAAGCCCTGTGGCGCCGGCACGCCAGCGGGCGGCGCTGGATGCCCTGATCGACACGCTGGACCCGGCCTCGCTGGACCTGCCGGACACGGTGCTGAACCAGCTGAATCCGCCGCTTGCGGCCTTCTCCTATGGTACGGGCGGGGCGGAATATTTCCCCGGTGACACGGGCCCGATGTTCGATCTCCTCACCGCCGCGGATACCGCGACGCAGACGACGATCGACGCATTGCTGCACCCGGCGCGGGCTGCACGCCTCGTGGAGACCAGCCGCCGTGACCCGGCCGCGCTGACGCTGGAAGAAGTGCTGGCCCGTCTGGCAGAGGAGGTCTTCACGCCTGCGCAGACCGCCCGGCAAGGAGAGATCCGCCGCCGCCAGCAGGCGCGCTTTGTGTCTTCACTGATTGGCCTTGCCAATGATCCGGCGGCCGCGCCCGGCGTGTCCATGCGGGCCGATGCGTTCCTGAAGGGGCTGAGCCAGCGGCTGAAGCCGCCGCGCCGGGCTGACCCGGTGGACGTGGCGGCGCGGGAAGACCTGCAACGCCGGATCGCCGCACACCTGGCACGCCCGGCCCCGGCCATCGCGCCTGTTGTCACTGAAGTCGAAGTGCCGCCTGGCAGCCCGATCGGTGCCGGTGCAGGCGAAGAAGGCTGGTTCGACGATCTGGTGCTGGCGCAGTGATGTCTGCGCTCAGGAGCTTCGTCCCAAGCCATTATCGGACACGGTTGTCGTGAAGAGTGGGCTGCGTAGGCATTCACTCTTTAAGGATTTGCTGAATGTTGTCCTTTTGTGGCTGTTGGCCGTTTTCGTCATCACTCTGGGCGTGCTGATAACGTCTGGCTTGCCGGTGAAAATGTTCCCGCTGGTGTTTTTCAACCTGATCTTTTCACCCTACATTCCGGCTTTCTTCATTTTCGTTTTCGTCTCCGTCCTCTATTCGGCTTGGGCGATATGGTGGCGAGGAGCAGTTGGACCAGAAGATCGAATGTGACGCCCCGTCCCCTTCCGGGGGTGGGGGCGGCCCTTTATGGTGAGGCCTGAACCACAGGCGGAGGGCCACGCCATGCAGTATCACGCACCCCAGTCGGAACTTGAGACGCACACCGTCTCCAACCAGCCGAAAGCCTTTGGCGATGTGGACCTGTTCGCATCCGACAGGGCGCTGAAAGGCGCGGTGGAGAAGGCGGGCGGCGGCGTGCACGCGGGCAAGCTGTCTGAGTTCGGCAAACGCTGCGGCGCGTTCGAGACGCAGGACTGGTCGCGCCAGGCGCAGGAGAACTTGCCGAAGCTGAAGAGTTTCGACCGGTTCGGCCACCGGCTGGACGAAGTGGAGTTCCACCCGGCTTATCACAATCTCATGTCGCTCGGCCTCGACAGCGGGCTCTCGGCCTCTGCCTGGAATGCGGGTGAGGCGGGCCATGTGCTGCATGGCGCCATGATGATCCTGATGAACCAGGCCGATGCGGGCGTGACCTGCCCGATGTCGATGACCTATGCCTGTGTGCCCGCGCTGCAGTCGACGCCGGAGATCGCGGAGAAATGGGTGCCGCGCGTGCAGGCATCCTCCTACGATCCGAACTTCCTTCCGGCAGACCGGAAAACCGGTGTCACCATCGGCATGGCGATGACGGAGAAGCAGGGCGGCAGCGATGTGCGCGCCAACACGACCCGCGCCGTGCCGGACGGGCAGGGTGGCTATATCCTCACCGGGCACAAATGGTTCTGCTCCGCGCCCATGAGCGACGCTTTCCTGACGCTGGCGTATACGGATGAAGGGCTGACCTGTTTCCTCGTGCCGCGCTGGAAGCCGGACGGTACGCGCAACGGCATCCATGTCATGCGCCTGAAGGACAAGATGGGCGACAAGTCCAACGCCTCATCAGAAATTGAATATCACGGCGCCTGGGCCGAGCGGCTGGGCGAGGAAGGCCGGGGCGTGCGCACCATTATCGATATGGTCCAGCACACCCGATACGACTGCATTCTCGGCTCAACCGGCGGGATCCGCGCGGCGCTGGTGCAGGCGCTGTGGCATACGTCCCAGCGCCGGGCCTTCCAGAAGGCGCTGATCGACCAGCCCGCCATGCGCGCGGTGCTGGCAGACCTTGTGATCGAGAGCGAGGCGGCAACGGCCATCGCCATGCGCGTCGGCGCGAGCCTTGACCGGGCGGGCACGGATGAAGGCGAAGCGGCCTTCATGCGGCTGGCCACGCCGCTCGCCAAATACTGGGTGTGCAAGCGCCAGCCGGGCTTTGTCTATGAGGCACTCGAATGCCATGGCGGGGCAGGCTATGTGGAGGAAGGCCCGATGCCGCGCCTCTATCGTCAGTCACCGCTCAACGCGATCTGGGAAGGTTCCGGCAATGTCATCGCGCTGGATGTGTTGCGCGCCCTCTCGCGGGAGCCGGACAGCCTCGAAGCGGTGCAGGCGGAGCTGAAGAAGCCGCTCGGCCGTCACCGCGCCTATGATGCGCATGTCGCGCGCCTCGCCGATTATCTGACCCCCGGAAATCTGCACGAAGGCACCGCCCGGGGCTTCGCCCGCGATGCGGCGCTGGCCCTGCAAGGGGCGGCCCTGCACGCCTATGCACCGGACTTCGTGTTCGAGGCCTTCTGTGCCCAGCGTCTCAGCGCAGACTGTAATGGCCTGCTCTATGGCGACGTCTCGAAGGATGTCGATCAGGCCCGCCTGAT
>JACXUV010000066.1 GCA_014763715.1 Rhodobacterales bacterium | reverse complement strand
TTTTGATCTGCTACGGATCTCTCCGCCCGTCCTAACGTCAGCGACTCGCAAGGAGACAAGGTCGCAGCCTCTCAGCTTGCTATCTATGGCGAGATTGAAAAGGGCAAGGTCCCGGCGCTTTTCAGCGATTTCAAGTCGGACCCGGATTGCCCAGACTTCTTGTGGCTTTAGCGGTGCCTTTTGCCCAACAAGCTTGCCCTTGTTCCAGGGAACCCATGTCCCGGTATTCACATCGAATGGCATGATTACCTCCTTCGGCTGCCATTCGATGCCGCCTCAATGCACATGCCACACCAAACTGCTCATGTCGTTTTCTCCGCTGACAAGTGCCAATCGGCATCACCAGATCAACTGGCTCGAGATCGCGATAGCCGCCAATCCATTTCACTGCTCGAACTATCACTATAGCGCTAGCGCGTACTTTCGGTGCGATCCGAACTGTTCGCTTTGTCCGATTCAGGACTACCAAGTCGGTCAAGAATCCTTCGGCCAATGAGTGTGCAGCTCATCGATGATGAAGGGATGTATCGGCTGCCCCTTCTGGTGGCCTTCCCGAAGGTGGGGGTGATTCGGTGGCAGGTCCTCGTGCGTGTGTTCAACGCGCTCCGCATCGTTTGCGGGCCACAAGGCGAGTGCCAGCAATGCGCCCGTGGCTGAGAGCAGGCACATTCCGGCAAGGGCCATGCCTTGACCCGACGTGGCACCGATCCATCCGGCGAGCGGGTAAGCGATCAGCCAGCAGGCGTGGCTGAGAGCAAACTGCGCCGCGAAAGCCGCAGGCCGGTTGTCAGTGTGTGAAGATCGCCTCAGCAGGCGTCCTGCTGGGGTTACGCTCAACGAATACGCCGCGCCGAGCAGGAACCACCCGATCAGCAACACCGGCCACCGGAATCCCATGGTGACGCTCAGCGCGGCAAGCACGCCCAATAACAATGTCAAAGCAATAGACGCCAATAGAAGCGCCGATCGGTCACTTAGCCGCTTCAGGATCGATGAGATCGACAGGGCGACAAGCATCGAACCGAGCCCATAGGCCCCGAGTGCAATGGCGTAGGCCGTCTGGGAAAGGCCGAGTTCTTCCCGCACGATCACGACCGTATTGACAATGACCGTGGCCCCGGCCGCCGCAGCGGACAGGGTAATAGCAAGAAGGCCGACGAGCCGGGGCGTTGCCAGATAGATGCGTATGCCACGGATCGTGCGCTCAAACACACTCCCCTTCTGCTGGCCTGTCGCACGCTGAACGGCAAGCCCGGATGTGACGACCAGCAAAGCGGAAGCGACGAAGCCCACGGACGTGCCCGCGAATAGACCATTGAAGCTAATCACTGTCAGGAGCGCCGCAGCGATCATGGGGCTTGTCAGGCTTTCCATGTCGTAGGCGAGGCGGGAAAGCGATAGCGCCTTCGTGTAGGTTTCTTCGTCCGGCAGAATGTCCGGAATGGTCGCCTGAAAAGTCGGTGTGAAGGCCGCCGAGGCAGACTGCAGAAGGAAGATCAGGACGTAGACCTGCCAGATCTCGGTCACGAACGGCAGGGTCAGGGCAATGGCCGCTCTCACGATGTCCATGGCAACGAGGAATGCGCGGCGGGGCAACCGGCTTGCAAATGCCCCGACAATCGGTGCGATGGTGATGTAAGCCACCATCTTGATCGCCAAGGCGGTGCCGAGCGCCTGACCCGCCGCTTCGCCTGCCAGCTCGTAGGCCAGCAATCCCAGCGCGACCGTCAGCAATCCGGTGCCAACAAGGGCCACGACCTGCGCAAGGAACAAGTGTCTGTAAGTGCGCGGGGCGAGAACCGCGAACATGGTCACATCATCCGTTTCACTTCGCTATAGTCGCCACGAACCCGCAGCGTCACCGTCACGTCCTTGCCGCTACGATTACGCCAATACCAGCCATGGGCGCCGTCGAATGCAGCCGTGAACTCGCCTGTATCACCAGTCACGCCTCGCGCCTTCTTGTAGCTGTGGAAGCCGTCGCCGTCTGGAAAGTCGGCGTGGAGTTCGCAATTGAGATTGCCGTCATTTACTGACCACTCATACTTGGCGCCTGCCCCTTTGAGCATCACAAGCTTCACCTCGGCGGCTTCGTCCGGCGCGAGCGTCAGAGAGACCTCATCCGTCCACACGGGCAATGCTTCTGCCATTTCTTCGGATGGCTCAGGTGTAGAAACTTCGACAATTGGTTCGGCAACTTCCGGCACAACGGCAACGGGCACAGGCGCGGGTTCCCCGGTGGCCGCCTCTTCGGCAAGTTGCTGTTTGATCTCCCCCATCTGGGTCAGCCCGAGAAGCCTTCCGGCTCCGGTAGGATCGACACCGTATTCGGCGGGTAACACAGCACCAAAGAGAGCTACGACGGCGATTACAAGCGCGACACCAGTCGAGCGGAGCAACTGAGCCGTTGTCGGAAGGTCGTCTTTGTTCGGCATATTCGCGTTAAACATGGGAAACCTCAGAAGATAGAATTCAGGAAATGATGAGACCGGTGAGCTGATACCCAATCAGGACGAATCCCGCGGCCATCAGCAGCATGTTGGCAGTGTAGGCGTGGCGCAGAAAGCTCGGCGTCCGCCGCCAGAAACCCATGACAATCAGGATTGCACCGAGCGCCAGGAGCTGGCCGATCTCGACGCCGACATTGAAGGCGAGGAGATTGGGCAAGAGCCCATCCTCTGCAATCTCATAGTCGATGATCTTGCTTGCCAGGCCCATGCCGTGGAACAACCCAAAGACCAGTGTCGCAGCCTTGGTGTTTGGCTGGAAGCCGAACCAGCGCTGATAAGCGCCCATATTGTCGAGCGCCTTATAGACCACGGAGAGTCCAATGATGGCGTCAATCACGTATGAATTGATCCCAACGCCAAAGAATACGCCGGCCAGCATGGTCGTCGAATGGCCAATGGCGAACAGTGAGACATACGTTGCGATATTCTTCAGGCGGTACAGGAAGAAGATCACTCCCAGCAAGAACAGAATGTGATCGTAACCAGTCACCATATGCTTCGCGCCGAGATATAGGAACGAGATCAGGTGAACACCGGTGATCTCCTGGATATAGCCCTTGTCTCCCTCGGCCACAGCATGGGCTGACGCCTCTCCCGCGATGGCGGCAAACGCGGCTAGCATGAGAACGGGCATCAGAAAGGCCCGGCCACGCAAGTGGTGGGTTAGCCATGTAAGCGTGGACTCTCCGGTCCGTTTTGAAAGAATTTCTCGTGTCATTCTGCAGCTCCTCCCACAGCCTTGCCTGCATCGAGGACCGGCGACGATGCTGCGCTGCGACGCTCAAAGCCGTGCACGATGCGATAAAGCGCCGGCAGGACGAGAAGCGTGAGAAGCGTCGAAGAGATGATCCCACCGATCACGACCGTCGCAAGTGGCCGCTGAACCTCACTGCCGAGACCGACATTGACCGCCATTGGCACGAAGCCGAGGCTCGCGACCAGTGCGGTCATGAGGACTGGACGCAGCCGTAGCAGAGCCCCTTCGAAGATGGCGGTATCCAGTACCTCGCCAGCTTCCCGGCGCTGTTTGATGAAGCTCAGCATCACAACACCGTTCAGCACCGCGACACCGGACAGGGCGATGAAGCCCACCCCCGCCGAGATCGACAACGGCAAACCTCTTAGGGCAAGCGCGGCAACGCCTCCGGTGAGAGCGAGCGGCACACCGGAGAAAACGACCGCCGCGTCCCTGACTGTTCCGAACAGCATCAGCAGCAGTCCGAAAATCATCAGCAGCGCAATCGGAACCACGATAGAGAGACGCTGGCTGGCCGACACGAGCTGTTCCCATGTGCCGCCATACTCGATCCAGTAGCCTTCCGGCAGCTCCACGTTCCGCGACACCTGTTCCTGCAGGTCCCCGATGAACGAACCAAGGTCGCGTTCACGGACGTTTGTCGTGACCGTGAGCTTTCGTTTGCCGTTCTCCCTGCTGATCTGGTTGGGGCCAGGTGCGATCTCAATCCTCGCCACTTCCGACAGCGGAACGAACAGCGGACCGCCTGAGCCTCGCCTGCTCTCGGGCAATGGGACGGGAAGGCGTTCAATCGCGACGACATCGGTTCTCAGGTATTCGGGGAAGCGCACAACAATGTCGAAGCGCCGGTCGCCCTCGAAATAGCGACCCGAGACTTCGCCACCAAGGGCTATTCCGGCGACGCGCTGAACGTCCTCCACATCAAGGCCATACCGGGCAAGCGCCGCCCGGTCCGGATGAATCGAAAGGACCGGCAGGCCAGTCACTTGTTCAGATTGCGCGTCAGCCGATCCGGCCACTCCGCTCACGACACTTTCGACCTCGTCAGCCAGTGCCGCGAGGGTGTCAAGATCGTCGCCATAGATCTTGATGGCGACATCAGCACGGACACCGGAAATGAGTTCATTGAACCGCATTTCAATTGGCTGGGTCAGTTCATACTTGCTGCCGGGAATCTCGTTCACAGCTGCTTCGAGTTCGGCAACCACTTGCGACTTTGGCTTTCGAGGGTCAGGCCACTCGGAACGCGGCTTCATGATCACGAACGTATCAGCCACGCTGGGCGGCACAGGGTCAGTGGCGATCTCCGGCGTTCCGATCTTGGCAAACACGCGCTGGACCTCCGGAACCTTTGTGATGCGCTCTTCGAGCATTTCCTGCATGCCGATTGCCTGAGTGAGGCTCGTTCCCGGAATCCGCAGGGCGTGAAGGGCGATATCCCCCTCATCGAGGTTCGGAATGAACTCCGACCCGATCCGGGTAGCACCCCATCCAGCCAGCGCGACCAGAGCCACGGCACCTGCCACAACGAAATACCGGAAACGAAGCGCATATTGCAGTGCGGGCCGGTAAGCGGATTTAGAGCCCCGCATCAGCCAGCTTTCCTTTTCAGTCACCTTGCCTCGCACCAGGAGGGCAACCGCTGCAGGCACGAACGTCAGCGACAGGATCAGCGCCGACGTCAGTGCGAGCACAACCGTGAAGGCCATTGGATGGAACATCTTTCCTTCGATACCGGTCAGCGCGAAGATCGGCAGGTAGACGACTGTGATGATGATGACACCGAAGATCGACGGCTTGATCACTTCACTGGACGCGCTCGCCGCAAGGCTGAACCGTTCGTCCCGCGTGAGCAGCCGCCCAAGCTTGTGCTGCGCTTCAGCAAACCGCCTGAGACAGTTTTCCACGATGATCACAGCACCATCGACGATCAGACCGAAGTCCAGAGCACCGAGGCTCATCAGGTTGCCCGAGACCTTGTTCTCGACCATCCCCGTGATCGTCATCAGCATGGCGAGCGGGATCACCGCTGCGGTCAGCAAAGCAGCCCGAATGTTTCCGAGCAGCAGGAACAGAACCAGGATGACAAGAAGAGCGCCTTCCATGAGGTTCTTCTCGACGGTCTTGATTGTGGCATCGACCAGCGTGGTCCGGTTGTAGACCGGCGTGATCGTTACGCCCTCCGGTAGGCTTGGCCGGATCGTATCGACCTTTTCATCAACCGCGATGGAAACCGTCCGGCTGTTCTCGCCAACCAGCATGAAGGCGGTGCCCAGAACGATCTCCGAGCCGTTCTGAGTCGCCGCGCCGGTGCGTAGTTCCTCGCCTTCGCGGACTTCGGCAACATCACGCAAGCGCACGGATACGACGCCGGTATCCTTGACGGTGATGTCACGCAGATCGTCCAAGGTTTCCGCCTGTCCGGGTACACGGATCAGGTTCTGCTCGCCGTGCCGCTCGATGTAGCCAGCTCCGGTGTTGGAGTTATTGCGTTCAATCGCCTGAATGATGTCATCCAGAGTCAGGCTAAACCCGGCCATGGCCGCAGGGTCGGGAAGGACGTGGATTTCCTTCTTGAAGCCACCAATCGTGTTGACCTCCGTCACGCCTTTAACAGTTCTGAGCTGCGGCAGCACAACCCAGTCGTTCAGCGTCCGCAAATCCATGGGTGACCAAGGCGTTCCGTCCTCTTTCAGGGCGCCGGGCTCTGCGGAAAGGATATACATATAGATCTCACCCAGACCGGTCGCGATGGGGCCGGGTTCCGGAGTGACACCTGGCGGCAGATCAGCCTGAACCGACTGGATGCGCTCGCTGACCAGTTGGCGGGCGCGGTAGATGTCCGTTCCGTCCTCAAACACAACGGTCACCTGGCTGAGGCCGTAACGCGAAACGGACCGCGTATAGGCCAGTCCGGGCAGTCCTGAGATTGCCGTCTCGACGGGGAATGTAATGCGCTGCTCCGCTTCAAGTGGCGAGAAACCCGGTGCCTCGCTGTTTACCTGCACCTGAACATTCGTGATGTCCGGAACTGCATCGATGGGCAGTCGGTTGAAGTTCCATATTCCGAGCCCGGCGAGGCCCAGAACGATTGCCATGACGAGCCAGCGCTGCCGGATCGAAAATTCAATAATTCTCTCTAGCATGTCCCGCTCCTAGTGATCGTGGCTCGCGCCGGACTTTTCGATGTCGGCCTTGATGAGGTAGGAGTTATCAGTGACGTAGGTCTCCCCCGGCTTCAGGCCGCCCAATATCTCGGCGTACTGACCATCCCGGCGGCCAATCTCCAGCATCCGGACTTCGTACGTCTCATCCACTTTCGCGTAGACCACGGTGAAATCCCGGAATGACTGCAGACCGGACTCGCGAACGGCCAGCGGTACGTCCGTTTCGGCAGTCGTCACTTCAGCCATTATACGCATGCCAGGCTGCAGACCTGTATCAGCGGGCAAGCCAGCTACAGCGATGCGGGTTTGCGATTCTGCACCCGTGATTGGCAGGAAACGGGTGATCGTAGTCTCGATATCGAGGTCGCCGCCCGCGACGCCCAAGCGGACCTTCTGGCCCGGCTTCACCTTTGAAACATCCCTTGGGAATACGTGAAGACGCGCCTCGGCGTTCGTAAAATCTGCAATCACGAACAGAGCCTCACTTCCGGCAACATCGCCCGCGTTGGTATGTCGTTCGAGGATTGTCCCGGAGACGGGCGCCAGAACGGTGTATTCCTGCAGGCTGGAAGACGACTCCACAACGGCCAGCGGCTGCCCTCTGCGGACATAATCTCCCACTTTCGCATTGACGGATTTCATCGGCCCGGGATAGCGGGCGCGGACTTCCGCCGTGGCAGAAGGAGAAAGCTCCACGGTGCCGGAGACGGTGATCACGTCGCGGATCGATGCTGGTCCTGCATCCTCGACCGCAACGCCCGCCTCTTCGGCAATATCGTCCGGAATCGTGGTGCGCCCTTCGAAGGACTCATAACGCCAGTTTGATGTCTTGCCGCTATGGCGTGCGATAACCTCGACCTCGAACGAGTGAGGCTCAATGACGACGCCGTCGCCCATGAGATAGTCCTGGCGGGGCGTGAAGGAAAACTCGTCCACGATGTCTCCCAGACGGTGCAACCTGACAGTCAAGTCAACGCCGGACGGGTCCGCCGGTGCGCCATTCCGATACGGATATATCCGGAACTGTGGCGGCACACCGGTCTCGAAAATCGTCACCTCGACTGCAAAATCGTCGTCATCCAGAAGGCGGCCATTGTGGGGGCCTCTGGCATAGTCGTCCGCAACATCAGCTTCATGACCTTGACCGTGTTCGCCATTTTCGGGCGCTGCGTTGCCGCAGCCGGCGAGCAGCAGCACGGCCGCAAAGGCCGTGACGCCAATAAGGTTTCTGTATTGTTTCATGGGAGGGTTTCCTCGTGCTGGTCGGCTTCCCCGATCAGGTGGGTCAGTTCGATATTGTTCAGGATGTGGGATCGGAGGTAGGTCAGGCGTTCTTCGCGAAGCGCCGTCAGCGTTCTTTGCGCATCGAATACATCAAGATATGAAAACGCACCGAGATTGTAGCCTTCCGTGGCCAGATCAAGCGCCCGCTCAGCTTCTGGCACAAGCGCTCCGTCGATTTCCGATATGGCGTCCAGTGCGCTCAGCGATGCCCGCTGAAACGCCATGGCCTTGCGCACGAGTTCCTGCCTCAAGGCTTCAGACTCTGCTTCAAAGCGGAAGGCTTCGGCTCTTGCCTTTGCGACACCGGCCTCACTGCGCACGCCTGTGCCCAGCGGGATAGAAACGCCGCCAATGATGGCCAGGTCATCTTCGATACCGAATTTTCGCGCTCCGACGCTCCAAGTAACGTCCGGAACGCCGGAGACTTTCTCGACTTCCGCTTTCGCCATGGACCGGGCCTTTTCAGCATCGAGACTGTCCAGATGCGGTGTGCTGATGTCAGCCGGACCTATCGCACGGGCCGAGGGGGCAAGTTCCATGACAGACGGGTCCAGCCTGATCTCTGCATCACTCCCCCAGTAAGAGGCTAACGCTGCACGAAGATCGCGGGCTTCGATGGCATAGCGCCGGGCATCCGCCTCCGCCTGCAGCCGGTCAGATGCCGCCCGCGCAGACGCCAGCAATGGGTCTCTGGCTGCATCGACGCGGCGCTTGATGGCCCCCTCGAGCGTCGTCGCGATTTCAAGCCGCTCGCAGGCGAGCTTCAGTCGCTCTCCTGAGAACGCCGCTTCCGCATACAAATTCTCGATTTCGTGACGGATTTCATAGTCAGCCAGGGCGAGACCGGATTGTGCAACCTCAACTCCTGATTGGGCCAGCGCCTGACGTGCTTCACGCTTGCCGCCCCGTTCCCAGACACGGGAGAAACGGCCAGTGACTTGGAGGTTGTCGATATTGCTGGCGAGGCCCGTTCCGGGGAAATCTTCGATTTCAACGGTTACGGTATCGGCCGGTCGCAGGCGGGCAATCGCCCGCTCTGTTCGTGCCGCAGCGATGGCGGCTTCTGCGGAAGCCGGACGGAGGTCAAAATCGCTGGCGCGGGTGATCGCCGTCTCAAGCATCACAAGCTCGATTGAATCAGACTGCGGTTCACACGACCCGGTTTCGGCGGCCGCGTATGCGGTGTGAGAGGCCAGCACGAGTGCCAGACCAACATATTTGATAGACATGAAAAAGCGCCCTTGATGGCAGGAACAGACATACCGGGCTGCTCTCGCAGTCCGGTCGGAGTTCAGCTATCAGGCGCGGTCAGGGTCCGGGTCTCTCGGCAAGAAAGGGCCGAGCAAGTTGAGACAGTTACTGAAACACCGCTCTGCATTTCGGCGCGGGATCAGATCCCCAGCAGGTGCTGTCAGGCCAATGGCCACAAAATGCAGCTCCGCATCGTGGCTGTATGAGCCATTTTGCTTCTTGTAGGCATCCATATCGGACGCGCCATCTTCGTCTGCATGGCCAGCGTCCGAATGGTGATCATGCCCGTGATCGTCGTGCACGTCTGCGGCGACCGCCTCCTGAGCGTGCGCCCGCGCATGTTCCACCGGCACCAGGATACCTGATGAGGCGAAAGCAATACAAATCAGCAATGCGCGAACGAACGACATCCGCTTCGACTACAGTGCGGATATGAATAAGTAAAGGATAGCGTACCTGCAGTTGATAGTGCTCGAAATTATTGGTGCGCCACACGCTCCTCAATTTGCAGGCTTGTATCTGTGCCAAGTGAGAAATTCTTTGCCCCCATGTGCGTTCGCCGATGTCTGCTTTTGCGCCCTGAGCGGACGTCAGCTTTGGGTGCAAAAGGAGACACTATAAATAAAGCTCTCCGTTGTCGATTTTAGGACTTCGTGCCGGTTGTCTGCTCGGTAGCCAATGGCGCAAAAAAACGCAACTTGATACCTTGCCGATTCTCCGGAGTGATGAATTTCGGAAAGGCTATACTTGTTCTGGCAAACTCAATACTCCGTCATCGAGCCTTGAGAACGATGACAGGTGTCCGGAGATTGTCCCGTCATCAGAGATCAAATGGACATGAAGCTGCTGTTCGGACGGCATAAAATAGCGGTCGGGATCGAAGGGGTCATAAATGCCGACCAGCGTGACATTGCCGCTTTTTATCTGACCCTTGGCCCCTTCGGGCCTGCCGACGACGCTCCATTCCGCACCTGTAATTGTTCCTGACAGTCGAAAAGGGATTGCAGAAGACGGGCAGTCAGAAGCTGCGGCGGCCTCTGCGAGAATGCTCTCAAGCCCCGCCATTGACGTGATGGTCGTTCCGACCCGCCGGGCAGACCATACTTCAGGTGCGGCGGATACGAAAAAGACTGCGCCTGCGTCTTTGCCTGGAACCGTTTCGACCTGAACAGGGTCCGCTCCCGTTGCGCGGGCGATGAACCAGTTGCCATCTACGAGCGTGAGTTCGGCACGGTACCCGGAACTTGGGCCGTATCCTATCGCTGTGGCCGGGGTCGGAACCGCTGCAAGATTTACTGCGACCATGTTCGGGTTAGCCTTGAGGGCTGCACGCGAACCGTATGCGGTGATGGCGCTCTTGCAGGCATCCGGTAGAGACGCTTGCGGTTCAGCCTGCGGCGTTTTGCAGGCCGAGATCAATGCAAAGCTGAGAATCGTCGCATATCGCGCGCGTCTCATGCGGCGAGCCACGCGCTGATGGAGTCCGGCTTCGGCAGTCCACCCGCATGCACGAGCTTGCCATCGATAACGAGGCCGGGCGTAGACGCCACACCGGCTTTGGCGATTTCGGCATAGTCGGTGATCTTTTCGACGGACACTTCAATACCGTACTCGTTTGCGGCTTCTTTGACCATGGTGACGAGGGCATCGCAGCGCTTGCAGCCTGGACCGAGAACTTTCACGTGTTTCATGACGGACTCCTTTCGAGGGCGGATCAGAAGATAAGATTGAAGAGGAAGCCGACGGCCAGGATGCCGGAGGCGACGACAGCGATGAAGACCCCGATCAGCTTGAGGGTCAGAACCTTCCGCAAGATGATCATTTCCGGCAGTGAAAGCGCAATGACCGACATCATGAAGGCGAGCGTCGTGCCGAGCGCAGCCCCCTTCCCGAGCAGGGCTTCAACGATCGGAATGACGCCCGCGGCATTGGTATACATGGGCACGCCAAGCAAGACGGCAGCAGGGACAGACCACCAGGCATCGGCGCCCATGATGCGCACCATCAGGTCCTCCGGCACAAAGCCATGGATCGCCGCGCCCATGCCGATCCCGAGAAGAATCCAAAGCCAGACCTTTGCGACAATCTCATGGACCGCATCGATGCCGAGCTTCAGGCGGTCGATGAAAGTCAGGCGTTCCTCGGGCAAACCCGCTGTACCTTCAATGCTGATCTCCTTCACCCAGTCCTCGAGCCAGTCTTCAAGCTTCAGGCGTCCGATTACCCAACCGGCGACCACCGCGAGCGACAGGCCGAAGGCAAGATAGGTGACGGCCACCTTCCATCCGACGAGGCCGAACAGCAGGCCCAGCGCGACTTCATTGACCATGGGCGCGGCAATCAGAAACGAGAACGTGACGCCGAGTGGCACACCCGCCGAAACGAAGCCGATAAACAAGGGTACGGCAGAGCAGGAGCAGAAAGGCGTCAGAACACCGAGCCCTGCGGCCATGACATTGCCAACGCCTTCGCGCTTGCCGGATAGCAAGGCGCGCGTGCGTTCCGGCGAGAAATAGGTTCGGATCACGCCCATGCCGAAGACAACCAATGCCAGCAGCATCAGCACTTTCGGCGTGTCATAGAAAAAGAAGGCAAGCGCATCGCCAAGGTGGCTTTCGCGCTTCACGGGAAGAAGACTGACCAGCCATTCGGAAAAAGCGATCAGGTGTGTGTAGATGCCCCACCATGCTGCCAGGAATGCGGCCAGTCCGGCGAGCCAGAGCGCGGTTTGGCGTGCGTGTGGGGGCTGGGCAAATGTCTCTGTCTGGGTGCTCATGCGGCTTTCCTTTTCGGAAGCGGGATTTCAGCGTCAGCGGCGGCAAGCACAGCATCGATCAGGCCCCGCAAATGATCCGGCAAATCGGGATTGATCGTGTAGCGAACCCACTGAGCGTCCCGGCGATCCACCACGAGACCGTTCGTTTTCAGCAAGCTCATATGGCGTGACATGCGAGACTGGCTGGCCCCGAGCTTATCCATCAGTTCGCACACGCAATGCTCCCCACCATCGGCAAGAATGCGGAGTGCGCCGAGCCGGGTCGGTTCAGCCAGGGCGGAGAGGATCGAAATCATGGCTTGCCTTTTTGCTTATGCGCATATCCGCATATAATGGCGCTG
>JACXUV010000065.1 GCA_014763715.1 Rhodobacterales bacterium | reverse complement strand
AACCTTGCAGGTTTTCCGGGATGACACGTGAAGAGGGCTTATCCACCCCCTGACGCGCCCCATCCTGCCGCAATCATTGCCCCAAAAACAAATCCATCCAACACCTCCGCACCCGGATGTATAGTGCAGCACATGTCACTCCTGCGCCCGCCCCAAGGCTTCCCGCCACATCTTGCGATGTTCTGGCCCCTCATCTGGGTCCAGGTGCTGCTGCTTCGCGCAGCGGTGAGGGCATCCTATGGAAAAGGAGTGCAGTATCATTGGAGCGTCACCTCCAACGGCCGCGTCTTCCTCACATCCATTGACTGGATGCCGGGCCAGAAGAAGGAACGCACCTTCCCGAAACCTGCAAATGACCGCCTCGCCGCCGCATGCGACGGGCGCGCGTTCACGCCTGCATATAGTACGCTGTGTGCCGAGCCTTATGATGCTGTGAATGCGGCTGTTGCGCGCCCAAGCGCGCAAGCAAGCACCCTGAACCTGCCTCTGCCGGAAACCTGACGCAGAACCTCAGCCTGAAAACTCAGCCCACCCCGCAAGCGCCTTCACGGGCGCCGCATGTGCTGGTTCGCCAGCGCGTGAGTGATCAGGCGAAGATTCCGGCGGCTTCGGCCAGGATCTTGTAGGAAACAGCCGGGCGCGGGCCGAAATGGCTGATCACTTCGGCAGCCGCGATATGGCCCAGGCGCGCGCAGGTCGCCAGCGGCAGGTCGCGCGACATGCCGAACAGGAAGCCGGCGGCATACTGGTCGCCCGCTCCGGTCGTATCGACGACTTCCTTCACCGGAACCGCTTCGACCACGATCGGCTCACCGTCGCCCAGAACAACCGAGCCTTTTTCGCTGCGCGTCACGGCGGCAATGGCCGTATCTGCCTGCAGCGACTTCATGGCGGCATCGAAATCGTCGGTCTCGTAAAGGGCGAGCAGCTCTTCCTCATTGGCGAAGAGGATGTCGACATTGTTGCGCACCAGCTGCAGGAAGCTCGGCCGGTGCCGGTCGACACAGAATTTGTCGGACAGGGTCAGTGCCACCTTGCGGCCCGCGGCGCGGGCGATCTCGGCGGCAAAGATGAAGGCTTCCTTCGCCTCGTCCTTGTCGAACAGATAGCCCTCCAGATAGAGGATGCCGCCCGCCTTCACGATATCTGCGTCCACATCCTCTTTCGAGAACAGGACAGACGCGCCAAGGAAGGTGTTCATCGAGCGGTGGCCATCATCGGTGACGAAGATGATGCTGCGCGCCGTGGCCGGGCCTTCGGCCAGCGGCGGGGTCGGGAACGGCACGCCGCCCGCTTCCATTTCCTGCCGGAACTGGGCGCCAAGCTCATCGTCGGCCACCTTGCCGATATAGGCCGCCGAAGCGCCGAAGCTGGCGAGGCCCGCAATCGTGTTCGCGCCGCTGCCGCCAGAGGTGAAGAGAGGCTCTTTCGCCACCGCCGTCAGCTCATGCGCGCGGGGCTCCTCGATCAGGTTCATGGCATTCTTGTGGATGCCCCACTCGGCCAGAAACGCGTCATCCGCACGCGACAGCACATCCACGATCGCATTGCCGAGGCCCACCACATCGAAACGCACGTCCGCCATTCGAGATCTCCCGCTCCAAAACCGGGCCATTGCCAGAGCCAGGCGCTGGACGCAACCGGCAGGCATGCTAAAGGCCCCGCCATGAAAATCGCTTATCTTGCCTCCCAGGTCACCCTGCCCGGCACGCCCAACCGCCGGGACGATGCCTTTGAACACGACTACATGATGGATGCCCTGCGCCCGGCCTTCGCCGCCAGAGGCATGACCGTCCAGGATGTCTCATGGGACGATCCGGAAGCCGACTGGAGCAGCTACGGCGCCGTCATCATCGGCACAACCTGGGACTATTGGGACCGGCAGGAAGAATTCCTTGCGGCGCTGGAGCGGATCCAGGCGGCCACACGGCTCTATAACCCGGCCGAACTGGTTCGCTGGAACATCCACAAGACCTATCTGCGTGACCTCGAAGCACGCGGTGCCCGCATCATCCCCACGGTCTGGCTGGACAAGGCAAATGCGGCCAGCGCCGCGGCAGCCTTCGACACGCTCAGGGCCGATGACCTTGTGTTCAAGCGCCAGGTCGGCGCCGGGGCCGATGGCCAGCACAGGCTACAACGCGGCGAGGCTGTGCCGGACATGCCCCACCCGATGATGGCCCAGCCCTTCCTGCCCGCCATCCAGACCGAGGGCGAATACAGCTTCATCTTCATCGGCGGGAAATTCTGCCATGCGCTGGTGAAGCGTGCCGTGCCGGGCGACTATCGCATCCAGTCGAAATATGGCGGGAAGGAAACCCCGGTCGATCCGCCAGCGGATGACCTTTCGGATGCCGCCGCAATCACCGCCATGCTGGACGAAGCCCCGCTATATGCGCGGGTCGACATGGTGCGCGGCGAGGATGGCCGGCTGGTCCTGATGGAACTCGAAGCGATCGAGCCCTACCTTTACCCGGTCGAAGGGCCGCGCCTCGGCGAGATGCTCGCCGAGGCCGTAGCTGAACGCCTGGAAACCGCGCCCGCTCAGTGAGGGCCGAACTTGTAGACGACACCGATTTTCGTCGCCGTGTCCGTCGACTTGTAACCTTCCTGAGGGTTGGTGTCATAGCGCGTGTCGAAGCCGAACCGGGCCGACAATGAGCCGTTGATCTGCGCCGTCAGTGCCAGGCCATTTGAGAGCTGGGTCGACTCCTCCGCATAGAGGACATCGGTATTGTTCGACAGCGTTACCTTGTCGTTCAGCGCCCAGGCAAATTTCGACTTGCCTACGAAACCCACCGACGTCACCGTTTCCGCGGGCGTGATCACGACACCGCCCAGGTCATCCGTCGTCACGGTGCGCTTGATCTCGTCCACCTTCACACCGGGACCGCCACGGACAACCCAGGTGACAGGCTCAATCCCGAGGAAGCGGTAGCCGAGGCCCGCACCGACAAAACTGCGACTATCAAAGCCGGTGAACTGGTCGACCTCATAGGAACCTCGGGCAAAGGAAAACACGCGCTCGCTCAACTCGTAGTCAATATTCGTTCCAAGGAAGACGCGGTTGCGGCTCTCTTCGCCATCCTGCTCCCCATAATCGACCTGGCCTTGGATGCCGTAATCCCAGGAGCCGGTGACATGATCCACATCGAAGGTGACCCCCACGTCACGCGTGTCCGTGTTCCCGCTGGTCATGCCGGCACTCAGAGCGCCTTCGCCGGACCAGCCTTCCACCTTTTCGTCACTCGCATGCGCTGTTGCGAACAATCCCGTAAGCACGGCACCCGCAGCCGCGCAGATAATATACTTCATTGGCACATCCCTATTTCATGGAACGCTTATCCTGCTCCGCATGACGCAAGATTAGCGAAACTGAGGCAAACTGGAGGCAGACGATTCGCCCGGCTTCTCCACCCCCTTTGTCTCGCATCCTGTCGTAAATACGCACTTAAAAAGAAATACATCCAACACCTCCGTGTCCGGATGTATGTTCAGTGCCATGTCGCGCAAGCATCTGAGACCTGACGCAAGTCCTCACCTTGAGAGGCAATCAAGCTCCCTGGTGGACACCACTTATGCTCTAGGTGCGACCGCTTACTTCCTTGCCTTGGGCGCCTTGGGGCCGAGGGAGGACACTTTCGATGGGTCCGGCGTCTTGGGCGAATACTTGCACCATTCGGCGATCACACAGCGCCAGCACTCCGGCGTACGCGCCTTGCAGACATACCGTCCGTGCAGGATCAGCCAGTGGTGGGCGCCCTTCTTCCATTGCGGCGGCGTTACCCGTTCAAGCCCCGCCTCCACTTCGTCGGGCGTCTTGCCGGGGGCAAGCCCCGTGCGATTGGACACCCGGAAGATGTGCGTATCGACGGCGATGGTCGGCTCGCCAAAGACTTCGTTCATGACGACATTCGCCGTCTTGCGCCCGACCCCCGGCAGGCGGGTCAGCGCCTCCCTTGTCCGCGGCACCTCTCCGCCGAACTCGTCGATCAGCATCTGGCTGAGCGCGATGACGTTCTTCGCCTTGTTCCGCCACAAGCCGATCGTCTTGATATGCTCGGCGACGCCCTCTTCGCCCAGCGCCAGCATCTTTTCCGGCGTATCCGCAATAGCGAACAGCTTCCGCGTGGCCTTGTTGACCCCCACATCCGTTGCCTGCGCCGACAAGGCGACGGCCACCAGCAGGGTGAACGGGCTGGTATATTCAAGCTCCGTCTTTGGGTCCGGCCGGTCATGGGCCAGAGCGGCGAATATCTTCTCGGTCTTTTCGGGCCCCAGCGTGCGGGGCGCGCGCTTTTTCCCGGGTTTCTTCTGCGGCGATTCGGTCATGCAATTTGTCTGTCAGGCCGCTTCCGGCTGGGCAAGAGCGTGATAAGTATTGTTCCTGATGCCTGACACCGACGAGATCGTCTATTTTGACGCAATCCTGACCCCAAACCGTTCCCTGTCGGAGCGGGGGTTCGCGATTGTCATGAGCATTGTCGGCGTTGTGAGCTTCCTGACGGGCATGGCTTTCCTGTCCATGGGGGCAATTCCCGTTATCGGTTTCTTCGGCCTGGATGCGCTTGCCATCTGGTTCGCCTTCCGCTGGTCATTCCGCAAGCAACGGGAAGAAACCCGGATCCGCATCACAGCCAGCAGCCTGGACATGCTCCACCGCAAGGCCAATGGCGCCGAGAAGAGCGTCAGCGTTCCTTCCGGTTTTGCCCGCGTGGAACTGGCCGAGCCCCTGAGCTCCGATTCGTGGCTGCGCGTGGAACATGGCCGCACAGGCTGGGTCATCGGGCGCTTCCTCACCCTGCCAGAGCGAAAATCCCTGGCCGATGCCATGAAAATGGCCCTCCACCGCGCAAGACTTGAGCGTCATATCGCGTAAAAAAATGACGCAAGCGTCATGGTTTTTTCAGAATGACCATGATATACACGCCTCAAGCGAGCAGACCGGTGCCCAGGGAGACCGGCTAATAGGAGGAAAAAATGGCTGCCGACACAGTTCACCAAATCGACCACCCGGCCCTTGAACGGCCGAAAGTTTCCGAGCGCGAGCCTCTGCATGAAGGCTATCTGCGCATCGGTGAGGAAGTGCCGCCGGCTTCCAGTCTGGACCTGAAAACCCTCGACCTCGTCGATGGCGAAATCTGGCGCCAGAACAAGATGTGGGATCGCTTCGATCGCCTGCGCAAGGAAGACCCGGTTCACTACACGCCGGACTCCTTTGTTGGCCCTTACTGGTCCGTCACCACCTATGAAGACATCATGGCCGTGGATACCGACCACAAGCGCTTCTCTTCCAGCTGGGAACATGGCGGCATCACGCTTGGCGAACCGCTGGAAGACTTCGAACTACCGATGTTCATCGCCATGGACGAACCGCGCCACTCCGAACAGCGCAAAACCGTCCAGCCGGCTGTCGCGCCGAACATGCTGAAAGAGTATGAGCCGCTGATCCGCTCGCGGACGCAGGGCCTCCTCGACACGCTTCCGGTGAATGAGCCGTTCGACTGGGTCGACACGGTCTCCATCGAGCTGACCACGATGATGCTCGCCACCCTGTTCGACTTCCCGTTCGAGAACCGCCGCCAGCTGACCCGCTGGTCCGACGTCGTCACGAACATGCACAATCCGGACATCTGCCCGGGCGGTGAGGAACAGTGGCGCCGCGAAATGATGGAATGCCTGACCACGTTCATGCAGATCTTCCAGGAACGTCAGGCGATCCCGCAGAAGAACGACCTGATGAGCCTGCTTGCCCATGGCGAGAAGACCCGGAACATGACGCCGATGGAACTGCTCGGCAACGTGATCCTGCTGATCGTTGGCGGCAATGACACGACCCGCAACACGATGACGGCCTCGGTCTGGGCGTTGAACAAGTATCCGGAACAGTTCGAGAAACTGAAGGGCGACCTGTCGCTGATCCCGAACATGGTCTCGGAAACGATCCGCTGGCAGACGCCGCTGGCCTTCATGCGCCGTACGGCACTGGAGGATGTCCAGATCCGCGACAAGCTCATCAAGAAAGGTGAGCAGGTCGCCATGTGGTACATCTCCGGCAACCGTGACGAAGCCTTCTGGGACAAGCCGAACGATTACATCATCGACCGCGCGGATGCCCGCCGCCACCTGTCCTTCGGCTTCGGCATCCACCGCTGCGTCGGTAACCGCCTTGGCGAGCTTCAGCTGCAGATCCTGTGGCAGGAACTGATGGAGCGCTTCTCGCACATCGAAGTGCTTGCCGAGCCGTCCTACACATCCGGCGCCTTTGTCCACGGGTACACCTGGATGCCGGTGATCCTCCACCCGAAATAAGTCACGGGTCACAAGCCTGTTGGCTGACCCGGCGACAAGCCTTTAGACCTCCCGTCAGAATATGACGGGAGGTTTTTTTCATGGACGTTTCCAAAGCAGTCGACCAACGCATCTCCACCCGGGCCTTCCTGCCCGATGCCTTGCCTGAAGCCGAAGTCCGCGAATGGCTGAGCCTCGCCCAGCACGCGCCGTCCGGCGGCAATGTGCAGCCCTGGCGAACGATCGCCGTGACGGGACAGGCGAAGGATGACGTCATCGCCATGGCAGCCCCCATTCTTGCCGCCGATCCACGCGGCCAGAAAACCGACCGCCCGATTTACCCGAAAGACCTGTGGGAGCCCTATGAGGCTCGCCGGCGCCGGGTTGGCGAAATGATGTACGAAGCCCTCGGCATTCCGCGCGAAGACCGCGCCGGACGCATCGCCTGGTTCTCTAACAATTTCCGCTTCTTCGGTGCCCCGATGGCCCTGTTCCTGGTGATCGACGAGCGCATGGGCCACGGTCAATGGGGCCATGCCGGCATGTATCTGCAAACCCTTGCCCTGCTAGCGGAAGAGCGCGGCTGGGGCACGTGCTTCCAGGAATGCTGGGGCGTGTTGCGTCCGGCCCTGAAGGAGCACTTCAACCTGGCACCGACCGAGATGATCTGGTGCGGGGTTGCCGTCGGCAAGCCGGACAAGTCACACCCGGTGAACTCCCTGCGCGCCGAACGTGCCAGCCTGGACGAGATAGCCGAGTTTCACGGTTTCTAGATTCCGCCGTATTCCTGCCTGAAGCGCGTGATCAGCTCACACCATGCTGACACGCCGCTCCATGCTCGTCTCGACGCTGGCCCTGCCGCTGCTACCGGAGACGTTCGGCGAGACATCCCTGCCCTTTGCAGCCCGCCTTGCACATGCTGCCCGGCAGCAGATTGGAGTGACGCGGAGCTACGACCCGGCCTATATCCGCCTCGACTATCCCATGGGGGATGTCGACCGCGCGACCGGCGTTTGCACCGACGTGGTGATCCGAGCCTATCGCGACGCCTTCGACGTGGACCTGCAGCAATTGGTTCACGAAGACATGAAAATCGCTTTTGCCGACTATCCCACGATCTGGGGCCTAAGCCGGCCTGACCGGAATATCGACCACCGCCGCGTGCCAAACCTTGAACGCTTTCTTGAACGCCGGGGTGCGAGCCTGCCTGTGCCATTGACGCTCGACGGCTGGAAACCGGGAGATCTTTACACGATGCGCCTTGGCGGGCGCCTCCCCCATATCGGGATTGTCTCCGACCGCCTGACCGAGACGGGCCATCCTTATGTGATCCACAATATCGGCGGCGGCACTCAGGAAGAGGATATTCTCGGCATGTTCGATGATGAACGCCGCTTTCGCTACGACGTCACGGCCTAGGGCGCACCCAGTCTATTCGTCATCACCCCATTCGGAGATGGGCTGGTCAGGCGTACGCTCTTCCTTGCGCAGCCGCATGACGGCTGCCTTGATATCGTCGCGGTCGAACTCTTTTTCATCTTCTGCGGACCGGGCAGGCGCACGCGTGTAGGCAAAGACACTGATGCCCTCGCCTTCCTCTTCGTCCTCAGACGACTCGGCAACACGCTCTTCAGGCGCGGCATCCTCAGCGAAGCCTTCCGCCACCGGATCATCCATCTCCGGTACTTCGGAAGAACTCTCTTCTTCCGCCGCATCGTCCATGAAATCTGTCACAAAGGACTCGATCTCGTCCGTATCGCCGCCAGCATCAACCAGCAGCTCCTCTTCACTGAGCTCCTCTTCACTGAGCGCCTCTTCATCCGGCATCTGGAAGCCGGCAGGAATGACATCGGACAACAGCCCTTCTGCCTCAAGATCTGCCTTGCCCGGCAAAGTGTTCAGGCTTTCGAGACCGAAATGCTCCAGGAACGCATCCGTTGTGCCATAGGTAAGCGGCTGTCCCGGCGTCTTGCGCCGCCCTTTGATCCGGATCCAGCCGGTTTCCATCAACGTATCAATCACAGCCTTGGAGACCGCCACACCGCGCACGGCCTCGATCTCTGCCCGTGTCACGGGTTGGCCATAGGCAATGATGGCCAGTGTTTCGAGTGATGCCTGGCTGAGCTTCTTCTGAACCTGACGCTCTTCCACGAACAGGTAAGACAGGTCCTGCGCCGTCTGGAAGCGCCATTTGCCCGCCACTTCAACAAGGTTCACGCCGCGGTTCACATACAGGGCACGCAGCGTCATCAGCACTTCAGCCGCTTCCACGCCATGCGGCAGGATTTCAGCGATCTGCGCCGCAGACATCGGTTCGCCAGCGGCAAACAGAACAGCCTCCGCCCGGCGCACGCCTTCGGCAAGCGCTTCATTCATGTCCTCATGCAGCGCTTCTTCCGACCGGCGGAAAGCCAGCGCGAGTTGCGTCACCGCACTCGGTTTTTCTTCGGCTGGCGTTTCGTCGTTCATCTTCGTCTTCTCAAGCATCGGCATGGCT
Source organism: Rhodobacterales bacterium (assembly GCA_014763715.1). Classification (GTDB taxonomy): domain Bacteria; phylum Pseudomonadota; class Alphaproteobacteria; order Caulobacterales; family Hyphomonadaceae; genus Hyphomonas. The sequence continues at coordinate 3,418 of JACXUV010000065.1, read as the reverse complement.
TCCCCCTTGCGGGTGGTTTTGCGCATTACGCAGGTATAGTGGCGCAAAATGGGCGTCTTGCCGAACGTCGACCTCACCATCCCTGACAAGCTCAAGCGCGGCAGAGAACACGCTGGCCGTAACAGAGCGTGTGGGCAGCTCCGGATCGACATCCGTCATCGTCAGGCTGATCTCATTCAGCGATGCCCACTGTGACAGCTGTCCACGCAACTGGCGGAGCGTTGTGCGCGCCAGCTCAAGCGGCAGGACCAGCTGCTGCTCAATCACATGAGGCCGCTCTTTCTCCCGCCGGTCACGGATCGCACCGAATGCCTGCGTGAGTTCATAGAGGCTGGCATTCCACTCGGTATGGCGGATCACCTTGGGCTGCTCCGGCGCGCCGCGCAGGAACACGACATTGTCGAGAAGCGGCCCGGCCTGCAGCTCCTTCACCGCATCGCGCATCGCGTCGAGGCGCTTCAGGCGGAATGCGAGGCGGGCGGCCATTTCCTCGCCCGAGGGTTCATCTTCCTCTGCCTTTTCCGGTTTCGGCAGCAAGAGGCGTGACTTCATGAAGGCCAGCCACGACGCCATCAACAGGTAGTCGGCTGCCAGATCCATCCGGCGTTTCTTCGCGTCTTCGATGAAGACGAGATATTGCTCAGCAAGGTCCAGCATGGACAGGTGAAGCAGGTCCACCTTCTGCCGGCGGGCCAGCTCCAGCAACAGGTGCAGCGGGCCTTCATAGCCGCCGACGTCAACACGGAAAATGTCCTGAAGATCGGCATCGTCCATGTCGGACGACAGCGTTTCCATGTTGATGGCGTCGGTGCTCATGCGCGGCTCTCCGGTGCCGGGATAAGCTCGTGGAACCGCTGCCAGGCAGAAGCCAGCTCGACAGGTTCGGATTGTTTGGCAATCGCGTCGGCTGCCGAGGCTCTTTCAGCCGCCTTGCCAGCCAGAACGGGTGCAGCTTCAGCGACTTGCGTCATTTCCGCGAGGATTTCATCGGCATCCTTGAGAAAGCCAGAACAGTGCAACAGCACGTCACAGCCAGCCGCAATCGACGCATGCGCGCGATCAGCCAGGCTCCCGCCCAGCGCCTTCATTCCCAGATCATCCGTCATCAGGAGCCCATCAAACCCGATTCGCCCCCTTATGATCTCCTGAATCATGTAGGGCGAAACCGTCGCGGCCACGCCGGGATCGTATGCCTCGTAAGCAATGTGTGCTGTCATCGCCATGGGTGCATCAGCAACCCGCGCGAAGGCCTCGAAGTCTTTCGACATCTCATTGTCGCCTGCAGTGACACGAGGCAGCTCAAGGTGGCTGTCCGCCATGGAGCGGCCATGTCCCGGGATATGCTTGATCACCCCCGCAACACCGCCGGCACGCAGCCCTTCCAGCGCCACCCGCGCCAGATCGGCCACCTGCGCAGGCTCAGTCCCGAACGCCCTATCGCCAATCACGTCATGCGCCCCCGGCACGGGTAGATCGACCACGGGCGCACAGTCAGCATGAATGGAAAGAGCCGCCAGTTCCGAAGCGATCAGGCGATGGCCGAGCCAGCAGGCCTCGCGCCCCAACTCAGGGTCTTTCTCATAGAGCGCGGCATAGTCTGCGCCACGCGGAAACAGCGGCCATTCAGGCGCCTTCAGGCGGGCAACGCTGCCCCCTTCCTGATCAATAAAGATCAGGGTTTCACGCCCGGTCGCAACCCAGATATCGGCCACAAGCCTTCGCACCTGGCTGCGGGACACACAGGACCGGCCCATGAGAATCACGCCCCACGGGTCCTGATCCCTGAAAAGAGCCGCCTCGCCTGCCGTCAGAACAGGTCCCGATACGCTGAGAATACAGGCCTTCGCCACTATCCGGTCACCACAATGCAATTGCCGCCTTTGGCCTTCAGCGCGCTGCAGAAGGCATCCGCTTCCGATTTTTCGACAAAGGCGCCAACGCGCAAGCGGTAGAACACACCCTTGGCACCAAGATCGGCACGCTGGATGCGCTTACCGGCGCCGCGGTACAGCTCGGGATACTCGGTGGCAGATTTGCGCCATTCGGCCTCCGCGGCGTCCTCTGAACGGAAAGCGGCAACCTGCACCATGTATTGGCCACTTTCACTGAACGCGAATTGTGGGCTCACTTCGCGTGGCGGTGGCGGCGGTGGCGTGCGCACGGTCTGGACCGGCTCCATTGACGCCATATCCACACCGCGATCCGGCTGGCTAAGGTCGGCCAGCGCCGCCACATCGTCAGCGACGGAATTCGGCATGCCATTGTCCGGATCGTTGCCATCCTCATCGTCATTAGCACTGGGGCGCAGCTCAATCGGCGGGCCGCCCTGCAACAGGTCCGGTTCCTCATCGCCACTGAGGTCGGCGACCTCCACATCCCTTTCAGATGCATCCATCTGATCGTAGAACCGCTTGTCGGTATCGCGGACTTCAAGACCGCCACGCTCGTCCGGCACGCGTTTGTAGGGCTGCGCATCCGCGATCACGCTCGGCAGGCCAGCGCCATTGGAGCGCACCCCTTGCCGGTACGTGTTCCAGACGACGGCCCCAAAGACCAGCAACACGCCGATCGCCAATGCGAGGATCAGTGGACCACGCGCCGTTTCATCGTCGCGGATCTCGAATCCCCGGTAATCATCTTCGAATGGTGAGGCCTCATCGGCGCTGTAACGGTAGCGACTCATGAAACGTCCCTTCAGCACTATTTCCCGAGGTTAATTTTTAGGCCCCGTTCGTTAACGCCAATTGAACAGCCCCCCGTCAGAGGCCAGGCGATTACAGGGTATCCCCAATGTTTCTGCAGTGATTGGGGGGGCTCAGCCGAGCGTGCTGAGGTCACACAGGCGGCGGTGCTCCTCAATGGCATAACCGTCGGTCATGCCGGCAATGTAGTCACACACGATTCGCGCGCGGCGGAAGGCATCGGCCTGGGTCGCATCCTGCCGCCAGGGAGACGGTAATGTCTGGGGCTCAGCCGTGAACCCATCAAACAGCTCCACCAGGATCCGCTTCGCCTTGGAGCGCATGCGGTTGACCTTGTAGTGCTTGTACATGCGCTCGAAGAGGAAGGCCCTGAGGGCCCGCTGCTTGTCAGCGAGTTCCTCACTGAACCCGACCAGAGGCTCTCCCAGCGCGCGCACTTCGGCCGCACTGGCAGGCTGCAGCCGTTTCACGCGGCGGCGGGTCTCGTCGACCAGATCATTGATCCAGATGCCGATCAGCTGTCGCACCGCCTCATAAGTGACCATGCGGTCAGTTAGATGCGGGTATTCTATTTTCACGCCCCGAAACACATCGCCCACGATGGGCAGCTCCATCAAATCCTGGATCGTGAAGAGCCCGGCCGCGATTCCGTCATCAATGTCGTGATTGTTGTAGGCAATATCGTCCGAAAGCGCCGCGACCTGCGCCTCAGGCCC
>JACXUV010000064.1 GCA_014763715.1 Rhodobacterales bacterium | reverse complement strand
GCGGGCTGATTGATGCGCGGCTGGCGCCGCCGGTGGAAGGCCCGCGCGTGAAGACGCTGCCGGTGATGGAGTCCCGCGAGGGCGTTGGCATCCCGTCTGTCTACGGACGCATGCGGGTGGCGGGGCAGGTGATCTGGGCGTCGCGTTTCCGGGAGCACAAGACAACGCAGTCCAGCGGCAGCAAGGGCGGCCCCCGCGTGACGGCCTATGACTATACGGTGAGCTTTGCCGTCGCGCTGGGCGAGGGCCCGGTGCTGGCCGTACAGCGCGCCTGGGCGAATGGCGAGGCGTTCGACCTGTCGCAGGTGACGTATCGCCTGTATCGCGGAGACGAGACGCAGGATGCTGATCCGCTGATCGGGATGATCGAAGGCGCGGCACCGGCCTATCGCGGCACGGCTTATATCGTGTTCGAGGATCTGCCGCTGGACGATTTCGGCAATCGTATTCCGCAGCTGAGCTTCGAAATTGTGCGGGTGCCGCCGGGCAGCGACACGCCGGGGCTGGATGCTTCGGTGACGGGGGTGAACATCATCCCGGCCTCGGGCGAGTTCGTCTATGCAACGGAGATTGTGCGCGAGCGTCTGCGCCGGGGGCAGGAGCGGGTGCTGAATGCAAATTCCGGCGAGGCACGGGCGGACTTTCTTGTCTCGCTGGACCAGCTGGAAGCGGACCTGCCGCGCGTGAACCGGGCGGCGCTGACGGTCGGCTGGTTCGGGACGAGCGTGGCCGCGGGCAGCTGCGAGATCCATCCGGGGGCGGAGATGCGGGAGCGGGTGACCGTGCCGCAGGGCTGGAGCGTGGCGGGCATCGGGCGGGCGGAGGCTTATCTCGTCTCACGGGATGAGAGCGGCAGGCCGAACTATGGCGGCACGCCGTCGGATGAATGCGTGGTGCAGGCCATTCAGGAGATGACCACGCGGGGCATCGCGGTGACCTTCTCGCCTTTCCTGTTCATGGACAGCGAAGGCTTCCCCTGGCGCGGTCGGATCGGTGTCAGCGCGGATGGCACGGCAGCGGCGCGCAGCGAGATTGACGCCTTCGTGACCGGGGCGGCGGGCTTCCGCCGGTTCATCCTGCACTATGCGGACTTGTGCGCGGCAGCAGGCGGTGTGGAAGCCTTCCTGATCGGCAGCGAGATGGTGGGGCTGACCCGCGTGCGGGATGCGGGCGGCGCCTTTCCCTTCGTGGAGGCACTGGTGTCTCTTGCAGCGGAGGTGAAGGCGGTCCTGCCGGGGGCGAAGGTGTCCTATGCGGCCGACTGGACGGAGTATGGCGCGTACGTTCCGGGCGACGGCAGCGGGGATGTGCTGTTCCCGCTGGACGCCTTGTGGACGAGCCCGAACGTGGATTTCGTCGGCGTGGACTGGTATCCGCCCATGGGCGACTGGCGCGAGGGCACGGCGCATCTGGATGCGCTGGCGGGGTATGCCGGGCCGGATGATGCGGATTATCTCACCTCCCAGGTCAGCGGCGGGGAGGCGTATGACTGGTACTATGCCAGCCAGGCCGACCGGGATGCACAGGTGCGTACACTGATCAATGATATGGCCCATGGCGAGCATTGGATCTTCCGCGCGAAGGATCTGGAGGGCTGGGCCGACAATGCGCACCACCCCCGCCCCGGCGGGGTGCGGGCAGCAGCGCCGACAGGCTGGGTGCCGGGGTCGAAAACTGTGCGTCTCAGTGAGATCGGATTCGGCGCGGTGGACAAGGGCGGCAATGCGCCGAACCTGTTCTATGATCCCAAGAGCACTGAGAGCGCCCTGCCGCCATACTCCAGCGGGACCCGGGATGACGTGTTCCAGCGTCAGGCGCTGGCGGTCACGCTGGCGCACTGGGAGGCGTCCCCGCTGGTGGAGGCGGCGATGGTCTGGGCGTGGGACGGGCGGCCGTTCCCGGCTTGGCCGCTCAGGGATGACATCTGGGGCGATGGGGACAACTGGCCGCGCGGGCACTGGCTGAACGGGCGGGCGGGGCTGGCCACGCTGGGCGATGTAGTGCGGGACATCTGCGTGCGCGGCGGTGTGGAGGCTGTGGACACCGAGGCGCTGGATGGCGTGGTGCAGGGCTTCGCGCTGGACGGCGTCTACAGTGTGCGCGGCGCGCTGGAGCCGCTTAAGCTGGCCTACGGTTTCGAGGCGGTGGAGAGGGATGGCGGGATCGTCTTCCGCATGGAGGGCGACGGGCCCGTGCACGATCTTGACAGTACACGGATCGGAGAGGCGGGATTCTCCGCCACGCGGCACCTGCTGGACAAGACGGCGCAGCGCCTGCGCCTGCAATATATCGACGGAGGCGAGGATTTCGGGCCTGCACTGGCCGAGGCGAGACTTGCGGGCGGCGATGTACGCCTTGTCGCGGATGCGAGCGTTCCGCTTGTGCTCTCCTCCATCGAGGCGGGCAGCATTGCCGCGCGGCTGCTGGCCCGCTCGGTGAGTGTGGAGACGGCGGAGATCACGCTGCCGCTGTCCGGTCTCGCGGTCGAGCCGGGCGATGCGGTGCGGCTGGGCGGCGGGCCGGTCTGGCGCGTGGAAGATGTGGTGGACCGGGGGGCAGAGCGCGTCTTTTCGCTGAAGGAAGACCTGCCCGCGGCGAGCCGTAACCGCTCCGTGGCCAGTGGCGGCGTGCCGGAGGCAGCGGCTGTTTTCGGCGGTGTGGACCTGATCCTGATCGACGGGCCACGCCTGGCTGGTGAAGCTGGCGGCGTACGGGTCGCGGCCTGGGCCGATCCCTGGCCGGGGGAGGTGCAGGTGCTGGCGGGGCTGGATGATGGCGCGATGCAGGCGCGGGCCGTGCTGCCGCGTCCGGCCGTGACGGGCTTCCTTGCCGCGAGTGTGCTGGCCGGACCCATAGGGCGGTGGGACCGGGCCAATACGCTCCTTGTGGAAACAAGTGTCGCGTTCGCCAGCCTGCCGCAATCGCAGGTGTTGTCAGGGGGGAATGCCTTGCTGCTGGAAACGGCGGAGGGCTGGGAACTCATCCAGTTCGAAACAGCAGAACTGGTCGGTGCGGAACTCTGGGAATTGTCGGGCCTGCTGCGCGGACAACGCGGCAGTGTCAGCGCCCCGGCGGAGGCGGGGGCGCGCGTGTTGTTGCTGGATGGATCGGATGCGCTTGCAACGGTCTTGCCGGAGGAAATCGGGGCGGAGCTTGCCTGGCGGACATCCGGAACGGAGGAAAGCGAGGCCATCGTCTATGCCGATGAAGGCGGGCGGCCCTGGCCGGTGTGTCATCTGAGGGCATCCGGGGGGCAACTCAGCTGGGTTCGGCGCGGGGCAGACCTGCCGGAAAGCTGGGCGCTGCCGGAGGGCGAAAATGCCGGCCGGTTCGCTGTTCAGTTCGACACAGGGGCAGGGTTTGGCGAGACAATCAGTGCCGAAGGGGCGTCAGCGGCCATTCCCACAGGCGCCATTGCGGCGCGTGTCGCTGAAATCGGTGCAGATGGCCGCATGGGCAGATGGGTTTCAATCGGCCTCGGGACACCTTAACTGTATGCAAGCAAATGACTTACCAGAAGGATACGACTCACTTGGCGATCGACCCCTATATAGTGCTCGGCGTCCAGCGCTCGGCCACGGAGGCCGAGATCAAGAAGGCGTATCGGGCCAAGGCGAAAGCCCTGCATCCTGACACGCACAAGGACGACCCGCAAAAAGAAGAAGAGTTCAAGCGCGTTTCCGCCGCCTATGAAATCCTGGGCGACAAGGAAAAGCGTGCAAAGTTTGACCGTGGCGAAATCGACGGCGACGGCAACCCGACGGGCTTTGCCGGCGGGGGCGGCTATCCGGGCGGTGGCGGCGGCGGTTTCCGCTGGCAAAGCACGTCCGGGCAAAGCCCGTTCGAAGGCGCGCAAGGCGACCCGTTCGAAGATATCCTGTCCGGCATGTTCAGTGGCGGACGGTCTCGCCGTGGCGGCCCCGGCCCGCAGAAGGGCCGCGATGTGCGCTACCGCGTGCAGGTGGATTTCGAGGATGCCGTGCTGGGCGCCCGCCGCCGGATGACCATGGCCGATGGCCGGGCGCTGGACGTGAACATCCCCGCCGGGATCGATTCCGGGCAGACGCTGCGCCTGAAAAGCCAGGGCCAGCAATCGCCCTATGGCGGCCCGCCCGGCGATGCGCTGCTGGAAATCGAGGTGCGCTCCTCGAAAATCTGGGACCGCGACGGGAAAGACCTGCGCATGAAACTGCCCATCGGCCTGAAAGAGGCCGTGCTGGGCGGCAGTGTGGAGGTGAAGACCCCTTCGGGCCATGTCACGCTGAAAGTGCCGGCCGGTTCGAATACCGGCGCGCAGCTGCGCCTGAAAGGCAAGGGCGTGAAGACCGACCCGCCGGGGGATCTTTACGTCCGGCTGGAAATCGTCCTCGAAAATCCGAAGGATGAAGGCCTGCGCAAATGGGCGGAGAAGTCCTGACGGGCCGATAGGCATTCTGCCCATGCCTCCCTTGTTCAGGGGAGGCGCGGGCAGGACGGCTGCCCCTAGACAGGTCAGTTCCAGAAACTGAACCTGAAGGGGGCGCCAGTCATGCGCATCGCAATCATCGGCCCAATTATTGGCCCAGTTATTGGTCTGTCCGTTTTTACGCTGTCCGCATGCGGGGCGGGCGAGGCCGGGCCTGCCAAAGTGGCGGGGCCTTGCGGCAATGTTCAGCCCATCCTCGAGGCACGCGCGGAGGCCGAACCGTTCAAAAGCCTGCGGGGCAAGAACAGGATGCTGGGCGACAGGCCCCTGCCGGATTCTTTCGAGGGCAAGCATGATGCGTTCGGAAAGGCTTGCACCACGAATGTGATGGACGGCTTTGGCGGCGGCGCCACGATCTACACGTACAGCTGCCCCTTGTTTGAAGGCAATTCCATGGGCCGCGATGCCGACAGCAAGGAGGCTGAAGCGGCGTTCAACAAGGCGGCGGACGAGATGAAGGCATGTCTCGGTGAGGGCTGGGAAACCGCCGAAGATACCGAGGACATGGAGTATGAGGTTTACCACAAGTACACCTACAAACCGGCGGACATGCAGGACAGCGCAAGCGGCTTCACCGCCGATCCGGCCTTCCTGGAAATGAGCTACACGCCTTTCATGCGCGGGCGGGGCGGGCCATCCGGCTGGCAGGTCGTGCTGCAATTCCAGGCGCAGGTCGATGCAGCAGAGGGGGAGTAGGAACATGCGGAAACGGGCAGGTCTTGCGAAGGCAGCGCTCATGCTTGCGGCGGCAGTTACGCCGGCGGGCGTGGCAGCGGCAGACTGTGCGGAGCTGAAGCAGGTGGTCGCGAAGCTGGAAGCGCCCCGGCCGCTGACGGAGGCGTTTCCGCTGGCCACCGGCTGGCTGCACCGCGATGTGGCGCTGGCGGGCGAGTGGGTACTGGACGGCTTCGACGATTGCCGTCTGGTCGATGGGCCAATCGGCAGGACGAACCCGAAATACGTGAATACGGCCTATGAGTGCCATCTGCGGGAGATGCCGGGCACAGAGGACGGCGCCGAGATGACGGTGGCGGACCGGGCAGAGTTCGAGACGCGTCTCAGATCGGCGATCGGCTGGCTGCAGCCTTGCCTGGAAAGCGGTGAAGCGGGCTTTGAGCGAGACACGACCAGCAGCGGGACGACCGAGAGATTCGTGAAGACCCAACAGGAAGGTGAGAGGCTTGGCCTCTACCAAAGGACGCGGATCGCGCTGTCCATGGGCAGCTGGAGCGATGGGCGGCCGTATAACGACCCCCGGGCCGGGTTCACCATGACCATGACACCGCGGGACATGGTGCTGGTGATTTCCAGCCCTTCCTGGACGCTCGGAGCCCCCTGAGGGTGGGCATCGGGGCCTGTTTTCCGGTCTCACGTCGCCCTGGGCACTGAATGAAGCTGAACGGTATCGTTCACTTCACATTCAGAGCTGTGGCCTTATACGGCGGCTTATGAAACGGATTGCCGCCTTCTTTCTGGCTCTTGGCCTTATCGCTGCGCCTGCCGCGTCTGCGCAGGGCTGGGCGAACCAGTTCTCGCCCGGACAGGCGCGCGATTCGCGTGCCCAGGGGCATACCGTGCCGCTCAGCCAGATTTTCGGCAAACTGAAGCAGCAATATGGCGGCTACCAGCTGAGCGCGGACCTTTATGACAAGGGCAACGGCAAATCGGTCTATGAGATCGACTGGATGACCAAGGACGGCCGGAAGATGCACTTCGTGGTCGATGCGCAATCGGGTGCCATCCTTGACCGCCGCGGCGCCTGAGCCGACATTAGCCTTTTCAGGGAGTTCCTGACCCATGCGTATTCTCGTTGTTGAAGATGATGCTGACCTGCGCCGCCAGCTGGCCGACGTGCTGGGCCAGTCCGGCTATGCCGTGGACCTGGCCGCCGATGGTGAGGACGGCCACTTCCTGGGCGATACAGAGCCTTATGATGCCGTGATCCTGGACCTTGGCCTGCCCAAGATGGATGGGGTGAGTGTGCTGAAGAAGTGGCGCGCCGACGGCAAGTCCTTCCCGGTGCTCATCCTGACGGCCCGCGATTCCTGGAGCGAGAAAGTGGCCGGGTTCGATGCCGGGGCAGACGACTATCTGACCAAGCCCTTCATCACCGAAGAGCTGCTGGCGCGCCTGCGGGCATTGCTGCGCCGGGCGGCAGGCCATTCGGCGGCAACCATCGAGGCCGGCAAGCTGATGGTCGATACCCGCGCCGCACGCGCCATGATCAATGGCGAGCCGATCAAGCTGACCGCGCACGAATACCGCGTCCTGTCCTATCTGATGCATCATCAGGGCCGCGTCGTTCCGCGTACGGAACTGGTGGAACATATCTACGATCAGGACTTCGACCGCGATTCCAACACGATCGAGGTGTTCATCGGACGCCTGCGCCGCAAGATCGGCCAGGACCGGATCCAGACCGAGCGGGGCCTGGGCTATCGTCTTGTCGTGCCGGAAAACGAAGCGCGCGTTGCCGGCTGATGCCGCCCCGTGCTGAATGCCGGGCATGAGCGAGGCCGCAGACAAACCTGTCACTTTCCTTGACCGCTGGACGCGATTGTCGCTGGCCCGGCGGATCATGCTGGCTGCTGCCATCTGGGGGCTGATCGTTCTGGTTGGCGGGGCCTTTGCCCTGTCGGCGCTCTACCGGGCGCAGACGCTGTCCCTGCTGGAAGAGGACCTGGACCAGACGCTGATCACGCTGACACGGGATATGACGCGGGAAGGGGCTTTCCTGGAAGATGGCCGCGTCACCGATGACAATCACGTCTTCATGTCGACGGATTCGCGTTTCCAGACGCAATATTCCGGCCGGTACTGGGCGATTGTTGCCGTCGACGAGGCCGGCAAGCCGATTGGCGACTTGCGCTCGCGCAGCCTGTGGGACGAGCCCGTGCCGATCACCGAAGGTATCCTCGCACGTGCCCTGGCGGCGCCCGGCGTGACGCAGTTCGGCGGAGCACCGGGACCAGCCGGGCAAAGGGTGCATGCAGCGGCGAAGGCGATCCGCGTGGAGAACCGTGCAACGCCGCTGGTTCTCGTCGCGGCGGCTGACCGGGCGCAGAACGATGCGGCGGCGACGCGGTTCCGCAACATGCTGCTGGGCACGATGATCTTCCTGTTTGGCGGCGTGTTTGCGGCGATGGTGGCGGGTATACGCTATTCGCTGCGTCCGCTGGTGAAGCTCGGCCATGACATTGCCGAGATCCGGGAGGGCACGCGGCTGAAGCTGGCCGATGACTATCCTTCCGAAGTGCAGCCGCTGACCGAGGAGCTGAACAAGCTGGTCGATCACAACCAGCAGGTTGTCGAGCGCGCCCGCACCCATGTCGGTAACCTTGCCCATGCCCTGAAAACGCCGATCGCAGTGTTACGCAACGAGGCCAAGGGCGACACGCAGCTCGACGATGTGGTGCGCCGCCAGGTCGATTCCATGCAGACCAATGTGGAGCATTACCTGAAGCGCGCCCGCATGGCCGCCCGTGCCGAAGCGCTGGGCGCGCGCACGGAAGTTCGTCCGGTGCTGGACGGGCTCGCGCGGCTGCTGAACCGGCTCTACGACGCGAAGGGCATCGACGTGTCGGTGACCGGGGCAGGTGCCGCCATCTTCCGCGGCGAGCAGCAGGACCTCGAGGAAATGGTGGGCAATCTCATGGAGAATGCCTGCAAGTGGGCGCAGGCCGATGTGGTCGTGACGGTCACGGACTCGGCCGACGAAATGTGCATCCTGGTCGATGATGACGGGCCGGGCCTGACAGGGGAAGAACGTGCCGGAGCGCTGAAGCGCGGGGTGCGACTTGATGAAACAACCCCCGGCACCGGGCTGGGTCTGTCGATTGTCACAGAGCTGGCGGAGCTGCATAAGGGCGTGCTGGAACTGGATGAGGCCCCGTCCGGGGGGCTTCGCGCACGCCTGAGGTTTCCGAAACGATGAACCGCCTGAATATCGCGATCGTTGCTGTCTGCCTGGTTGTCGCCACGGCGGGCTATCTGGTGGTGGGCAAACCCGGCATGCCGGATGACCCGATGGCGGAGCGGCAGGCGGGGCTTGCTGAAAAGATCGCCAACGCCCCGCAAACGCTGACGCCGGCGGAAACGCTGTCACGCCTCGAACTGGCGACGCAGCAAAACCCCAAGGATCCGCAGCCGCATTTCTTCATCGGCGAAATGCTGCGTGCCGAAGGGCGTCCGGAAGATGCCGCGCGGGCCTACCAGTCCGCCCTGCGCCGGGACGAGAATTTCGTGCCCGCGCTGACGGCGCTGGCCGATACGATCGTGGCCCTGTCCGGCGGCGGAGTCAGCCCGCAGGCGACCCGGCTCTATGCCCGCGCCTATGAGCTGGACGAGACGCAGGTGCGCGCCGGCATGTGGGCCGCCATGGGTGCCGCACAGGCGGGCGACCAGGAAAAGGCCGAACAGGCCATGCGCTATATCTACAATCACCTTGCCGAAGACGATCCGCGCCGCGACCGCTTCCGCGCCATGATCGACGCTATCGGGCAGGGGGCTGAGGCCGCGCCCGCACCGGAAGCCGCGCCGGAAGAGGCACCGGCAGAGTAAGTCCCGTACGGATTAAAGTGCCTTCGCGGGCTCAGTCCTGCCCGATGATTTCCCTGACCTTGTCCAGAGGCAGCGCTTCCACGCGGCGGGGGGATTGGGTCGAGACATCGAACCCGTCGACCGTTTCTGCCATGAAGAGGGAATTGTAGATCGCTTCTTCCGTCGCCTCGATCGTGGCCTGGAAAAGCGGTGACATCTCGTCATTACCGGTTCTGGCCGCGGCGGGGTCTGTCTGGCGGTATGTGGAGAAGGCGATGACATAGTCGCCCGAGCCGTTGGTCATGGAAGCGCCCGTTCTGGCAAGCCCGGCGATGGCGCGCTTCGACAGGCGCTCAAGGTTGCGGGAGGAGAGCGGCGCATCTGTTGCCACGACAATCATGATCGACCCGTCTGCCTTGTCGGAGGCGACTTCGTCTTTCAGGTAATACTGCCCCAGCCGTTCGCCGACCGGCGCGCCATCCACCTGCAGGATGCCGCCGAAATTGCTCTGCACCAGCACGCCTACCGTGTAGCCGCCGAGCTTTACCGGGAGTTTTCTGGAGCTGGAGCCGATGCCGCCCTTCCAGCCGAAGGCAATGGTGCCGGTTCCGGCCCCGACAGCGCCTTCCTGGACCGGGCCAGTGGTGGCGGTCGTGATGGCTTCCTGGATCATCTCCGGCGTCAGCACGCGCTTGCGGATATTGTTCAGCCCGCTGTCATTGGTTTCCCCGGCAATGGCATTCACGGAGCGGACGCGTTCATTCCCCGGCTGGGCCAGCGTCCAGTCGATGATCGCGGACATGGCCCGGTCGACGGACAGGGTGTTCGTGAGGACGATCGGGGTCTCGATTTCCCCCAGCTCGGCAATCTGTGAAATGCCTGCCAGCTTGCCATATCCGTTGCCGACGAAGACGGCAGCCGGGACGGGGTCCTGATAGAGATTGCCGTCATGAGGCAGGATCGCTGTCGCGCCTGTCCGGTTGTCGTCGCCCTCAATGAGTGTGTAATGGCCCACGCGCACGCCTGCGACATCGGTGATGTCGTTCTTCTCGCCGGTCGCCAGCACGCCGGGCGTAATCCCGAGCTCCCGTGCGCGAACACGTTCGGATGATGTCTGTGCCTGCATCGGTAGCACTGCCCCCTGGACAAGAAGAAACATGAAAAGCGCCGATAGCGGCCGGGGGCCGGTCAAAAAGCTCACTGAATTCTCCATCCGCTCACAGGCGCGGTTCAGGCCGGGCCGGTTGATCTGTGCGTTCAGAGGAACAGGTGGCGGATTCTTTGACAAGAGCGAGCCCCGCCGGAGGACGCGTCTCAGGCCTCCATGCGCATATCTTCCGCATGCCAGCGCTGGGCGAGTTCATTGAGGCCGAGCAGCACGTCTTTCAGTTCCGCACCCCGAGGGGTGAGGGAATAGGTGACGGCAGGGGGCACCGTGGGCTTGTAGTCCCGGTGGATCAGGTTCGCGCCTTCCAGCATGCGCAGGCGTTCGGTCAGAACCTTGGAGGAGATGCCGGGCATGCCGGCCTTCAGTTCGCCGAAGCGCTGCGGCCCCTGAGAGCGCAGCAGCCACAGGATGTAGGTCGTCCATGGTCCCATCAGCAGCTTCAGCAGGGAATCCATCGGGCAGGCCGAATGCTCGTGCGAGGTCGCGTCTTTCTTTCCGGTCATTTGGCACCTGTCGGCTGCAAAAACTTTGTCCTGGTCCTTTAGTTACTATTCGGAACCTACTTTTTCAAGGGAAGTGAGTGCCCATATGGGGATCGCCGGGCACGATAAGGCGCCCAAACGAGACACTTAGCGGAGTAGGAAACATGACGAAGATCGCAATCGTATATTTCAGCGGCTACGGCCACACCCAGAAACAGGCGGAAGCCGTGTTCGCCGGGGCAGATTCTGTCGACGGCGCCGAAGCGAAGCTGTTCCGGATCAATGAAGACGGTGACCTTGGCGAAGGCGAATTCGAAGCGCTGGCCGGTTATGACGCCATTATCTATGGCAGCCCGACCTATATGGGCGGCCCGGCCTGGCAGTTCAAAAAGTTCGCCGACGCCACCTCCAAGCCTTGGTTCACGCAGGCATGGAAAGACAAGATTGCCGGCGGCTTCACCAACTCTGCCTCGGTGAACGGCGACAAGAAATCGACGCTCGACTATTTCCTCACCCTGTCGCAACAGCACGGCCAGATCTGGGTCGGCACGGGTCTCCTGCCATCCAATACCAAGGCCCACGGCCCGGATGATGTGAACTGGACGGCAGGTTTCAGCGGTGCGCTGGCGATTTCCCCGTCAGATGCCTCGCCGGAAGAAGCCCCGCGCAAAGGCGATCTTGAGACGGCCCGTCTCTATGGCGTGCGGGTGGCTGAAGCAGCCAAACGCTGGGCGCAATAACCGGTCGGAGCTGGCGGCAGGTGCGATGCATCTGCCGCACTCCCCATTCCGCGCGGGTCGCTCTATAAGGTCGGCATGCGCGCACGCACTCGACGACTCTATACGTTTGGCATTGCCGCCGTGCTGCTTCTGGCTGCGGCAGGCCTCGCTTTTGTGGCCTTGCGCCAGAACGCCAATCTTTTCTACACGCCCCGGACGCTGGCCGAGAAGGGCCTGCCCAAGGAAGGGCGTGAGGTGAAGGTCGGCGGCTGGGTGGAACCTGGCTCCCTGACCTATTCGGCAGACGGTGCCACCATGCTGTTCACCGTGATCGACAACAGCGATGCCGACATCAAGGTCTCCTTCACCGGCATCGCACCGGACCTGTTCCGCGAGGGGCAGGGCGTGGTGGCGATTGGCGAATTTGGTGCCGGCAATGTCTTCACGGCCCGCCAAATCCTCGCCAAGCATGACGAGAACTACCAGCCGCGCGAGCTGCGCCCCGAGGCGGCCGGCGGATGATCGAAGCCGGACATTTCGCGGCCTTTCTGGCGCTGGGCGCTGCGCTGGCGCAGACCATCTTCGGCCTGAAGGGAGACCGGCGCTGGGCCGGCATGGCGGCCATCGCAGGCTTTGGCCTGATGGCCTTTTCCTTCCTGACGCTGGTGCATGCCTTCGCCGTGTCGGACTTTTCGCTGGCGCTGGTGGCGAACCATTCCCACACGCTGAAGCCGATGCTCTACAAGATCGCTGGGACATGGGGGAACCATGAAGGCTCCATGGCGCTCTGGGCGCTGGTGACGCTGGCCTTCGGCGCGGCTGCGGCGGCCTTGATGAAAACCGGGCGGGAGACCTTCGAAGCGCGCGCCCTCGGCGTGCAGGGGCTGCTGACCCTCGGCGCGATGGGCTATCTCCTGTTTGCATCCTCTCCTTACCTGCGGCTCGATCCGGCCCCGTTCCAGGGGGCCGGGCTGAACCCGCTCCTGCAGGACCCGGCGCTCTCCTTCCACCCGCCGATGCTGTATCTTGGCTATGTCGGATACTCCTTCGTTTTCGCGCTGGCGGCGGCG
>JACXUV010000106.1 GCA_014763715.1 Rhodobacterales bacterium | reverse complement strand
GCCCCCGTCATCCCGGCCAGTCATCCCGGGCAGTCATACAGGGACAGGAAGGCTCAGCCTTCTTCCTGAAGGGTCACGATCATGCGGCGGATGCCCTTGCCGTCCTCCTGGATCTGGACATTGCTGATCGAATTCCAGCCCTGCCCCGAAATCGCCATCACCCGCGTGGTGCCGACTTCACGGCCCGCGAGGGCGTCTTCCGTCTTCAGATTCTCGTCCATGCCCCATTGGATCAGCGCATCCCAGATCTCGCCGGTCTCTTCCAGGGTCCGCGCCTGCAGCTGATAGCTGGGCGGCTGGGAGTTGATCTTCACGGCAGTGTAGATGTGCGCGTCCGCTGGCAGGGGAAAGCCCTCCGGCAGCCAGTCCGGCCGGGGCAGGTTTACCGATCCCAGCAGACGAGCCTCTTCCGGGCTCAGCGCCTTCGCGCGTTCCGCCGTGCCCTGCTGTGCCTCTCCCGAGCACGCGGCGAGCATGCAACTGGCTGCCACCAGTGCCACAGATAGCCTTCCTGCCACAGTCGCCATAGAATGTCCCTTTCCCAGCCTGCGCGGCGCACACCATGCGCCCGTTCAGCCTCTACAACGCGAAGCGCTCAGAAACCCCGTCAACGCGAGCGGAGAAAATATGAATGTCAGGGAATATCGGCCGGATCAGCCGCCTGTCCGGCTCTCCGGCTTGTCTGCATTGCGGCGGCCGCGATCATACCGCCAGGCCATCAGATTCGATGCCGCATTCAGGCAGACATTCACTGGCACGGCCGCCCGCTGGACAAAGCCCCAGCGCTTGCCCACCACCGGCACATGCGACAGCGTTGGCCGGGTTACATGATCCACGATCCGCCAGTCCGCCAGCGAGCGCCGGTAGCTGATGAAGCCGTCTTCCTTCATGTCCCATTTCGCCTTCAGCGCATCATGGCTGCGCTTCTGCCAGGAGCGTGACCAACGCAGCAGGAAATAAGGCAAATCCACCAGCTGGACCGGGTCCTCTTCCGAGGGGATGAGAAAGGTGATCACCGAAGCCGGCTCGAACCAGATCGTCTCGCCCGCCTCCCGTGCGCGCCAGGAAAAATCGAGATATTCCTTCGACACGATATCCGGATCGAATGTCCCGATACGGTCAAACACGCTGCGGCGCACCATGAAACAGTGCATCTCGACACTCTGTGTGCGGCGTCTCACCAGATGCGGCTGCACCTCGTCCAGCGTGTTTCCCTGCAGATAGAATTCCTCGTTGAAATCCTTCTGCCCGTCGCCCGCCTCTTCCAGCGTCTCGTTATTGCTTTCTTCCGTGCCGATATGGTGGACGATCGTATGGATCGGGCGCCCTTCACAGGTCAGCGGCGCGATCAGGCTGGCCCCGGTTTCGTCACCGCAGGCCACCAGCGCGCCCAGCCAGCCTTTCCGGTACATGATGTCGTTTTCGACAAAGGCGATATATTCGCCCCCCGCATGCGCAATGCCGACATTGCGCGCTTCCGCCGGTGTCAGCGGCCTGTCCACGGCAATGTGACGGAAGCCCCGGCGGGCCGCTTCCTCATCGCACCATTGCCTGACACGGCCGGGTGCCGCGCCGGTCACCACGATCAGGTCAAACGGCTCGTCCGTATTGTCATAAAGGCTCGCGATCGAGTCCCGTATCAGGCTGTAGCGGTCCCGTGTGGTCAGGACGATGGTTGTACGCGAAGTCCCGTCAGTCATTGCCTGCATGTCCCCTGGCAGTTGGGATAACATATCCCACCCAAAGCATGTAATCCACGCCCCGGCAGGGGAACCGGAAGGATAATTTTGGACGTCTCTTCCGCCCTCAGCGTGCAGGAACCCTTTCCTCAAAGGGGAAACGGGCTGCGAGGGCCATCCCCTGCGCCGCCGCAGTCGCGCGTCGAAAGACGTTCATGATCCGTCATAGTCCGGTATGATCATGGCTAGCCATGCATAGTCATGACAGAGACATGGCCATGTCTCTGCCGGTCATGACTTGGCATCGTTGATCCGATCCGGAGTGTTTCAAAATGTGGAATGGGTGGGTTGCGCAGAGCGATCCCCACCATCGCACGCCCGGACCTGTTACACAGCGTGCGGAAAACCGGTGCCTCTATCCTCCCGGATAGACCTCCATGCCACGCTACGCCCCATGACAGACCTCACCGATTTTCTCTCCCACGCCTGGAAAACACTTGCCTACGCCATCGCGAAAGTTGGCGTGCATGCGGACCTGCATCAGGTGCCGGAGCGGATCTCGAAAACGGTGAAACGGCGCGTGTCCGCAGAGCTG
>JACXUV010000063.1 GCA_014763715.1 Rhodobacterales bacterium | reverse complement strand
CGTCCATCCGGCCGCGATGGTCGAGGCCTTGCGTCCAGGCGTAGATCGAGGCGATCGAGTTGGTCGAGGTCGCTTCGCCCTTCTGGTGGTTGCGGTAGTGGCGTGTCACCGTGCCGTGTGCGGCTTCGGCTTCGACCGTGTTGCCATCCGGGCTCATCAGGACGGAGGTCATCAGGCCGAGCGAGCCATAGCCCTGGGCGACCGTGTCGGACTGGACGTCACCGTCATAGTTCTTACAGGCCCAGACATAACCGCCGGACCATTTCATGCAGGCTGCGACCATGTCGTCGATCAGGCGGTGCTCGTAGGTGCCACCGAATTCAGCGAACTTGTCGGCGAACTCGGTGTCGAACACTTCCTGGAAGATGTCCTTGAAGCGGCCGTCATAGGCTTTGAGGATCGTGTTCTTGGTGGACAGGTAGACCGGCCACTTGCGCTGCAGGCCATAGTTCATGCTGGCGCGGGCGAAGTCGCGGATCGACTCGTCGAGGTTGTACATGCCCATGGCGATACCGGCGGACGGGAAGTCGAACACTTCGAATTCCTTGGAGTCGGAACCGTCAGCAGCTTCCCATTTCATGGTCAGTTTGCCTTTGCCCGGCACTTTGAAGTCCGTGGCCTTGTACTGGTCGCCAAAGGCGTGACGGCCGACAACGACCGGACGCGTCCAGCCCGGCACGAGGCGTGGAATGTTCGAGATCACGATCGGCTCGCGGAAAACAACACCGCCGAGGATGTTACGGATGGTGCCGTTCGGCGACTTCCACATCTTCTTCAGGCCGAATTCCTCAACGCGGGCTTCGTCCGGCGTGATCGTGGCGCATTTGACGGCAACGCCGTATTGCTTGGTGGCGTTTGCCGCGTCGATGGTGATCTGGTCATCCGTCTCGTCGCGCTTCTGGATCGAGAGGTCGTAGTATTTCAGGTCGACGTCGAGGTAGGGATGGATCAGCTTGTCTTTGATAAGCTGCCAGATGATGCGGGTCATTTCATCCCCGTCCATCTCGACGATCGGGTTCTTGACCTTGATTTTCGCCATATTTGGAAGTCCTTGCGCTTGAAATGTTCTGGCAGGGCTATAGCAGAGCCCACGCAGGCGTCAAAACAGGTTACGACATGGCAGATCACCGCAGCCCGGCTATCATTCTCCACTCGCCCCAGCTGGGTGAAAATATCGGCGCGGCAGCGCGTGTCATGCGCAACTTTGGTCTGACGGATCTGCGCCTTGTCACGCCGCGCGATGGCTGGCCGAACCCTGCCGCCGACACGATGTCAGCTGGCGCATTCGACGCGGGCGTGACCGTGTCTGTGCATGAAACACTACAGGATGCGCTGGAAGGCATCACCTGGCTAGCCGCGGCGACGGCTCGGTTGCGGGGGATCGAGAAGCGGGTGGGCGATGCGCAGGGCGCGGCGCAGGTGGCGCATGAGCGGCTGGGTGCCGGCAAATCGGCCATCATGTTTGGGGCCGAGAAATCCGGCCTGCCGAATGATGCAGTCGCGGTGGCCGATTTCCTGATGACCTATCCGGTGGACGTGGATTTCAAGAGCCTGAACCTTGCGCAGGCCGTGTGCGTGTTCTGTGCGGAATGGGGCAAGCTGGCGATCGGCGCGCGGCAGGACGAGGGGGACAACAAGGCCAGCCTCGGCGATCTTGCCCCGCGCGACGAGCTGTACCGCATGTTCGAGCATTTCGAGGAAGAGCTTGAAAGAGCAGGATATTTCTTCCCGCCAGAGAAGACAGCCCTGATGAAGGACAATCTCCGTGCCGCGTTGATAAGGGCGGACTGGACGCAGCAGGAAGTGCAGACGTTCCGGGGCGCGATCAAGGCGCTGGCGCTCGGCCGGGGCAAGGCGCGGATCATCCGTGAAGACTGATCGCGTCGCTGTCATTGGTTCTGGCCCGGCGGGCCTGATGGCCGCTGAAGTGCTGTCGGAAGCGGGTGTCGGCGTCGACGTTTACGAGGCGATGCCGAGCGCCGGGCGCAAGTTCCTGATGGCCGGAAAGAGCGGACTAAACATATCCCATACCGGATCAGAGCATGACTTCCTCATGCGTTATCATGACTATAGCGGACTATTCCCTGACTATATCGGATCATTCGGACCGGATCAGGTGACCGCCTGGATGGAAGACCTCGGCATGCCGGCGCATGTCGGCCCGACGGGGCGGATCTTTCCCGAATCGATGAAAGCCTCCCCGCTGCTCCGCGCCTGGCTCAGGCGGCTGGCAGACAGGGGTGTGGACCTGCACCTCAAACACCGCTGGACCGGATGGACGCCCGAGGGCGGGCTGGCCTTTGCCACGCCGGAGGGTGCGGTGACGGTACAGCCTGCCGCGACCGTGTTCGCGTTGGGCGGCGGCAGCTGGCGGCGGCTCGGCTCGGATGGCGGCTGGGCAGAGCTGTTTGCGGCGGCGGAGATTCCGGTGGCACCGTTCCGGCCCTCCAATTGCGGCTTCACGGTGGATTGGTCAGAGCGGATGCGGGACCAGTTCGCGGGGGCGCCGGTGAAGGGCGTTCGGCTTTCCGTGAATCTGGCTGCGGGCGGGCAGGAGACGCGCGAGGAATTCGCGGTGACGGCACGCGGCGTGGAGAGCGGGGGCGTCTACACGCTGTCGGCCCTGCTGCGTGACGCGATCGAGGCGAACGGCACGGCGACCCTGTGGCTGGATCTGCTGCCTGACATGGATGCGGGCGAGATTGCGCGGCGCCTCACGGCGGCCCCGGCGAAACAGTCGCTCTCCAACCGGCTGCGCAAGGCGCTGAACCTGACGGGCGTGAAAACGGCGCTGCTGTATGAGTGTGCGGACCGCGAGGCGCTGAACGATCCGGCGCGGGCGGCGGAGGCGATCAAGGCACTGCCGCTGGTGCTGACGGGCACGGTGCCGCTGGACGAGGCGATCTCCACGGCGGGCGGCGTTACATGGGATGCGTTGGACGAGGGGCTGATGCTGAAAGCGAAGCCTGGCCATTTCTGCGCGGGCGAGATGATCGCCTGGGACGCGCCAACAGGCGGCTACCTGATCACGGCCTGCATGGCGACAGGCCGGGCGGCGGGGGGCGGGGTACTGAAGTTGTTGACCTGTTAGTTCTTATCCTATTCCGGTGCGCCCAGCGCTCAGCCTGTGAGGCGAGTTTCTGGGGGCTTCGGATTGATTGAGTATCTGGTATCAATCAAAAGTTTAGGTTCGACAACCATTATTCGCTCCCAGAGTGGATGCGGACTATCTAATGTCAATTTACCCCGGGGACGCTGCGACACCGTTAGTTTTGAAATTACTTGCCGACGAATACCGGCAAGCGGCTCTCTTTCTGATTGAGCGTGTCGGCAAGAGGAAGCCTTTGAGCCGGGCGCCTGCCCGCATGACTGCAATACACGCCATTGAGCTGTATTTGAGCGCTTATCTTCTGCGGTCTGGTTACACTCACGTGCAAATTCGAGGCTTGCAGCACGATTTCGAGCGGCGGGCTGAACAGGCAAGCGCATCAGGCCTGCGTCTAAGGAAGCGAACAGTCGAACACATCAAAAGTCTCAATGGAAATCGCGAATATATAGCAACTCGGTATGCGCCTGAGTTGGCGGAATCGTGGTCCCAACTGAATCGCCTAACAGCGACGTTGGAAGAGGTGGCCACAAAAGTATCGACGTCAATTGCGTCTGATGAACGTTCGGCGAAACTCTAATTCTCACATTAACCTAGCCGATTCAGCCGGGGAGGGTGACGGCCCCTGCCGCTCCATCCTTGGACTTCGCTCAGGGTGAGTCTGGTTCTTGCAGCGCTTCCCTAGCGCTCATTCTGAGCGAAGTCGAAGCATGAAAGGTGGGCTTTGGTATTCCCCCTCCGCCTCGTTGCACTCGGCACCTCCCCCGCAGGCGGGGGAGGATGGAGTGGGATTACTTGCCCTTCCAGACGGGGGCGCGTTTTTCGATGAAGGCTTTCGGGCCTTCCTTGAAGTCTTCGGTGCCGACGATTTTACCGAAGGCTTTGCCGCTGTCTTTCCAGAGTTCGTCGTCCGTCTTCGAGCTGGCGTCGATGACGACCGAGCGGCTGGCGGCGACGGCAAGCGGGGCGTTGGCCGTGATGCGGGCGGCGAGCTTTTCGGCTTCAGCCATTACCTCGGCTTCCGGCGCCACCTTGTTGACCATGCCGAGTTCGTAGGCGCGCTGAGCCGGAAGCGGATCGCCCGTGAGGATGACTTCCATGGCCATCGCTTTGCCGATGACGCGCGGCAGGCGGAACAGGCCGCCAGCCGCCGCGACGAGTGAGCGCTTCACTTCCGGCAGGCCGAAATTGGTGTCTTCCGCACAGATGATCATGTCGCAGGAGAGGGCGACTTCCGTGCCGCCGGCGAGGGCCGAGCCGGTGATCGCGGCGATGAGGGGCTTGGTGCGTTCCCGCCGTGCAATTCCTGCAAACCCGCCTTTCTTGGTGGAAAGGGCGGCGCCATTGCCGGCGGAGATTTCTTTCAGGTCTGCCCCGGCGCAGAAAGCCTTGCCGACGGCGGTGAGGATGCCAACCCAGACTTCCGGATCGGATTCCATCTGGTCGAGGGCAGCTTCCATCGTGGCGGCCATCTCGCCATTGATGGCGTTGCGGGCTTCCGGCCGGTTCATCGTGATGATCGCGACGTGGCCCTTCTTCTCGTATTCGACTGGCATGCGGTTTCGCTCCCTGGTGCAGATATGTTGTTTGGCGTGACGTAACCCTGTTGACGCAACGTACGCGCAAGGCCTGCCGCAACGATCATTGGTTTGCGCGCTTTATTGTGCGGGTGCGAAGATAATTTTCTACTTGGCGAACCTTGGGGAAGTCGATTCACATGGGCTCATGGAACTGAATCTAAGCCCCGAATATGAAGCCTTCCGGCAGGACGTGAACCGTATCCTGACGGAAAATTCCCATCTTGCCCCAGGCCCGGAAGACAGGGGGATGAAACATCCCAAACGTCTCGCCTGGCAGAAATTCCTGATCGAAAACGGCCTCACCGCCCGCACGATCCCGAAGGAATATGGCGGTTACGGCGCCGAGCCGGACCTGCTGAAGTCCCGGATCATTGCGGAGGAGTTCGCCCGCACAGGCATTGCGCGGCCGATGGGCGGGCAGGGCATCTCCATGCTGGTGCCGACGCTGCTGGAACTCGGCACGCCGGAGCAGAAGGAAGCCTATATCCGCCCGACGCTGCACGGCGAGATGATCTGGTGCCAGGGCTATTCCGAGCCGGGCGCGGGGTCTGACCTCGCGGCGCTGCGCACGGCGGCGGTGGAAGACGGCGACGACTTCATCATCAACGGCCAGAAGATCTGGACCTCCACGGCGAAACAGGCCGACATGATTTTCTGCCTTGTGCGGACGGACCCGGACGCGAAGAAGCATGAGGGGATCAGCTATGTGCTGTTCTCCATGGAGACGCCCGGTATCGAGGTGCGCCCGCTGGTCGACATGACCGAGAACGCCAACTTCAACGAAGTCTTCTTTACCGACGTGCGCGTGCCGCAGAGCGGGATCGTGTTCGAGAAGAACAAGGGCTGGCAGGTGGCCAATGCCACGCTGACCCACGAACGCGGCATGCTGGGCGACCCGAACGCCACCAAGGCGCGGTTCCTGGAACTGGTCGAGCTGATGAAGACCGAGACGCTGAATGGCGAGCGGCTGATCGACAATCCGCTGCTGCGCGACCGGCTGCTGAAGCTGCAGGGCGAAGTTTATGCGATGCAGGCGAACGGCCTGCGTGTGACGACGGCCAGCCTGAAGCGGGAGAGTGCAGGTCTCGCGGGCCTGATCGTGAAGCTGCAGGGGTGTGAGCTGAACCACCAGATCGCCGGGCTTGCGATTGATGCGCTGGGCGAGCTCGGCATTCTCTATGGCGAGGGCGATCATCTGAAGGCAGATGGATCATGGCAGTGGCGCTACATGTATGATCTCGGCCTGATCATCGGCGGCGGCACGGCGCAGATCCAGAAGAACATCATTTCCGAACGCGGCCTCGGCATGCCGCGCGAACCGAAACCGGCAAAGGTCTAAGGCGATGGAATTTGCACTCTCCGAAGAGCAGCGCATGCTGCAGGATACTGTCAGTGGCTATCTGGCAGATGCGGCCTCGCTGGACGTGATGCGCAAGATCGCCGATGGCGACGCGGAGGCCGAAGCCTCCCTCAATGAAGGCATCGCGGAAATGGGCCTGATGGGCCTGCATGTACCGGAGTCCATGGGGGGCTCGGGGCTGGGCCTGCTGGAGGCTTGCCTTGTGCAGGAGGCGCTCGGCTATCGTGTGGCGCGGTCCGGCTTCATGGCGGCGACCGTGGCGGCGCATGTGCTGCCGAATTTCCAAGAGGACTATCCGCGCGGCATTGCCGACGGCGACATGGTGTTCGGCCTCGCACTGACAGAGCTTTCCTCGCGTCGTGATGGGGCGGGCGTGACCTCCGATGGCGGGCGCCTGACGGGCAAGAGCCTGCTGGCGGAAGTACCGGGCACGGCAAGCCATGTTCTGGTCGCCGATGCGGCGGGTTCCCTGCATGTCGTCGACAGCTGGTCTGCCGTGCCGATGCGCACGATCGACCGGACGCGTGCGTTCGGGGAACTCTCGTTCGACGGCACGATGGCGGAGCTGAGCACACGGCCGGATCCGTCGGCGCTGGCGGTGGCACGCCTGCTGGTCGCGGCCGACACGCTCGGCGCAGCGCAGGCGATGCTCGACAAGGCCGTGGAATATGCGAAGGAACGCAAGCAGTTCGGCCGCGTCATCGGCTCGTTCCAGGCGGTGAAACATCTCTGCGCCGAGATGGCCGCAAAGCTGGAACCGGCGCGCGCGCTCGTCTGGCATGCGGCCTATGCGATGGATACGCATGATCCTGAAGGGCTGGTGATGGCGCACCTCGCAAAGTCGCATCTGGCGGAGGTCGGCACCTTTGTGGCCAAGACCGCAACTGAAGTGCATGGCGGCATGGGGTTCACGGACCTTCTGGGCCTGCACTACTGGTACAAGCGGATCGGCGTGAACCGGCAGCTGTTCGGCAGCCCGGAACAGGCGCGGCAGAGTGCGGCGGAACTGCAAGGCTTCGTTGCCGCCTGAGGCGCTGTCGGCTCAGGCCTGCCTGCGCAGGGGCGCCTGAGGTTCCATCTGCAGGGCCTGAACAGGATTCTGGCGGAAGCAGAAATGGTCTTCAGCGTCCAGAAGGCTGCGCAGCCAGTCCAGCACTGTCACGCACCGCTCCAGCCGGCGGGAGCGCTCCGGATAGGAAATCCAGATATCTGCCCGCACCTCAGGGAGCGGGCAGATGCGCTGGATATCCGGCTGGGACGTTTCCACGAATGTCGGCAGTGCACAGAGGGCCGCGCCCGTCCGGCATTCTGCGAGCGCCGCTGCGAGGCTGTTGGACATGGGGGAGCGCTCGCAGAATTGGCGCAGGGTGTCCGATGGCGGCAAGGTGTGTGAGATCAGGTCAGCCAGCGAGCGTGGAAACAGGCAGCGCGCTGAATTGATGGCTGCAGGCTCCGAGAAGCCTCCGGATGCGGCCGGGTGATGAGGGGCGGCGTAGATCGCATAGTGTACCTTACCAAGCCGTCTGGTGATCAGGTCCGACTGGACGGGCCGTTCAAGCGTGATGACTGCATCCGCAACGCTGGCGCAGTCCGGCGTGGGCGGGGTCCATGCTCCTGCACGCAGGTCTATGCCTGGGTGTGATTTCAGGAAACCTGCGATCTGCGGGACGATCCACCAGGCCAGAAGGGCTTCGTCCGCATCCAGACGGACGATGCCTGTTTCCGTGCCTTGCTGATCGGCGACATCCACATGCACGGCTTCCATGACATCCGCCATCACATTGGCGTGGCGCAGCAGGACGCGGCCCGCCTCCGTCAGCTCAATTCCGCGCGTTGAGCGGTGGAATAGCTGCGCATTCAGCTCCGCCTCAAGGTCTGACATGCGGCGGCTGATCGTGGGGACGGAGCCGCCCAGACGGATCGCCGCGGCGCTCATGCTGCCGAGGTGCGCGACCGTCCGGAAAACGCGGATCTTGTCCCAGTCAAAAAGCTCAACCTGCATCGCGTCCCCTTGCAGGGCTGAAAGGCCCCCTTTCTTCCACGTCTAAAGCCCCATCCCACGAAAACTGAAAAACTCAATTTCAGCGTGTAATGGAGAGTCGTCATGAATGCAACGAGAAATGGTATTTTATCAAAAATGCACGTAGACATTGTGCGGGTCACAGCCCGCGCAGCGGACTTCGGATTCCGTCATGCGAGCATTGCGGAGCTGACCGAGGGCATCCGGCTTGCCGAGACGCTGATGGGGGCGAGCATCGCAACGCCGGAGGCGGTGATGCGCATGGATGTGGTCACCGGCATGACCGCCTGGGTGACGGGAAACCCGGTAGAGGGCATCTTCCTGGTCCTGCCGCTCTCGCCTGCGGGGGAACAGGCCGTGAGGGAGGGAACCTATTGCCCGGCAGACCCGGCACCCGCGCATCTGGCCTGGCAGGGGCGCGATGTGGCGGGGGTCTATATCGGCGTCTATGCCGGGGCGACGAAAGAGGCGCGCCGGGCCGTGATGACGGCGGCAGCGGTCATGCGGGTTGAGATGTTCGCGCAGGTGCCAAGCTTCGCCCGCGGTGCGACAGATGACGGCAAGCGGTCCATGGCCTCGCTCGGCTTCTCGCCCCTTGAAGGCGGCCTGCCGGACCTGTGGGTGCAGGAAGCGCTCACCAGCGGATCGGAGGCAGCCTGATGACGCGGCCTGTGGTGGGGATGGAGGGGTTGTGCCGGCCGGTACCGGAGGAGGCGTGGAGCCGTTACAGCGCCCGTCCGGTGCGGTCTCTGGACGAGTTGCAGATGGCTGCGGCCATCCGTGCAGCGGTGTTCATGTCGGAACAAGCCTGTCCGTATGAAGAGGAATATGACGGCAACGATCTTTGCGGCACGCATTTTCTCCTGTTCGACGGGAAGGAGCCTGTCGGCACCCTGCGCGTGCGCTGGTTTGCGGATTTCGCGAAGCTGGAACGGATTGCCCTGCTGCCGCGGGAACGGGGGCGAATGGGGCTGCGCGTCCTGCTGGCGGAAATGTTCGAACTGGTGGCGCGAAAGGGCTATCGCCGGATGCTGGGACAGATCCAGGCGCGCCTCTGGCCCGTCTGGTCACGCACGTTCAAGTGCCGCCTGTTGCCGGGGCGGGGGGCGTTCTGGTTTTCGGATTACGAATATCGAGAGATCGAGATTTTCGTGCCTCCACACCCGGAGGCGCTGCCCATGGAGACAGACCCCTATGTGATCATCCGGCCAGAAGGCGCCTGGGACGCACCGGGCGTGCTGGATGCGTCATCTGAACGCGCGCCGGGGCGGGACGAGGCGGCTTAAGCACAAGTATTTGATTTTTCGAAAGTCTGGGAAAATGGTGCCCGGGGGCGGAATCGAACCACCGACACGCGGATTTTCAATCCGCTGCTCTACCCCTGAGCTACCCGGGCGGGCCGTGGGGAAGGGCGCTATCTAACGGAGCCCTGCGGGCTTGTCCATGCCGATTTCAGTCTTCTGCTGACATATCCCCGGCATCGCCCTGACGGAGGGAGTCTTCCTCGTCCTCCAGCGGCGCGCCGGGAATGGCATAGCCCTCGTTCAGCCACTTGCCGAGGTCCACATCTGCGCAGCGTCTGGAGCAGAATGGGCGATATTGCGCGGACACCGGATTCTTGCGGCACTGGGCGCATTTGGGCTGGCGTTTCTCGGGTGGCACGGGCTGGCTCATCTGGGGTCAGGCGACCTCTGGCTGGGAAAGACTGGCGCCGACAATTTCAAAGCGGCTGGCATGTATGTCGGTCAGGGCGCCGGTCAGATCAAGGCCGCTGGCAGCCATCCATGCGAATGCATCTGTGGGCAGGCGCAGGGTCAGGCGGTCCATCGTGTTGTGCATGAGGGCTTTCTGAAGCGCCCGGATGCCCGACAGGCACATGGTTTCAGGCGTAGGGGCGCCGTTCTGGTCCAGCATGCGCTCCGCCAGCGGTGTCTCCGCCCAGGCAAGGGAGAGTTCCATCAGGCCAAAGGAAGATGGCGGTTCGGCCTTTGCTGTCCGGAAGCTCAGCGCCTGCCAGGCCGACAGGAAGGTTTCCCGGACCTTGCGGCCCGATTCGCGGTTCAGGGGAGCAACACAGTCCATGACCACAAGGCCGCCCAGCCCCCTCAGGATGCATTGCCGGGCGAGTTCCTCTGCCGCATCCGAGTTGATCTTCAGGGCCCGGCTAGCGGCTGTGCCCTGTCCACCCCGGCCTGATGTGTCGATGTCGACAGCCGTCAGGGCGGTTGTGCGTTCGATGGTCATCGTGCCGCCGCCGGGGATCTGCGCCCTGATGGACAAGGCGTCGTCGAAGGCGTGCTGGATCTCGTCCGTTCCGGGGGGCACGTTTTCGATCGGGGCAAGCTTTCCGCCGGGCAGGCGCGTACACCAGTCCTCAAACCCGGCGCGATGCAATATCGCATTCTTCGCCAGAACGCCGCGCGGCAGTTTCTGGCGGGTTGTTTCAGCCTCGACGCGGAAGCGGACCATCTGGCCTTCGGTCAGCTGGTGCCCTTCCGGCAGACGTATGAAGGCTGCGCCCTTGTCCGGCCCGAGGTCCGCGAAGGCGCCTTTCAGTTTGGAATCAAGCGTGCGTAGCCGGGCTTCCCGGACATCGCCGACACGCAGGCGATCATTTGCCTGATCGCTCCAACGGTCCAGCCAGAGGCCAACCGGCCGGCCAGCCTTGTCCAGGGCAACTGCCCGGCTTTCCCCGACGCAGGTTTCAAGCAGGATGCGCCGGACAGCCAAGGCTTAGCCAATCGCCTTGATCAGGGCGGCCGTGACCGGGTCATCGGCTGCGCTTTCGCCTGAAAGGGCTGGCTTGAGGCGCGTTGCCATCGTCTTGCCGCGCTCGACGCCCCATTGGTCGAAGGGGTTCAGGCCCCACAGCTTGCCGGCGAAATAGGTCCGGTGCTCGTAAAGGGCGACAAGGCTGCCGAAGGCTTCGGGGCCGAAGGATTTGTGGTGCAGGAAAGAGGAGGCCCGGCCGCCAGCGTGGACTTTCTGTTTCGCCACGGCATCAGAGAGGTCCGGCTCTTCAGCCCTCACTTCTTCAAGAGAGCGGCCGTTTGCCAGCACTTCGGCCTGGGCCAGGGCATGGGCGGTAAGGGCCGTGATGCCTTCCGGGTCGCGGTTGAAATCTGGCGCGAGGATGAACTCGCACGGCACGCTTCGTGAGCCCTGATGCAGCCACTGGTGATAGGAGTGCTGGCCGACAGAGCCTTCGCCGCCCCAAAGGGCCGGTGCGGTAGAATAGGGCGACGGCACGCCACCGGGGCCGATGGATTTGCCGTTCGATTCCATTTCCAGCTGTTGCAGGTAAGTCGGCAGCATGCGCAGGCGGTGGGAGTAGGCCAGCATCACCCGCATGCTGCGCTGCAGGAAGGAAGCGTTCCAGAAGTCCAGAAGGGCGAGGCGCATGGGCAGGTTTTCTGCCAATGGCGCAGTGCGCGTGTGATCGTCCATCGCGGCGGCGCCCTTGAGGATGGTTTCGAATGTGCCGGCCTTGAGATAGATCATGCAGGCGAGGGAGGCAGCGGACCAGAGCGAGAAGCGCCCGCCGACGGGCAAGGGCATGTCGAACAGATACCCGTCATTGCCGGCAAACCAGGCCTTTGCCTTCTCCGGATTGGCGGTGACGAGGGCGATCTGGCGGCTGGCAGCAGGCCCGAGCGAGGCCTCCATCCATGCGCGCGCGCGGCCGAGATTGTAGAGTGTTTCCTCTGTTCCGAAGGATTTGGAGACGCCGATCACAAGCGTGTCGGCCGGATTCAGGCCAGCAATCGCGTGCTCAAGGTCCCAAGGGTCGACATTGGCGCAGAACCGAAGCTCGATGCCGGGCATGGCGAGATCGGCGAAGGCGTCGGCAATCAGGCGCGGGCCAAAGTCCGAACCGCCAATTCCGATATGAAGGACGGCCTTGTAGGGGGTCCCGGCAACGGTCCTGATTTCGCCTTCCTGTACCCGCTGAGCGAATTCCAGCGCGGGCAGAACGCTCTGGCGAACTGCTTCAGCCTCTCCTGATAGCGGGGCTTGTGCACGAAGGGCCCAGTGCAGGGCCGGGCGGTTTTCGGAAGGGTTCACAATGGCGCCGCCGAACAGCTGCGCGGCAGCTGCTTCCAGCCCGGCATCAGCGCCATGGGCGAGCAGGGCGGCATCGGCATCGGTGTCCAGGTAATGGCGTGACAGGTCTGCCGTCCAGCCAGCGGCAGACAGTGAAGCCTGGCCTGCGCGGGCTGTCGCAAGGTCCTTCAGGGAAGCGGCCTTGAGAGATGCGGCGAGGGAACCTAGATCAGCGCTCATGAGGCGGGTCCTTTCCGTTACTGGAAGTCACGGCTTACCCGTGGTTCGGTGCCCGGCGCAAGATGTGGCCGGGGCAGGTGCAGCCCAACGCAATTGTGCGCTTGAAACCCACGCCACACATGGGTATGAGGCCCGTTTAACAGGCCGCCGGCCTGATTTGGTATCCCGTCCGGCGGGCCGGACTGAACACGAATTCAAGGAGAGGCCCGATGGGCAAGGCAAAGTTTGAGCGTAACAAGCCGCACGTGAACATCGGCACGATCGGTCACGTTGACCACGGCAAGACGACGCTGAC
>JACXUV010000009.1 GCA_014763715.1 Rhodobacterales bacterium | reverse complement strand
AGCTGATCACCCCGATCGCCATGGACCAGGGCCTGCGCTTCGCTATCCGCGAAGGTGGCCGCACGGTCGGCGCCGGCGTCGTCTCGGCCATCAAGGACTAAGTCCTTCCGGGCTCTCAAGGCCCTAGAGAATCGAAAAGGCCGCCCAAAAGGGCGGCCTTTTTTGTTGCGGTAAGGGTGAGTTAGCCTCAGGAACTGCGTTCGGAAACTCACCTGATGGGCGATTTTTTGATGAATTGGGCATATCCAACGGGGGAGGGGACGGGAAAAGGGCCTCTCTACTGCGGCCTGCTGCGCTGAAGCGCCGCTATATCTGCAGATTCATTGTGCGAGTCGGTTGACGTGGGCTCCCCGATCCCATAAACCGCCCACTTCGCCGGGATGGCAGCGCTTTTTATACAGCGAACGCTCCCTCGAAACAGACAATTCAATCCCACGGACGCCCGGGCGCATGCTGATTTGCCCACGGGCAGATGTGTTTTGTGCGGACGGACCGAGACGATGGAACGACAAAATATCCGGATCAGGCTGAAAGCCTTCGATCACCGCGCCCTCGACATGTCGGCGAAAGAGATCGTGAACACGGCAAAGCGCACGGGCGCTGAAGTCAAAGGCCCGATCCCGCTGCCGACTCGTATCGAGCGCTTCACCGTGAACCGCTCGCCCCACATCGACAAGAAATCCCGCGAACAGTTCGAGATCCGCACGCACAAGCGTATCCTGGACATCGTGGACCCGACCCCGCAGACCGTTGATGCTCTCATGAAGCTCGATCTGTCTTCCGGCGTTGGTATCGAAATCAAGCTTGAGGGAGGCCGTTAATGGCTTTGCCAGCAGCCCGTACCGGCGTGCTTGCCCGTAAAGTGGGCATGACGCGCGTATTTGATGACGAGGGCCGTCACATCCCGGTGACCGTTCTGTCGCTTGACGGCTGTCAGGTCGTCGGCGTGCGCACGGAAGATGAGCGCACCGTCACCACCAAGAAGGGCGGGGAAGTGACCCGCACCGACGGCTACAAGGCCGTGATCATGGGTGTTGGCGAGAAGAAAGCGAAGCGCACCACCAAGGCGCTGCGCGGCCAGTTTGCGAAAGCTGGTGTTGCGCCGAAGCGCAAGCTGAAAGAATTCCGCGTCTCTGGTGATCTGCCGGAAGTCGGCGCAGTCGTTCTCGCTGACCACTTTGCTGTGGGTCAGAAGGTCGACGTTGCTGCCCTGACGATCGGTAAAGGTTTCTCCGGTGCCATGAAGCGCTGGAACTTCGGCGGTCTCCGCGCGACGCACGGTGTCTCGATCTCTCACCGTTCCCACGGTTCGACTGGTGCAAACCAGGATCCGGGCCGCGTGTGGAAAGGCAAGAAGATGGCCGGTCACTACGGCGTTGAGCGCGTGACCACGCAAAACCTCGAAGTTGTGCGCACCGATGCAGATCGCGGCCTGATCCTCGTTAAGGGGGCTGTGCCGGGACATGACGGCGCGTTCGTCGAAATCCGCGATGCTGTGAAGAAAGCCCTGCACGCCGATGCGCCCGCCGCCGGCTCGTTCAAGGCTTCGGAAGGCAACGCCAAGCAAGAGAGCGCCGAATAATGGAACTCGCAGTCAAAACCCTGGCTGGCAAAGCTGCCGGCAATATCACGGTCGACGATGCGATCTTCGGCATTGACGATATTCGCGACGACATCCTGCAGCGCACCGTTCGCTGGCAGCTCGCTCGCCGTCAGGCCGGTACGCACAAGGTCAAGTCGCGCGGTGAAGTGAACCGTACGACCAAGAAGTACATTCGCCAGAAGGGCTCCGGCGGCGCACGTCACGGCTCGCGTAACGCACCGATCTTTGTCGGTGGCGGTATCGCACACGGCCCGCGCGTTCGCAGCCACGCCCATGACCTGCCGAAGAAGATCCGCAAGATGGCTCTGGCCCATGCGCTTTCTGCGAAAGTGAAGGGGGATGCGATCCTGGTTCTGGACGAGGCTGTTCTGAACTCGGGCAAGACCAAGGAGCTGGCTGGCCAGTTCGCAGGCCTCGGTATCGAGAACGCCCTGATCATCTCGGGCACGGCGGTCGATGAGAACTTCGCCAAGGCTGCGCGTAACATCCCGAATATCGACGTGCTGCCGGTTGCCGGTCTGAACGTTTACGACATCCTGCGTCGCAAGACGCTGGTCATCACCAAGGAAGCAGCCGCGGGTATCCAGGCGCGCTTCGACGGATCGAAGGAGGCCTGATCGTCATGGCTGACGTGAAACCGCACCATTACGACGTGCTGCGCCGCCCTCTCATCACCGAGAAGTCGACGCTGGTCGCTGAGCACAACAAGATTGTGTTCGAAGTCGCGATCGACGCTGACAAGGGTCAGATCAAGGATGCTGTCGAGGCTCTGTTCAAGGTCAACGTGACCAAGGTCAACACGATCCTCCAGAAGGGCAAGACCAAGCGCTTCCGTGGCTATGCTGGCCGTCGCAACGACATCAAGAAAGCCATTGTGACGCTTGCTGAGGGCCAATCTGTCGACATCACGACGGGCCTGTAAGCGGGAAGGACGAAGATTATGGCACTGAAGACATTCAACCCGACCTCTCCCGGCCGCCGCCAGCTCGTTCTGGTCGACCGTTCGGAGCTCCACAAGGGCAAGCCGGTCAAGGCGCTCACTGAGGGCCTGACCAAGAAGGGCGGACGCAACAACAAGGGCCGCATCACGGCACGCCGTATCGGTGGTGGCGCGAAGAAGCTTTACCGTAAGGTCGACTTCAAGCGTAACCGCTGGGACATCCCGGCGACCGTCGAGCGCCTGGAATACGATCCGAACCGCACGGCTTTCATCGCGCTGATCAAGTATGAGGACGGCCTGCTGTCCTACATCATCGCGCCGCAGCGTCTGGAAGTCGGCGACACGGTCGTCACGTCCGCAACGGCTGATATCAAGCCGGGCAACACCCTGCCGCTGAAGAATATCCCGGTCGGTACGATCATCCACAACATCGAGATGAAGCCGCAGAAGGGCGCCCAGATGGTCCGCTCTGCCGGTACCTACGCTCAGCTGGTTGGCCGTGATGGTGGTTATGCCCAGATCAAGCTTGCTTCTGGTGAGCTGCGCATGGTCATGGACAGCTGCCTGGCAACCGTCGGTGCTGTGTCCAACCCGGACAACATGAACCAGGTGCTCTCGAAGGCTGGCCGCAAGCGCCACCTTGGCAAGCGCCCGTCTGTCCGCGGTGTCGTCATGAACCCCGTCGACCACCCGCACGGTGGTGGTGAGGGTAAATCGTCCGGCGGCCGTCACCCGGTGACGCCGTGGGGTAAGAAGACCCGCGGTCCGAAGACCCGCAAGAACAAGGCTACGGATCGTCTGATCATCCGTCGCCGCAACGCGAAACGCTAACAGGAGCCACGAGACATGCCCCGTTCTGTCTGGAAAGGCCCGTTCGTCGACGGCTACCTGCTGAAGAAAGCAGAGGAAGCCCGTTCCTCCGAGAAGCGCACTGTGATCAAGACCTGGTCGCGCCGCTCGACGATCATGCCGCAATTCATTGGCCTGAACTTCCAGGTGCACAATGGTAACAAGTTCATC
The DNA here is from genome assembly GCA_014763715.1 of Rhodobacterales bacterium. Lineage (GTDB taxonomy): Bacteria > Pseudomonadota > Alphaproteobacteria > Caulobacterales > Hyphomonadaceae > Hyphomonas. The sequence goes on along the minus strand of JACXUV010000009.1, from coordinate 70,276 downwards.
CCCGTTACCGTGTCGGAAGAGATGGTGGGCCACAAGTTCGGCGAATTCGCTCCGACCCGTACCTATTACGGCCACGGTGCGGACAAGAAAGCGAAGAGGAAGTAAGCCATGGGTAAGGCCAAGAATCCTCCGAAGCAGGCATCGAACGAAGCACGTGCGGTTCTGCGCATGTACCGTTCCAGCCCGCAGAAGCTGAACCTGCTGGCGCAGCAGATCCGCGGCCTTCCGGTCGAGCGGGCTCTGGCTGAGTTGCAGTTCTCGCCGAAGCGTCCGGCTAAGGACGTTCGCAAGCTTCTGCAGAGCGCCATCGCGAACGCAGAGAACAACCACAACCTCGACATCGACAGCCTGGTCGTTGCTGAGGCCCACGTTGGCAAGAACCTGGTGATGAAGCGCATCCGGGCCCGTGCCCGCGGCCGCGCCGCACCGATCCAGAAACCCTTCGCGCAGCTCACCATTGTGCTGCGTGACACGAGCATGGAAGCGGAGGCTGCCTGATGGGTCAGAAAGTTAATCCGATCGGCCTGCGTCTTGGCATCAACCGGACGTCTGACAGCCGCTGGTACGCAGACAGCGCCGACTACGGCCGTCTGCTGCACGAGGACATTGCGATCCGTAAGGAAATCCGCAAGCGCCTCAAGCAAGCCGGCATTTCGAAGATCATCATCGAACGCCCGCACAAGAAATGTCTCATCACGATCCACACGGCGCGTCCGGGTCTCGTGATCGGCAAGAAGGGCGGGGACATCGAGACGCTCCGTAAGGACCTGTCGAAGATGACCGATGACGAAGTTCGCGTGAACCTCGTTGAAATCCGCAAGCCGGAAATCGACGCGACGCTGATCGCTGACGACATTGCTCGCCAGCTCGAGCGCCGGGCTTCTTTCCGCCGCACGATGAAGCGCGCCATCCAGTCTGCGATGCGCCTCGGTGCTGAAGGTGTGAAGATCATGGTGTCCGGCCGTCTTGGCGGTGCCGAGATTGCCCGTACCGAGAAGTACGCTGAAGGTTCTGTGCCGCTGCATACGCTGCGCGCCGACATCGACTACGGTACAGCCGAAGCTGAAACCACCTACGGCATCATCGGGATCAAGGTCTGGGTCTACAAAGGTGAGATCCTCGAGCACGATCCGATGGCACAGGATAAGCGTCTGGAAACGTCCGGCCAGTCCCGTGCACGTGCGAATGCAAACCAGCGCGGCCCGGCAACGGGCGCACAGACCGCCGGAGCATAAGAGATGCGTCAACCGAAGCGAACAAAGTTCCGGAAGGCCTTCAAGGGCCAGATCCGCGGGAACTCCAAAGCCGGTTTCTCGCTGGCATTTGGTGAGTTCGGCCTGAAGGCTCTTGAGCCGGAGCGCGTTACCGCACGCCAGATCGAGGCAACCCGCCGTGCTATTACCCGCGAGATGAAACGTCAGGGTAAGGTGTGGATCCGCGTGTTCCCGGATGTGCCGGTGTCGGCCAAGCCGATCGAAGTCCGTATGGGTAAAGGTAAGGGCTCTGTGGACCGTTGGGTCTCGCGCGTTGCCCCGGGCCGTATCCTGTTCGAGATCGACGGCGTGCCGGAAGACATTGCCCGTGAAGCCCTGCGCCTCGGCGCTGCCAAGCTTCCGATCAAGACCAAAATCGTCAAGCGTATCGAGGGGATCTGATCATGGCTCGCAAGACCAAAGCACGCCTCGATGATCTGAAGGCGAAATCGGCTGACCAGCTCAAGGATGACCTGGTGAAGCTGAAGAAGGAACAGTTCAACCTGCGTTTCCAGGCGGCTACCGGCCAGCTGGAAAAGACTTCCCGTGTGACTGAAGTCCGCCGCGACATTGCTCGCGTGAAGACTCTGATGCGCGAGAAGGCCCAGGCCAGCAAGGCTTAAGGAGAGGGATCATGCCCAAGCGTATCATGGAAGGCGTCGTGGTCTCCGCCAAGCAGAACAAGACCGCAATCGTCCGCGTCGAACGGACCTTCACGCACCCGGTGCTGAAGAAAATCGTTCGCCGTTCGAAAAAGTATCATGCCCACGATGAAGCGAATGCCGCTGTCGAGGGCCAGACCGTAACGATCCGCGAGTGCCCGCCGAAGTCTAAACTGAAGCGTTGGGAACTCGTCACCGGTGAAGGGAGTGACGCATGATCCAGATGCAGACCAACCTGCGGGTGGCTGACAACTCCGGCGCGCGCCGCGTCCAGTGCATCAAGGTGCTGGGTGGCGCAGGCCGTCGTTATGCCTCCGTTGGTGACGTGATCGTGGTCTCCGTGAAGGAAGCGATCCCGACGGGCCGCGTGAAGAAAGGTGATGTCCGCAAGGCCGTCGTCGTTCGCGTGGCGAAAGACATCAACCGCCCGGACGGCTCCACCATTCGTTTCGACACGAATGCGGCTGTCCTGATCAACAACAATGGCGAGCCGATCGGCACCCGTGTTTTCGGCCCGGTTCCGCGTGAACTGCGCGGCAAGAACCAGGTCAAGATCGCCAACATGGCCCCGGAGGTCCTGTAACATGGCTGCGAAGATCAAGAAGGGCGACACGGTCGTTGTGATCGCCGGCCGCGACAAGGGCACCACGGGCGAAGTCCTGAAGGTGATCCCCGATGAGAACCGCGTCGTCGTGCGCGGCGTGAACGTTGTGAAGCGTCACCAGAAGCCGTCCCAAGTGGATGCCGGCGGTCTGAAGACGTTTGAAGCTCCGGTTCACGTCTCGAACGTGGCGCTCACCGATCCGCGTGACGGCAAGGCTGTCCGCGTGGGTTTCAAAACCGACGAGCATGGTCGCAAGACGCGCTATGCCAAACGCTCTGGGGAATCCATCGATGTCTAAGGCATACGAACCCCGTCTGAAGACGAAGTACCGCGAGCAGATCCGGCAGAAGCTGCAGGAGCAGTTCAACTACTCGAACCCGATGATGATCCCGAAACTGGACAAGGTCGTGATCAACATGGGGGTCGGTGAAGCTGTGGCTGACTCCAAGAAGATCAAGTCGGCACTTGCCGAACTCGAAAAGATCGCTGGCCAGAAGCCGGTGGCTACGAAGGCTCGCAAGTCGATCGCAGGCTTCAAGGTCCGCGAAGGCATGCTGATCGGTTGTAAGGTCACCCTGCGCCGCGATCGCATGTACGAGTTCCTTGACCGTCTGACCAACATCGCCCTGCCGCGCGTGAAAGACTTCCGTGGTCTGAACGGCAAGAGCTTCGATGGCCGTGGCAACTACGCCATGGGTCTGAAGGAACACATCGTGTTCCCGGAGATCAACTACGACGAGGTCGATGATATCCGCGGTATGGACATCATCGTCTGCACCACCGCCGCAACGAACGAAGAAGCCAAGGCACTCCTCGCCGAGTGTGGCTTCCCGTTCCGCAACTAGCGCCCAGGAGACTGCTGATATGGCAAAGAAGAGCGCAATCGAGAAAAACGCGAAACGCCAGAAGCTGGTGGAACGCTACGCTGCAAAGCGCGAGAAGCTGAAAGCGGCGGCGATGGACGAAAACCTGTCGCTGGAAGAGCGCTACAAGGCCCGCCTGAAGCTGGCTGAGCTGCCGCGTAACTCTGCAAAGAACCGCGTGCGCAATCGCTGCGAAGTTTCCGGCCGTCCGCGCGGTTACTATCGCAAACTTAAAATGTCGCGGATCGCGCTGCGCGAGCTTGGCTCGAACGGTCAGATCCCCGGCCTCGTGAAATCCAGCTGGTAAGAGAGGAGGGTACACATGAACATTTCTGATCCCCTCGGCGATATGCTCACCCGCATCCGCAACGCTCAGATGCGCGGCATGTCGACAGTTGTCACCCCGGCTTCCAAGCTCCGGTCCCGCGTTCTGGAGGTTCTCCAGTCGGAGGGCTACATCCGCGGCTACACGGAAATCGAGAAAGACGGTCATAAGAACCTGGAAATCGAGCTCAAGTATTACGAAGGCCAGCCGGTCATCTCGGAGATCAAACGTGTCTCCAAGCCCGGCCGCCGCGTGTACTCTTCGGTCTCTGACATTCCGCTGGTGCGTAACGGCCTCGGCATCTCCATCCTTTCGACTTCGAAAGGTGTGATGTCCGATAACGTTGCCCGCGCCGAGAATGTCGGTGGCGAAGTGCTCTGCCGGGTCTTCTAGGAGAGCGCACCATGTCACGTATTGGAAAACTCCCGATCGAAGTTCCCGCCGGCACCACGGTGACCGTCGATGGACAAACGATCAAAGCAAAAGGCCCGAAGGGGGAACTCTCCCTGACGGTTGCCGAAGTCATCACGCCGAAGCTGGAAGGCAACGAGCTGACGGTTACGCCGCGCGATGATATCATGAAAAGTGCAACGGATCGCATCGAAGCCGAGAAGGCTCGCGGTAAGCGCCCTCCGACGCTCGCACAGGCTCTTGACCCGGTTGCCCGTACCCAGTGGGGCACGGCACGAGCACGCGCAGCCAACATGGTCGAAGGCGTGTCGAAAGGTTACGAGAAGACTCTCGAACTGGTCGGCGTCGGTTATCGTGCCCAGATGCAGGGCAAAGATGTGAAACTGGCCCTCGGCTTCTCGCACGATGTGGTTTACGCCGCACCGGAAGGCATCACACTGGCCTCGTCCAAACCGACGGAAATCGTCGTTTCGGGCGCTGACAAGCAGGTTGTCGGCCAGGTCGCTGCCGAGATCCGCAAGTATCGTTCGCCGGAGCCGTATAAAGGCAAGGGCATCCGTTACGCGGGCGAATATGTCCGCCGTAAGGAAGGCAAGAAGAAGTAACGCCATGAAAAGCTCACGCGAAAAGATGCAGCGCCGCGCCCAGCGGGTTCGTGCCAAGCTCCGGAAGGTTGCTGAAGGCCGTCCGCGCCTGTCAGTCGCTCGCAGCCACAAGAACATCTCTGCTCAGATCATCGACGACGAAAAGGGCATCACGCTCGCTTCGGCTTCGACGCTCGAGAAGGACGTGCTCGGCGGCGCCAAGACTGGTGCTGACAGCGCTGCTGCTGCGCAGGTCGGCAAGGTTCTGGCTGAGCGCGCGAAGAAGGCTGGCGTGGAAGACGTTGTCTTCGACCGCGGCGGCTACATGTTCCACGGCCGGGTGAAAGCCCTGGCAGACGCTGCCCGCGAGGGCGGCCTGAAATTCTGAGGAGAGGCCATATGGCTGAAGAGAAAGGCAGGGGCCGCCGTCGCGAACGTGATCGTGATGAGGAGCAGTCCGAACTCGTCGACAAGCTGGTTGGCATCAACCGCGTCGCAAAGACGGTGAAGGGCGGTAAGAACTTCGGTTTTGCTGCGCTCGTCGTTGTGGGTGACCAGAAAGGCCGTGCCGGCTTCGGCAAGGGCAAGGCCCGCGAAGTTCCGGAAGCCATCCGCAAGGCGACTGAAGAAGCCAAGCGCAACATGGTCCGCATTCCGCTGCGCGAAGGCCGTACACTTCACCATGACGGCAAAGGCCGTTGGGGTGCTGGCAAGGTCGTGCTGCGTGCTGCGCCTCCCGGTACCGGCGTGATCGCAGGTGGTCCGATGCGTGCCGTGATGGAAGTCCTCGGCGTTCATGACGTCGTTGGCAAATCCATCGGCTCCTCGAACCCGTACAACATGGTTCGTGCAACTTTCGACGCTCTGAAGGAACAGGCCAGCCCGCGTTCCGTCGCTTCCAAGCGCGGCCTGAAAGTTCAGGACGTGGTTGGCCGCCGCACCGATGGTGCGTCGGAAGCCGGCGTCGTTGAAGCCTGAGCATAGGGAAGGATAGCGACATGTCGAAGTCCAAGCTCACCGTCCGCCAGACCGGCAGCCCGATTGGCCGCAAGCCTGAGCAGCGCCAGACGCTGGTCGGCCTCGGCCTGAACAAGGTCGGCCGGACCAAGGAACTCGAAGACACTCCGGCTGTGCGCGGTATGATCCGCAAAGTGGCCCACCTGGTAGAGGTCGTCGGCGAATAAGGCCTCGTGCCGCTTCGCCCGCCGCCCCAACCAACAAGACGTATCGGAAGATAGAACGATGAAACTCAACGAACTGTCCCCCGCCGCTGGCTCCACTAAGCAGCGCATGCGCATTGGCCGCGGCGTTGGCTCGGGCAAGGGCAAGACGGGTGGCCGCGGTGTGAAAGGCCAGAAGGCTCGTTCCGGCGTTGCCGTGAATGGCTTCGAAGGCGGCCAGATGCCGATCTACATGCGCCTGCCGAAGCGTGGCTTCACGCCGCGCGGCCAGAAGACGATGTCCTGGGTTAACCTGGGGCGTGTTGCCAAGGCTGTTGAAGCAGGCAAGCTGGATCCGTCCAACGTGACCGAGGAAACGCTGGTGGCTTCCGGCCTCGTGCGTAACGTCCGTGATGGCGTGCGCCTGCTGGCCAAGGGCGATGCCCCGAAAAACCTCAACATCACAGTGACCGGTGCCTCCAAGGCTGCCGTCGAGGCCGTGGAAAAGGCTGGTGGCAAGGTAACTGTCACGGGTGCCGCGAAAGACACGGCTGCAGAATAAACAGCGGTTTTTATCCGGAACCCCTTCACAAACACCGTGACGCCGCCGATTTTGGCGGCGCACGCATTTTCAGGGAGATCGAGCGTCGATGGCCAATGCCGCAGAACAGATGGCTCGCAATGTAAATCTGGGAACCTTTGCCAAGGCCAAGGATCTCCAGAATCGCATCCTGTTTACTCTGGGCATGTTGCTGCTCTTCCGACTCGGCACGTTCGTCCCGATTCCGGGGCTTGATCCGGTCGCTTACGCTTCGATCTTTGAAAGTCAGGCTGGCGGCCTGCTGGGCAACATGAACATGTTTGCCGGCGGTGCTGTGGAGCGGATGGGGATCTTCGCCCTGAACGTGATGCCTTACATCACGGCGTCCATCATCATCCAGATGATGACCCAAGCCTCTCCGACGCTTGAAAAGCTGAAGAAGGAAGGCGAGGCGGGCCGCAAGCAGATCAACCAGTATACCCGATATCTGACGCTTGCTTTCGCGCTGGTTCAGTCTTTTGCTATTTCATCCGGCCTCTCGCATGTCCGGATTGATGGCATTTCCGGGCCGTTCTTCATCCTTACCGGTGTTGTCACCCTGACGGGCGGCACGATGCTCCTGATGTGGATGGGGGAGCAGATCACGGCACGGGGCATTGGCAACGGTGTCTCGCTGATCATCTTCTCGGGTATCGTTGCGGAACTGCCGAAGGCGATTGTGAACCTGATCAGCCAGGCGCGTGCGACTTCGGTGAACATCGTGTTCGTCATCGCCATCGCGGCGATGGTGATCGCACTGGTCGTATTCATCGTGTTTATGGAGCGCTCGCAGCGCAGGCTGCTGATCCAGTATCCGAAGCGCCAGCAGGCGCATGGCTTTGCGCAGGGACAGAAGAGCTTCCTGCCGCTGAAGATCAACACGGCTGGCGTGATTCCCCCAATCTTCGCTTCGGCACTGCTGATGCTGCCCCTGACCATTGTTGGTTTCATGGGCGGGAATGCAGCTGGTGTGGCAGGTGATGGCGAGGTCAACGGTGTTCTGTCCTGGCTGGCGGCGAACTTCTCTGCCGGCACGTGGACGCACATCATTTCCTATTGTGTGCTGGTGATCTTCTTCACCTTCTTCTACACCTCGATCATGTTTAATCCCGAGGAAACGGCGGATAACCTCCGGAAATATGGCGGTTTTATCCCAGGGATCCGTCCGGGCTCGAATACGGCAGCCTACTTCGACTATGTGCTGACTCGCCTTACCGTTATCGGTGCGCTTTATCTGACCTTTGTCTGTGTTCTGCCCGAGCTGCTTCGGCGGTATTTTCCCGAGATCCCATTCTATATCGGGGGTACGTCGCTGCTGATCGTGGTGTCGGTGACAATGGACACCGTGACGCAGATACAGTCGCATTTGATTGCGCATCAATATGAAGGCATGATCAAGAAGTCGAAGCTCGGGGGCCGTAAAAGATGAACCTAATTCTGTTCGGGCCGCCTGCGGCCGGGAAGGGCACGCAGGCAAAACGCCTAGTTGAGGAGCGTGGCTTTATCCAGCTCTCCACCGGAGACATGTTGCGCGCTGCGCGCGCGTCCGGCTCCGAGCTTGGCCAGCGTGTCGCCACCATCATGGATGAAGGCGGTCTTGTTTCCGACGAGATCGTGATCGCCCTGATCGACGAACAGCTTACCGCTCACATGGGCGCTGCGGGTTTCATCTTCGATGGCTTCCCCCGTACGGTCGGGCAGGCGGCTGCGCTGGACGAACTCCTGAAGTCGCGTGGCTCGGCAGTTCACCGCGTCATTCGTCTGGTTGTCGATGACGAGCAGCTTCTGGAGCGTGTGACCAAGCGTTTTGAAGAGCAGGGACGCAAGGACGACAATCCGGCAACCTTCTCGAAACGTCTTGAAAAGTATTACGAGGATACCGCTCCGCTGGTGCCGATCTATGCAGAGCGTGGCATTCTCACGGAAGTCGATGGAATGGCTGCGATTGAGGCTGTCGCGACACAGATCGACAATGCGCTGAAAGAGACGGCATAAAGCTGGGATTCCGCTGTTGACGCGTTAATTTCCGCAGTTATAAGCCTCCATTCTTAGCTTAAGGCTTAATCGCCGGCGCGCGAGGCGGACCGATTTCCGGCTCGGCGCGCTTTTAATGTTTGAACAGTCCGCTTGAGGAGAACCGGCTTTGGCCCGTATTGCAGGCGTAAACATCCCGACCAATAAGCGCGTCGTTATTGCGCTGCGGTACATCCATGGCATTGGTCCGGCTTTCGCAAAGGAAATCTGCGACAAGGTGGGCGTTGATGAAACGCGCCGCGTGAACGAGCTGACCGACGCTGAAGTCATCAAGATCCGTGAAACCATCGACTCCGATTACATGGTCGAGGGTGACCTGCGTCGTGAGACTTCGATGAACATCAAGCGCCTGATGGATCTCGGCTGCTATCGTGGCCTGCGTCATCGCCGCAAGCTGCCGGTTCGCGGCCAGCGTACGCACACCAACGCCCGTACCCGCAAGGGCCCGGCCAAGCCGATCGCCGGCAAGAAGAAGTAAGGGTAGTTCGAAATGGCTCGTGAGACGACCCGCGTCCGCCGCAAAGAGCGCAAGAACATCACTTCGGGTGTTGTTCATGTGAACTCCAGCTTCAACAACACCATGGTGACCATCACCGACGCACAGGGAAACACGATTTCCTGGTCGTCCTCGGGCACGATGGGCTTCAAGGGGTCTCGTAAATCGACCCCGTATGCTGCCCAGATGGCTGCTGAAGATGCTGCCAAGAAAGCAATGGAACACGGCCTGCAGACCGTTGAGGTTCTGGTGCGTGGTCCGGGTTCGGGCCGTGAGAGCGCCCTGCGTGCCCTTCAGGCTGCCGGCCTCACTGTGACGGCGATCAGCGATACCACGCCGATCCCGCACAATGGCTGTCGCCCGCCGAAGCGCCGCCGCGTCTAAACGGATTGAATTTTCCCGGTGGCGCGACCATATCGCGCCGCCATCCGATTTTTGAGGATCGCCACACATGGCAGAGAACACCGCCGTCAACGACCGTAACTGGAAAGAGCTGATCCGCCCGAATCGCCCTGTGGTTCAGGCTGGATACGACCCGAAGCGCAAGGCGAAGCTCGTCATTGAGCCGCTGGAGCGTGGCTATGGTACGACGCTGGGCAACGCCCTGCGCCGCGTGCTGCTGTCCTCTCTGCAGGGCGCTGCCATCATCGGCGTCCAGATCGACAATGTCGTTCACGAATTCTCCGCCATTCCGGGCGTGCGTGAAGACGTCACCACGATCGTCCTGAACCTGAAGCAGGTCGCAATCTTCATGGAGAGCGACACGCCGAAGCGCATGGTGCTGAAAGCAACCGGTCCTGGCGAAGTGAAAGCTGGCCAGATCGAGGCTTCCGGCGACACCAAGATCCTCAATCCTGACCACGTCATCTGTACCCTCGACGAGGGCGCTGAAGTGCGCATGGAATTCACCATTGCGACCGGCAAGGGCTATGTCCCGGCAGATGCACACCGTCCGGAAGACGCACCGATCGGCTATATCCCGATCGACGCGATCTACTCGCCTGTGCGCCGCGTTGGCTATCAGGTGGAAGACACCCGTGAAGGCACGAAGCTCGACTTCGACAAGCTGACCCTCGACATCGAAACCGATGGTTCGGTGACGCCGGAAGATGCTGTGGCTTATGCCGCGCGCATCCTGCAGGACCAGCTGCAGCTCTTCATCAACTTCGAAGAGCCGACGCTGGAAGCCGGCACCCAGACGGAAGAAACCGATCTCGGCTTCAACCCGGTCCTCCTCAAGAAGGTGGACGAGCTGGAACTCTCCGTGCGTTCGGCAAACTGCCTGAAGAACGACAACATCGTTTACATTGGCGACCTGATCCAGAAGTCGGAAGCGGAAATGCTTCGCACTCCGAACTTCGGCCGCAAGTCGCTGAACGAGATCAAGGAAGTCCTCGCTGGTCTTGGCCTCCACCTCGGCATGGAAGTGCCGGATTGGCCGCCTGAAGACATCGAAGGCCTTGCCAAGAAATACGACGACCACCTATAGGACCCGAAACACAGACGGGGGCCTGACCACCTCCTGAAGGATAAGCACAATGCGCCATCGCCTCGGACACAGAATTCTGAACAAATCGACTTCCCACCGGAAGGCGATGTTCGCCAACATGGCCGCAAGCCTGATCGAGCACGAGCAGATCGTTACGACCCTGCCGAAGGCCAAGGAAATGGCCCCGCTGATGGACAAGCTGGTGACCCTCGCCAAGAAGGGTGACCTGGCTGCCCGTCGTCAGGCCCTCTCCAAGGTCCGCAACGAAGACGCCGTCCGCAAGCTGTTCGACGTTTTCGGCGAGCGCTACAAGGACCGCAACGGCGGCTACACCCGCGTTCTGAAAGCCGGCTTCCGCCATGGCGACAACGCTCCGGTCGCTGTTCTGGAACTCGTTGATCGTGACGAGTCCGCCAAGGGCGCCGCTGACAAGGCACGCCACGAGGCTGAACTCGAAGCCGGCGAATAATCCTCGTAGAGATTTTTCCGCAAGGAAATCAAAGAACCCCGGAGTTTCGCTCCGGGGTTCTTTATTTTCCGGTTGACGCATGCGGCGCGTTCCATCATACGGCGCCTCCATTCAGCAACGGAGACCCCCGATGACCAATCGGTATCTCAATCAGCCAAGGAACGACGCGGCCCTGTACGAGGGCAGCGAGCGATTCTGCATGGAGGTTGCTGGATAGGGGCTGACAGTCAGTCCCGGGACCTGAAAGGGTCTTTTGCCGCCCTCCGCGCGTAACGCCCGGAGGGTTTTTTCTTGTCTGAAATCCGAAGGGGCCGCGCGGAGGGCTAGATAAGGAGGGGTCTGTATCCCCAGACCAAAAGACGATGAGTGAATTTGAAGCGTTCGAAACCTTTGCCGGGGGCCGCATCAAGGCCTGGGTGAAAGGTGTGCCGGTGGAAGAGGCCGCGCGTGAACAGCTGGAGAATGTTGCCGGCCTGCCGTTCGTGCATTCACACCTTGCGGTGATGCCGGACGTGCACTTCGGCCGCGGGGCAACCGTTGGTTCGGTGATCCCGACCAAGGGCGCGATCATTCCGGCCGCTGTCGGTGTCGACATCGGTTGCGGCATGATGGCCGTACGCACCAGCCTGACAGCGACACAGTTGCCGGACAGCCTGGCTGCCGTCCGCGACGAGATTGAACGGAAGGTGCCGGTGGGCAACGGGCGCGGTGGCAACCACAAGGAAGCCCCCACGCGCGCCACCACGGCCTTGCGTGCCTCCGGCCTCAATGAGCGGCTGGAACTGATTACCGGCAAGCACAAGCGTATCCAGCGCACAGCGTTTGCCAAACAGCTCGGCACGCTTGGGGGCGGGAACCACTTCATCGAGCTTTGTCTCGATGAGGAGGATCGCGTCTGGGTGATGCTCCATTCCGGTTCGCGCGGAACGGGCAACATCCTCGGCACCTATTTCATCCAGGAGGCCCGCGAGGCGCTGGAGAAACGGGTGCTCGGCTATCATGTCCCGGACAAGGATCTCGCCTTCTTTATGGAAGGGGAAGAATTGTTCGACGACTATGTGATGGCCGTCGGCTGGGCGCAGGACTATGCGCGTCTCAACCGCGAAGTGATGATGGACCGGGTACTGATTGCCTTGCGTGATCATTTTCCGGTTTTCGCGCTCGACAAGATGGCGGTGAATTGTCACCACAATTACGTCGAGCGGGAACACCACTTCGGTGCCAATGTCTGGGTTACCCGCAAGGGCGCCGTCAGCGCCAAGGTGGGTGAGCTGGGCATCATTCCGGGTTCGATGGGGGCGAAATCCTTCATTGTGCGTGGAAAGGGGCATGCGGACTCTTTCTGCTCATGCTCGCATGGAGCAGGGCGGACAATGTCCCGCAGTGAAGCCAAGCGCACCTTCACGGTGGACGACCATCTCGCCGCAACGGCGGGTGTGGAATGCCGCAAGGATGCTGGCGTCATCGATGAAACGCCGATGGCCTATAAGGACATCGACGCCGTCATGGCTGCGCAGTCAGACCTTGTGGAGATCGTCCACACGCTGAAACAGGTTATGTGTGTTAAGGGGTGAGAGGCATCCGTGCGACGCACGGCAAATCGATCCAGTGGATCGATTTGAGCCTCGAACGCCTCATCGCCACGCGGTGAGGGCGGGCACGCTAAGCCGCTCGGCGGCGCGGCAGCCAGGGGGAGATCGGAAATCCCGATTTTTCCTTGACGTACGCGCCGCATACGCCTTATACGCCAATTTCTCTTCAGCCAGTCTTCCGTATTCGGATGTCTGTCTGAGCTAACCAACGGATCAAGCAGATGAAGCACGGTTGTGAAACCACAAACCTGCTCCTCAGTCGATGGGGAGCGCTGTCAGCGTCCCCCGCGCGTTTGCCGGTGGACGTCTGACCTCACAGAAAATCTGATTTCAATCAGGCTGCAGACAGCTTTCTCTTGTCTGGCCGATTCGAATGGAGGTGGATCATGGGCAATCCCATGACCCGGCGTCTTGTGCGGCCGCATGGCCGTTCCGGCGCCGCGACGCCCTTGCTCCGGTTCCTGGCCGGGGACCATGCTGAGGCGCTCGCCATGGCATGGCCTGCGCCACATGGGGGCTTTCTGGCTTTGCCAGCAGCGCGTCGCCACGCAGCGGCGATCCTGCTCGCGCGGGATATGGATGTGGAAGATATCGTCCGTGTCGTTGAATATGGCAAGGACGGCGACGTTGCGAAGTGGCTCATGCATGGGCAAGCGCCGGGCGGGTTGTTGAAGGTGCTTGCACGGCTTGGGGAAATCCTTTGGGACGCGGCGGACTACGACCTGTTCCTGTCTCTCTTTTCTGATGAGAGTACGGCTCAGGTGTTGCGCCATTCCGAAGATATCCGGCCGGACCAGCTCCAGCTTCTCCGCCGTCTTCCGGTATTGCTCCGGGTACCGAGGATCATCCGGCATATCCCTGCGCGGCAGGGGGCGGCGGATGATCTTGCTGATGCCTTCCGGCTGAGTGTCCGCATGCGTGGGATTGATCAGGCTGCTTCCATTGCACGCCGGTGGGAGCGAGCCGTTTCTTCCGCGCGTCTGTTCGACATGGCCGCTGAGGACCTGCAGCCTCCCCGTTTCGGGGACATGCTGGCACCTCCGGATCTGCCGCCGGCCTTCTTCCGGGTGATGGACCGGAAGACGCTGGACCAGGTTGCACTGGAGTTCCGCAATTGCTTGCGTGACTTCACGGCAGACATCGCGGCGGGCCGGATGGCGGTATACGTTCTGCGCGATGGCGTGGAGCGGGCCGTGCTGGCCTTGCGCCAGGACCCTGCCGGCTGGCGTCTTGCTGAAGCCAAAGGCAAGGATAATGCCGACCTGCGCGAAGAAACGCTCCGCTTCATTGTCGGGGCGGTCGAGCAGGCCGGTGGCCGGACCGGGGAGTCCAGCTGGCAGCTGGCGCGCAGGCTGCACGAGCATGTCTGTGACCGGTGCGGACCCGCATATTCGCCCCAGCGGGAAACATGGGTCGAACAGCTGATGCTGGGAGCGCTCTGGGATTAATCCTGGCCTTCCGTATCCTGCCCGGGCGGGCGCCTCCCTGTAGACGGGAAGGCGCCTTCCTTCGGGAAGTGTCTTGTACAGTCCGTAATTAAGGATAGGCTCTGACGTCCACATCGGAGCCATTCCCCATGATTTTCGACCGCATCAAGCCGCTCGACGCTATTCTGGCGACGGCGGAGAAGAAGTCCCTGCACCGATCCTTGGGTGCCTTCCAGCTGACCATGCTTGGCATCGGCGCCGTTATCGGCACGGGTATTTTCGTTCTCACCGCTGCAGCGGCCCAGAAGGCCGGACCGGGGATGATGTTCTCCTTTGTGATTGCCGGTTTTGTCTGCGCGGTGGCGGCGCTCTGTTATTCAGAGCTTGCGTCCATGGTGCCGGTGTCGGGGTCTGCTTATACATATACTTATGCGGTGATGGGGGAGCTGTTGGCTTGGATGGTCGGCTGGGCACTGATCCTGGAATATGCCGTTGCAGCCTCTGCGGTCTGTGTGGGCTGGTCGGGTTATGTCATGGGCCTCGTCGAGAACTTGACCGGGTTTACATTACCCGGCGCGCTCAGTAGCGGCCCGGCCTGGGGTTTTGCAGGCGGTATTCCATCAGTCGATTTCAGCCATGGCGTGGTGAACCTGCCAGCGATTATCGTGGCGGCGGTGGTGACCTGGTTGCTCGTGATCGGCACCAGTGAAAGCGCTTCGGTGAATGCTGTGCTTGTGGCGATCAAGGTCGTCGCCCTGACAGCTTTCATCGTGCTGAGCCTGCCTATCCTGAAAGGGGAGAATTTCACGCCCCTCATGCCGACGGGCCTGCTTGGACATGACGGATTGGGTGTGGTCGGCGCGGCGGCGACAATCTTCTTCGCCTATGTCGGCTTCGATGCGGTTTCGACAGCCGCGGAGGAAACCAAGAACCCGCAACGCAACGTGCCCATCGGCCTGTTGGGATCTCTGGCAATCTGTACGGTGTTCTATTTCCTCGTTGCCGCTGGCGTGGTCGGCACTGTCGGCGCCCAGCCTCTGCGTGATGCGGCCGGTGCGGTCCTGCCGCCGGATGGGGTGGGCTTCGCCCAGCGATGTGCTGAACTTGCTGCTCTGGATCAGGCGCCGATCGTCTGTTCCAATGAGGCGCTGGCTGAAACCCTTCGCATCATCGGCTTCCCGGTCATCGGCAACCTTGTAGGGCTTGCGGCCTCCATTGCGCTGCCTTCCGTGATCCTGATGATGATTTATGGCCAGACGCGGATCTTCTTTGTCATGGCGCGTGATGGCCTGCTGCCGGAAAAGCTCGCCGACGTGCACCCAAAATTCAAGACGCCGTGGAAGATGACCATCTTTACCGGTATCTGCGTTGCCATCGCAGCCGCTTTCTTCCCGGTGGGGCAGTTGGCAGATATCTCGAACTCCGGCACGCTCTTCGCTTTCTTCATGGTGGCCATTGCAGTGATGATGCTGCGCCGGACGGATCCGGACCGTTTCCGGCCGTTCCGCACGCCTTTGGTTTGGGTCATTGCGCCGATCGCGGCGGTTGGCTGTCTCGCTCTGTACCTGAACCTGCCTTTTGTCGCGAAGATGGTGCTGCCCGTATGGGGGGCAATCGGCCTGCTCATCTACTTCTTCTACAGCCGCAAGCGCAGCCATGTCGGCCGCGGCCTGATCGAGGTGCACGAGGAAGACCAGGACGTGCCGCCTACGGCTGTTCCGCCGATCTGATCAGGCAGGGCAGAGAACAAGAACAACAGGCGGCGGGACGATCCTGCCGCCTGATAAAACAAGACAGGAGGAAACGAGACATGGCTGACGGACACGCAGGGGGCGAGCGCGCTAAATTCCGCGAGATGCTTGAAGGTACGCAGGAAGACTGGGACATCATCAAGGAGAATTCCCGCATCTTCAACAAGGGGCTCGCCAAGCGCGTCCTGGATCATCTACGCCTGCTGGACGGCGATTTCGGCGGCTTTCCGATCGACCGCCTGCAACATTCCCTGCAGACCGCTACGCGTGCCCATCGGGATGGGCGGGACGAGGAATATGTCGTCTGCGCCTTGCTGCACGATATTGGCGATACGCTGGGCAGCATGAACCACCCGGACGTCGCCGCGGCGATCCTCAAGCCCTTCGTTTCTGAGGAAAACCTCTGGATGGTTGCCAATCATGGGGCGTTCCAGGGCTATTACTTCTTTGAGTATCTTGGCCTCGACAAGAACATGCGCGAGCAGTTCAAGGACAGCCCGTACTATCAGCGCTGTGCCGAGTTCTGTCATAAATACGACCAGGCCGCCTTCGATCCGGACTATGAAAGCGAGCCTTTGGAATTCTTTGAGCCGATGGTGGAGCGGGTCTTCTCCAAGCCGAAGAACTCCATGTACCTGAAGGCCATGCAGAACGCTGAGTAATCTGCAGACGGATCTCTAAAAAATGGCCCGTATCCAGAGGGTTACGGGCCATTCTTCATTCAGGAAACGGATGTCTGTAACTCAGCTGCCCTTCACGTCGCACTCTCCGGGGATGGCGACGCTGACACCGGCGGCGTAGGCCTCGCAGCGATTGCCATATGTTTTCCCGTCACAGCCGCATACCGGGCGGTATTCCTTCGTGCAGAACGGGCCAGCCTTCTTGCAGGTGCCTGCGGCGTCCGCAATGGAGTGGCAGACGCCATCATCATAGATGCAGGTGAGACCATCTTCACACTGAATGGCGGCAATGCCACCACACATGGCGCCTTCCTCGGCGAGCGGCGGACCGTTTGGTGTGGGCTCTGCTTCCACCGGGGCGAGCGTGCCTTCGGGCCCCGTCGAATCCGGCACGGCCCCGGGTTCGAGAAACCAGGCGCAACCGGTTATAAATATTGGGAAAAACAAAAGAACGGCGAGGCGCATGGGGGGCTCCTTTCAAGAGAGCAACCTGCGCCTCGCCGTCATATTTGGCAAGCCTGAGGCCGGGCGTCAGCCCTTGTTTCAGCCTTTGCCTTTGCCTTCAGCGACGAGTGAGAACATGTTCGCGCCGTGCTGGCCGCCGGAGGTGAAGGCAGGCAGCGTCTTGCTGGTGTCAGTAATCTCGTCCCACTTCGCGGCAACGGCTTCGGCGGTGAGTTCTTTGCCCTGGCCGACATAGGCGCCGCGGGTTTCGACGATGCGGGCCATCGAGAAGGCGCCAGCGCCAGCCGACAGGATCATGCCGGTCGGGGCATCGTCTTTCACGAGGTTCATCACGCCCGGCGTGACGTATTCCGGTTTCAGCTGCTCAAGCGCTTCCGGCGGCATCAGGCCTTCGGTCATGCGGGTTGCAGCAACCGGGCAGACGGCGTTGATTTTGATGTCGTTTTTCGCGCCTTCGATTTTCAGCGTGTTCATCATACCGACCACGCCCAGCTTGCCTGCGCCGTAGTTGGCCTGGCCAAAGTTGCCATAGAGGCCGGTGGAGGAGGTGGTCACGACGATACGCCCGTAGTTCTGGGCTTTCATGATGTCCCAGGCTGCGTGGACCGGCAGGAAGGTGCCGCGCAGGTGAACGGCGAGGACGAGATCGATGTCCTGGGTCGTCATCTTGGAGAAGGACTTGTCGCGCAGGATGCCGGCATTGGCGATGATGATGTCGATACGGCCCCATTTTTCCATGGTGTCGTCGATCATTTTCTTCACGCCAGCCTCGTCAGCGACGGATGACCCGTTGGAGATGGCTTCGCCGCCCATGGCCTCGATTTCCTTGACCACGGCTTCAGCGGCTTCAGAGCTGCCGCCCGAGCCGTCCATGGATGCGCCAAGGTCGTTGATGACGACTTTTGCGCCGCGGCGGGCGAGTTCGAGGGCGTGGCAGCGGCCAAGACCACCACCAGCACCTGTAACAATGGCAACACGACCGTCAAAACGGATGTCAGACATGGGCTTTCTCCTGAAAAGTTTGGGGGTTTCAGACCAGACGCTCACGTCAACGTCAAGCACATCCCCTGCGTCAGCCCTTGCGCGTGTTGTCGCGGCGTGTATCCGTTCCATTCTGGAATGCACCAGAGGAGGAAACATCATGCTCGCTTATGTCACGCTCGGCTCGAATGACACGGTCAAGGCCTGCGCTTTCTATGACGCGGTTCTCGGCGAAATGGGAGCCAAACAGGTCTTCAACAATGGACGTCTACATTTCTATGGCACGGGGCCGGGTGCGCCCATGCTGGCGATTGGCGGCCCGTACGACGATAAGGCGGCCAGTTGCGGCAATGGCGTGATGCCGGCCATCGCTGCGCCGGATAAGGAAACGGTCGACAAGGTCTACAACAAGGCCATCGAGCTGGGTGCGGTCGATGAAGGCGCCCCCGGCCAGCGCATGCCCACCTTCTACGGCGCCTACTTCCGTGACCCCGACGGCAACAAGATCTGCGTCTGCAAGCTGGGCTGATCCGGCGCCAGAACGGAAACACGAAGCCCCCGGTCGTTACGGCCGGGGGCTTTTCGTATGGCAGCTAATCGACGAAAGCAGACATAAGGATCGACGCCTTGAACCTACTTCATTACCACGAGCCGGATGATCTCGGGTGATGTCTTGAAGTAGCGAAATGGGTTCTGGCTCATTATCCAAAGCTAGACGCTTGGATTAGCCGCCTCAAGCCCGGTTCCTTTGACAACGCCCCTTCACCTGAGGCTCATGATGAATCGCACAACCACGAGAAACAGACCTAAGGCCAAAAAAGCGCCGCCCCCTACCGTTATCGCAATTTGTCCGTACAAAGACCCATATTGAGCAAAAAGTCTCGGCTCAACATATTCGTAGTGGTTAACGACCATCCACCTTAGCGCCCTAATTTGCAGTAGTACAAAGCCCACATACAGAGCCCCCCCTGCAAAGTAGAGGAGCAATTCAGCCATCCATCCGAAGCGCAACCTTATTAGCTCAAGATGTGCGGAAACAACGACCGCAATCGGGATTCCCGCTAGCGCCATATAGTCTCCCGGGATCTTTCCAAATCGGAAAGCGATGAACTCCAATATGAAAACTGCTAAAAAGAGGGATATTTGCAGAAGCACCAATTGCGAAATGCCCCATTTCATCTCTGCCTCTCCCATCGAAGCGCGCCATGCTAGGACATCTATCGCCTTAATAACTGAAGCTCTTGACCTTAGCACTGATTGCCTGATCCGGAGGAACACGGATTCGAAATCTGAATACCCTGGTCCAAAGACTTATTCCGTTTTTACGGACCGAGTGACTGCAGAGGGCCAAAAGCGGTCGTCCGCTTAAACGCCCAGTTCGTCGGACTGCCGTCATATGCTCATTCCTAATCCGGCCGCTGGTCTTCCAGCTGACCGGCGTAGAAGGCGCGGATGTCCTTGCTGAGGGCGCCTTCGTTGAGGTACATCATGTGCCCGCCCTGATAGTAGGTCATGGCCACCTGGTCTTGCGGGATGCCGTAGCGGGCGAAGGTGATCTCCGCGTCGAAGAAGGGGCAGATCAGGTCGTAATAGCCGCTGGCGACCATGACTTTCAGGCCGGTATTGTGGCGCATCGCGGTGGTCAGCTTTCGCCCGGCATTCACATAGTGCGGTTCCCAGTACTGGCCTTCCGGCACGTCGCGAAAGTTCCATTGTTCGCCCGCATCCGGGCTGGAGACCATGTAGGGCCGGTCCATCTCAACGCCGAGATCGGCGGCGAGATACTGGTTCATCAGTGCCGAATAGGCCGAGCTGACCGCATAGGAGGAGACATCGTCTTCCGGGCCTTCGGCGATGTCGTCGGCCTCATCGCCCAGATAGCGCCCGTCGAGCCGCCCCAGCGCCACGCCCTTGTCACGCAGCAGCTCCTTCTGGAAGCGGTGCATCAGGATACGCAGGTTCGAGGTCTCGATATATTGCGGGTCGAGCCCGGTGAAGTAGACGAGCTTGTCGCGGATATAGGCGCGCTCTTCCGGGCTCAGACGGTCGCCTTTCCAGAGGGCTGGGCCGTATTCGTCGCGCGCGAAGGCGCGCGCCTCGGCCAGGAATTGCACCTGCGGTACGCCGATACCAGCCTTGCCATGATACTGCGCCGTGGCTGCCATGGAGGGCAGGTAGGTGACATAGGAATAGACATTGTCATGGACGGAGGTGGAGCCTTCATAGTCCAGCGCCTGCGAGATGAAGACGATGCCGTTCAGGGCAATGTCCACGTCGCCCACCGTCAGTTCATTCGCGAGATAGGCCGCGCGTGTCGTGCCGAAGCTTTCGCCAATCAGGTATTTCGGCGCGTTCCAGCGTTTGTGCTTGGTGATCCAGATGCGGATGAACTCCGAGATCGACTCCTTGTCGCCGGCTTCGCCCCAGTAATCCTTGTTCTCACCTTCGCCGATGGCCTGGGAGAAGCCGGTGCCGACAGGGTCAATGAAGACAAGGTCTGTCAGGTCGAGGATGGAGAGCGGATTGTCTTCCATCCGGTAAGGGGCGGGGCCATCGTCTTCATCGGCATCGCTGGCCACCACGGCGCGCTTCGGGCCGAGCAGGCCAAGGTGCAGCCAGACAGAGGCAGAGCCGGGGCCGCCATTGAACACAAAGGTCACCGGGCGGTTCGATCCGGCATTCTCCTGAATGTAGGAGATCGTGAACAGGCTGGCCGCCGGGTTGCCGTCTTCATTCTTGATCTGCGTCTCGCCCGCCTCGACCTTGTAGTTCACCTTCTGGCGCCCGAACGTGCCGGAATGGCGGCTTTCGAACATGACCGGTTCGGGCACCGGCTTGGCTTCGGTTTCCTTGGCGGCCTCGGTCTTGTCCGTGTCGGCAAAGGCGGGGGCGGTCATGGCCATGAGGGCAGCCATGAGAAGGGCGCGCAGTTTCATTCGGGTCTGATCTCCTCGGCACATGGCGGGGTGGTCTCTCAGGAGACGGCGCCAATGGCCTGAATATTAAGGCGAAAACCTATCGACCGGAGGGGGCCGCGTCAAACGGCCGATTTGCCGCGCATGCAGCACAAGGGCTGTGCCCGCCATGGAGGCTGCACCGGGCGCAATACACAAGCCGCGCACATGGACGCTTCCCCTGCGGCGATGTCACGTTTAATCCATATGGCTTATATCTTCGGGGCAGGGAGACAGGGCCGGGATGAACATTATGGGTTACGAATGGGGCTGGGATAACGCCCGCGCGCTTCTCGGCATTGCCCTGATCTATGGCATCTGCTGGGCCTGGTCTGAAAAGCGCAAGCTGTTTCCCTGGAAAGTCGTCATCGGCGCCACCGTGATGCAGTTCATCTTCGCGCTGATCCTGTTCGGTATTCCTTTCATCCGCTCGATCCTGTTCCACGCCAATGACGTCGTCGATGGCCTGCAGGCGGCGACGCGCGCCGGCACCGGCTTCGTGTTCGGTTATGTCGGGGACAATGTCGCCGGGGCCGAACTGATGGACGGCACGCCCCCGCCGCTCTTCTTCTTCCAGATCCTGCCCATCGTGATCGTCGTGGCCGCGCTATCGGCCATGCTGTGGCACTGGGGCATCCTGAAATGGGTAACCAACGGCTTCGCCTTCATCTTCCGGCGCGGCATGGGCCTTGGCGGGGCGACCTCGCTGGCTGTCTCTGCCAACGTCTTCATGGGCATGACCGAGGCGCCTGTCCTGATCCGGCCCTACATCAAGGGCATGACGCGCTCGGAACTGCTGATCATGATGACGGCCGGTTTCGCCACCATCGCGGGCTCCGTCCTCGTCGTTTACGGCTCCTTCCTTGAAGGCAAGATGGCGAACCCGCTGGCTCAGCTGCTGACGGCCTCCATCATGGCCGCGCCGGCCGCCGTTGCCGTCGCGCTCACCATGATCCCGGAAACCACGCCCGCGACCGAGCGGATGAAAGAGCCGGACTTCAACTACGCCTCCACCATGGACGCCTTCTCGCGCGGCGCGACGGACGGCCTGCAGATCGTGTTCAACATTGCGACCATGCTGATCGCGGCGCTGGCGTTGCTCTGGCTGGTCAATGCCGGGCTTGGCGCCCTGCCGGATGTCGCCGGTGCGCCGCTCTCGATCGAGCGC
Source organism: Rhodobacterales bacterium (assembly GCA_014763715.1). Lineage (GTDB taxonomy): Bacteria > Pseudomonadota > Alphaproteobacteria > Caulobacterales > Hyphomonadaceae > Hyphomonas. Next base: position 48,328 of record JACXUV010000009.1, on the reverse strand, counting down.
GTGCTCGGCTGGATCTTTGCACCGCTCATGTACATGGTCGGCGTGCCGATGGAGGAGGCCGCGAAATCCGGCTCCCTGATGGGCGTGAAGACGGTGCTGACCGAGTTCGTCGCCTTCCTCCAGCTCGCCGAAGTCCCGGCCGATGCGATGGACCCGCGCACCCGCATGATCACCGCGCACGCCGTCTGCGGTTTCGCAAACTTCGGCTCAATGGGCATCCTGATCGGCGGCCTCTCGATCATCGAGCCGAGCCGCCGGGACGACTTTCTCTCCCTGTCCTGGCGCACGCTGGTGGCCGGTACGTTCGCGACCTGCCTGTCTGCGGCGGTCGTCGGCGCGCTGCCTTACCAGCTGTTTGCGGGGCATGCGGGCTGACCTGCTGACAAAAGCCTGACACGAGAGCGTGACTGACTGACCCTTGCGTACCGCTGCGGCACGTACGAAACACAAGGCTTCCGCTTGGGAGGAAGCGCTTATGTCTAGCTGTAATGACCGGGTCATCCGTGGCCGTTTGCACCGCGTTGCGATGCTTTTGGGCGCCGCCGGAATGATGTCCGCAGCCGGGGCGCTACCCGTTTGGGCTCAGCTCTCCGACCAGGAAGCCCGGGTCTTGCCGCCATGCGGTGCCCCTGTCGACAAGTCGAAAGGGGCTGGGACCTGCATCGGTGAAGACGGCCAGAGGCGGGTCTGGTGGATTGAAGACCGGCTTTCGCCCGTCGAAGTCTGGGGCGACCGCTCGAGAACGGACCCGGGCAGTCAGGCTTTTGTGACAGCAGAGCAGATCGACGCCACCGCCGCCGATCATCCCGCCGAAATCCTGAACCAGCTGCCCGGCGTGAACGTGCAGATGAATTCCGGGCAGGAACACCTGATTGCCATCCGTTCGCCGGTGCTGACCGGCGGAGCCGGGCAGGGCAGCTTCCTCATCCTCGAAAATGGTGTCCCCACCCGCTCCCCTGCTTTCGGCAACGTCAATTCCCTGATCGAGCCGCACCATGAAATCGCCGACGCGATTGAAGTCGTGCGCGGGCCGGGCAGTGCGAAATACGGCTCGAACGCTGTGCACGGACTGATCAATGTCATCCTGCCGGAGCCGGGCGAGGGCAGCGAAGTGCGCGCCTCCTATGGCACGCTCGGCCGCTGGCGAACCGACATGAAGCTGGACGAGGGGCAGCACTGGCTGGTGAACCTCTCCCTGCAGAAGGATAATGGCTGGCGCGACAATACGGATGTGAACCAGCAGAAGCTTTCCGTCGTCGGCGAGTTCAATCCGGGCCTGTGGGACGCGACGGTCTGGCTGTCCGGCCAGAATCTGGAGCAGGAGTCCGGCGGCTATATCACCGGCGCCAATGCCTACAAGGATGAGGATGTCGCGAAGACCAATCCTGATCCGGATGCTTACCGCAATGCGTGGTCTGCCCGCGTCGGCGCGCGCCTCGAACGCCCCCTGTTAGATGGCACTCTGGTGCTGATGCCCTATGCGCATTCGCAGGCGATGATCTTCTCGCAGCACTTCCTGCCGAATGGCGGCGTGGAGAAGAACGGCCACACCGGCGGCGGTGTCATGGCACGTTTTGAAAAGCCCGTTGCCTATCGGGTGGCGTGGCGCATTGGTGCGGACCTGGATGTGGCGACGGGTTATCTCCGCGAGATCCAGCCAGACCCGTTCGGCTTCTTCCCCGGCGACTCCCGTTTCCCGCAGGGCGTCCATTATGACTATGATGTCGACACGACGGTCGCGGCGCTGTGGACTGAACTGGAATGGTCGGTGTCCGACACATTCCGGATCCTCGCCGGCCTGCGCGGTGAGAGCCATGATTATGACTACACGACCAAGGCGCCGGTCGGCATCAATGGCCGCTTCAATGTGCCGGCAGACCGTTCGGACTCCTATGAGTTCGTGACACCGAAACTCGGCGCCGTCTGGTCCGTTTCGAACAGTGTCGATCTCTATGCCAACTATGCCCGCGGTGCCCGCGCCCCGCAGGTGTCGGACCTCTACCGCCTGCAGAGCCTGCAGGTCGTCGGCCAGATCGACACCGAAACGCTGGACAGCGTTGAGATCGGCGCACGCGGCGCGGTACTGGACGGACGGCTGGTCTTCGATGTCGCCGCCTACTGGATGGACAAGGAGAATTTCTTCTTCCGTGACTCCGATGGCTTGAACGTCACCGATGGTTCGACGGAGCACAAGGGCGTCGAAGTCTCCGCCGCCTATGACATCACCGGCACGCTGTCCCTGTCGGGGAATGTGTCATGGTCGGACCAGACCTATACGTTTGACCGTGTGATCGCGGGCTCTGCCTCAAACACGATCCTCGACGGCAACGAGATCGACACGGCGCCGGAATGGCTCGCCAATGCGCGTCTCGACTGGCAGGCGACAGACCGGCTGAGCCTGTCGCTGAACCTCGAACATGTCGGCGAATACTTCACCGACCCCGGCAACCAGTTCAGCTATCCGGGGCATACGCTGCTTGGCGCCCGCGCGGCCTGGGCCTGGACGGATACGCACACGGTCTGGATCAATATCCGCAACCTGACGGACGAGCGCTATGCCGACCGGGCCGATGTCTCCTTCGGCACGCCGCGCTACTTCCCCGGCGAGCCTGTGAATGCCACAATCGGCATCAGCCGGACATTCTAGAGAAAACAGGCCGGATATAACGAGGAGGAACCCATGAAGCTCTATCACAGCCCTCAGGCGCCAAACCCCGACCGGGTCGTCTATTTCCTGCGCGCCAAGGGCAAGCTGGATGCGGTCGATCTCGAAGAGGTTTCCATCATGCAGCAGGAGCACAAGACAGCGGAATACCGTGAGGTCTCGCCCTTCTCGCAGGTTCCTGCGCTGGTGCTGGACGATGGCACGAAGATCACCGAGAGCCGGGCCATCTGCACCTATTTCGAAGGCATCTTTCCAGAGCCGAACCTGATGGGCGCAGATCCGAAGGAGAAGGCGCTGATCGAAATGTGGGACCGGCGCGTGGAGCTGATGTTCTTCATCCAGTTTGCCACCTGGTTCCGCAACTCACATCCGGCCATGGCGCCGCTGGAAGTGCCGCAAAGCGCCGAGGCGGCCGCCAAGGGCGAGAAGGCTGCGCGCAAGATGGCCGAGCGGTTCGACGCGCACCTTGCAGACCATGAGTTCCTCGCCGCAGACCGCTTTTCCATCGCGGACATCACGCTGTTCGTGGCTTGCGGCTTCTGCCGCGTGATGAAATGGGCACCCCACAAGGAACACGCCAATCTCGGCCGCTGGTATGACGCGATGAAGGCGCGCGGCTTCGCAGGCTAGGCTGCCGCGTCTGCGGCGGTCTGCCTCTCGAATACCGGCCGGGGATCGGGTATCGACAGGGTGGGTTTCATGGCCGCCCTGATGCGCTATGCATGGGGCTGATAGCAAGACAAGGAAGCGATTGATGCGGAAACTGGCGGCGTGCCTTCTTCTCCTGCTGGGGGCCTGCGTGCAGCCTTCGGCGTTCGGCCCCGAAGTCCGGGCCGTGCCTCTGGACCAGCTGGCTTCCGCAGCGCCCGCCGGGAAGCTTTCCGGCGTCGCCCAGCCGGTGGCTTACCGGGTGGAGATGACGGTCGACCCGCGTGAAGCGGCCTTCTCCGGCCATGTCGAGATCGATGTGAACCTCGCCACTTCCGCCACCGGCATCTGGATGCACGGGGCAGACCTCGACGTTTCCTCGGTCACGGTGACGGCTGCAGGCGAAACCCGTCCGGCCACCTGGACGGAAGTGGACCCGACCGGCGTGGTCTGGGTTGGTTTTCCGAACCGTGTCCATGCCGGCGGCGTGACGCTCAGCATCGACTATATCGCTGCCTTCGATGTGAACCTGGCTGGCCTGTTCCGGGTTGAGGAACAGGGGCAGGCTTATGCCCTCGCCAAGTCCGAAAGCATTCAGGCGCGCCGCTTCCTGCCGAGCTTTGACGAGCCGGGCTTCAAGGCGCCGTTTGAAATGACGCTGATCGTGCCGGAAGACATGCTGGCGATCGGCAACACGCCGGTGGCTTCGCGTGCGCAGGCCCGCCCTGGCTTTGATCGCATCACCTTCCTGCCCACCCGTCCGCTGTCGACCTATCTCCTGTCGGTTGCTGTCGGCAATTTCGACAAGGTGTCGGCCGGGACGATCCCGCCGAATGCCTGGCGCGACTGGCCCATTCCGCTGACGGGCTATGCCCGTTCCGGCAAAGGTGACCAGCTGGAGGCGATCCTGGCGATCACGCCGGCCATGGTGGAATTCTTCGAAGAGGCGCTGGAACAGCCCTATCCATATGAGAAGCTGGACATCATCGCCGCGCCGCAATGGCCGTCGGGCGCCACCGAACTCGCCGCTGCGATCACCTATCGCGAAAGCCGCATCCTCGCGAACGAGAAGTCAGGCGCGATGTTCCTGCGTTCGATGAAGGGCGTGCACGCGCACGAGCTGTCGCACATGTGGTTCGGTGATCTCGTCACCCCGCCCTGGTGGGACGATCTCTGGCTCAAGGAAGGCATCGCCAGCTGGGCCGAGCCTGCGGTGCTGGGCTTCCTTGAGCCCGATGGTGGGCACGACATTCAGGCCGTTGCCGATGCGATCTCGGCCATGCGCCTCGACAGCCTGGCCAGCGCCCGTGCTGTGGCCCAGCCGATCACGCAGAATGCGGACATCCGCAACGCCTATGACGCGATCACCTACAACAAGGGCCAGGCCGTGCTGGGCATGGTGGATGCCTGGTTCGGACCGGAGCAGTTCCGCCCGGCACTCGGCAAGTATATCGCCGAATATGCCGATAAGGCTGCCGACAGCGAGGCGTTCTTCGAGAGTGTCGGCAAGGCGACCGGCAATCCGGACATTGGCCGCTCTCTCAAGACCTTCGTGAAGCAGAACGGTGTGCCGCTGCTGCAGACAGAGCTTCAGTGCTCGGATATTGGCGCCAAGGTCGTTCTGGAGCAGAGCCGCTATCGCCCGCTCGGCTCGGATGCGGATCCTGACCGCCGCTGGATCATCCCTGTCTGCGTGTCCTGGCAGGAAGGCGACGAGACGGGCCGGTCCTGCATGCTGATGCGGGCGCGCCGCCAGGTGATGCCGCTGGAAGGCGCAAGCTGTCCGGACCTGTATCACCCGAATGCCAATGGCACCGGCTATTACCGCTTCAACATGGCGGGCGATGGCTGGGCCCGGCTGATCCTGGCTTTGCCAGGGCTCAGCGCGACCGAAGCCCTGACTGCCATCGACAGCGGCGAGGCGGATTTCGACGCCGGAGAGATGGACGCCACCACGCTGCGTCAGCTGCTCGCTGCTGGGGCAAAGCATGAGGATGCGGCGGTCGCTTCGGCCGTGCTCAGCATCTATGCTGATCTGATGGAACGCCTTGAAGGCTCGGCGGTGGAAGGCCTGCGGGCTGACGCGCTGGCCGCTTCCGACCGGCTGCGGGCGTTGCTGGCCGAGGATGGCGGCGATGCCGAACTGGAAGCGAGCCTCACCGAGTTCGACGCGACGGTCCTGAAACGTGAAGATGCCCGCCAGAGCCTCGGTGCCGAAATGGACAAATGGCTGACGGATCCTGCGTCGCCGGATGTGAAGCTCTCCAGCGATCTTTACGCTTCCGGCCTCAGCGTGCTTCTCGATGAAGGCGGGCAGGCTGCGTATGACCGCGTGCTGAAGGCATATAATGAGGTCGACGATCCGGCATTCGGCCAGGCTGTGGCTGCCGCGCTGGGCAGTGTGACCGACCCGGAGCAGGCCGCACGCACGCGGGCGCTCATCGGCACCGCAGAGCTTGGCCCGCGCGAGACCTACACGATGGCGCAGCTGCAGATGAAGTCGCCGCAGACACGCGAAGCGATGTGGGCCTTCCTTGAGGCCAACTTCCCGGCTTTCCTGAAGGCTGTGCCGACACAGTGGCAACGCCGCACGCCGGGGCTCGCCGGGTATTTCTGCGATAACGAAGGACTGGACCGGCTGAATGCCCTGTTCGAGGAATATGGCAGCCTGGCCGAAGGACATGAACGCGCCCTGTCACAGACACGCGAGACCATCAATCTCTGCATGGCGCAGAAAGAAGCAACACAGGCAGACCTGGAAGCCGCCTTCGCGTCCGTGCTCTGATGCGGCCGGTCTTGCCATTGATGGCGCGCGGCAACGCTTCATAAGAGCGTCGGCTCGGTATCTCACGGTTACCCTTCGACAAGAGTGCTTTTGGCGAATAGGGTTACGCCGGAAAGTAGAGGGAGTCGGACATGCCGTTCGATGTCGAAGCCGCCGCAATGAAGAAGCTCGGCCTGTTTGGTGTATCTGCGGTTTTGCTGATGGCAGCGGCGTGTTCGCGGAAAGCTGAAGAGCCTGCACCTCAACCAGATGTGGAGACACCGCCCGCTTTGTCGGATGTCAGTGCAGACAGCCGGGAATTTACGGTCGCTTCGGCGGATGGCACGCAGATAACCGGGCAGGTGGATGCGCCCTTCGGTGCCGATGGGCACGAGCCGGTCATTGTCCTGTCGGCCGGCACCGGTCTTTTCGATCGGGATGTCCGGCTCAGCAATACCGGTACGGAGCGGGATGCGATCTTCGCAGACCTTGCACGCCGGTTCACCCGGGCAGGGATTGCCACCGTCCGGTATGACCGTCGCGGCGTACGCTACAGGCCCGCAGACGGGCAGGTTCTGGACAAGGCAGTGTCCGGAACAAGCACGGTGGAAAGTCAGCGGGACGATCTCGGCGCCGTCTACACGCTGGCGCAGGAAGAGTTCGGCGGGCAGGCGGCTTGCGTCGCCCTGCTCGGCCATTCTGAAGGCATACAGCACATTGCGGGCCTCGCGGCAGCAGGCGCGCCCGCACCTGACCTCGTGGTGGGGATCGGCGCGCCCCTGCAGGCGCCCGCAGACGTATTCAAGTGGCAGCTGACTGGACGCGATGCCTTTTCGCTCCGCATGATGGACGAGAATGCTGATGGCATTGTCACGACGCGTGAGGTGGAGCGCGGATGGCGCGAAACGCCTTCAGCCGTATTCGACATGGTAGAGCCCTTTCGTCATCCATCCGGCCGGTGGACGTCTGAGGACATCGACAATGTAGTGGCGGTACAGACACAGCACTATGAACAGGCTCGGGCGGAAGCGTTGGCAATGGACGACGAAGCGCCTTATCCAAACGCGGATACGCCGATGGCCGAATACAGCTGGTGGAAAAACTGGTATACGGACGAAGCTCCCATCGCGGACAAGCTCGCGGCCTGGGATGTGCCGTTTCTGCTCTATTATGGCGACCGGGATTCCCAGGTCCGTTACGAGTTCCAGCAGCCAGCCGCCGCGGCGGCGCTGGGCGGGCAGGCGGAAGTCCACATCCTGCCCGGCCTCGGTCATTCTCTGGGGGCGCATGTGCTCACCGGCCCGATGGACGATGTGGCGGCGGACGCGCTGGTCGCCCGCACCGCCGCCATCCTGAAAGAGCGCTGCGCGCTTTAGGCGTTCTTGCCCTACGCGTTCTTGATCGTCAGGCCGCCATCCACCGGGATATGAACCCCGGTCATGAAGCTCGCCGCCGGCAGCACGCAGGACAGGGTGATGTTCGCCACCTCTTCCGGAATGCCATAGCGGCGCAGCGGCACGCGGCGCTTGGCGTAGATTTCCTTGTGCTCGTCCGGAATGCCGGCGGTGATGCCGGTCTTGACCGGGCCGGGGCAGATGCAGTTCACCGTGATGCCTTCGCGGCCAAGGTCCACGGCCAGGCCGCGGGTGAGGCCGATCACGCCATGCTTGGCGGCGACATAAGGCGAGTTGCCCGGCGTCGCGCCCAGACCTTCCGTGGACGCCACATTCACGATCCGGCCATAGCCCGCCTTGCGCATATAGGGCAGCGCCGCGCGGATGGCGCGCTGGTGGGAGGTCAGCATGACATTGATGCTGGGGCCCCAGCTGTCTTCATAGCTTTCCTCGGCAATATTTGCCGGGATAGCGAACCCGGCATTGTTGACCAGGATTTCCAGCCCGCCGAAATGGGCGGCCGCTTCGTCGATCACGCGCTTGATCGTGGCGGCGTCGGACACGTCCATCGCCCAGCCCTTCACATGGTCGATCCCGGCGGCCTTGATCTCGGCCACCACCGCGTCGACGGCTTCCTGCTTAAGGTCGGTGACGGCGACGTTCGCGCCTTCGCGGGTGAACAGGTGCGCGGTGGCGCGGCCCATGCCGCTGGCAGCGCCGGTGATGAGGGCGGTCTTGCCTTTGATCGAGCGCGACAGCGCTTCATAAGGGGGCTGGCTCATGGCTGTTTCCTCTTTTTCTTGATTGTGCCGGAGAAGTTCAGGACAGGGCGGCCATCCTCGCCGGTGACGATGCCGCGCACGAAGCTGAGTGAGCCGCCCTTGCGCAGCACGTCGCCGCGCGCTTCCAGCCGTTCACCCTCCAGCGCGCCGTCGATGAATTCCGCGGTGAAGGCGACGGTCACGCCATAAGCGCCTTCCATGGCCTCATGGCCGATGGCGAACAGGGAGAAATCGGCAAAGCTCATCAGGCAGCCGCCATGCACGACGCCGCCGGCATTCATGTGCTTGCGTTGCACGCGGAAGGCGGCGACGGCGCCCTTCTCGTCGACGGTGAAATAGAACGGTCCGGCCGTCTCATATTCGAACGGCTCCTCCATCCAAGTGGTCCAGCCCGCGAATTCTCCTGAAGTCTCAATCGTCTTGGTCACATCTGCTCCCTGCATTTCGGCGGCACGATACCGCACGGTTACCCTTCGACAAGCGTGTCGTTGGGGAATAGATTGCCCCGGCAAACAGATTGAAAGGGAGGCCAAGAATGCCGTTCGATGCCGAGATTCGCGATGCGCTGATCGAGCAGGTGCGCCGCTTCGTGAGCGAGAAATGCGTACCGGCCGAGGCTGACGTCGCAGAGAAGGACGAGGTGCCGCAGGAGATTGTCGACGAGATGAAACATCTCGGCCTGTTCGGCATTGCCGTGCCGGAAGAATATGGCGGCCTGCAGCTGGACATGGAAACCGAGTGCCTTGTCGCGTTCGAGCTGGGCCAGACCTCCCCGGCCTTCCGTTCTGTTGCGGGCACCAATATCGGCATCGGTTCCCAGGCGCTGGTCCTGTTCGGCACCGAGGAGCAGAAGCAGCGCTGGCTGCCGGGCGTCGCCTCCGGTGACCTGATCGCCAGCTTCGCCCTGACGGAGCCGGAAGCCGGCTCTGACGCAGGCGCCCTGACGACCAAAGCCATCCGCGATGGCGATCACTACGTCTTCAACGGCACGAAGCGTTACATCACCAATGCCAACAAGGCCGACATCTTCACCGTCATGGCCCGCACCGACCCCGACACGCCCGGCGCGAAAGGCGTTTCAGCCTTCGTGGTCGAGCGTAACACACCCGGCGTCTCCGTCGGCGTGCCGGAGAAGAAGATGGGCCAGCAGGGCGCCCATATCTGTGATGTGATCTTCGACAATGCCCGCGTGCCGGCAGCCAACATGATCGGCAAGGAGGGCGAGGGCTTCAAGGTTGCGATGAGCGTGCTGGATAAAGGACGCCTGCACATCTCCGCCGTGGCAACGGGTGTGTCCAAGCGCCTGATCCGCGAGATGGTGAACTATGCGCTGGAGCGCAAGCAGTTCGGCAAGCCGATCATGGAACACCAGCTGATCCAGGCGATGATCGCCGACAGCCAGGCCGAGACCTATGCGGCCGAGTGCATGATCATGGATGCTGCCCGCCGCCGCGATGCGGGTGAGGACGTCACCCTGCTCGCCTCCTCCACGAAACTGTTCGCCACTGAGGCGTGCGGCCGTGTTGCCGATCGCGCGGTGCAGGTGTTCGGCGGCGCAGGCTATGTCTCCGACTATGGCATCGAGCGCTTCTACCGCGATGTGCGCATCTTCCGTCTCTATGAAGGCACCAGCCAGATCCAGCAGATCATCATCGCCCGCGAGCTGGCGCGTGCGGCGAAATCAGGGAAGCTCTGATCCATGTTCGAACACGACCCCACAGACCCGCACGAAGTTGGCCTGAATGCGGATCGCCTCGCGGCGGTTCCGGCTTTCTTCAAGGAGCATTATCTCGACACGGGCAAGCTGCCCTGCATGGCGACGCTGATCTCGCGCAATGGCGAAGTCGCGCTGGAGGATTATACCGGCACGACGGAACTCGGCGGCGGCACGCCCATTGGCCCGGAAACGATCTTCCGCATCTACTCGATGACGAAGCCGATCACGTCGCTCGCCGCGATGATGCTGTTCGAGGAAGGCAAGCTGCGCCTCGACCATGACGTCGCCCGCTACATTCCGGAATTTGCCGATGTCGAAGTTTTCGAAAGCGGCAGCCGCGAAGACTACAAGACGCGCAAGCCTGACCGGCCGATGAAGGTGCTGGACCTGTTCACCCACACGTCCGGCCTCACCTACGGCTTCATGATGCAGTCGGAAGTCGACGCACTTTACCGCAAGGAAAAGATCGGCCGTCCGGATGAGACGCTGCAGCAGATGGCGAAACGCCTCGCCAAACTGCCGCTGGAATGCTCGCCGGGCACGGAATGGTGGTACAGCCACTCGACCGACGTGCTGGGCGCGATTGTCGAAATCGTCTCCGGCATGGAGCTGGACGAATTCTTCCGCAAGCGGATCACGGGTCCGCTGGGCATGGTGGATACCGACTTCTGGGTTCCGGAAGACAAGATCGGCCGCCTCATGGCCTGCTATGAGAAGAACGCGATCACCGGCGAGGTGAAACTCTCGGACGGCGCGGGCGCGGCCTCGAAAGCCTATGCGAAACGCCCGACCCTCCTGAACGGCGGCGGCGGGCTGGTCTCCACGGTGCGGGACTATCACCGCTTCTGCCTCATGCTGCTGCGCGGCGGCACGCTGGAAGGCGAACGGATCATCAGCCCCAAGACGTGGGAATTCATGCGCCAGAACCATCTGCCAGGCGGGCAGACCATTCGCGACATGGGCCGCTCCCTGTTCAGCGAGGTCATCACCGGCGGCACCGGGTTCGGTCTCGGCGGCTCGGTCGTCACCGATGTGGTGGACACCCAGCAGCCGGGCAGCGAAGGCACGTTCAGCTGGGGCGGCCTTGCCTCCACCTTCTTCTGGATCGACCCGGAAGAAGAGATCATCGGCATCCAGATGACCCAGCTGATGCCGTCCTCGACCTATCCGATGCGGCCCCAGTTCCAGCAACTCGCATACGCGGCGATCGACTGGTGAGCGATCCCGTCAATCCCGTCCGAGAGGCGATTCTTGAGCTGACGGCTGCGGCCGGTCCCGGCAAGTCCATCAGTGCCGAACAGGCGGCCCGGGCTGTCAGCGACAAGAACTTCCAGCGCGTCCTGAAAGATGTGCGGGCCGAGGCCATCCGCCTGCACAAGGAAGGCACGGTCCTGATCTATCGCAAAGGCAAGCCGGTGGAGGATCCGGAAGCCTTCAAGGGCGTCTACCGCCTCGGGCGGCCTGCCGCGGCTTGATGGTGGACGTCTGATGGCGAAGCCGCCGGATCCTTTCCATGAGTTCGTCATGGAGCTGTTCGGGCCGATGGGGCCGGTCAGCGTCCGGCGGATGTTTGGCGGGGCCGGGGTTTTCAAGGATGGACTCATGTTTGGCCTGCTGGCCGATGACGTGATCTACCTGAAAACCGACGCGGCCCTGCGCGCAGAGCTGGAGGCCGAAGGCTGCGAGCCCTTCATCTGGACCCGGCCGAGCGATGGCAAGCAGACGGACATGGGCTATGTCAGCCTGCCGCCGGATGCGATGGACGAGTCTGACCTTGCCAGTGAGTGGGGCCGCAAGGCGTTCGCCGTGGCGCTGGCCGCGAAGGCGAAAAAGCACAAATAGGGCGCCTCAGGCGCCGCTATATATGGCGTATACATGGTGTTTACATGGTGTTTACACGGTCTGAAGGGCCGCTTATCCAACACCTGAATCCTCTCTCTGGTAGAGAATATTTTATTCCCCGAAGCGGCGCAGCTCGCTCTTCGCCCGGCCTTTGGTGACCGTCACGACATAGAGCCGGTCATACTCTGTCGCCTCGACAATCGGCGCCCCCGGCTTGCCGCCCAGAAGGCCCACAAGGTCCGGAATCGTGTTGGAGTGGCCAACGACAAGAATGGCGCCAGGGGTGGCCTTCAGGCGCTTGGCAAAGGCCGGCTGGCGGCCCGCATCATAGATCTGGACGGGCAGGCCGGTGCGGTTTGCGGCCGGCTTGGCGGTCTCGATCGTGCGGATCGTGTCGGTGGACCAGATCTCGGTCAGGCCGGCGCCGGCCAGTTCGTTCGCAAGAATATCGGCGCGCGCCCGGCCCACGACGGTCAGGTCTGGGTTGTCGCCGGACAGCTTCTCCGCATGGCGGACAAGGTAGATCGTCGTTTCGGGCGGGGCCGAAGAGGTGGCGCAGGCGCCAAGGGCCAGGAAAGACAGGGCCGCGATAGCGCCGCGGCGTGTCAGGGTCATGCGGCGACGGGGCGATCCATCGGATCGTCCAGAGAGAAGGCTTCCGGTGTTGAGCCGTGTTGTCTCAGGTGTTGCAGCTTGTTCCATCCGTCTTCCAGCGTCACTTTCTGGCTTTTCGGGGCCCACCACATCACAAAGCCGGGGCCTTGGGAACGGTCGATCTCGGCTGCCAGCCGCCGCATGCTGGGCGGATGGGTGCGGCCGGAATAGGCAAATTCCCGGAGACGCTCCAGCGAAGCCCAGCCTCCCATGGTCGATACATCCGGGGCCCCCATGCCTTCCGGATAGGGGAAAATCCCATCCAGCGGCATCCAGATTCCATCCGGGCGGCGCACGCCATGACAGTGGAAGCTCAGGCCTTCAAATGCAGCTGCATCCGCAAAAACACGCGGCATGATGCTTACAAACACACGAATAAATTCATTCTCAAGACTGAACGCCCCAATTGGGCGCGCACAGTTGAAATGTATAAGGCGATAATCCATCCCCAGCCTCCTGATCGGCAGGAGATAACGCCAAGGAATTACCCTATTCTTAAAAGTGCGTGGGCAAGCGTCATAAATCTAAGGTTACTTTCCCTGGAATTCTGCCGGGCGCTTCTCAAGGAAGGCCTTCACGCCCTCTGCGAAGTCCGCCGTCCGCCCTGCCTTGCGCTGGGCAATCCGTTCGGCATGCAGTGCGTCGCCGAAGCCGGTTTCGGTAGCGTCCCAGATCAGCTTGCGCATGCCGGCCAACGCTACGGTCGGGCCGGTCGACAGGGTTTCGGCCCATTCCATGGCGGTCGTCATCAGGGCATCGTCCTCAACGACCTTGTTGACCATGCCCCACTCCAGCGCCTTGTCTGCAGGGAGTTTTTCGCCGAACAGGGCCATCTCCATCGCGCGGACCCGGCCCACTGTGCGGGCCAGAAGCCAGGTTGATCCGCCATCCGGCACCAGGCCAATGCGGCGGAAGGCCTGCAGGAAGTAGGCGCTTTTCGCTGCGACGACGAGGTCACCCATCAGGCCAATCGAGCAGCCGACGCCCGCTGCAGCCCCGTTCACGGCGGTGATCACCGGATGGGGGTGTTCGCGGATGGCAATGATCATCGGGTTGTAATGGGTATCCAGCGGCCGGCCGGCATCGGGCTTGGAGCCCGGATGGCTGAGCGAGGGGCCCGAGACCTTGCCGAGATTGGCGCCCGAGCAGAAGCCGCGGCCATTGCCGGTGATGATGGTGCAGCGGGCTTCGCCGGCAGCCTTTTCCAGGGCGTGAAGCATTTCCTGCGCGGTGTCGACGCCGCAGGCATTCATCGTTTTCGGGTCGTTGAAGGCGATAACGGCCGTTTTGCCCTTCAGTTCATAGGAAATCAGCTCGTAGCTCATGTCGCCCTCCCTTTGGTGTGGATCTTTGTTTGATCCGCAATCTAATCGGCTTGCACGGCTTGTGAACGCCTCACCCGGCGGCAAGCCGACAAGACCATTGTGAAGCGCTGAACGTGCGCTAAACTCTTCAGCGCAACCGATATTCAGGGAGATCGGATCTATGGCACTTGATAGCGCCCCCGCCACCGGCATGGCCGGCATTCTCGCCCGGCAGAAGGCCGCTCATATCCGCGACGGTATCCCGTCTGCGGCCAAGCGGATCGAGTGGCTGGACAAGGCCATCGACCTCTTGATCACTTATAATGACGAGCTGGTCGACGCGATGTGCCAGGACTTCGGACACCGCTCGAAGGACCAGTCCGCCTTCACCGACATCGCAGGCTCCATTGGGGCGTTGAAGCATGCGAAGAAGCACACCGTCAAATGGATGCGCCCGGAAAGGCGCAAGCCGGAATTCCCGCTCGGCCTGCTCGGCGCCAAGGCCGAACTTCAGTTCCAGCCGAAGGGGGTGATCGGCGTCATCAGTCCGTGGAACTTCCCGGTAAACCTGACCTTCACGCCGCTGGCCGGTGTGTTCGCGGCGGGAAATCGCTGCATGATCAAGCCGTCTGAATTCACCGAGGCGACCTCGGAAGTGATGAAGAAAGCGATCGCCCAGTATTATGACGAGGAAGAAGTCGCCGTGATTACGGGCGGGCCGGAAGTCGGCGCCGAGTTCACGAAACTGGCTTTCGACCACATCCTGTTCACCGGCGCGACCTCCATCGCCCACCACGTCATGCGCGCCGCCGCAGACAATCTGGTTCCGCTCACGCTGGAGCTGGGCGGCAAGAGCCCGGTTGTCCTGGGCCGGTCGGCAGACCTGCAGAAGGCCGCTACGCGGATCATGGCGGGCAAGGCGCTGAATGCCGGGCAGATCTGTCTCGCGCCGGACTATGCCTTTGTCCCGCAGGAGAAGACGTCTGAGTTCGTCGCCGCAGCGACCAAGGCTATTGAGACGATGTATCCGAGTGGCCTCAAGGACAATGAGGACTACACCTCCATCGTGAACCAGCGCCATTACGACCGTCTGATGGGCTATATCGAGGAAGCGAAGTCCAGGGGCGCGCAGGTCGTCGAGATCAATCCGACCGGGGAGAATTTCTCCCAGCAGCCGTACCACAAGATTCCACCCCACATCATCGTCGATCCATCCGACGACCTGAAGGTGATGCAGGACGAGATCTTCGGGCCGATCCTGCCGATCAAGTCCTATTCAGACACGAAGCAGGCCGTGGATTACATCAACGCGCATGACCGTCCGCTGGGGCTCTACTATTTCGGCGAAGACGCTGCGGAAAAGGATATGGTGCTCAACAACACAACTTCCGGCGGTGTGACCGTGAATGACGTGGTCATGCATGTCGGCCAGGAAGACCTGCCCTTTGGTGGCGTCGGTCCGTCAGGTATGGGGTCCTATCATGGCCGCGAAGGCTTCCTGGAATTCAGCCACAAGAAGGCTGTCTTCACGCAGACGGGTAGTGAGATGATCTCGATGATCCGCCCGCCATATGGCGAGAAATTCCGCAAACAAGTGCAGGGAAGGCTGAAGCGCTGAGGCGCGCCTGCCCCGAAAAGAAAAGCCCCTCATCCGCCGGATGAGGGGCTTTTTTCTGGTCCTGTCCTGACGCCTCAGCGTTTCAGGAAGGCGGGAATGTCGTTGCCGAAGCCTTTCACATTGTCGGGGGCCGGCTCAAGGATCAGGTCGTCATCCTTGCGCTTGTAGTCCCGCTTCGGCTTTTCCTTGCGCTCAGTGCTCTTGCGCTCAGCCCGTTCCGGCCGTTCGGCACGCTCGCGCTTCGGCTTTTCGGACTTTTCAGTCTTTTCTGGTTTTTCCGCCTTGGCAGGCGCTTCCTCGCGGACTTCCTCCTGCACGTCAGCGACAGTGACATCGCTCTCGGCAGCGGGTTCTTCCGTGCGGGTGCGGCCGCGTGCGCCACGTGTGCGTTCACCACGTCCGCCTCGGCTGCGGCTGCTGTCGCGGCCGTCACGCCGTCCGCGTCCGGATTTTTCTTCCGGCGGCAGGTTGGCGATCTCTTCGAGCAGGCCTTCCGGCATGAACTCTTCGACGTCTTTCTTGATCATCTTGAGGACGAAGCCCCAGGATTTTTCGTCGACCGGCGACACGATCGTGTAGCTTTCGCCCGTCCGTCCGGCGCGGCCGGTGCGGCCGATGCGGTGGATATAGTCTTCGTCCTTCGGCGGCGGCGCATAGTTGAACACGTGCCCGACATCCGGAATGTCGAGGCCGCGTGCCGCAACATCGGAAGCCACGAGGAGCTTCAGGTCGCCATCACGGAAACGCTGCAGCGTCTCGGTACGGACGGATTGCGGCAGGTCGCCATGGATCGGTGCAGCGTCATGGCCATGCTTGGTCAGCGAGGCCGCAACAATGTCCACTTCGACCTTGCGGTTACAGAACACGATGCCGTTCTTCACGTCGCAGGATTCGATCACGCGGCGCAGCGCCGTGCGCTTCGCCTTGGCATCGTTGGTCGGGATGTGCACGACATGCTGCGTGATTGTTGTCGCCGCATCGGTCGGGCGGGCGACTTCGATTTTCACCGGATCGCGCTGGAAGGTCTTCGCGAGGCGCTGGATGTCCGTCGGGAAGGTTGCCGAGAAGAGAAGCGTCTGGCGCTTCGCCGGCAGTTTCGAACAGATCTTCTCGATATCGGGGATGAAGCCCATGTCCAGCATGCGGTCGGCTTCGTCGATGATGAAGTATTCCACACCCATCAGCAGCAACTTGCCGCGATCGAACTGGTCCATCAGGCGGCCCGGCGTGGCGATCAGCACATCGACACCGCGTTGCAGGAGGACTTCCTGCTCCTTGAAGCTGACCCCGCCGATCAGCAGCGCCATGGTGAGCTTCAGGTATTTGCCATACTTTTCGAAGTTCTCGGCAACCTGGGCGGCGAGTTCGCGCGTCGGGCAGAGAATCAAACACCGCGGCATGCGGGCACGGGCGCGGCCACGGGCCAGGCGGTGGATCATGGGCAGCACGAAGGCTGCCGTCTTGCCGGTGCCGGTCTGGGCAATGCCCGTCACGTCATTGCCAGCGATCACGTTCGGGATGGCTTCGGCCTGGATCGGGGTTGGCGTCTTGTAGCCTGCTTCGTCCAGTGCCTTGAGAATGTCGGGGCTGAGCCCGAGGTCGGCAAATGTCTTTTCAGTCAATGTCTGTCGTTCCTGAGATGGAAGTTAATACCCGGTGCGGCCCACATGGCCGCCAACTTTCCGCTTCCCGCACTCCAGTGTGCGTTCCACGGACCGGGCGCTTTCCATGCCCGGAGCGTCTTGTGCGGTGCACATAGTGTATTTCGGGGCGAACGTGAAGGGGCTGCGTTCAGGACGGGGAGTCAGCCCGTGGCGGGCGTGTCCCGGTACTTGCCCACATCGTCTATCAGGTCCTGCAGCACGCGCTTCGCCTTGCCCCAGTCCGACGTCTGCCCTGGCACGGTGATCGCGCCTTTCAGCAGCGTCCCTTCCGGGCGGGCCTCCAGCGTGACAACCATCTTGCCTTCCCAGGACCAGATGGAGGACGCCATCTTCGACGTGACCACGCAGCCATCGGTGGCATCGGCAATGTCTTCGACAGGCTGGCTGCGGCTGGCGAGGGAGCAGAAGACGGCGGCCAGCGTCTCGCCGAACGAGTTGCGGAACCCCTGCGAAAGCTCTGTATGGGATTTCACGCCGAACTTCGCATAGAGCGGCAGGGCCACATCCTTCAGCAGTTTCAGCGGCGGTGCGGGGCCTGCGCCCGTAATCATCATGACCGGGCGGGCAAGTTCGTAGAACCGTTCTGCCGTCATGCTCTGCGGGTTGGCGCCGGTGACTTTCTCAACCCGGGCCCGGACCTCGGGGTGATTCATGATCAGGCGTGGATCGGTAGAGGCGCGCCAGTCGATCCCGGGGTCTGTTGCCTCGGATGTCGGCGAAGTTGCGCTGCTGCGCGGGGCGCCGCATCCGGCGCAGAAATTGTCAGTCTCGCCGAATTTCCGGCCGCACTGGGTACAAAACATGGTCGGGTCCCCACGACATGAATCGCAGGGACCCTAACTCAATCAGGCGCCCGCGTCAGCGAGGTTCTGGTTCACGAAGTCCCAGTTCACCAGGCTGTTCAGGAACGTGTCCATGTAGCCAGGACGGGAGTTCTGGTAGTCGAGGTAATAGGCGTGTTCCCACACATCCATGGTCATGAGCGGCGTTGCGCCCTCATCGGTCAGCGGGGTTTCGGCGTTTGGCGTCTTGGTGATGGCCAGTTTGCCGTCCTTCAGGATCAGCCAGGCCCAGCCGGAGCCGAACTGCGTGCCGCCA
This sequence comes from Rhodobacterales bacterium, assembly GCA_014763715.1. Taxonomy (GTDB): domain Bacteria; phylum Pseudomonadota; class Alphaproteobacteria; order Caulobacterales; family Hyphomonadaceae; genus Hyphomonas. The sequence goes on along the minus strand of JACXUV010000009.1, from coordinate 30,178 downwards.
GCCGCCTTGAATGCCTTGGCGAATTCGTCATAGCCGCCGAGATCCCGGTCGATCAGTTCAGCCACTTTGCCATGCGGCTTACCGCCGCCACCCGGCTTCATCGAATGCCAGTAGAAGGTGTGGTTCCACACCTGCGCGGCATTGTTGAAGATGCCAGCCTTGGACTTGTCGGCACCGGAGATCTTCACGATCTCTTCCAGCGACTTGCCGGCCAGGTCAGTGCCTTCGATCAGGCCGTTCAGATTGGTGACATAGGCCTGATGGTGCTTGCCATGGTGAAAATTCAGCGTCTGTTCGGAAATGTGCGGGGCCAGTGCGTCACGCCCATAGGGAAGATCGGGAAGTGTGAATGCCATCTGGAAATCCTTTCATGCAGGTAGGTATCTGGTAGAGAAGCGCGTCATCCGACATATGGGTTCCATGCCGAACAAGACCACCCCCCTTTCCAAAACACAGTGGGCCGCAATCGACAAGCGGGTCCGCAAGGTGGACGAGGATCGCTGGATCTCCAGCCGCTATGCCCCGGCCGCCCAGCGCCAGACACTGACGGCGCTATATGCACTGGCCTATGAGCTGGCCCGCGTCCGGCTGGCTGTCTCGGAAGAGACGCTGGGCCTGATCCGTTTCCAGTGGTGGCGCGAGGCGCTGAACGAGCTGGAAGCGGGCCAGCCCCCGCGCGAGCATGACGTCTGCCTCGCCCTGGCGGAGGAAACGGCTGCCGGCCGGCTGAAGCCCGGCGCGTTGCAGAGGCTGGTCGACGGGTATGAGGCGGCGTTCGTGGCGGAAGACCGCAGCAAGGAGCCGGAAGCCTGGCTGGCCCTGATCGCGGCCAGCCTGCTGACCAGCCATCATGACTGGGCTGAGGAAATCCGCGATGTCGCCCCGGCCTATGCCGCGCTGCGCCGGTCAGAGACGAAGGCGTTCGGCCCGCATGTAAAGCCCGTGCCGAAATCCATCCGCCCGGCCGTCGCTCATTATCGTCTGCGCAAGCATTACAGCGAAAAGGGCGAACCGGACGCCGTCACCAAACGCCTCAGCATCCTGAAAGCCATTCGCACCGGGCAGGTCTAGGCCTCGAACGCCTTCAGGATCGGGCAAGGGCCATCTTCGGCATGGTCGCACTGATGGGCCAGTTTCTGCAGGGCCGTGCGGGCCCTTTTCAGTTCCTGTATCTGGGCGTCCAGCGCGCCGATCCTGTCGCTGGCCATCTGGCGCACTTCGGACCGGTCTGATGTGGCGTCGAGTTCGATCAACCGGGCAATCTGTTTCAGGGTAAAGCCGGCCGCCTGAGCGGAGCGGATGAAGCGCAGGCGTTCAAGGTCCGCCGGGCCATACTTCCGCGTGCCGCCTGATACCCCGCCGCCAGCAGGCCGGGCAGGCAGCGCCATCAGGTTTTGACGCTGGTAATAGCGGACGGTTTCCACCCCCACGCCGCCGGCCTGGGCGAGCTGTCCGATGCTCATGTTCAGATCGTCTTGCAACCGTACCATGGTACGGAAGCTATATGGGCGGGACCTGACATACAAGTGGAGCTGTCCCCCCATGTCGCCGTCCAAACCTGTCGCCATCCTCTACCGGATGAAAACGCCGTCACATGTCTGCCCGTTCGGTCTGAAAGCCCGCGCCTTGCTGCGCCGCAAGGGCTACCGGGTAGATGATCGCCTGCTCACCTCGCGGGAGGAAACCGATGCCTTCAAGGCCGAACACGATGTGAAGACGACACCGCAGGCCTTTATCGGTGGGGAGCGGATTGGCGGTTATGACGATTTGCGGATGTTCTTCAGCTACCCGCGGAAGGACAAGGATGCGAAGACCTACACGCCGGTCGTCGCGATCTTTGCGTCTGCCGCAATGATGGCGCTGGCGGTCAGCTGGGCGGCCTATGGCACATTGCTGACAATGCGGGCGGCAGAATGGTTTATCGCGATCAGCATGTGCCTCCTGGCCGTGCAGAAGCTGCGGGACCTCGACGCCTTTTCCAACACCTTCCTCGGCTATGACCTGCTGGCGCGGCGCTATGTGCGCTATGCCTATATCTATCCGTTTGCGGAATTGCTGGCTGGTGTCCTGATGATCGCCGGGGCCCTGATCTGGTTTGCTGCGCCTCTGGCCCTGTTCATTGGTACGATCGGGGCCGTGTCCGTGTTCAAGGCAGTCTACATCGAGAAGCGGGACCTCAGATGCGCCTGTGTGGGCGGCAACAGCAATGTCCCGCTCGGCTTCGTCTCCCTGCTGGAAAACGTCCTGATGGTGGCTATGGCGGTCTGGATGCTGGTGCGCTAACGCCGGAGCGCTAGCCCGCACTCTCCAGTGCCTGCGCCGCGATCCAGGCGTCAATGTCGTTCAGGGCGCGGGCGGCCTGGGCGCCTTTCTTGGAGCGGCCCTTGGCCTTGCCGCGCAGGCGCTTGCCGTTTTCGTCCTTCTTCGGGAAATCCTCGATGTCCGGGAACAGGCCGAAATTGACATTCATCGGCTGGAAGGTCTGGCTGCCTTCAAGGTGCCCGCCGGTGATGTGCGTGACAAGGGCGCCGAGCGCCGTGGTCGGCGGCGGAGCGTCCAGCGTGCGGCCGAGCCGCTCAGCCGCAGCAAACCGCCCGGCCAGCAGGCCCATGGCTGCGCTTTCGACATAGCCTTCCACGCCTGTTACCTGGCCTGCAAAGCGCAGGCGCGGCATGGATTTCATGCGCAGCTGCGCGTCCAGCAGTTTCGGTGAGTTCAGGAACGTGTTGCGGTGGATGCCGCCAAGGCGCGCGAACTCGGCCTTCTCAAGGCCGGGGATCATGCGGAAGATGTCCGTCTGGGCGCCGTATTTCAGCTTGGTCTGGAAGCCGACCATGTTCCACAGCGTGCCGAGGGCATTGTCCTGCCGCAGCTGGACGACGGCGTGGGCCTTCACGTCCGGCTGGTGCAGATTGGTCAGGCCGACCGGCTTCATCGGGCCGAAGCGCAGCGTTTCGCGGCCACGTTCGGCCATCACCTCGATGGGTAGGCAGCCTTCGAAGTAAGGCGTGTCCTTCTCCCAGTCGCGGAACTCGGTCTTCTCGCCCGCGATCAGCGCGTCGATGAAGGCGTTGTACTGCTCTTCGGTCATCGGGCAGTTGATATAAGCTGCCGTGTCGCCGCCGGGGCCCGGCTTGTCATAGCGGCTCTGGCGCCAGGCTTTCGACATGTCGATGCTGTCGAAATAGACGATCGGCGCAATGGCGTCGAAGAAAGCAAGGTCGGTCTCGCCGGTATGCGCGCGAATGGCATCGGCGAGGGCGATGGAGGTGAGCGGGCCGGTGGCAATGATCACGCTGTCCCAGTCTTCCGGTGGGATGCCCGTGATTTCCTCGCGCACGATGGTGACGTTCGGGTGGGCTTCCAGCTTCGCGGTGACCGCCTCGGCAAAGCCTTCCCGGTCCACGGCCAGTGCGCTGCCGGCAGGCACCTGGTGCTCGGCGGCCGTGGAGATGATCAGGCCGTTCGCGCGGCGCATCTCTTCGTGCAGCACGCCCACGGCGTTGGACGTGTGGTCGTCGGAGCGGAACGAGTTCGAGCAGACCAGCTCTGCCAGCTTGTCTGTCTGGTGGGCCTCGGTGCCTTTGACGCCCCGCATTTCGTGCAGGATGACGGGTACGCCGGCATTCGCGGCCTGCCAGGTTGCTTCCGATCCGGCCATGCCGCCGCCGATGATATGAATGGGTTTGATGCTCATGCGCGGGACATGCGCAGGCCGGTCCGCCACGTCAAGACGGGGTTTGCGGCAAGGGCCGAGGGCGGTAAGGGATTTTGCATGGATTCACATGCACCTTCTCCGGCGGCTCAGCCTTCCATTCCGAACCTGATTGCACAGGCCTGGCGCCTGGCTGCGCAGGCGGCGCTGCCGGGCCTGCCATGGCTGGCCCTGCTGGCGCTGATGGGCGGTTTCTACAAATGGGCGCTCAGCACCGGCACTGGGGGCACGATGCTGACCCTTGCCGCGCTGACCGTTCTGTTCCTGGCCGGGGTGCAGGCTTCGCTGATGATCTACCGCGCGATGATCCCCGGTGCGAAAGGGGCGTTCATGGCCCTGATGCACATGAACCTGGCCATCTATCTCGCCTTTTTCTTCATCAGCTTCTTCGTCTTCTTCTTTGTCGGCATCTTCGGCGTCGTGATGCTGCAGCTGTCCGGCCTGGTGGACCTTGCGGCTGAAGGTGCGGACCAGCAGATCCCGGCGGCGCTGGCGGGCATGATGTCGACGCCCTATGGCTGGGCGCTGTCGATTGTCTATGCCACCGGCCTCGGCGGGCTGGCTTTCCTGGCCCTGCGCCTGCTGCTGACCGGGGCGGCAACCGTGCAGACCGGCCACGTCATGGTGTTCCGTACCTGGCGCTGGACGAAAGGCGACGTCCTCCGGCTGGGGGCAGCCAGCCTTGTCACGCATGTGCTGCCATTCCTTGTCGGCTACCTCCTCAATCTTCTCATCATCAGCGCAGCCGGGACGGGGGAAGTCGCGCAATTTGCAACCGGGGTGACCGGGCTGGCGCTGCAGGCCCCGTTTATTCTGGCCGGACATGGTCTGGCGGTGGCTGCCCTGCGGGCCATCGGCCCCGCGCCGGAGATTGCCTGACCGGAGAAACCCGCTTAGGTCCTTTCCTGTGGGGTAATCAGGAGGGACGCAGCATGCCGGGCCGGTTCACATTCGATGGGGCATTGATGTTCGGCTTCCGCGCGGCTTATGCGCGGTCGTTTCCGTGGAAGTTCGCGCTGGCTTTTGCCCTTGTCTGCACCGTGCTGACGGCGCTGTTCGTCTATCTGACAAAAGACATCCTGCTTGGTTTTATCGACTCCATTGACAAGCTGGACAGTGCCGGCGTGGACGATCCGGCCGTCTTTTTCGACCTGATGTTCGGCACGTTCATGTCCTTTGCGCCCTGGGGAGCGCTCGCGGCACTGGCCAGCCTGGCGGTCTGGGCGATGTTCATGACCGCGACCCAGCGGCGCTACATCCGGGATGAGGATTTCTCCCTCGGTTTCGGTGCAGACGAAGTGCGCATGATGGGGACAGGCTTTATCTGGTATCTGGGGCAATCCCTGATGGGCGTGCTACCGCTTCTGATCATGCTGCCTGTTTTTGGCGAGGTGATGGAATTCGCGCGCGGCGAGGTTACCGAAAACGAGATGGTGGCCTTCGTCATGGGGCGGGTGGCCTATCTTCTGTTGGTCATGCTGGTGACCTTTCCGGTCTATGTTTTCTTCGCGACGCGTTTCTCGCCGGTCTTCGCCATGACCTTGAAGGAAGGCAAGATTGCCTTTGGCGATGCGTGGATCGTATCGCGCGGGCGTTTCTGGCCGATCCTTGGCGCCTATCTCATCGTTGCTATCGTCGGCGGCATGGCTGTCGGATTTGTGTCCACCTTTGTCGAAATGCTGGTTTCACCCGCTTTCATGCTCTCCCTCGACACGGTTGGCGATGTGCCGGAACTGCTAAGCCTGTTCACCCCCGGCGTGATTGCGGGGATGCTGGCCTACACGTTCATCCGGTATTTCCTGTCAGCCCTGCTGATGCATGTCGTTCAGGGGCCGGCGGCCTTCGCAGCCCGGCATGATCCGCGTGGCAGTGTCGATGACGCGCTGCGTGTTTCCGAATTCGAATAGGAGACTCCAATGGCGCCCATCTCGTTCAGTCTCGGCAATGCGATTTCCCATTTCACCAGGACGGATGGGCCAAAGGGCTTCCTGTGGAAGTTCGCTCTGGCCTATGCGCTGGCCGCCTGCCTGCTGCAGGCCATCTCGGTCTTCCTGCAATGGCCTGTCTACGAGGCCTATATCGGCCTGTTCGCCAATGGCGGGGGAGATTTCGACGGCTATGTCGAGGACATGGAAAATGTCTCGATGGCAAGCAGGTTGAGCGGGCTGCTGATCCTGCCGCTGGCCATTCTGCTCTGGATCCTCTTCGAAGGGGCAAACCAGCGCCGCTATGTGCGCGGGGAGGGTTTCGGTTTGCGTATCGGGGCGGATGAGGGACGGTTGTTCGTTGTCGGTCTGATCTGGATGGCGCTGTTCATCGCCATGTATATCGGCTTTGCCATCATGATCGCGATCCCGGTTGCTGTCGGGCTTGCCGTGGGCTCTGACGCGGCGATGCTGGCTGTCCTGCTCGGCATTGTCCTGGTGCTGGGATACATGGTGCTGACCCTGTGGTTCTCGGCACGCCTGTCCGCAGCGGCGGCGCTGACCGTGCGGGACAGGCAGATCCGCTTCTTCGAGTCCTGGCGGGTGACCCGCGGCAAGGGCTGGACGATCATAGGGGCCTGGATCGTGCTGGGCCTGATCGCGATGGTGGTGATGATGCTGTTCTATCTGCTGATGGCTGGTCTGGGCATCGGCCTTCTGGCGGCGCAGCTGCCGGGCGTGATGCAGGGGGATGCTTCCGAGGGGGATATTATCACAGCTATCGCCAACCCCATGTTCTGGGGGCCTATGCTGGTCATCTTTCTGGCGTTCGCCGTGTTCCAGTCCACGCTGATGCACATTTTCAGCGGGCCCGCCGCCCTTGCCGCACGCACGGACCCGGCATGGATGAGCCAAGGCATGCTCGGCGAATTCGAATAAGTCGCCGAAGCGGCCCGTCAGTTCCGCGCCTATTTCGCGGAACTGGCGGCCTTGCTCTTGCGCGCCTTGGCAGGGGCTTTCTTCGCAGCGGGTTTCTTCGCGGCTGGTTTTGCCTTGGCCGGCGTTTTCGCTGACGCCTCGCTGCTGGCTTTCTTCTCGGTCGCTGCGGCAGGTTTCGCACGCTTGTTGCGGGCGGCCCGGCGCTCATCCTGACGGCGGAAGGTTTCGGCAAGGAACCGCCCGGTCCAGCTTTCCTTGCAGGCGGCGATGTCTTCCGGCGTACCGGCGGCAATCAGTTGTCCGCCGCCGTCACCGCCTTCCGGTCCGATATCCAGCACCCAGTCCGCCGTCTTCACGACGTCCAGATTGTGCTCGATCACCAGCACGGTGTTGCCGCCATCGACCAGCTCGTGCAGCACTTCCAGTAGCTTGTTCACATCCTCGAAGTGCAGGCCGGTGGTCGGTTCATCCAGGATATACAGGGTACGGCCTGTCGCGCGTTTCGACAGTTCCTTGGCGAGCTTCACGCGCTGCGCCTCACCGCCGGAAAGTGTCGTGGCCTGCTGGCCAACCTTGACGTAGCCAAGCCCCACCCGGTTCAGCGTTTCCAGCTTGTTGGCGATGGCGGGCACAGCGGCGAAAAACTTCGCGCCATCCTCCACCGTCATGTCCAGCACGTCAGCGATGGACTTGCCCTTGAACTTCACTTCCAGCGTCTCGCGATTGTAACGCTGACCCTTGCAGGTTTCGCACGTCACATACACGTCCGGCAGGAAGTGCATCTCGATCTTGATGACGCCGTCGCCTTCGCAGGCCTCACAGCGCCCGCCCTTCACGTTGAAGCTGAACCGGCCCGGCGCATAGCCGCGGGCCTTGGCTTCCGGCAGGCCGGCATACCAGTCGCGGATCGGTCCGAAGGCGCCGGTATAGGTGGCGGGGTTCGAGCGCGGTGTACGTCCGATCGGGCTCTGGTCGATGTCGATTACCTTGTCGAGGTGTTCGAGGCCCTGAATGCTGTCATAGGGCAGCGGCGGGCTGGAAGCGCCGTTCAGTTTGCGCGCCAGTGCCTTGTAAAGCGTCTCGATGATGAGTGTGGACTTTCCGCCGCCCGAGACACCCGTCACGCAGGTGAAGCTGCCCAGCGGGATGGTTGCATCCACGCTTTTGAGGTTGTTTCCAGTCGCGCCCTTCAGCGTGATCTTCCGCTTGGCCTTCTCCACCGGGCGGCGCTTGGGGATGGCGATTTCGCGGGTGCCGTTCAGATAGTCTGCTGTCAGACTGTCTTTTGATTTCATGATGTCGGCAGGCGTGCCTTCAGCCACGATCTCCCCGCCATGCACACCGGCGCGCGGGCCCATATCGATCACATGGTCGGCAGTCAGGATGGCATCCTCGTCATGCTCCACCACGATGACGGAATTGCCGAGATCGCGCAGGCGCTTCAGCGTTTCCAGCAGGCGTTCATTGTCGCGCTGATGCAGGCCGATGGAGGGTTCGTCCAGCACGTAGAGCACGCCGGTCAGGCCGGAGCCGATCTGGCTGGCAAGGCGGATGCGCTGGCTTTCCCCGCCCGACAGCGTGCCGGAGGCGCGCGACAGGGTGAGGTATTCGAGGCCCACATCATTGAGGAAGATCAGACGGTCATTGATCTCTTTCAGAATGCGGGAGGCGATTTCATTTTGCTGTTTCGTCAGCGTCTTGTGGACGCCCGCAAACCAGGTGCCAGCCTCGCGGATCGAGAATTGTCCGGCATCGGAAATGTCCAGCCCGCCGATCTTCACGGCGAGGGCTTCAGGCTTCAGGCGCTTGCCGCCGCAGGCCGGGCAGGGTGCGGCGGCCTGGAACTTGCCGATTTCTTCGCGTACCCACTGGCTATCCGTTTCGCGGAAGCGGCGCTCCAGATTGGGGATGACGCCTTCGAATGTCTTCGTCACCTCATAGCGGCGCATGCCGTCATCATAGACGAAGTCGATTTCTTCCTCGCCTGTGCCGTGGAGGATGATGTCCTGGATGTTTTCCGGCAGCTTGTTCCAGGGTTTCTGGAGGTCGAAGCCATAATGGTCCGCCAGCGCCTGGAGGGTTTGCGTCTGGTAGGGCGAGGTGGATTTCGCCCAGGGGGCAATCGCGCCGTGCAGCAGGTCGAGATCCTTGTCCGGAACGACGAGGCCGGCATCGATCTTCAGCTGCTCGCCAAGGCCGTCACAGGTGGGGCAGGCACCGAACGGGTTGTTGAAGGAGAAAAGGCGCGGCTCGATTTCCGGGATTGTGAAGCCGGAAACGGGGCAGGCGAAATTCGCGCTGTATGTGATGCGGCGAGGCTCTGTCTCGCCGTCCGTCTTGTCGGCGAACTCGGCGATGGCGATGCCCTGGGCAAGGTTCAGCGCGGTCTCGAAACTCTCGGCGAGGCGTTGCTCCATGCCCTCGCGCACGACGATCCGGTCCACCACGACATCAATGTCGTGCTTGAATTTCTTGTCGAGTTTCGGTGCGTCTTCAAGTTCGTAGAACTCCCCGTCCACCTTCACGCGCTGATAGCCATTCTTCAGCAGCTCGGCGAATTCCTTGCGGTATTCCCCCTTCCGTCCCCGGACGATGGGGGCGAGCAGGAAGAGCCGCGTACCCTCGGGCAGTTCCAGCGTGCGGTCCACCATCTGGGAAACCGTCTGGCTCTCGATGGGCAGGCCGGTGGCCGGTGAATAAGGCACGCCGACACGCGCCCAGAGCAGGCGCATATAGTCGTAGATCTCGGTCACCGTGCCGACCGTGGAGCGCGGGTTCCGGCTGGTTGTCTTCTGCTCGATCGAGATGGCGGGCGAGAGGCCCTCGATGCTCTCCACGTCCGGCTTCTGCATCAGCTCCAGGAACTGGCGGGCATAGGCCGAGAGGCTCTCGACATAGCGGCGCTGCCCCTCGGCATAGATCGTGTCGAAGGCGAGCGAGGATTTGCCCGAGCCGGACAGGCCGGTCATCACGACCAGTTCGCCGCGCGGAATGTCCACGTCGACATTCTTCAGGTTGTGTTCCTTGGCGCCGCGGACGCGGATGAAGGGGGATTCGGCCATGGAGAGGACTTTCGGGCTTTTTGCTCGTTACGACTGCGGAACGGGATTGGATTTGTGCTAGTGCTTATGTGTGTTCTGAGTCCAGCTTGACGACAAGAACAAAGTGTGAACAATCTGCGGCTGCTGCAAAAAGATGTCGGCAGCCTTCTCCTGTGGACAAGCCCGCCTCGTCAGCCGCCCGGCAGGCGACAGGGACGCGCTGGCAGGGTATGAAGGGTCGAATCGAAAGCGAAACGGATCAGATCGGAGCGGAGTTGGAACCATGGCAGGATCAGTGAACAAGGTCATCCTCGTCGGCAATGTGGGGCAGGACCCCGAAGTGCGCCAGTTCCAGAATGGCGGGCAGGTCGCCAGCTTCTCGCTCGCTACTTCCGAGACCTGGAAAGACAAGAACACCGGCGAGCGCCGCGAAAGAACCGAATGGCACCGTATCGCGGTGTTCAGCGAGGGGCTTGTCCGCGTGGTCCAGAACTACGTCAAGAAAGGCTCGAAGCTTTATATCGAAGGCCAGCTCGAGACCCGCAAGTGGCAGGACAAGGATGGCCAGGACCGCTACACGACCGAGGTTGTGCTGCGCGGCTTCAACTCCACCCTCACCATGCTGGACGGCCGCAATGAAGGCGGCGGCCGGTCTGCCGGTGGCGACTTTGGCGGCTACTCGCAAGGTGGCGGCGGCGCCCGCCAGATGAGCGGCCCGCAGGAAAGCTTTGCCAGCCACGACCTGGACGACGAGATCCCGTTCTAGGCCCGTTCCGGGGATGTCTCCCGTGGTCGGGGCGGTGCTCAGGCCTTTACTGGCAGTGATGAGCCTGGCGCTGGCGGCGTGCGCGTCGCCGGTGGCAGGGGCTCCTATGCACTCCCTTGATTCCTCACTGAAAAAGTCTGGTGTCGATCCTGCGCGGGCGGCCCTGATGATTGTCCGGCTGGAGGACGGGGCTGTCTGGCTCAGCGGTGGGACCCGGCTGGGTGAGCGGTTCGTGGCTGCTTCCACCTCCAAGATCCCGCATACGCTTATCGCCATTGAAACCGGCGCCGTCTCCGGCCCGGACGAATGGTTCGAATGGGATGGCCAGACCCGTTTCCTGCCGGCCTGGAACCAGAGCCAGACACTGGCGGATGCGTTCCGGAACTCGACCGTCTGGATCTACCAGACCATCACGCCCCGTATCGGCAGCGAGGCCCTGCACGACTGGCTGGCCAGGTTTGGCTACGGAAACGCCGATACGGGCACACCAGACGACGTCACACGCTATTGGCTGGCAGGGCCGCTGAAGATCTCCGCAGGCGAGCAGGTGAGCTTCCTGGCGCGTCTGGCGCAGCATGACCTGCCCCTGTCGGAGCTGACCTATGAGCTTGCCTTGCCGGTCATGCTGGCCGAGACGGGGAAAGGCTGGCGCCTTTATGCCAAAACCGGCTGGTACAGCAGCGATGAGGCCCAGGATATCGGCTGGTATGTCGGTTGGCTGGAGCAGGCCGGCGGGGACGCGCCGGGCACCTATGTCTTCGCGTTCAACATGGATGTGGACACGCCTGAGACGGATATTCCGAAGCGTCCGGCGGCTGTCCGCCGGGCCCTTGTGGACATCGGGGCGCTGCCTGCGCCCTGAGCCTTGTTGTAAAACCGTTTTTTTACCCCGGAATCACTGCAATTTTCGGGGCTTTCCGGTTTGTTTCAGTGGCCTGAAATGCTAGACAAATAGCAGTATTCTGATGCGCGATTCCCGCGCGCCCTCTGCAGCAGACACGAGTTTCTCATGAGTGACCAGACGACCCCTCCGGAAGATCCGGAAACCCCCGAGAATGGCGGTGGGGGCGGCGCAGGCCTGCCGGACGGGATTGAACCCGTTTCCATCGAATCCGAGCTGAGAAGCTCCTATCTCGACTACGCGATGAGCGTGATCGTCAGCCGGGCGCTGCCGGATGTGCGCGACGGGCTGAAGCCGGTGCACCGGCGGATCCTGTACGCCATGCAGGTCAACGGCAACACGCCGGACAAGCCCTACAAGAAATCCGCCAACATCGTCGGCGCGGTGATGGGTAACTACCACCCCCACGGCGACAGCGCGATCTATGACGCGCTCGTGCGCATGGCACAGCCCTTCTCGATGGGGCTGCCGCTGGTCGACGGGCAGGGCAATTTCGGCTCGATCGACAACGATCCGCCGGCGGCCATGCGTTACACCGAATCCCGGATGATGAAGGCGGCGACCCATCTGCTCGCCGACATCGACAAGGATACGGTCGACTTTCAGGACACCTATGACGGTTCCCAGCAGGAGCCGATGGTTCTCCCGGCCCAGTTCCCGAACCTGCTGGTCAATGGCGGCGGCGGCATCGCGGTCGGCATGGCGACGAACATTCCGCCCCACAATCTGGGCGAGATTGTCGATGCGACGATCGCCGTCATCGACGATCCCACGATTGACGATGATGCCCTGTGCGAAATCGTTCCGGGGCCCGACTTCCCGACTGGTGGCCTCATCATGGGCATGTCCGGTTCCCGCAAGGCCCTGCTGACCGGGCGCGGCAGCGTGATTGTTCGTGCGAAAACGGACATCGAGGAAGCTCGCAATGGCCGTCAGGCCATCATCGTCACCGAGATTCCGTATCAGGTGAACAAGGCGGCGATGATCACCAAGATCGCCGAACTCGTGCGCGAGAAGCGCGTCGAGGGCATTGCCGATCTGCGCGACGAATCCGACCGTCACGGCATCCGTGTCGTGATCGAGGTGAAGAAGGATGCCAGCGCTGACGTTGTGCTGAACCAGCTTTACCGCTTCAGCCAGATGCAGAACTCCTTCCCGGTGAACATGCTGGCGCTGAATGGCGGCCGTCCGGAGCTGATGAACCTGCGCAAGGTGCTCGATTGCTTCATCACCTTCCGCAAGGAAGTCGTGGTCCGCCGCACCAAGCATGACCTGAACAAGGCCCGCGACCGGGCTCACGTCCTCGTCGGTCTTGCCATGGCCGTGGCCAATATCGATGAAATCATCCGCATCATCCGCTACTCACCCGATCCGAACTCTGCCCGCGTCGCCTTGCTCGAAAAGGCCTGGCCGATCATGGACATGGGTCCGCTTCTGGACCTGATCGCAGACCGCCGGACCCGCAAGGGCGATGGCGACACGATCTATCTGTCGGACGAGCAGGCCCGCGCCATTCTGGCCTTGCAGCTGTCGCGTCTCACCGGCCTCGGCCGTGACGAAATTGGCAATGAAGCCAAGGGGTTGTCGGAAAAGATCGCCGACTATCTCGACATTCTCCGCTCCAGCGCACGCATCCGCGACATCATCAAGGGTGAGCTGACGGAAGTGAAAGAGAAGTTCGCCGTGCCGCGCCGCTCCGAGTTCACGGCTGGCGGTATCGACATGGAAGACGAGGACCTCATCGAGGTCGAAGACATGGTCGTCACCGTGACCCATGGCGGCTATGTGAAGCGGACCCCGCTGTCGACCTACCGGACACAACACCGCGGCGGCAAGGGCCGCTCGGGCGTGTCGATGAAGGAAGACGATTTCGTCGTCGAACTCTTCTCGGCCACGACGCATACGGAGGTTCTGTTCTTCTCCTCGGCCGGCATGGTCTACAAGGAGAAAGTGTGGCGCCTGCCGGTGGGCGGGCCGACCTCACGCGGCAAGGCGCTGGTCAACATCTTCCCGCTGGCCGCTGATGAGCGGATCGAGAGCGTCATGCCGTTGCCGGAGGACGAAGAGTCCCGCAACGAGCTGGACGTCATGTTCGCCACCAAGACGGGCACGGTGCGCCGGAACAAGCTGTCTGACTTCATCCGCGTGAACCGCAACGGCAAGATCGCGATGAAGCTGGAAGAAGATGCCAATGATGGCATCGTCAGTGTGAAGATCTGTTCCGAGAAGGATGACATCCTGCTGACCACGGCGCTTGGCCAGTGCATCCGCTTCCAGGTTACGGACGTGCGCGTCTTCGCGGGCCGCAACTCGACCGGTGTGCGCGGTATCCGTCTGGCGGATGGCGATGAAGTCATCTCCATGGGCATCCTGCGTCATGTAGACGTCTCGTCTGAAGAGGCGCGCGCCTATCTCAAGCATGCGGCGGCCATGCGCCGGGCCGCAACGGGCGAGGAGGAAGAGGTTTCCGAGGATGACGAGGAGACCACTGAAGAGGCTGTCCTCACGACCGAGCGCCTGGCCGAGCTGGGCGCGGCCGAGGAATTCGTGCTGACCATCGCCGACGACGGCATGGGCAAGCGCTCCTCCGCCTATGACTACCGCGTCACCGGACGGGGCGGCAAGGGCCTCGTGGCCCAGAACATCTGGGGCCGGGACAAGAAGAAGGGGCCGGTCAAGAAAGTGGCCCAGTCTTTCCCGGTCGGCGAAGGCGACCAGGTCATGCTTGTCACCGATGGCGGCCAGCTGATCCGCACGCCGGTGGACCAGATCCGTATTGCCGGACGTTCCACAGGCGGTGTCTGGGTGCTGCGTACGGCTGATGGTGAACGGGTTGTTTCTGTCGCTCGCCTTGTAGAAGACGCGGAAACCGCTATGGATGAGGGCGGCGGCGCTGAATAAGCGCCGCTGTTGTACGAATAACAGGGCCGGGGAGGGCCGCCATGCACCGCGTAGGACTGTATCCGGGAACCTTTGACCCCCCGACGATCGGCCATATCGACATCATTGGGCGGGCCCGGAAGCTGGTGGATACGCTGATCATTGGCGTGGCGATCAACGAGGCCAAGAAGCCCTTGTTTTCACTTCAGGAACGCGTCGAAATGGTGCGTGCCGAGTGCGAAAAGCTGAATGGCCCCGGCCTGGCGGAGATCAAGGTCCTGCCGATGCATGGCCTGCTCATGAAGTTTGCCGAAGCGTGCGGCGCGCAGATCATCGTGCGGGGCCTGCGGGCCGTGCAGGACTTTGAATACGAGTTCCAGATGACCGCCATGAATGAACAGCTCAATCCGGATATCGAGACCGTGTTCCTGATGGCGGATGTGCGTCACCAGGCCGTCGCCTCGCGTCTCGTCAAGGAAATCGCCAGCCTCGGCGGCGATATCACGCCCTTCCTGACGCCGGATGTGAAGCGCGCCCTGATGGCCAAATACGGCAAGTAATCGCGGCCGCGACGGACGAACTGTTTCAGACCGTTGAAACCTCACAAGTGATGCCTGACATTGGAGGCACACATGGCGCTGCCTTGCGCCCGGATGGAGACGTTACCGACCATGAAGCTGGCCCCCATGAAATTTGCGACCCTGGCCCTTGCGGCCTCTGCCATGGCCCTGTCGCTCGCGGCGGTTGCGGAAGATGCGGACGACGCAGCCACAGCGGCCCCGGCCGAAGTGACGGTGGCGGAAGCCAAGGCAGACCCGGCCAACTGGCGCCAGGTGGACCCGCAGAACCTATTCATCTTCGACACGACCAAGGGGCGCATCCTGATCGAGGCATTCCCGGAAATCGCCCCGAAACATTACACGCAATTCTCCACCATCATCCGGTCCGGCGATTTCGACGGCACGGGTTTTCACCGGGTGATCAATGATTTCATGGCGCAGGGCGGGGACATTTTCGCGCTGAAGGGCCGCGAGTCCGGCCTGCCGGATATCGAGGGCGAATTCACCTTCCGCCGCGATCCGGTCGAGATGCCGCTGGAAGCCACGATCGGCCCGGAAGACACCGCCCGTTTCGGCTATATCAAGGGTTTCCCGGTCGGGACGCAGGCGAGCTTCTTCGCCGAGATGTCGGTCGACGGCATGGTGGAAAGCTATGTCCCGCACTGCAAGGGCATCGTCTCGACAGCGCGGACGGATGACCCGAATTCCGCAAACTCGCAATTCTTCCTCATGCGCGGCCAGGCCGAGCATCTCGACCGCAAGTACACGGCCTGGGGCCGGGTGGTGAAGGGTGAGGATGTGGTCATGGCCATCAAGCATGGCCCGGATGCGCGTGACGGCAGTGTCGACAATCCGGACATCCTGAAGTCGGCCAAAGTGGCGGCAGACCTGCCGGCAGATGAGCGCCCGGATGTCTGGGTCGAGCGGACCGATGGGCCGGTCTTCCTGGCCGCCATTGCGGACAAGGACGACATTGACGTCTGCTCGCTTCCGTCCGTTCCGGCGGTCGTCGACAAGTAAGGTCTGCGGCCGGCTTGTTGCGCGGCGTGCCGCTTTCTGCGAGACGGGCGCCCCATGGACCTGACCCAATTCCAGTTTGACCTGCCCGAGCGGCTGATTGCCTTGCGCCCGGCGGAGCCGCAGGATTCCGCGCGCCTCCTGGTCGTGCACGGGGATGGGCGTCTGGAAGATGCCGGTGTGCGTGATCTGCCGCGCTACCTGAATGCCGGAGATGTGCTGGTCTTCAATGACACGCGCGTCCTGCCTGCCGCGCTGAAAGGCGTGCGTCCGGCGCGGGACGAGACGGGGCAGGACGTTGCCTGCGATGTGAACCTCACCGAACGGATCGACGCCGCCAACTGGCGCGCGCTGGCGCGGCCGGGCAGGCGTCTGAAAGACGGCGACACGATCGTCTTCGCTGAGGGCTTCACGGCGGAAATTACCGGCCACCATGACGGCGGCGAGATCGGGCTGCGCTTTTCCCTCGAAGGGGACGCGCTGACCGATGCACTGGACCGGCACGGCGCGATGCCGCTGCCGCCCTATATTGCGCGCCGCCGCCCGGCTGATGCGAAAGACCGGGAAACCTATCAGACCGAATTTGCGGGTGAGGATGCCGCCTCTGTCGCGGCGCCGACGGCGGGCCTGCATTTTACGCCGCGCCTCCTGTCAGAGTGTGACGCGGCAGGGCTTGTCCGGGAAAAGGTGCGCCTTCATGTCGGCCTCGGCACGTTCAAACCGCTGGAAGAGAAACAGCTGGAAGAGAACCGGCTGCACCAGGAATGGCGCCGCCTGACGCCAGAGACGGCGGAGCGGCTGAACGCGGCGCGCGCTTCAGGACACCGGGTTGTGCCGGTCGGCACCACGGCCATGCGCACGCTGGAAAGTTGTGTCGATACGGATGGTATCCTTCATCCCGCGACCGGCCCGACGGATATCTTCCTGAAGCCGGGCGATGCGGTGCGGGGAACGGATGCGCTGGTGACGAACTTCCACCTGCCGGGCTCCAGCCTGTTCATGCTGGTCTCGGCGCTGATGGGAACAGACGTGATGCGCGCGGCCTACGCCCACGCCATAGCGAATGAGTACCGCTTCTACTCCTACGGCGACGCCTGCCTCTTACTTCCCTAGCTGCGCGGCCACATCCGGGCGGAGTTCCGTCATTTCACGGATGGCCTTGGCGGCGGTGATGCGGGCGAGGTGGCGGCCTTTTTCATCGCGCCAGTCGGCTTCGACCAGGCCGGTCGTCCGGCCCCGGCTGACGAGGCGGCCTTCGATCGTGATCAGGCCATGCGGCACCGGGCGCAGGATACGGGTCTGCAGTTCCATCGTCGTGAACCACTCGCCATTTTCCAGGGCGCTCGCCATGGTCATCGAAACGATATGATCGGAGAGACCTGCGACCCAGCCGCCAAAGACGCGGCCGTCATTGATGTCCCGGTCACCCTCGTTCGGCCACTCATACAGGGTGTAGCCATAGCGGACTTCCTTCAGCCATAGGTCCGGCCGGATGCCCATGTTGCGGATGGCGGGCGGCATGTCCCACTGGCCGGATTTCAGACGTTCGAAGAAGGCTTTCTGCTGGTCGGAAAGGTCGGTCCGGCTCATGCGAGGCGTGCTCCATTGGGGACAGGCTTGTCTGGCGAGAACATGACGATGGCCCCTTCGGCATCGGCAAAGCCGAGCGTCAGGACTTCCGACATGAACTTGCCGATCTGGCGTGGCGGGAAATTGACGACCCCGGCCACTTGCTTGCCGACGAGGGTTTCCGGCGCGTAGTGCACCGTCACCTGGGCAGAACTTTTCTTCACGCCGACCCCCGGCCCGAAATCGATCAGCATGCGAATGGCAGGCTTGCGCGCCCCTTCGAGAGGCGCGGCTTCCAGCACGGTGCCGATGCGGATGTCCACCTTGCGGAAATCGTCGAAGGTGATCGCATCTTCCGGCGCGTTTTCGGGGGCGTCGACGAGGTGCATCAGGTGGCAGTCGCTCCGCCGTCGACGACCATCATCTGGCCGGTCATGTAGGCACCTGCCTTGGAGGCGAGGTAGACGGCCGCCCCGGCAATCTCCTCCGGTTCGCCGATCCGCTTCAGCGGCGTGCCAGCCAGGCTGCGCTTCAGCGTGTCGGGATTGTCCCAGAGGGCCTTGGCGAAATCGGTCTTGATCAGGCCCGGCGCGATACAGTTCACGCGGATATTGTCGGCGCCGAATTCGGTGGCGAGGTTGCGGGCGAGCTGGAAGTCCGCCGCCTTGGAGATGTTGTAGGCCCCGATGATCGGAGAGCCGCGCAGGCCGCCGATGGAGGAAACGATGATCACCGCCCCGTCCTTGCGTTCGCGCATCTGCGGCGCGCACATCTGGATCAGCCAGTTGTTGGAGATGATGTTGTTCTGCAGGATCTTGGCGAAGGCGTCGTCGTCGATGCCGCCCATCGGGCCGTAATACGGGTTCGAGGCTGCGTTACAGACGCAGATGTCGATCTTGCCGAAGGCCTTGTTGGTGGCATCCACCATGGCCTGAAGGTCTTCCTTGGAGGAGATGTTGGCCGGCACGGCAATCGCGGTGCCGTCGCCATGCTTGGCATTGATCTCGTCGGCGACTTCCTGGCACGGGCCGGGCTTGCGGGACGAGATGGTCACCTTCGCGCCGGCATCGGCCATGGCTTCGGCGATGGCCTTGCCGATCCCGCGCGAAGACCCGGTAATGACGGCGACTTTTCCGGACAGGTCAAACAGGCTCATGGCGGGGCTCCCTCGGGTTTCTGCTTGGCCGCACGCTAGGCGTTCCGGCGGCAGGCCGCTAGGGGTTCCGCAGGGAGAACGAAGGGGTCAGATGCCCCAGGCTTGGCAGAGAATCTCCACCAGCATGTCGGTCCGCTTGCGCACCACATCGGCCGTCCAGGCGTCCTGGTCCTGCAGGTCGCGGGTGAGGGCGAAATCCATGCCGCCGCCGCCATTGAAGTAGACTTCCTTCTTGGCGCGGTAGTCCTGCCGGTCGGCCCGCTGGTTCACCTTGTGGGTCAGCAGCACGAAATTCCCCAGCGTGTCGCATTGTTCGCGGCGCTTGGCAGGATCCGGCCACACGGTCAGCCAGTGGCTGTCCTCGTGAATGTTGCGCGGCAGAACATGCTCCACCGTCGCATCGGATTCCGGCGGGATCGTCACGCCGCCTTCAAGCGCAGCGTTCATGCGCAGGGCCATGGCGCGCCTTTGTCCGAAGGTCGCAAACCGGCCCAGCATCCGCTCGCGTGCCTTGCGGGCGTCAGATTTGTCGATGGAGAGCGGCCCGTTCTTGGCGAACAGGACGCGGTCATTGCTGATCGCTTCCATCACCTTGTTGAAGCGGCGGTTGCGCTGGTCACGGTCGGTGACGACCAGCATGATGATGAAGGAGAGGCGCTCCAGGTGGGTGAAGAAGTCCGGCGCCATCGGGTCGTTCACGCCGCGCTCGACCAGGAATTTGAGGGCAGGGGCGCGCCAGCTGTTCTGGTCCAGGGCGCGCATCTGGTTCAGCTTGTCGCTGACAACACCCGCTGTCGCACCGCCCTGCAGGTCGCCCGTCGTGATCAGCCTGTAAGCCTCGACATAGCGCGGCAGCACATCGTCCAGGAAGGTCCGCGGGTCCACCTTGGAAAGCACCGCCTTGGGGAAGGCCGCCGCCAGTTCGCCCCGGCCCGACTTGTCATAGATGGAGCGGATCTGGCGCAGCAGGTCGTCGAAGGCCGATCCGCCAAGCGCGGCTTCATGTTCCGACCAGCGCTCGGCATACGTGTTCGCTTCCTTGTCAGTGAAGCGGGCGCGCTGGAACAGTTCGGTCTTGATGATGTCGTGCGCGTCCGGTTCCTTGCCGCGCGTGTTGAGCACGCGGAACACCTTGAAGCCCTGTTCCTTCTCGCCCACCACGACCCGCACCAGGGCGCAGCGGTTCAGCACGACATCCGCCAGGGCGCGGCGCTGCGCCTCGCTCATCTCGCTGAGTTTCTTCCGGAATTCGGCGGCGTTGCGCACCATGCGCAGCTGGCTTTCGCTCTCGCCCGGTTCCTTGTCCAGGTTGCGCGTCGCGCCCGGCGTCTGGATCGCGTCGCGGAAGAACGGCCCGTCCATATGGTTCAGGGTCAGCCGCCAGTTGGCGCCTTCGCCGAGGATCGGCCGGGCATCGTCGGCGATGAGCGCATGCAACGCAGCGGCGCGCGCCTTGTCCGTTTCAAGGTCGCGCAGAACGGCGAGCAGGATGGTCAATGTCGTCAACCGCTGCTGGCCGTCGACAATTTCCAGCACGCCATCTTCGGCGCCATTGATCAGAACGACAGCGCCGACGAAGTGCGGCGTGCCCGTCTCGACCGAATCGACAAGGTCGCCCAGCAGCTCGTTGGCTTCGCGTGTTTCCCAGGAATAACTGCGCTGGTACGGGGGCATTTGCAGCTTTTCGCCCGGTGCGAAAATCATCCTGACGGAGCTTTCCTGCGCCCTGACTCCAAGGTCGATGCTGTGATCCATGCCTGTGTCCATTCTGGGCCCCTGGTAACTGTCTTCTGACTAGCTCTTGCCAACCCACGTCACAACGCGAGATGAACCGCGTGAAGTGTCTTTCTGGCTGAAGTGTGACGAGAGGGTAACGATATGAAGCTGGTGCGCGTAAAGGTCGGTGGCGATGTAAAGTATGGCGTGCTGCGTGACGATCACTTCGTCCCGGTCGCTGCGGAAACCCTTGAATCTGCCCTGACCGCTGCAGACGCCGGGCCGCCGGTTTCTCTCTCCGAAGTGGAATTTCTCTCGCCCGTCGAGCGGCCCGGAAAAATCCTCGGCATCGGTGTGAACTATGCCGCCCACGCCGCCGAAAGCGTCAGCTTCGTCGACACCAAAAAGCCGGATGTCCAGAAATGGTTCAACAAGCAGGCGACCTCGATCAACGATCCGTATGCAGATGTGCATCTCCCGAAAGTGTCCGGCCAGCTGGACTATGAAGGCGAGCTGGTCGTCGTCATCGGCAAGCGCGGGCGCCATGTGCCGCGTGAGCGTGCCTTTGAAATCGTTGCCGGTGTTACGATTGGCTGCGACTACTCGGTACGGGACTGGCAGCGTGCCAGCCAGACCATGATCATGGGCAAGGGGTTTGACACGCACGCCCCGGTCGGCCCGGCCATCGTCACGCTGGACGAAATCGCGGACCTCTCCGCGCTGGAAGTGCGCTCCTATGTGAATGGCGAACAGCGCCAGTCCGGCCATGTCCGCGACATGATCCACGACATTCCGGCCCAGATCGCGCACCTGACGGCTGCCTTCACGCTGGAGCCCGGCGACCTGATCTTCACCGGAACCCCGGCCGGGGTCGGCGCAGGCTTCGATCCGCCGAAATGGCTGAAGGCCGGAGACCTTGTGCGCGTGGAGATCGACGGGCTGGGTTACATCGAGCAGCAAATCGTGACAGAGCCGGGCGCGACGGTGATCGGCTGATCCGGGAGGTTTGCCCCGTGCCGCGCTTCGGCTTTCTGGTAACTGGTCTGGTGTTTCTCCTGTCTGCCTGTGGCGGGACGGGGGCGAACGGGGCAGGCGGCGTGACCGCGGATGACATCCGCAGCGCCGACTATGCGCTGCTCCCGTGCGGCCCATCCACTGAAGCGGCGCCTTGCGTTCTGGTTGTGGCGGGCGGCAAGCGGGTCCTGTTCGGTACCCCGGCCGGCCTGCGCGCCGGCATGGATGGCGCCACGCTGGCGAGCCTCGATGCGGTGATGCTGTTCTCGCTTCAGGGGCCGGACCTGGAAGGCCTGGACGAGGTTCGCAATGCGGGCTGGACGGCAGGCCGGGAGGCGCCTTTGCCCGTGGCAGGTCCGGCCGGCACGCGGGACGTGCTCGGCGCCTTCAACAAGGCGTATGAGCTGTCTGATGCTCAGATCTTTGTCGCGGCGCCCCCGCAAGGCGGCTTTGGCGCGGCGCTGCTGGGTGTCCTGCCGGGGGAAGGCGACGCGAAGGTTCAGGTGTTCAACACCGGGGACCTGATCGTCACCAAGATCGAGTCCGCCGATGCGCAGGCTGGCTACTGGGTGGATTATGGCGGCCAGCGCGCCGTGCTGCAGCCCTGCGGCATGACGCTGGCCGTGAAGTTCAACGAACGCGATGCCTATACGCTGGCCTGTGACGACACCGCCAACACCGCATGGCCTTTGCCGAAAGTGCATTATCTGGTGCAGGGCGCAGACCCCGGCCCGTAAATCCCGGCCCGTAAATTCAGCCTGATTTCAGGAAGCCGGATAAGGACCGGGGCGCACATTGCTGCGCGCCCCGTGTCTCCCCCGAGACGCCCCCGCTCCGGCCAATCACATGGCCGCGGACCGATGGTGCCGGGAATGTGCTTTCTGGCTATCCGGGCTGGGGGTGACTGTCCAGTTAAGGTTTGGGCCCTTCTGACAGAGAGGATGTCATGTGACCTCTCCGCAACAATGAGAGGCGGGATTGCCGGACCACCCAAATTGGGCCACATCCAAGCAATTCGTTAACTTCTGGACCTTATCTGTTAAGATTGACGAATTGTTTCGGGTGCTGAGCTGATGACATTTCTTTTGTTCCTGCTGTACGTGGCAGTCGGTGGCGGAGCTGGCTATGCCAGCCTGACCCTGCTGGGCCTCGGCCTGCCGCTTTCAATCGGGGCAGGTGTCCTCACCACGGCTGTGCTCAGCCAGATCCATGTCCTTGTTTCCAATGGCAATTCGAAGCGCGACATCGACGCGCGCATGCAGGCCATCGAGAAGGAAAACCGCGAATCCGAGCGCCGGATGAACGTCATCGAGGCGCGGACGGATGTGGTCGAGGAGACGGTGAAACACGAGCTGACAGAGCGCCGCGATGCGCTCGTCTCGGAGATGAAACAGCTCGAAAGCCTGATCGACCGGCTCTCCCAGAGTTTCGAATCCCGTCTGTCGGAAACCTCCACCGCGAAGATTGTCGCCCCGCAGGAAGATGCGATTCTGCGCGATGTGCGCGACGCGCTTCAGGATGGCCGTGTTGACCTGCACCTGCAGCCGATCGTGTCGCTGCCCCAGCGCCGCGTGGCTTTCTATGAAGGCTTCACGCGCCTGCGCCGTCCGGATGGGTCGCTGATCCTGCCGGCCGAATTCCTGGATGCTGGCCGCCGCGCGAATCTGATGGGGCAGATCGACAATTTCACCCTGTTCCGCTGCGTCCAGATCGTGCGCCGTCTGGCAGAGCGGGATCGCCGCGTCGGCGTGTTCTGCAACATCGCGGCAAGCTCGCTGGAAGATTCGACCTTCTTCCCGATGTTCCTGGAATTCATGACGGAAAACCGGGACCTGTCCGGCGCCGTGATCTTCGAGATTCGTGCTGACCGGTTCGAGACGCGCTCGCGCCTGATGCGGGACAATATGGACAAGCTGACGGCGCTCGGCTTCCGCTTCTCGATCGACCATGCCCCGGATCTCGGCCTCGACCTGCCGCGCCTTCAGGCGGCTGGCGTCCGCTTCGTGAAGATGAATGGCGGCGCCCTGATCGACCAGCTGCGTGACCCGGCCGGGCCGCGTCCTGTTTCCTCCATCAACCGCCGCGTCGATGGCGAGGAAGTCTCCGCTGTCTTCTCCCGCTATGGCATCACCATGGTGGCCGAGAAGATGGAAGACGAGGCGAGCGTCGTGGAAATCCTCGAATACGAGATCCCGTACGGCCAGGGCCATGTCTTCGGCGCGCCGCGCCCGATCAAGGCCTCCTTGATGGAAGAAACCGCCCCGCCGCGGGAAATGGTTCAGCGCCTCACCAATTTCGGCTGAGGCCACCTCCCTTAAATCGCCCCAATCCGGGTTTCTTCTGTCCTCTGCATCCAAGCGGAGGAGCATTCATGCGCGCGCTCATCCTGGCCCTTGCCGTCGTGCCCGCCGGACTGGCCGGTGCCGATGTCCAGAAGGTCGTCGCCAGCCTTCCGGGAGATGTGGAATTCGAGGCGCCCGCCGCGCTTCAGGACATGACCGAGGGGCCGGTCTGGCTGGACCTCTCCATCGCGCCGCCGCTTGATCCGTCATGGCAACAGGAAGACGGCTCATGGTCCGGTATAGTCTGCGATAGTCATGGTGAAGTCAGCGCGAAGTCGGTCTCAGTCCCCACAGGATCCAACCATTTGCTGCTGGAAATCCGCCCCGGATCGCCGGACCGGCACGCGGCGAACATGATCTCCTGCAACTATGCTCCGCAATATTCCACCGAGGCCGATCTCGGCCATGTGGTCCGCATCAAGGGCTGTTATTTCGCCAGTTCCATTGCGATTCCGACAGCGGTGCAGTGGATCCTGAACCCGCTTCCGGCGCGTGACTGCGGCCTCGGTGATTGACCGCAGCGCCCGCCCGGCCTACCTCGCCGCGCATGACTGCACCGCAATTCCCGCAAGGGCTTTCCGAAATCGCCAGCCGCTACGACACGATCCTGTGCGACGTCTGGGGCGTGATCCACAATGGCCGCAGCGCCTTCACCGAGGCGTGCGAGGCGCTTGTCCGCTTCCGTGAAGGTGGCGGCCATGTCTGCCTGATCACCAATGCGCCCGTGCCAAAGGCGCAGGTAACGCGCTATTTCAAGCCGCTCGGCGTGCCGGATGCGGCGTTCGACGATTGCGTCTCGTCCGGCGATGCCACCCGCGCGGAACTCGCGCGCCGTCAGGGCCAGGCCGTCTGGCGCCTCGGCGCGGACGAGGGCTGGGAACATGACCGCCACCTCTATGAGGGGCTGGACCTGAATTTCACCGAAGCAGACGAGGCGGACCTGCTGCTCTGCATCGGCCTGCGGGACCATGCGGGCGAGCATCCGGAAGACTATCGCGAGGAACTGGCTATCGGCGTGAACCGGGGCATTCCCATGATCTGCGCCAATCCGGACAAGCAGGTGCGGGTCGGCGGCCAGCTCTACTGGTGCGCCGGGGCACTGGCCGATGTCTATGAGGATCTGGGCGGCAAGGTGATCTATTCCGGCAAGCCGCATCCGCCGATCTACCATCTCGCCATAGAGCGGGTCGAGGCGCTGACAGGCGGCAAGCCGGTCGACCATGCCCGCATCCTCTGTATCGGCGACAGCCCCGGCACCGATGTGCGCGGCGCAGGCGTGCAGGGCTTCGACAGCCTCTATGTCGGCACCGGCATCAAGGAGCATGGCGAGGATTTCGAGGAAGAAGTCGTCGAGCTTCTGGCGGCATATGGAGAACAGGCGACCTGGGCGATGACAGGCTTAAGGTGGTGACGGGCCGCTTTTAGGCGTGTAACGAAGCCCGTCGAAAGAATCGGAGCATCCCCGGCATGACTGAATTTACCGGCTTCAAATACGAAGATCTCGAAATCGGGCAGGCGCACGAGACCGTGCACACGATCACCGCAGACGACATCCAGCGCTTCGCGGAAGTCTCGGGTGACTTCAACCCGCTGCATATGTCCGACGAGTACGCCGCGACGACCATGTTCGAGAAGCGCATCGCGCATGGCGCGCTGACGGCCAGCTATATTTCCGGCATCCTTGGCAACAACCTGCCGGGCCCGGGCGCTGTCTTCGTGGGGCTGAACATGCGGTTCCGCCGCCCGGTCTATATCGGTGACACGGTCACCGCCCGCGCCGAGATCGCCGAGAAGATCGACCGCGGCAACCGCGTCGTACTCAAGATCGAGTGCATCGTGGACGGCAAGCGCGTCATCACCGGCGAAGCGGAAGTGGTCGCGCCGAGCCGGGAGGCCTGATTGGCCGTCTATGCCGGCTACCGTGGCCTGCCCGCCAGCGCGCGGGGCGCTTCGGTTGCGCTCGGTAATTTTGACGGACTGCACGCAGGTCACCGGGCCGTGATGGAAGCGGCGAAGCAGGCTGGCGGCGGCAAGTTCTCCGTCGCGACCTTCGAGCCGCCTCCGCGCGCCTATTTCCGCCCGACCGACCCGCCTTTCCGCATCCTGCGGCCGGAGCGGCGCAACAAGGCCATTCTTGCGGCCGGCGCCGATGCGGTGTTCGAGCTGCCGTTCAATGGCGAAATGGCCTCGATGACGGATGAGGCCTTCGTGCGCGATGTCCTGGTGGACGGGCTGGGGGTCAGCCATGTGTCCGTCGGTTTCGACTATCGTTTCGGACGTGGCCGCATGGGTCATGCCCAGCGCCTGGCAAGTCTCGGCCGTGCCCTCGGCTTTGGCGTGACCATTGTCGATGAAGTGATCGAGATCGGCGCCAAGGCATCGTCCACCGCCATCCGTCAGGCGCTGCATGCCGGCGAACCGGACGTGGCCGCTGAAATCCTTGGCAACTGGTGGATCGCCGACGGTGTGGTGGAAAGCGGCGAACAGAACGGGCGGACGCTGGGCTTCCCGACGGCCAATCTGCATCTGGGCGAACTGATCCATCCGCGTCACGGCATCTATGCGGTGCGGGCCCGAATCGACCGGCAGGGCGACTGGCTGGACGGTGTTGCCAATTTCGGGCGCACGCCGACAACGGGCATCCGCGATCCGCTGCTCGAAACGCACATCTTCGATTTCGAGGGCGACCTCTACGGCAAATGGCTGGAAGTCCAGCTGATTTCCTATATCCGGCCTGAGCTTAAATTCCCAAGCCTGGACGCTTTGGTAGAAGCGATGCACGCAGACGCTGCAGAAGCGCGCAAACGCCTCGCCAGTCTGTAAATTTTGTTAGATTGCGCCCTTCCCATGGGCGCCGCTCCCCGTCATGCTGGCCCGAACTGGGGACAGCAACAGGGAGTTTCCAATGCGTTCATTCCTTGCCGCCACGGCGCTGGCAGCCGCCGTAACATTTACCGCCTCGGCAGAGGACTTCACCGCAGACACGTCGCTCGCCGATGATGACCGTGTGGTCCGGAGCGTTAGTCTGGAGGACATGAAGGCGATTGCGGTCGCCGAGGGCCACACCATCACCGAAGTCGGCGGCGAAGGTGCCGTCTCCGTCCGCGCGACGACGCCGGACGGGTTGATTTTCCATCTCATCGGCACGGCCTGCGATACCGAGTATTCAGCAGACTGCCTCGGGATGATGGTTCAGGTTCGCTATGACGATGACGAAGAGGTCACGGCGGAAAAGATCAACGATGCCAATCTGGCTTATGCGGCCGTCTCCACATGGTGGGACAAGGATGGCGAAACGGTTGGTGTCACCCGTTATGTCATCCTGGATGGCGGCCAGCGCATGGAGAATGTGAAGATCAACCTGCAGAACGCGCTCGCCCTTGGGCCGCTCGTGGCGGACGTGATCTGGCCGAGCGATGACGACATGGACGAGTATTACGACTGGCTCTTCAGCGACGACGAAGAAGACGACCAGTAAGTACGCCCCAGGTCCGCCATATTGCTGACATCGAACGCTGGCAGGTTGCCAGCTTGGCGATGCATGTGACTGGCAGAGGTGTGGTTTGCGCAGGGCTTTGGCAGCAGCTGGATTAATGGCGCTGGGCAGTGGCGGTGTCGGCGGCAACGCGCAGGCACAATTGCCGGAAGATGCCCCGCGCCCTTCGCGCGCGCCGGATGTGCTGATTGGCAATGTCCAGCTGGACGATCTTCGGCTGGTTATCGACGAGCTGGACGGCACCTTCCTTGCCGCAGGCAAGAACGAGACAGGCGCCCCGTTCGTTTTCGCCCGCCTGCCGGACGGGCTGACCCTTGGCATTTACTCGGTCTGCGCGGATGCGGAAGCGTCTGATTGCCGGGGTGTCGAGTTCATGGCGGCCTTCGGCTCAAGCCTGTCGTTTGAACAGGTGACGGAGATCGACCGGGCCTTCAGCGCCGTCTCTGTCTACAAGGCCGACGCCGATACGGTGCACGTGTCCCGCTATGTGATCCTCGACCGGGGCATCACCTGGGGCAATCTGATCGAAAATGCTGCGGTGTTCGATGTGCTGTGCGCCAAGGTGGCGTCGCGGCTTTCCTACGGGCCGCCACAGGCGGTTGCCTCGACCCCGCACTAAGCGTTCGCCCTAGTGACAGGTTAACCTCTGCCTGTTAAGGCGCAGGCAATGGAACGGATATTCACAATTCGAATTAGCCGCCCGGCTGCGCGCTGACCCCACCGAAGGGTCTGGGCCAGGCCGGGATTTGCTTTTTGAGCCCTGCACACCTCTTCCAATCCGTTCATACAAAGACCCATGACCGATTCCCTGACTGACCGAGATTATCGCGACACCCTTTTCCTGCCTGCGACGGAATTCCCGATGCGCGGCGGCCTGCCCAAGCGTGAGCCTGACTGGATCAAACGCTGGGACGAGCTGAACCTGTACGACCGCCTGCGTGCCGATGCGAAGGCCCGCGGCGCGAAACAGTGGATTCTCCACGATGGCCCGCCCTATGCGAACGGGCACATCCACCTCGGCACGGCGATGAACAAGATCGTCAAGGACATCATCGTGCGCAGCCACCAGATGGCTGGCTTCGATGCGTCCTACCTGCCGGGCTGGGATTGTCACGGCCTGCCGATCGAGTGGAAGGTCGAGGAAGAGTTCCGCGCCAACAACAAGAACAAGGATGACGTGCCGCCGGCCGAGTTCCGCGCCGCCTGCCGCGCCTATGCCGCCAAATGGGTGGAGATCCAGAAACAGGAATTCCGCAACCTTGGCATCGAGGGGGAATGGGACAATCCCTACCTCACCATGAAGTTCGAGAGCGAAGCCTCCATCGTCGGTGAGTTCCTCCGCATGGCGATGACCGGCTCACTGGTCCGCGGCGCGAAGCCCATCATGTGGTCGCCCGTGGAGCGCACGGCGCTTGCCGAAGCGGAAGTCGAATACCACGACCGCAAGGTGCCGGTGATCTGGGTGAAGTTTCCGGTTCAGGGCTCCGATATGTCAGTCGTCATCTGGACGACGACGCCTTGGACGATTCCGGCCAACCAGGCTGTCAGCTACAACCCGTCCATCGCCTACGGCCTCTATGAAGTCGAAACGGTGATGAGTGAGGAAGAGCTGGGCTTTGCGCCGTACGCGAAGCCGGGCGACAAGCTGGTCCTTGCCGATGCTCTGGCGGCTGCCGCGATGGATGGTGCGAAGGTCTCTGCCTACAAACGGGTTGAGGATGTCGATCCGTCTACGCTTGGAAAGCTGTCTCATCCGCTCCATGCGATGGACCCGTTCTTTGCGCACGAGATTCCGCTCCTCGCCGGCGAGCACGTCACGGACGATGCCGGTACGGGCTTCGTGCACACGGCGCCGGCGCATGGCGAGGACGACTTCAATGTCTGGGTCGAGTCCGGCCACACGACGCAGGAGATCCGCCAGATCGTTGATCCGGACGGCTGCTACACGCCGGACGTGCCGCGCTTTGCGGGCATGGACATCATCCGTACCAGCGGCAAGAAGCGCGGCGAGCCGGGCAAGGCGAACAATGAAGTGATCGCGGCTCTCGCAGAGAGCGGGAACCTGCTGGCGCGCGGCATGACGACGATCCGTGATGCGCACTCGTGGCGCTCCAAGGCGCCGGTCATCCGGCGGGCGACGCCGCAATGGTTCATCTCGATGGACAAACCCGGCCCGAACGGCAAGAGCCTGCGCGAGAATGCCCTCGCCGCCATCGACGCGACCGAGTTCTTCCCGGCTGTCGGCCGCAACCGCCTGCGGTCCATGGTGGAAGGCCGCCCGGACTGGCTGATCTCGCGCCAGCGCAACTGGGGCGTGCCGATCACCATCTTCGTCAACAAGTCCGGCGAGCCGCACACGGCCGCGCTGCCGAAAGAGCAGGCGGATGCCCTCAACGCAGCGATCCGCGCCGCCATCACCAAGGGCGGCGTCGAGGCCTGGTTCGATACGCCGTCGGAAGACTTCCTCTCGCCGTTCGGCCTGTCGTCGAATGACTGGGAAAAGGTGACCGACGTGCTCGACGTCTGGTTCGACAGTGGAACCACGCATGCCTTCGCGCTGCGCGAGCGTGGCATCATCGATGCCGAGACCGGGCAGGCGGACCTCTACATGGAAGGTTCCGACCAGCACCGCGGCTGGTTCCAGTCGTCCCTGCTGGAATGCTGCGCGACGCGCGGCATGGCGCCTTACAAGCAAGTGCTGACGCACGGCTTCATCGTCGATGCCGAAGGCAAGAAGATGTCCAAGTCGATCGGCAACACGATCGAGCCGGAAGAAATCCAGAAACAGTACGGGATCGAGATCCTGCGCATCTGGACGGCGTCGGGCGACTATACCGAGGACCTGCGCATCTCCGACGAGATCATCAAGGGCTCGGTCGAGACCTATCGCAAGCTGCGCAACACGGTGCGTTACCTGCTGGGCGCGCTGGACGGCTGGACGGCAGACGAGGCGGTGGACGCCGCGAAGATGCCGGGGCTTGAGCGCTGGGTGCTGCACCGCCTGGCTGAACTGGATGCGCAGGTGAAGGCCGCCTACACGGTCTACGACTTCAAGCGCATCATGAGCCTGCTCATCAATTTCGCGGGCGTGGACCTGTCGGCCGTCTATTTCGACATCCGCAAGGACAGCCTCTATTGCGA
>JACXUV010000105.1 GCA_014763715.1 Rhodobacterales bacterium | reverse complement strand
TGCGGGTGAAGGATGCCGAAACCTTTCTGGAGCGCGTCGAACATGGAGTAATTACAAACAACACAAGGAGTCCGTCATGACCGCAGGCACTGTCGCCATCCCTGCCTGGAACAGTGCCGGGGTGTTACCGCCGATTCGGCCAAATGCGCCCGGAAGCAGCCCGGATCGCTCGCCCTATGTGGTTGATCTGGCCGTGCTGTTTGATCGCTTCACTACATCGCCGGAACGTGTGGCGATACTCGACGGCCTGCTGAGATTTCGCG
Organism: Rhodobacterales bacterium; assembly: GCA_014763715.1. Taxonomy (GTDB): domain Bacteria; phylum Pseudomonadota; class Alphaproteobacteria; order Caulobacterales; family Hyphomonadaceae; genus Hyphomonas. The sequence goes on along the minus strand of JACXUV010000105.1, from coordinate 2,152 downwards.
CCGATCTACACGGTGCCGGCATCACCTCGGGGTTTCAATGGCTGGATGGCAGCTTCCTAGAACATGTCGAAGCACTCGAAGGTCGCCCACCGCGAGACATGGATGTGGTGACCTTCCTCGATCTGCCCCAGGGGCTCGATCAGCAGTCGCTGGCCCAGCGTCACGGAACACTGTTTGATCAGAAGCATGTAAAGGAGACCTATGCGATGGATGCATATTTCGCCGTGCTCGGCCAGCCGACCGATCAATGGCAGGTCAAGCAAATCGCCTATTGGTACAGCCTCTGGTCGCATCGTCGTGACGGGCTGTGGAAGGGTTTTGTGCAGGTCGATCTCGACCCAGCGCAGGATGGAGATGCGCGAGCGATTCTGAATCTCGCGGGAGGGGTTCGCCATGACTTATGACTATCTAGCCATTGCCTCTGAGATCAAGGAGTTGGAGAACCTGTTGGCCGCTATTCCTGAAGGCAATGTGATCGAACGTATGAGTCTCGAATCGCGGCTTGAATCCGCCAGAGCCGCTTTGGCAGTGCTGCCTCAGCAGATCGCACCGAAGGCACGATTGACCTTCCGTGGCAAGCCGGTATTCGGCAGCCATGGCATCGCGGCGGATTTCGGGGGCAAGGCGGCCGGCGCTTTTTCGGATGCGTTCGCGGCAGTGGTCGCCAGTTTGAGCGAGGGACTGCGGTACATGGGACCCATTCCCAACCGAGACAAGAACCAGTTGTTGATTACGGGCACTGCCATCGGTTCGTTTGGCTTTGAGTTTGAGCTGCCCGCTCTTGAGCCGTCGCTGTTTCCCGAAACGGAGAAGGCACAGGAGGCCATGGCCAAGATCGAAGCGCTGTTTAGGTTGACGGCGGAGGGAACGGATGACGAAGTCGCGGAGGTCATCGAGGAAGTTCACCCACGCGCGGTCAAGAAGGTCTACGAGTTTCTCGAATTTCTGGTTCAACAACAGGCATGGTGCGGTCTTGAGTTTGCTGATCGGTTCTTCCGCTATGCCGACTACGAGCAAATCAAGGTATCTAGCGAGCGACTGCAAGCCGACAACATTCAGGAGTGGGAAGAGACCCATCACGGCGAGTTTCAGGGTGTCCTGCCCACGGGAAGAACCTTTGAGTTTCGGCTTGCTGATCAGAAGGGGCTGATCAAGGGCAAGGTGGATTTGGCGTTCGATGATCCTGACATCCTCAACCGAGAGTGGCTGCACAAGCCGGTCACCGTGAAACTCAACGTCATGCGGGTAGGCCAAGGCCGGCCGCGATTCACCCTGATGACATTGGATGACCTGAGTGCGTTCACGCACCCGCTGGCACAGGAGACACAATGATGGCCTTTCTATCAGAGACCGAGGTTGAGTACGCCCTGCTGGAGCAGTTGCGTGGGCTGGGGTATGGCATCGAACGCGAGGAGGAGATCGGCCCCGATGGACACCGACCGGAGCGCGAGAGTCACGATGAGGTGGTGCTCAAGAAGAGGTTTGAAGAGGCTGTCGCGCGCCTGAACCCTGCATTGCCATTGGAGGCGCGTCAAGATGCCGTGCGACGCATGATGCAGTCCGAGCTGCCCTCGCTGCTCGAAGAGAACCGCCGCCTTCACAAGCTGATAACGGAAGGGGTGGATGTTGAGTATTACGCCGACGATGGCACACTAACGGCAGGCAAGGTCGCGCTCGTTGATTTCGAGCGGCCAGAACAGAACGACTGGCTGGCGGTGAGCCAGTTCGTGGTGATCAACGGCCAGAACAACCGGCGGCCCGATGTGGTGGTGTTCGTGAACGGCTTGCCGCTGGGCGTGATCGAGCTGAAAGCACCGGGCAATGAGCAGGCAACCCTCGTTGCTGCGTTCAATCAGTTGCAGACCTACAAACAGCAGATTCCGGCGCTGTTCAACACCAACGCGCTGCTGGTCACTTCAGACGGTATTGCAGCCCGCGTAGGGTCACTTTCGGCAGACCTTGAGCGCTTCATGCCGTGGCGCACCACCGACGGCACGGACGTTGCCCCGAAAGGTGCGCCGGAACTCTCGACGCTGATCGAAGGCGTGTTCGAGCATCGCCGCCTGCTCGATCTGCTTTGTCACTTCACGCTCTTTGGCGAAACCGGTTCGGGGCTGGTCAAGATCATCGCGGGCTACCACCAGTTCCACGC
>JACXUV010000062.1 GCA_014763715.1 Rhodobacterales bacterium | reverse complement strand
GTCGGGCAGCGGTAGGTTAAATTCAAAGACCAAATAAACATGTAGAGTTTTAAGTGGATGCTTTCCGGACGGCGGTTCGATTCCGCCCATCTCCACCATTTAGAAAAGACAGACCCGTCCACTAACCGCATCCGGTTGCTGGACGGGTTTTCTTTTTCTGCGTATTGTCAGCGACTTGTGTCGCTGTCGGGGTGTCGGCGCTGCTGCCCCGATCACTCCCTTTTCGGGAAATCCGTCATACCCCGCTTCTCTTTCGCCTCGAAATTCTCCGCATTCCGCCCCCCATTCTCCGGACTTCGTCCGGACTCCTGCATTTTTTCCTGCAACCGCTGCTCGGCGATTTCGTCGGCAAACTGGTTGATACTCTTCATGATTCCGTCAAACAGGTCGTTGATGTCCATGGTTGGTCGCTCCTCGTTTTGGTTTATGCCCTTACTTACCGGAGAGACGGAGAAAGTGTCGGGCGTCGGCTGATTTTTTTGTGCTCACTGACATCCATGGGGCTTATTTACCGGGCGACGGCGGGATGTGTCGGTTCAGCCGAAAAAAATCTTGTCCACTTTTCGCCGATCAATCGGCCCAAGCTTGCCAATTCCCATGGCATCGATTGAATAAGGATAAATTCGGCCGTAATCGGCAAAGATCGTTTGACTTCGCACGAATACCCTTTGTATATTAAGGAAGTTTTTAACTTGGGAGAGGTGCGTCCAGCACCCTCCCGTTTCGCCTCTGGCGGACGTGGCCGCAAACCAAACGCCCGTGGAGTTTTGAGCATGAACGAGATGGAAGACCGCTGGTTGTCGATAACCGAGATCTGCAAATACCTCGGGGTCAGCAATGACACCGTGTACAAGTGGATCGACAGGCATGGCATGCCCGCGCACCGCATGGGCCGTCTGTGGAAGTTCAAGAAAAGCCAGGTGGATGCGTGGGTCGAATCCGGCGGTGCTGCGGAACTCGGCAACACCAGCCTCGGCGGCAAACAATAAGGAATGGAGCATTCATGAATCTGACCGAACTTCTCACCACGCTCGAAGCGCCCATCGTGGTGCGCCCCACCCGGCGCATGACCCAGGGCGAGCTGGAGAGCTATCTCGACAAGGCCGCCGACATCCTGCGCGGTAATGCCGACCATTCCGAGTTTCGCGGCTATGTGTTCGCCCTGCTGTTCTACAAGCGCATCAACGACTGCTATGAGGAAGAGGTCCGCACCCAGGCCGATACCCTGATCAAGGCGGGCGTGCCGCAGGAGCAGGCGCTGCAACTGGCCCGCGATCCGCAGAACCATCATTTCATCGTCCCCGAGGCGGCGGACTGGGCCAGGGTCGCCCGCACCGCCAAGGGCCAGCTCGGCCAGGCCCTGAACGACGCCATGCTCGCCATCGAACGGGCCAACGCCCACCGGCAGAACAATTTCGACGGCATCCTCACCGGCAAGATCGATTTCAACAAGCAGGATGAGCTGCCCCGCGACAAGCTGGTCAACCTGATCAACCACTTCGGCAGCCAGACCTTCGATCGCGCCCACGTCTCCGATGATCTGTTCGGCAACGCCTACGAGTACCTGATCCGCAACTTCGCCAGCAAGGCGGGCAAGTCCAGCGGCGAGTTCTACACCCCGGCCGAGGTGGGCTTTCTCATGTCCGAGATGCTGGAGCCAAAAGCGGGCATGAGCATCTGCGACTGGGCCAGCGGCTCCGGCGGGCTGTTGCTCCAGTGCATCCGCTATGTGAAGAAGCACGGCGGCGACGTGCGCCAGCTCTTCCTGCACGGCCAGGAATCCAACGTCGCCACCTACAATATCTCGCGCATCAACATGATCCTGCACGGCGTGCCGGTGTGGGAGCACAAACAGGGTGACAGCCTGCGCGACCCGCGCCATCTGACTTCCGCCAACCGTCTGAGAACCTTCGACCGCATCATCATGAATCCCCCCTTCTCGCTGGAGGACTGGGGGCACGACACGGTCAGCAGCGGCGACAAGTTCGGCCGTCTCTCCTTCGGCATGCCGCCCGCCTCCAATGGCGACTGGGCCTGGCTGCAGCAGATCGCCAAGTCGCTCAAGGACCTCGACCCGGAAACCGGCGAATCCGGCAAGGGGATGGTGGTCATGTCCCAGGGGGTGTTGTTTCGCGGCCAGCCGGAACAGACCGAGGAAGAGGACGGCCAGAATCAGAAGGCCGATGCCGAATACGTGATCCGGCGCGGTTTCGTGGAGGCGGACCTGATCGAGTGCATCGTGGTGCTCCCCTCCAAGCTCTTCTATGGCAACGGCGTGCCCGCCTGCCTGCTGCTCTTGAACAAGAACAAGCCGGAGGCGCGCAAGGGCAAGACCCTGATGATCTGGAACTCGCGCCATTTCCAGAAGGCCAACCCGCAGAACTTGCTGCGCCCCTCCGACCTGATGCGCATTCTGGTGCCCTGGCGTGCCTTTGGCGATCTGGAACAGGCCAAGACCCTGGTGGACAGCCACGCTGCACAACTGATCCGCGAGGTGGAGGAGCACCGCGACCAGCGGTTGGCCGACATCGACGACGCCTTCGGCCCGGTGCTCGCGCCGCTGGCCAAGCTGATGGACGAACAGGCCGAACTCGACGCGCTCGACCTCAAGGTATCCGCCGTCAACGACGCCATCGCCCCCGAACACAAGTGGTTCGGCCCGCTCGCCCCGCTCAAGGCCGAGGTGGAACAAGTGCAGGCCGAGATCGACGCCGCCGGACGCGGCGACAAGGCCGCCCTCAAGGCCAAACTCGCCAAACCCAAGAAGAAATTCGATGACGCCCGCAAGCTGCTCATCGCCGCCATCAAGGCGCACCTCAAGCAGTTGAACAAGGCGATCAAGGAGCTGAACAAACTGCAGGAGGAGCGCGACAGCCGCGAGCAGGAGATCCGCCTTGCCGCCGAGCGCGAGATCGCCCACCTGAACGAGGCGGCTGAAGACCTGCGCCGCATCTGCAACGATCCCGATGAGGCACGGCGCTACTTCGCCCTGGTGGACAAGGCCGAGATCGAGGAGAACGAATTCAATCTCAACCTGCCGCGCTATGTGGATACCTTTGAACCGGAGGTGGTGGTGCCGCTGGATGCAGCTTTGACAAATCTTACCGATGCATCCGAAGCGGCTGGCGAAGCGCAAGCAGCGTTACAGAAGATACTCGTTGCCATGACGCTACCCACAGTGGAGGTCAACTGATGCTGACCCACCGCCATGACACCATCATTGGTGACATACCAGAGGACTGGCAGCCAAAACCTTTACGCTCGTTGCTGGAAAAGCAGTTTTCCGGGGATTGGGGTTCCGACGAGGCTGAACAGGCCGTTTCGGTTCTGCGCTCGACCAACTTCACCAGTAGTGGCGCGCTCGATTTCAGCGACGTGGCAACCCGCTACTTCAGTCAGGAAAAAGCCGAAACTTTCGGACTGCAAAAGGGGGATCTGCTTGTTGAGCGTTCCGGTGGCGGCCCCGACCAGCCCGTTGGTCGCATCGGCTTCATTACGGAAGACATACCCGATGGCACGGTCTCGAATTTCGTGCAGGTGTTGCGCCCCGATCCTGTAAAAGTCGATCCCGATTTTCTCGGGTGGGTTCTCTATGAATTGCAGCGCACGGGAATCATCGAACGGGTTCAGCAGCAATCGACCCAGATGCGCAATCTCAACTGGCGCGACTATCAAAGGCTTCTGCTTCCATGGCCCGAACCCGACGAACAACGCCGCATTGCCGCCGCGCTGAAGCTGGCCGACGACGCCATCGCCAAGGCCAAGGCCGAGCTGGAGGCGACGCGGGAGTTGAAGCGGTCGCTGATGACACAGGTGTTTGAGAGCGGCCTTGCGCTTTCCGTCAGTAAGAAGCCTTATAAAATCCACCGATGCTACACGGCATCCATACCGGCACATTGGGATACGGAGCCTTTAGGTAAAAGCCTTGTGCTTATCGAGTATGGCACCAACGCGCCATCAAACGATTACCAGTCTGGTTATCCGGTAATAGCAATTCCTCAAGTCGTCGCGCCACACCTGAGCTTAACAGATGTGCCTTTTGCCGAAGTGAGTGAAACGGAAGCTGCTGCTTTACGCCTGATCACTGATGATGTATTGCTAATTCGTACCAATGGAAATCCTGAATACATTGGAAAATCGACGATTGTTTCTGAGGAAGTAGGTACAAGACATACCATTTTCGCATCATATTTGATTCGGCTTAGAACAGATAAAGAAAATCTCCTCGGGGCATATCTCAATTACTTCCTGGCTTCGCCGTTAGGAAGAAGGCAGGCAGGAGCCGTCGCAAATACATCTGCAGGAAATAACAACATCGGTGCCCGCGCAATTAAGCAGTTCAAGTTGCCGCGACCACCCGTACCTGAGCAAGAGCAGATAGTTGACCTGCTTAATGGGGTAGAGACAGAGATAAACGCGTTGGTGGGCAAAGTCGAAGCTCTCCAACAGGTCAAAAAATCCCTGCTGCAAAACCTGCTCACCGGCAAAATCCGCATACCCGAGGGGGCCACCCATGGATGAAACAAGGGAAATGTCGCCCGGTTATCTCACGACGCCGCCCACGGTGGCGCGGCTGTTCAACGAGGAGACCACGGTCGAACGGGAGATCATCGAGCATCTGCAAGCCCCGGCGCTGGGCTGGACCTACCGCTCCCGTGAGCAGGTCACCGAGCTGCGCCCGGACGAGCGCGAGGTGCTGCTCTTGCCGCTGCTGCGGAAAAAGCTCAAACAGCTCAACCCCGCCATCCTCACCGACGAGGCGCGGGTGGACGCCATCATCACCAAGCTGCGGGCCTGCCGCGACAATCAGCAGTGGCTGGCCTGGCTGCAGAACGGCGTCAATTACCAGTTCGACCCATCCGAGAAGGCCATGGATGTGCGGCTGATCGATTTCGACGATCTTGACGCAAATGAATGGTGGGTGACCAATCAGTTTCCGGTGGAGGGCAACTCGCCCCGGCGGCCGGACATGGTGCTGTTGATCAACGGCATCCCGGTGGTGGTGATCGAGGCCAAGACCGCCAGCCGCAACAAGCCCGATTGGCGCGAGGGGGCCAAACAGCTCGGCATGTATTCGGAAGAGATCGATCAACTCTTCTATACCAATGCCTACGGCGTGGGGGTGAACGAGACCCGCATGATGTACGGGGTGCCGGGGCGGCGCTTGCAGTTCTGGCTGCAATGGCGCGACCCCTGGCCGCATAGCATCGACGAGTTCGACGAGATGAAGGTCTCGCTCTACGGCCTGTTTGACCGGGCCAACATGCTGGACTTCATCCGTCACTTCATCGTCTTCGTCACCAAGGACGGCAAGACCGACAAGGTGGTGGTGCGCTACCAGCAGTATCTGGCAGTAAAGGACATCCTCGGCCGCGCCACCGATCTCTCCCTGCCGCCGGAGAAGCGGCGCGGCCTGATCTGGCATACGCAAGGCTCGGGCAAGACCCTGACCATGATCTACGCCGCCCGCAGCCTGTGGGAGGACCCGAAGCTGAACCAGCCCACGGTGATCCTGCTGGTGGACCGGGAGCAGCTCGGCGACCAGATGGACCGCGAGCTGATGGCCACCGGCACCGAGAATGTGCATGTGGCGGCCAGCAAGCGTGACCTGGAGGCCAAGCTTGCGGGCGACTATCGCGGGGTGATCCTCACCACCGTGCATCTGTTCGAGGGGATGCCCAAGCACATCACCAAGCAGCGCCAGAACGTCATCGTCATGGCCGACGAGGCGCACCGCACCCAGGAGCGGGAACTGGGCACCTACATGCGGGCGGCGGTGGACGGGGCCTCGCTGTTCGGCTTTACCGGCACCCCCATCGAAAAAGACGACCACAACACCCCGGTGGCCTGGGGCCAGGTGAAGGACGACGGCACCATCGAGCGCTACATGGGCCGCCCCTACACCGTCACCGACGCCCTGCGCGACGGGGTGGTCAAGCCGATCCACTGGCAGCCGCGCAAAACCGATTGGCAGCTCTACGGGGCCAAGCTCGATCTCGCCTTCAAGCGGGAATTCGGCCACCTGCCCGAGGCCGAGCAGAACGAGCTGGTGAGCCAGTCCTCCACCCTGGATGTGCTGCTGAAACTGCCCAAGCGCATCGAGCAGATCGCCGACGACGTGGTGGCGCACTTTGGCGAGCACGTACGGCCCAACGGCTTCAAGGCCATGCTTGTCTGCAAGGACAAGGAGACGGTGCGGCTCTATACCGAGGCCCTGCGGGCGCGGCTGGGTGATGAGGCGGTGATGGCGGTGATCTCCGAAGCGCCCAAGGACGACCCGGATGCGGTGAAGGCGCTCTATCTCGGCGAGGCCAGGCGCAAAAAGCTGCTCAACGAGTTTCTGATCCCGGCCCGGTCCGAACTGCCGGAACATCAGGACAAGGAGCTGCGCAAGGTGGAGCTGCTGGTGGTCTGCGACATGCTGCTGACCGGCTTCGACGCCCCCATCCTGCAGGCGCTCTATCTCGACAAGAGCCTGCGCGACCACACCCTGCTGCAGACCATCGCCCGGGTGAACAGGCCCTACAACGAGCTGAAGGGGCACGGTCTGGTGCTCGACTACTACGGCATCTTCGACCACCTGAACGAGGCGCTCAACTACCGGCCCGAGGAGCTGGGCGACATCGCCTTTCCCTTCGAGCGCATCCGGGAACACTTCCGCCGCCAGTTCGATACCCTGTGGGCGCTCTTTCCCGAGGAGACGGTGCCCCGTGACGGCTCGCATTCGGCCTTCATCGCCGCCATGAAGATCCTGCGCGACGAGGAAGGGGCGGAAAAGAGCTTCGATACCGGCTACCGCAACCTGCGCGTGCTCTACGAGGCGCTGCAACCGGACGAACAGCTGCGCGACTTCGTGCGCCCCTATGCCTGGCTGACCAAGCTCTACATGCTCTACCGCAAGAAGTTCTATCCCGACGCGGCCCTGGAGGCGACGGAAGAGGACGCGGCCCGTACCAAGGAATTGATCCGCCAGCATATCGACGTGGAGGCGCTGGAAAAGGAGTTCCCCACCTATGTGCTGGACGAGCATTTTCTGACCAAGCTCAAGGATAAGAAGCCCGACGCCAAGGCGCTGGACATCGAGGCGATGCTCACCGCCGAGTTGCGCATCAGGCTGGATCAGGATGAAACCTTCCGGCCGCTGTCGGAAAAGCTGCAAAGCATCATCGACGAAAAACGGGCCGGGACGCTCGCGGGCATCGCGCTGATCGAGGAGCTGGAATCGCTCACCGAGGCGGTGCGCTCCGCCGTGGAAGAATCCAAACGCCCCATCGGCCAGCAACTGGCGCTGAAAATCAAGGCCCGCAACGTTGCCCTGACCGAGGCCCAGGCCGCCGAGGTGGCCGCCGCCATCCTCGACGAGGCGGACAAGCACTGCTTCCCCGGCTGGTGGAACTCCACTTCGGTGGACCCGGAACTCTCCAAGGCCCTGCTCCTGCTGGCCGCCGGGCGTTTCTCCGCGCTGGGGCTGCTGGCGGGCGACGCCATGGAGTTCATCGGCCAACTGGTGCAGGTGCTCAAACGCAAGCATTACAAGCCGGGGAGCAAGGACGCCTAAATGAGCCTAAATGCCCACATCGACCTGCCGGACGGGCGGCGACTCGACTACGAGATCCGCCCCTCCGCCAAGGCCCGCAGCCTGCGCCTGAAGATGACGGCACGGGAGGGGCTGACGGTGATCGCGCCTAAGGGGCTCGACGAGCGGCAGGTGGTCGAGCTGGTGAGCGGCAAGCGGGATTGGATCGCGGCAAAACTCGACCAGTTCGAGGAGGTGCGGCATCTGCTGCTTGATAAGGTATCGGCCCGACCGGAGGCCTTTGACCTGCCCGCGCTGGCAGAGTCTTGGCGGGTGGAATATCGGATCACCAAGGGCAAGACCGTCGGGGCGCGCACCGATCAACAGGGCCGCATCCAGGTCTATGGCGCGGTAGCGGACGATGAACGCTGCAAGGCTGCCTTGCGCCGCTGGCTGGCCCGGCGCGCCAAGGAAACATTGACACCGTGGCTGGAGTCGCTGGCCGCCGAGAGTGGTTTGCGTTTCAGCCGGGTCATCATCAAGAACCAACGCACCCGCTGGGGCAGTTGCTCGGCCGACGGCGTGATCAGCCTGAACGCCAAGCTGCTTTTTCTGCCGCCGAAGCTGGTGCGCTATGTGTTGATGCACGAGCTGTGTCACACCCTGGAGCGCAACCACACCAGCCGCTTCTGGACCCACCTGCGTCAGTTCGAACCGCAAACCGACCTGCTGCACGGCCGGATGCGGGACGCCTGGAAGCAGGTGCCCGTATGGGCGCACCCGGTGCAGGCTGGCAGGGAGGGTGTTTGATGAAGAACATAATTTTGCCCAATGACGTTATCGGCAACCGCATAAGTGCCGGGCACCGTGGACGGCATGGCAATACAGACAGGAGAGAGGAATTATGCTGAAACAATTACGAATACAAAACTTCAAGGGCTGGAAGGATACCGGCACCATTCGCATGGCTCCCATCTCCCTGTTCTTTGGTGCCAATAGCTCAGGCAAATCCAGCATTGGCCAGTTTTTGATGATGCTGAAGCAGACCGTGGAGTCACCGGACAGAAAGGCGGTTTTCCATCCGGGCAGTAAGAATTCCGCTGTTCAACTCGGTTCCTATCAAGAAATGGTCTTTCACCGCGATCCGGAAAACAAGATCATCTTCGACTATCGGTGGTCCTTGCCGGAAATATTGAAGTTCAAAGACCCGGTGACGGGCCAGGCTTTTTCCTGCGATAACCTCTCTTTTCATGCCGAGGTCGGCTTGGGGGATAAGGACCAGCACACCCTGGCGCTTGACCAACTGAAATATGAGTTGCTTGAAGACGATGAATCCCGGCTGTCCATCGGCATGGAGCGAAAATCGGACACCAAGTCCGAGTACAAAGTCGATGCGACCAATTACACGCTGAAACGTAAGCAGGGGCGGGTCTGGTATCCCGGCGCACCGGTCCGGTTTTACGGTTTTCCTGATGAGGTGGTTGCCTATCACCAGAACGCGGATTTCGTTCAGGGGTTGAACCTGCGCCACGAAAAGCTCTACCGATCACTCTGTTATCTTGGCCCTCTGCGCACCAAGGCGGAACGTCTGTATTCATGGACCGGTATGGAGCCTGAAAGTGTCGGCTATGCTGGGGAAAATACCGTCGCGGCGATTCTGGCGGCGCGAAACCGGAAAATCAGTCTGGGCTACAAACGGCCAGCCAAACCCTTTGAGGAGATTATTGCCCTCAAGCTCAAGGAAATGGGACTGATCGAGGAATTCAAGGTCAACCCGATATCGGAGCAGCGGCAGGAGTTCGAAGTCAAGGTTCGCACCAAGGGGTCGAGAGACTGGGTCGATCTCCCGGACGTCGGTTTTGGCGTATCGCAGGTGCTGCCGGTTCTGGTGCAGTGTTTCTACGCCCCGCCCGGGTCGATCATCCTTATGGAACAGCCGGAGATTCACCTGCATCCGAATGCGCAATCGGCGCTGGCCGATGTGATGATCGATGTCATCAACTCCAGAGAAAAAGGGGCAGACAGGGATATTCAGCTGGTTATCGAAACCCATTCGGAGCATTTCTTGCGTCGCCTGCAGCGCCGTATAGCTGAAGATGCCGTCCCGCAGGAAAAGGTATCGGCCTATTTCGCCAATATCGCCAAAACGCCCGCGACCCTGGAGCCATTGCAAATTGATATCTTTGGCAACATCCAGAACTGGCCGGAGAACTTCTTCGGCGATGAAATGGGCGACATTACCGAGCAGGCCAAGGCCGCCATGAAGAAGCGGATGCAGAAAACCGAAAAGCCGGAGGCCTCCGCATGAGCCTGCCCAAGAAATGCTTGGTGGACACGAATGTGCCTAAGACGGCCAATCTCGCCACCCGGCCGGACCCGGACTCTGACGTATCCGATGCCTGCGTGCTGGCCTGCGTCGAGGCGGTTGAGTATGTCATCAAAAAGCGCGGTCTGATCATCGACGCGGGAGACGAAATTTTCGATGAATACCGGCAGCAGCTCTCCATGAAGGGGCAACCCGGCGTCGGAGACCGTTTCATGAAGTGGGTTCACGATAATCGCTGGAGCCTGCCTGACGCCCACCGAGTGAACATCACCAGAAATGGCGACACATACGAAGAATTTCCCACGCATGACGATCTGAATGATTTCGACAGATCGGACCGCAAGTTTGTTGCAGCATCTAACGCCCACGTGGAGAAGCCGCCGATATTGCAGGCCACAGACAGTAAGTGGTGGGGATGGAAGGATGCCCTGGCTGAGGTTGGGATTACCGTTGAGTTCCTTTGCCCGAAATACGTCGAAGCCAAATATGCCGAGAAGATGGGGACGTGAAAGAGGACTTTTTCAAATTTCCCTCAACGCCTCATCTGGCGACCATGCCGGGGGTTGACATCAGGGGTGATAAGGTTCTGACAGAATCAGAACGTAATGCATTCCTGACGCATGAGGTGACGGTAGAAGAAAAAGTGGACGGAGCAAACCTGGGACTCTCGTTTGATGCGAATGGGAATATCCGTGCTCAGAACAGGGGAGCTTATTTGCATCTGCCCGGATCGGGGCAGTGGAAAAAACTCGGCGAATGGTTGGCGCTCCACACCGATACGCTTTTCGAGCATCTCTCTGACCGGTATATCCTGTTTGGCGAGTGGTGTTATGCCCGGCATTCGATTTTCTATGATCGCTTGCCCGACTGGTTTCTTGCCTTTGATATTTATGACCGAGAGGCAGGTCGCTTTCTGACCACGGCGCGCCGGGATCGGCTATTAGGTGAGATGCATATCTCGAAGGTTCCAGACATTGCACGCGGGCGGTTCACCTATCCCGAGATTCAAAAACTTTTATCGCAATCAAAGCTGACCAATCAGCCTGCTGAAGGGATTTATCTGCGAATTGATCACGGTGACTGGCTTGAACAACGGGCCAAACTTGTTCGTCCCGCATTTATTCAGTCGGTCGAGCAGCACTGGTCGCGTTCCGCCATCAGACCGAATCGGCTAACACATGATGTCCCATGAAAAAATCGAGTAAAAAGAAACCGACCTGGACCGATCTCAAGCGCCAGCTTGCCGGCCTCGCCCGTCCGGCGCTGTTGGGCCTGATTCAGGACCTCTACGCCGCCAGCAAGAACAATCAGGCTTTTCTCCATGCCCGTTTCGCCCTGGGCGAGAACGTTCTCGAACCTTACAAGTCCACCATCGACCGCTGGGTTTGTCCGGATGTGATGCGCAATCAGGATATCTCGGTCGCCAAGGCCAAGAGGGCAATCTCCGATTACAAGAAAGCCATAGGGCGGCCGGAAGGATTGGCCGAGCTGACGGTGTTCTATTGCGAATCCTGCATGAACCTGCTCGGCTACTGCGGCATGGATGACGAGGGTTATTTCAACGCCTTGGTGCGCATGTTCGAGCAGGCGCTGAAGTCAATTGTGGCGCTTGAGCCAGACCTGCAGGACGACTTTGTCGAGCGGCTTGAACGTGTCCGGAGTGAAGGCCACAACTGGGGCTGGGGCGTTGGCGATGACATGGACGATCTGATGGCGGAGTATGGATTTGCCGAAGAGTGACAAGAGCCAGAGTGAACAGGACGAACTGTGTCAGCTGCGCGAGGAGAACGCCCGCCTCAAGGAACTGCTGACCCAGCACGGTATCGCCTGGGAAGAACCGGCCATCCCTGAACCCGTCCCCGCCCCAACCGAATCCTCACCAGCCCCAGCCCATTTCACCACCGACGACAAGATCGCCCTGTTCCGCCGACTGTTCCGGGGGCGGGAGGATGTCTACCCGCAGCGCTGGGAGTCAGCCAAGGGCACATCCGGCTACTCACCGGCCTGCGGTAACGAGTGGAAACCCGGATTCTGCCACAAGCCCCGGGTTAAATGCGGCGACTGCAACCAGCGCCAATTGCTGCCGGTCACCGATCAGGTGATCTATAACCACTTGGCCGGAAAGCAGACCATCGGCGTATATCCACTCCTGAACGACGACAGCTGCTACTTTCTGGGGCCGATTTTGATGAGGCCGACTGGCGGGAGGATGCCCAGGCTTTCCTGCAATCCTGCCGGGAGCTTGGCATTCCGGCAGCGCTGGAGATTTCACGCTCCGGCAATGGCGCTCACGCCTGGATCTTTTTTGCCGAGCCGGTTCCGGCCCGCGAGGCACGGCAGCTCGGGGCAGCACTGATCAGCCACACCTGCGACCGCACCCGGCAATTGTCCCTGACCAGCTACGACCGGCTATTTCCTAACCAGGACACAATGCCCAAGGGTCGCTTCGGCAACCTGATCGCGCTGCCCCTGCAGAAACAGCCGAGGGAGTCAGGGCGCAATGTGTTCGTCGATGAACAGTTGCAACCCCATTCAGATCAGTGGGCTTTTCTGGCTTCCATCCGTCCCATGTCCCGCCGGGACCTGGAAGACGCCATTCTGCGGGCCAGCGGCGGCCGCCATCCCTTGGATGTGGCCTTTGCCACCGAGGAAGAAGACAGCAAGCCTTGGCAACGACCATCACCTGTACCCGCCCGGATTACCGATCCGCTACCGGAATCACTGAGCCTTGTGCTGGCCAACCAGATTTTCATCGCCAAAGCCGATCTGCCGCAGCCGCTGGCTAACCGCCTGATCCGCCTCGCCGCCTTCCAGAATCCGGAGTTTTACAAGGCCCAGGCCATGCGCCTGCCGGTATGAAACAAGCCGCGCGTCATCGGCTGCGCCGAGAATTTTCCTCAGCATATCGGCCTGCCGCGAGGCTGCCTCGATGCGGTGCTCGACCTGTTGCAGGAGAACGATATCCGTCCGGAACTGCAGGACGAGCGATTGGCCGGACGAAAGGTGACGGCAAAATTCACCGGCACCTTGCGCAAGGACCAGAAAGCGGCGGTGCGGGAGATGCTCAAACACGAGGTCGGCGTGCTCTGCGCCCCGACGGCTTTCGGCAAGACCGTCACCGCCGCCGCCCTGATCGCCCGGCGCAAGGTGAGCACACTGGTGCTGGTCCATCGCACCGAACTGCTGCGCCAGTGGCAGGAGCGCTTGACTGGATTTCTTGAATTTCCGAAAGGAAGCTTGGGCGTCATTGGTGGCGGCAAGAAGAAACCGTCAGGCAAGATCGACATCGCCGTCATGCAATCACTGTCACGACGGGAAGACCTCGGCGAACTGCTCGACCAGTACGGCCAGATCATCATCGACGAATGCCATCACCTGTCGGCCTTTTCCTTCGAGGCGATCCTCAAACAGGCCAAGGCGAAATTCGTGGTGGGCCTGACCGCCACCCCGATACGCCGCGACGGGCATCAGCCGATCATCTTCATGCAATGCGGGCCGATCCGTCACAGCGCCGCCAGACCGGAAACCGCCCCGGCGCAACTGGAGGTCTGGCCGAAGGTGCTACCCGCGCCGGAGATCCCGCCGGATTCACCGATTCAGGATGTATTCCGCATCCTTGCCAATGATGCGACCCGCAACCAGCGCATCGCTGGGGATGTGTTGGCCGCCTACCGGGAAGGGCGAAAGGTGTTGGTGCTTACCGAGCGAACGGATCATCTGCCGCTGTTGCGGGAGGCGCTGGGGGATGAGGTCGAGAACTGTTTCATTCTGCACGGCCGCTTGTCGAAGAAGCAGCGAACGGCGGTGTTCGCGGAACTGGATACATTGGATGAATCGGCACCGAGGGTGCTACTTGCCACCGGCCGCCTGATCGGCGAAGGCTTCGACCATCCGCCGCTCGACACCCTGGTGCTGGCCATGCCGATATCCTGGAAGGGAACCTTGCAGCAATACGCCGGACGCCTGCATCGGGAACACGCCGACAAGCAGGATGTAAGCATCTACGACTATGCCGAGACCGATCAGCCTCAGCTCAACCGCATGTGGGACAAACGTCAGCGCGGCTACCGGGCCATGGGGTACGAGATCAAACCGATGGAGACCGTAGTTTTAGGAAACGACACGAACCTCAAACAAGACGAGCCGTTATTTTAGGTTGGCGGCTCCATCTCCAGCAGAAACCGCCAGACCGGTTGTTGCTGCTCGACGCCAGGTATCCGGTTTTACTGCAAACCCGTCACCCTCGTCCGGTGCTGGGAAATCGGGGGAGAAAAACGCTTCCTTTGAAATGAACCGCCGCCGGATGTCGGCGAGCATTATTTCTGATGTTACATCAATGACTTGTAGGGCAAGTCGAGGGCGGAGGCTGTTTTGCGGTAGGTCGTCGTTCCCTCCACCATACAATATGAATAAGTTTTTGATTTATATAAAAATAAACTTATAGCCAGAATAAACTTATAGCCAGGCAGCAAAAACCAACGCATTCCTCCACACAAGCCAACCGTTAACGTGCAGCGCTTATGCAAAGGCGATCACGCCTTAGCAGC
>JACXUV010000061.1 GCA_014763715.1 Rhodobacterales bacterium | reverse complement strand
GGATCAGGAACCTCCACGTCTATCGACTGTGCAGTGTCGGCCATATTTTCCTCCCTAACAGGCTTTTTTCGCCCTTATGGGGAGTAGAGTACGTGGGAAGCCCGTCTCTGCAAGCTTTTTACATGGCACCGATTGTTGTGCGGTGCAGCAACCTGTCGTGCCCGGCATAGCCTCCGGTCGCCATGTGAAGCAGGCAACGATTGTCCCACATCAACAACATGTCCGGCTCCCATTTGTGCCGGTACTGGAACTCCGGCCGGGTCTGCCAGCGATAGAGTTCGGTGATCAGGTCCCAACCTTCTTCCTGCTCCATTCCGGCAATACCGACGATGTAACCCGCACAGCCGAACACTGCCTGCCGCCCGGTTTCCGGGTGCGTGCGGATAATGTCATGCCGCTCGGTGGCCTCGGCATCTGTGGACGGGCGGATGTCCATGCTGCGCCCTTTTGACTTGTCGTCATCGCCATACATGCCCACCGGGGAATAGGCGTTGCGCGCCGAATGGATGGCATGCCGCCCTTCGAGCTTCTGGCGGAGCGCGTCCGGCATCTGTTCGAGCGCCATGTACTGATTGGCAAACAGCGTGTCGCCCCCACTCTGGGGAATAGTGATGCCAAACAGGCAGGTGCCGGCCGGTGGTCGCTTCTGGAAGCTCCAGTCTGAGTGCCAGCTTTCGGCAAAGATGGGCCCTGTCTCGTCGGCTGTGCGCTTGACCGCAATGATGTGTGGGTGCCCTTCGATTGGAGCAATGAATGGGTCGTCGCCAAACGGTCCGAAGTATTGCGTAAATCGCTCAAGGTCCGAATTAGTCATCTTCTGGTCCGGGAAAGACAGGACCTGATGGTCCAGCCATGCCTGCCGGATCCCGGCGATCGTGTCGTCTGTCAGGGGCTGGGTCAGGTCCACGCCGCGCACAGTCGCGCCGCAGGCCTGCCCGGATGGTGTAATCTCCAGGCTCATATGCGTTTCCTCCAAGGAGGATCTTACCACAGCGCGCCTGCTCGCCTAGAACACGGGCCATGAGCGATCTTTTTGAAGCTGCCGGCATGTCTGAAGGGGCCCCGCGCCCGCTCGCAGACCGGCTGCGTCCGCAGAAACTGTCGGAAGTTGTAGGTCAGGACCATCTGGTCGGTCCTGAGGGCTCGCTCACGCGGATGCTGCAGGCAAAGCGCCTGTCGTCCATCATTTTCTGGGGACCGCCCGGCGTCGGCAAGACAACCATTGCCCGCTTGCTGGCGCAGGAAACCGATCTCGAATTCGAGGCGATCAGCGCGATCTTCTCTGGGGTCAAAGACCTGCGGGCCGCCTTTGACCGGGCCGAGGCGCGCCGCAAGGTGGGCAAAGGCACGCTGTTGTTTGTCGATGAGATCCACCGGTTCAACAAAGCGCAGCAGGATGGCTTCCTGCCCTTCGTCGAAAGCGGGGTGGTCACTCTGGTAGGGGCGACGACCGAAAACCCGAGCTTTGAAATCAACGGAGCGCTCCTCTCCCGTTGCCAGGTCCTGGTGCTTAAGCGCCTGGAGGAAGGGGCTCTCAGGGAGCTCATCGGCCGGGCAGAAGCCCTTGAAGGACGCCCCCTGCCTGTCGTTGAAGAAGCGGTGGCGCCTATCCTTGCTATGGCGGACGGAGATGGGCGTTACCTGCTCAACATTGTCGAGCAGGTTTATGCGCTGGCCGGACCGAAATCCATTCTGAGTTTGGCGCAGGTCACCTCCGGCTTGCAGAAGCGCGCCCCGGCTTATGACAAGACCGGGGATGGGCACTACAACCTCATCTCGGCATTGCACAAATCGGTACGCGGTTCTGATCCTGATGCTGCGCTCTACTGGTTCGCGCGGATGATCGACGGCGGGGAGGACCCGCTTTACCTGGCCCGCCGGCTTGTACGTATGGCCAGCGAGGATATTGGTCTGGCTGACCCGACGGCGTTGATGGTGACAAGCGAAGCGGCCAGGGCTTATGAGCGCCTGGGCTCTCCCGAGGGAGAACTTGCTTTGGCGCACGCTGTCATCCACCTGGCCACGGCGCCGAAATCCAACGCGGCTTATGTGGCGTGGAAAGCGGCGCTCCGCTCTGCGCGTGAAACAGGCAGCCTGATGCCACCGAAACACATTCTGAACGCGCCGACGAAGATGATGAAAGATCAGGGCTATGGCGCCGGCTATGCCTATGATCATGATACGGAAGAAGGCGTGTCCGGGCAGAATTATTTTCCGGATGAGATGGCACGGCAAACCTTTTACCAGCCAAAAGGGGAGGGCCGTGAAAAGCCGATTGCCGAGCGTTTGGCCTGGATTGCAAAAATCCGGGAGAGAAAGGGCGGTTCGTGACACGCAATCGTCCGGTTCCGAAAGTCAGCGCGAAAGACGCAACATTTGTTCGCAGCCTGGTTCTCTACGAGGATGACAAGGTGATCGTGTTCGACAAACCTTCTGGTCTGGCCGTGCAAGCAGGTGGTGGCGTAAAACAATCGCTGGATGGGTTGCTCGCGGCCTTCGCCAAATCGAATGGCAAGCGCCCCCGCCTTGTTCATCGTCTCGATCAGGGAACATCCGGCGTTGTGGTGACGGCGCGCACTCAACCGGCTGCTGCGTCCCTCTCGGAAGAGTTTGCATCGCGCCGGACAGAAAAGACCTATCTCGCTCTGGTGCGTGGTTTTTTACCGGCAGCAGACGCGGGCGTGTGTGAGACGCCGCTGGTGAAAGTGGAGGAAGGCGGGCGTTCGCGCATGATTGCGGCCAAACCCGGCCGAAAGGGCGCGCAGTCTGCACTAACGCATTGGCGCGTCTTGTCGCGCAATGGCGATGTGGCGTTGATTGAAGCGCGTCCCGAAACAGGGCGCATGCATCAGATTCGCGCACATCTCTCCATTGCTGGAATGCCCATTCTTGGCGACTGGCTATATGGTACGGGGGCTGAGGGAGCCGCGCGGCTGATGCTGCATGCGGCTCGTCTGAAAGTCCGTCATCCGGATGGAGGTGTCATGAGCTTTGAGGCGCCTGTGCCGGAAGACTTCGCAGCGCTTGCCCGCCAGCTCGGGCTTCAGTCCGGTTTGTAATAATCACGATACCAGTCAACAAAGGACTGGATTCCGTCACGGACATCTGTGGTGGGAACATATCCTGTCAGTGCCTTCAACAGGCTGACATCGGCATATGTCTGCTTCACGTCACCGGGTTGCATGTCCAGCATGTTCTTGACGGCGGTGCGGCCGATCGAAGTTTCGATGGCTTCGATATAATCCATTAGGCGGACAGGTTCGTTGTGGCCAATATTCACGAGTCGATAGGGAGCAACGGGGCTCAGTGAGTCATTGCGTGTAACTGGCTCACCTTTTACGGGCGGTTTGTCCATCAGTCGGCGGATGGCTTCGACCAGGTCGTCGACATAGGTGAAATCCCGCATCAGATCACCGTGATTGTAGACGTCGATTGGCTGACCCTTGAAGATGCGGTCCGTGAACAGGAAGAAGGCCATGTCCGGGCGCCCCCAGGGGCCGTATACGCTGAAGAAGCGCAGCAGGGTGGTTGGGGTGCCGTACAGGTGCGAGTGGCTGTGCGCGATCAGTTCGCTGGAAAGCTTCGTCGCCGCATAGATCGTCAGCGGGTGGGGGGCGGCATCCGTCTCTTCAAACGGGAATTTTTGATTGGCGCCGTATGCGGAAGAAGTGGATGCAAGCACAAGGTGCCTGATGTTGTGCTGGCGTGCCAGCTCAATGACATTGAACGAGCCCACGATATTTGAAGAAATGTATTCGCGCGGGTGGTCCAGGCTGTATCGCACCCCGGCCTGCGCAGCGAGATGGACGACGATGTCTGGCGCGCTGTCCTGAAACGCAGCAGTCATTGCTGCTTCGTCCTCGACCTTGACCTCATGCATGCGGAAATTTTCGTACGCGGCCAGGCGTTTCACGCGGTCGCGCTTGAGCGAGACATCGTAATAAGGAGTGAAGCAGTCGACGCCTGTGACGTCGTGCCCTTCTTTTGCGAGCCTCAGAGACAGTTCGCTGCCAATGAAGCCGGCGGCGCCGGTGACGAGGATTTTCATGCGTGTGCCCTGTTCTTGGCTCCCGGGCTATATGATCGCAGCCGTCCGTACAAGCATAGGAAACCGTAATGAAGAAAAGGCCTCCCGAATGTCCGGAAGGCCTTTCACTGTCAGGTGTTTGTCAGGCGAAGCCGCTTAGCGCTCACGGATTCGCGGGCCGATGGCTTGGGCCTCACCGGCATTGACGGCGCGTGCCGTGGCCAGCTCTTCCAGCAGCATCTGCACATGCTTGTCGTTTGTGAGGCTGGAAATAGCTGCCATCGACTCTGCCGTTTCGGAAGAGGCGCCGAAGAAGGCTTCCAGAGCCTCGAAGCCGCTCTTGCGGTGCGGGTAGTAGATCAGGCGAGGCGTGGCATCGGCATCAATGCCGGCCAGTGCCTTTGCCTTCTCGATGGCATCGGTGAAGCTGCCGATCTCGTCGACGAGGCCGCGTTGCAGTGCATCTTCACCACTCCACACATGGCCGCGCGCCACATCATGAACCTGATCGTAGGTCATGCCACGGCCATCGGCGACGATGCCGACAAAGCGGTCATAGCCACGCTTCAGGGAGGCTTTGACTTCGGCTTCCTGTTCCGGCGTGAACTTGTCCATGCCGTAGGCATCGGCGAACTCACCACCCACCGAGATGGTGTCGAACGTGATGCCCAATTTGTTGAAGCCGCCTTCAAGGGCGAACTTGCCGCCGAAGATGCCGATGGAGCCGGTAATGGTCGAGCGGTTTGCCACGATGTAGTCGGCGCCAGCCGAAACATAATAGCCACCCGACGCTGCCAGCGAGCCCATCGAGACCACGACCGGTTTGCCTTTCGCCTGGACGCGTTCAATGGCGTTCCAGATCTGATCGGATGCGGTTGGCGAGCCTCCGGGGCTGTCGACGCGGAAGACGATCGCCTTCACCTTGTCATTGTCGCCAGCATCCAGAATGGCGCGGGCAATCGTGTCAGAGGCAAATGCCGGTGCAGATTCGAAGGGCGAGCCGGAGTCTGCACTGCCTGTCACCACGGCGCCTTCACCACCAACCACCGCGATGGCAGGGGCTTTCAGTGGGAGGGACGGCGGAGTGTAGCTGACGAGATCGACGAATTCCGCATCCTTGCCAGCCTTCTCCTTAGCGGCATCTTCTGCCTGCTCGGGATAGCCTTCCTTGTCCATCAGCTTCAGCGAGACGACTTGCTCGGCAGTCATCGGGCCGCCTTCAAGCGCGGATTTGACCTCTGCAACCGTCAGGCCGCGATCTGCGGCGATATCATCCAGTGATGCAGTCCACAGGGACTCGGCCAGCTGGGTCATCGCCTCGCGGTGCGGCTCAGTATAGCCGGCCTCATTATAAGAGTTCGGCGCGTTCTTGTATTCGTAGAAGGGGTAGATTTCCGGGGTCACGTCAATCTTGTCGAAGAGGCCCTTGAGGAATTCCGTTTCAAACGTCACGCCAGCGGAGAAGACTTCTGACCCAGGCTGGATCCAGATTTCGTCGGCCGGTGTGATGGAGCGCAGCGCTGAGGGGCCGCTCACACCGAACGTGCCTTGTGTGTGCGCAATGACGAACTTTCCGGAGTCGCGGAAGCTAAGCAGGGCCTCACGAAGTTCCTCGGCGCGAGAGCTTCCGATTCCGACTGTTGCCCCCCTCAGATACAGGCCTTTCACGGTGTCATCGGTTTCAGCTGCCTTAAGTTTGGTCAAAAGGTCTATAAAACCGGGCGTTGCTGAAAAAGCTGCAATCCCGCTTGTCGGGGCCTGATCGGTAAATTCCGTGTTCAGGTCCAGCGATAGGACGATGTTGTCGGGTGTGTCTGGCGCGGAGGATGTCGCTCCCACAATGATGCTGACGAAGAAGAGTGTCATTAGCACGATAAAGAGGATCATGGCGACGAAGGCGCCAGCCATCGAAAGGAGGAAAGTTCTCATAGGGGTGTGGTCTCCGGTACTGACCAAAGGAGAAGTGCTCATGCTGGATATTGTCGATAATCGATAAAATGTAAAGGTTCGGCTCTGCTAACGGGCGAAATTTGCAGCAAAACGCCCATACAGCGAAAGAAGTACTGAATTGCTATGCGAACAGGTGTTGCCTCCGGGAAAAAGAGTGGCTATCTCGGCGCCTCCGTTGGGGTGTCGCCAAGTGGTAAGGCACCGGTTTTTGGTACCGGCATTCCCAGGTTCGAATCCTGGCACCCCAGCCACTCTTTCTGGATAGCGCCTGCGGGCGCTTCCTAATCAAATCCCATCGCCCGTTTAATTGCATTTGTAACAAATGCACGCTCGTTTGCACTGCACGCGATGTGTTGCGTTCGTGCAGGCGCGGGATATTTTCTAAATGAATCGTAAAGCCTTGTTGATCGTGTCACAGAGGGTTGTTAGCGTCCGGTTTCGCAGCTAAGGGCTTTGCCGCGGGCCTGCTAGAAAAGCAGGTCATTCAGGGATCAATGACAGAGGGCGGACAACGTCCCGCAAAAACTCAGGGGAGGTGTTGGGCGGTCTCCGTCTCTCTGCTTCCAAGGGAACTTGCCTCTTTTGTGTGTGAGGTATTGTAAAGGACCGGGACGCTCTCGTTAGCGGGGCGCCCGTATGTCGGATTTCCCGCGCAACACCAGCGCGACCGTTTGGAGAGTGAGAGGCAAACCTCATGAAGAAACTTCTGTCACCAGCTCGCGGCGTGATTGCCGCGGCGCTTATCGCAGGGCTGGCCATTCCGGCTCAGGCCCAATTGCGCCAGGCGCTCGATGTCGGCGAACAGGCGACCCGCAAGGCAGAGCAGGTCCAGAACCAGATCAACCAGCTGGACGACGAGCGCACCGACATGGTTCGCGAGTACCGTACACTCCTGCAGCGTCGTGACGCCGCAGACCTGTACGCGAAACAGCAGGAACTGGTTGTTGCCTCGCAGCGTGAGGAAATCGCCTCGCTCACCGAGCAGCTCGGCTCGATCGACGACATCACCGCTCAGACTGTTCCGATGCTTCTCGGCATGGTCGAAGATCTCAAGGCTTTCGTCGCCGCCGATCTGCCGTTCAAGAAAGTTGAGCGTTCCGCGCGCCTCGAAGCGCTCGACGGCATCATGTCACAGCCCGACGTGACCCCGGCCGAACAATACCGCCTGATCATGGAAGCCTATCAGGCTGAAATGGAATACGGCCGCACGATCAGCACCTGGCAGGAAGAGATCGACATCAACGGCAATCCGACGACCGTGGACATGTTCCTCTATGGTCGCGTTGCGCTCGTCTATGTCGCTCCAAACGGCAAGGCGGCCCGTTTCAACCGTTCCACGGGTGATTGGGAAGCGCTTCCGAGCAAATATGTTGCCGACATCGAGAAAGCCATCCGCGTGGCTCAGGCCAAGGCGCAACAGACCGTTCTGTTTGCTCCGGTCCAGAAGTTCCAGGTCCAGTAAGGCCCGGCTCAGAGAACTAAGAGGAAAACCGTTATGTTGAATTTCAAATCCTCGCTGAAGGCTCTGGGTGCAGCATCGCTGCTCGGCCTTAGCGCAATGACCCTGGCGGCACCGGCGTCCGCCCAGTCGCTGGCTGACGTGCTCAAGCGCGTTCAGGCCGACTCGAACGAAATGACCGCTGAGAATCAGCAACGTCTGAAAGAATTCCAGCAGGACAAGAACGCCCAGGCTGCCAAAATGGCTGACGCCCAGGCTGCCCTGAACGCTGCTGAAAGCCGTGGCCGCGCGCTCGGTACGGAGTTCGATGCGAACGAAGCAACCCTGGCTGATCTGGAGGGGCAGGTCACCGCTCAGGCTGGTGACTTCCAGGAGCTGCTCGGCCAGTTCCGTTCGGCTGCTGGTGAGACCATGCCGGAAATCGCGAACTCCTTCGCGAACTTCGACTATCAGGGCCGTGTTGAGGGCATCGCCGAAATCGCTGAAGCCCGTACGCTTCCGAACCGCGCTCAGCTTGAGCGTCTGCCGAAAGCCATGCTCCAGGAGATGATCGCTCAGTCGGAAGTGAAAGCCTTCACCTCTACTGTCGACGGTGTCGGCCCGGACAGCTCGAACGCTGATGTCGAACTGTGGCGCGTCGGTGTGTTCACTGCTGCCACCACGGACGGCACCAAATTTGTCGAAGTCAAAAAGAAAGACAACGGCGAAACCTTCCTGCAAGCATTCAAGACCCAGCCGGCTGGTTCTTATGGTGCTTCCATGAAAGCGCTCATCAATGCTGGTCCCGACCAGCTGGTCCGCGGCCCGGTCGATCCGTCTAAAGGTAACCTGTTCGGTATTCTCGGCGACCTGCCGGTTCTCAGCGACCGTATCAAGCAAGGTGGTCCGGTTGGTGCCGTGATCATGGTCCTGCTGGCCATCGGTCTGGTTATCGGTGTCTACAAGATCTTCACCCTCACCACGATGGGCAGTGCCATGCGCAAGACGGCGAAAACCCGTCAGGCTGGCGACGGCAATCCGCTGGCTCGCCTGTTCGAAACCTACGAGCAGAACCGCGGTGCAGACATCGAAACGCTGGAGCTCAAGCTCGACGAACAGATCCTTCGTGAATCGCCGCGCATCGAACGCCTCAACGACATCGTGAAGGTTCTGTCCTCCGTGTCGCCGCTGCTCGGTCTGCTCGGTACGGTTGTCGGTATGATCATCACCTTCACCGCCATCACCATCTACGGTGCCGGTGATCCGAAGCTGATGGCTGGCGGTATCTCGGTCGCTCTTATGACCACCGTGTTCGGTCTCGTGTCTGCAATTCCGCTGCTGCTGGTTCACGCCATCATCTCTTCGATGGCGCGTGGCAATCAGCAGATCCTCGACGAACAGGCTGCTGGTCTGATCGCCGAGAAAGCGGAATCCCTGAGTGGGGCGGCTTAAGCCGCTCCACGT
The DNA here is from genome assembly GCA_014763715.1 of Rhodobacterales bacterium. Classification (GTDB taxonomy): domain Bacteria; phylum Pseudomonadota; class Alphaproteobacteria; order Caulobacterales; family Hyphomonadaceae; genus Hyphomonas. The sequence continues at coordinate 5,800 of JACXUV010000061.1, read as the reverse complement.
AGCCTCAGTGAGGAGGAACCCATATGGGTTTGCTAGATCTACAAGCTTTCCTCGACCGAGGCGGTCCGGTGTTGCTGGTCATTATGTTCGCAACATTCGTGATGTGGGCGCTAATTCTGGAACGGGTTTTCTATTTCAGGTTCGCTCACAAACAGGTGGCTGCCGAGGCAATTGCGGAGTGGCGTTCGCGCTCCGACAGGAAGTCCAAATTTGCGCACTGGGTCCGCGAGAAGCTGGTCTCTGAAGTTCGCATGAAAGCGGAACAGAATGTGAGCCTGACCAAGGCAATGGTGGCCTTGGCACCGCTGCTCGGTCTGCTCGGAACCGTGACCGGGATGGTCGCCGTGTTCGACGTCATGGCGATCACCAATGGTGCAGACGCAAAGGCCATGTCGGCCGGTGTGTCCCGCGCCACGATCCCGACCATGGCGGGCATGGTTGCCTCGCTGTCCGGTATTCTCTTCACCTCCGGCATGGACCGCCGCGTCGCGCGTTCGGTTCAGCAGGTTGACGATGCGATGGAGATTGGCTGATGAGAGGTCGTACACATAATGCCCCGGATGAGGCCGAAGTCGACCTCACGCCGATGCTGGATGTTGTCTTCATCCTGCTCATCTTCTTCATCGTGACCTCAACCTTCGCGCAGGAAAAAGCGATTGGCCTTGAGCCGCCGCCGCCGCCTGCTCCGGAGAACGCGGATCAGCAACAGTCTGTGCCTGCCATCCTGATCTATGTGGACGAGTCCAACATGATCACGGTCAACGGTCGTAACACTGATATCGGATCCGTTCGGGCCAATATCGAGCGTGTGCGTGCCGAAACGCCGGATAGCCAGGTCATAATTCAGGCACATCCGCGTGCGAAGAGTGGGGTCATCGTCCTTATCCGGGACGCTGCCTATAACGCCGGCTATCAGACGGGGGTTAACCTCGTTCTGTCGCAGGACAATTAAGAGGAGCACCCAATGGCACGCAGAAAACGCCAAGCTTACGCTTCCGGGGGTGCAGAGGATGTGAACCTCACGCCGATGCTCGACGTGGTCTTCATTCTTCTGATCTTCTTCATTGTGACGGCGCAGTTCATCAAGGAACCGGGTGTGGCAATCATCCGTCCTGAAGTGGACAACAAGGCAGAAGCCAAGCCGCTCGCCATTCTGATCGCGATCAATAGCGAGAGCGAGATTTTCATCGACAAGAAGCTGGTCCCACCAGAGGAAGTTGGCTTTACCATCAAGCAGATGCGTGAAGACAACCCCCGCGGTGAGATCGTCGTCCAGGCCGATGTGAACTCGTCTGCCGAAACGCTTGTCGACGTGATGGAGACCATCAACCGGCTTGATGGTGCAACAGCCATCAATATCTCGGCCAAGCTTGACTAGGAGAACGCCATGTTCACTAATCCCCTGACGAGACTTCTGGTTGGTATCGCTATCGCTATTCCGATCGTCTATCTTCTCTTCATCATCATGAGCCAGCTCATCTCAGTGAAGGAAGTGAACCTCGAGAAGAGCGAGCAGCGGGTCCTGACCGCTATCACGCCACAGAAATCGGACTCGGAAGTGCGTACGCGCCAGCGTGCGAAACCGAAGCGGATCGACTCGGCCCAAAAGCCGCCGCCGCCGCCAAAGGTTTCGGCCACGAAGTCGAACATCAACCTGCCAACACCGAAAATCGAAGGTGCTGCCCCGACTGAGCTGAACCTCGGTCGAATGCAGTCCCTGGCGATTGACCCGGTGGCGATCTCGGACCGTGACGCACAGCCGATCCGTCCGCCGATGCCGTCTTATCCGCAACGTGCGGCTGAGCGTGGCACCGAGGGCAGCTGTGAGGTGCGCTTCAACGTGGATACGCGTGGACGTCCTTACGATGTGGTCGCAACCTGCACGGATCCAATCTTTGTTCGCGAAGCTGAGCGCGCCGTGAGCAAGGTGGAATTCGCACCGAAGATCGTGCGCGGTAAGGCTGCTGAGCGTAAGAACGTGGTCTACCCGCTGGAATTCAAACTCCAGTAACCCGCGAATATCTTTGCGATTATTTGGAAGGGCGCTCTTCGGGGCGCCCTTTCTGTTTTGGCGGGGGCGGTAGGGGGGGGAATGCTTCGCTTCGTTCGCCAGGACAGCCCAGTGCAGGTTGGGGCTCAAGTCGACGCTGCGCGGTTTTGCAACCTTGCAGTATTCAAAATCATTGTTGCGGCTCAGGTTTCCCTTGCGTCACTATGGAGAACATGTAATAAAATAACCTAACAAAAGGAGGAAAGGAATGATTGCATCACAAAATTTTGGCGTTGCAGGTGGTTCTCTCGCAGCATCATCTGATTCAAGAGCCTCTCTGGCCGCGAGGGCAACTCAGGGGCGGGAGTTCAGGTTCATCATGTCTCTTGTCCCGGCTGCAGCTGTGACGCTTGGGCTGTTTGTAACCATGACCCAGCTGATCCGGACTGATGAAGTGGTTCTGGTTGAAAAGCCGCAGCGAGTGCTGTCGAAGGTCACGCCTGAGCACGTGGAATCTGAGCCCATTCGACCCATCCGCGAACACGCTCCGCCGGTGGAGGTCCTGCTTCCGCCGCTTCCGCCTGTGTCAAAGACTGCCAGCAAAGTTGAGGGCACGCCTGTTCCAGTCTTTGAGGCGCAGGACTGGGGACTGACGCATGAGACAATCCGGATCCAGCCGCCGGCGCCGCAGCCTGTCGGAGAGCGTATTGCGCAGGCGATCCGTCCTCCTGTCGCATCCTATCCCAGGGACATGGCAGCCAAGGGGCAGGAAGGAACCTGCGACGTCCATTTCAGCCTGAGTACGCGCGGCTTGCCCTATGATGTGACGGCTCGCTGTTCGCATCGCGGATTCGAAAAAGAGGCCATCCGGGCGGTGAGCCGAACCGAGTTCCTGCCAGAAATCAGGCAGGGAGTGCCTGTCGAGTCGCACAATTATGTCTATCCGATGGAATTCAAGCTTCACTGATATGGAATCAGCGCTCCGGGATGTGTATCAGCATTGACGAGACGGTCACGACCGAACCATATCAGGGGCGAGTCACGACCAAGCTGGAAACAGGTCATTTGGCGCAGATAAAAAGCCTAAGATGCCGCGCTGAAGTCCTTGATCCTGCCGGGCAATTCCGGTTGATTGGGCACAACTCCGCTACGCCAGCGGTCAGGAGAGGAATTATGGGTATCAGATCTGTTCTCAAGGGCGCCGTCATTGCCGGCTTCATGGTGTCAGTTGGCGCCGGGTCGGCACTTGCTCAGGCCACTTGTGAGGAAACAGAGTTCTCGTCGAAAACCGGCCAGCTCTATCTGGACGCCGAACAAGCGGCGATGACGAACAAGGACTACACAACGGCAGGCAACAAGCTGAATCAGCTCAAGCAAATGGGGCTGAACTGCTACGAAGAAGGCGCTGTCCTGAAGCTGTCGGCTTACATCAACATTCAGAACGGCAACCGCCAGGCTGCTGTGAATGACCTGCTGTCCGCCCTGAACAAGGGGTACATCCCGGCACAGGACAAGGCGCAGACTTACTACAACATTGCCCAGATCTACCTGCAGGAAGAGGACATCGGTAAGTCCCTCGAATACATGAACAAATGGCAGCAGGCTGGCGGCAAGCCGGACCGCACCCAGAAATGGCAGCTTGCGGTCCTCTACCAGCGGGTCGACAATTTCAAGGAAGCCATCAAGTGGGGTGAGATGGTCAAAGCCGAAGACGGCTCCAAATATGACCAACAGCTCTATGACCTGCTGATCTTCCTCTACAACCAGGTGGACGACAAGGCGAAGCTCGCTTCGATCCTGGAAGAGGTGGTTGCCCACAACCCGACCGAACGGAAGTATTGGGATGCGATTGCCGGTAACTACTTTGCCAGCAACGAAGAGCGTCGCGCGTTTGAGGTTCAGAAGGCGATGTATCTCGCCGGCATGCTGAAGACCGAAGACGAAATCATGCGCATCGTGAACTTCTACAACCGCTTCAACGTGCCGTATCAGGGCGCGAAGATCCTTGAGAAGGAAATGAATGCGGGCCGTGTGTCGAAGAACCTCGACCATCTTGAGCTTCTGGCGAACCTCTATCAGGTCGCGCGTGAGCACGAGAAAGCTATCCCGGTCATCCAGGCTGCTGCTGAAGCTGGCGGCGGTGGTGCAATGTATGAACGCCTCGGCCGTTCCTATGCTGACCTGCAACAGTGGGAAAAAGCTGAGAACGCGCTTCAGAAAGCCCTGAGCATGGGCGGCGTGAAAGACGTTGGCACGGCATGGGTCCAGATCGGCCAGTCGCGTTACGAGCGTAATGATCGTGCCGGTGCCCGAGAGGCTTTCCGCAAGGCAAATAACCGCGCTGGTAGCAGCTGGGTCGCCTTCATGGACTCCGAAGAGGCAACGGCCTTGGCGCTTGATTGCTTCAAGTATCAGTCCGCTCTGCTGAACGTTCAGAACGAAGCCAAGATCTGTAAAAGCCTCTCGGTTCTGGGTGAAGATCAGATGACGGATAACTGCAAAGACGTGAACGAGCGTCTGGACATCGCCGAGAAGGCTTTCAACGAAGCGCCTTCCTGTAAAGGTCAGCAGACCTGATCCGGTCCTGAGCTTGGAATTTGAAAAGCCCTGGCAAATTGCCGGGGCTTTTTGCTTTTTGGGGGGAGGAAGTCTCGGTGGTCTTAATTGTAGGCGCTGAGGATTTCATCGACGGCGCGCTCAAGATCCTTCAGGGTCGAGACATGTGTGATCTGGGCGCAGAAGGGCGCGTAACGGGGGATGACGCTGTCGCCGGTACCCCAGAGGCCGGGGCCTTCCGGGTTCAGCCAGATGACGCGCTTTGCCCGGCTGGCGAACTCCCGGAACAGGTCGACGCGCGGATCTCCGTAATTGGAGCGTGCATCGCCCAGCACGAGCAGGGTCGTGCGACGGTCTATGATCTGTTCGTGATGGATCTTCAGGTCTGACCAGGCCTGACCATAGCTGGTTGAGCCCATGCCGTATTCGCGCAGGATCTTTGCCATCGCGGTTTCGAAATCGTTCTGCTCCAGAACATCGTCGACCGAGCCGAGCCGGAAGGAGAAGGCAAAAGCGTGCAGATCCGGCACGACATCCTTCATCGACCAGAGCAGCAGGAGCAGGAAGCGCACATATTGCGCGACTGAGCCCGAGACATCGCAGATCACGACAATCTTCGGCCTGTCCTTGCGCTTCTGCCGCCAGACCACATTGAAGGGCACACCGTCAAAGCCGGCATTGGCGCGCATTGTCCGGCGCACATCCAGCTGGCCGCGATTGCGCCGGCGTTTGCGGCGGGAGTGTTTGACGGCGAGGCGCTTGGCGATCTTCGCGATCAGGCGCTTCATCCGTTCCATGTCACTCCGGTCGAGGGCGGAGAGTTTCTTCTCTGCGGCGTAGTCGTCGCGGAATTGTTGCGTCTCTCCGGCGCCGAAGACCTGGAAGGCTTTCTCGGCGCGTTCACGGGCGCGCAGGGTGGCATCGCGGCGAACGTCGATCAGGCGCTGGGCTTCGGCGTCGCCTTCCTGTCCGCCTTGTTGCAGCGCCTCCAGCAGGCGAGCCTGAAGGGATTCCCCACCCATTTGTTTCAGCATCTGTTGGGCGTAATAGGCGACCTGAGTGGAGAAGCGGATATCGTCGACCCCGGATGCTTCGGCAGCCTTTTCCAGCGCGAGGGAAATCGCGGTCTCGTCGCCGGACTCCATCAGTTCGGCAAGGTCCGGGCTCTCTCCTTCGACGGAAGAGGCAGTTGATGTGTCGGCCTCTTCCTGCTCCGCCTGGCTGCCGGCATCCTTTCGGGAGAAGTAAAGTTCG
>JACXUV010000008.1 GCA_014763715.1 Rhodobacterales bacterium | reverse complement strand
CGGCGGCATCTCGGCAAAGAGTACGATCTATTCGGCTCCAATTGCGGCCATTTCGTCCGCCACGCCCACCGCCGGAAGCCAACCCCGATGCAAGTGGCCGCTGCCACAGCGCGTACGTTAGGCGACATGCTGAACGGACAGGCAAAACGCCGCTGGTAGCCTCACGCCCGCATAGGTGCACAATGAAACGCTTCGCCCTTCCCTGTCTCGCGCCCTGTCTCGCGCTTGTGCTTGCCACCCTCTCCGCCTGCGGGAACGGGGCGAAGGAAGTCGGTGAATTCAAGAACGACTGGTCAGGTAACGAGATCAAGATCACCCAGCTGAAAGACCCGAAAGTCTCTGGTGTTATCTGTCACCTTGCGCATTTCGACAGGGGCTTCTGGGACAGGGTCGGCAAAGGCAACTGGTTCGAAAACCCTTCCAACTCGTCGATCTCCTGCCTGCAGAGCGGCCCGGTCGTCATCGGGAATATCGATCTCGACAAATCAGGCGAGGAAGTCTTCGACCAGAACCAGAGCCTGATCTTCAAGCAGCTGGCAGTTCGCCGCATCTACGACGCCGACACGGATAGCCTGATGTACGTATCGTTCAGCCGCAAAATCGTCGATGGGTCGGCCAAGATGAGCCTGTCGACCGTTCCACTCTATGGGCAGGACGTGACCTGGACGAAGAGCAAACCGGCGCCATGACGCCTGTCCCATAACACCTATGCCGGTTCGGCAGATTGCCGGGCCAGACCGGCAGGCGCATCTCATCCGGGAACCAGTATGGAGCCTGATGCACCATGACCCAGCCCTCCCTGTTTATCTCCCACGGTGCCCCGACCCTGCTGATCGAGCAGACGGATGCGCGGGATTTCCTCCTCGGCCTTGCGGAGCGCTTTCCGACGCCGAAAGCGATCCTCGTGATCTCTGCGCACTTCAATGCGCAGGTCCCGGTCCTCACATCCGCCGCGCACCCGGAAACAATCCATGATTTCGGCGGCTTCCCGGAAATCCTCTACCAGCAGCAATATCCGGCGCCCGGCGATCCTGTCCTTGCCGTACAGATTGCCGAGCGCTTGCAGGCTGCCGGTTTTCCGGCTGTCACCCATGCCGGCCGCGGCCTAGACCATGGCGCATGGATCCCACTTATGCTGGCCTATCCGAAAGCCGACATTCCGGTGCTGCAGCTGTCGATCAGCATGAACCAGAGCCCGGAATGGCACTATCGTCTCGGTCAGGCGCTGCAGCCCCTGCGGGACCAAGGCGTGATGATCTTCGGCTCCGGCAGCGCCTCGCACAATCTGCGGGCTGTCTTCTCGGGCAGTTTCCGGCTCGACAGTCCGGAGCCCGAATGGGTCAGCGATTTCACCGGCTGGCTGGCCGACCGGATTGAAGCCGGCGACCATGAGGCAATCCTGTCGGCTGTTCAGGCAGGGCCGCATGGCCGGGAAAACCACCCGACCATGGACCATATCCTGCCGCTGTTCGTCGCCCTCGGCGCGGGCGGGAACGGCCCGTCCCATCGCCTGCACCAGAGCACGACCTACGGCGTGATCGCGATGGATGCCTACAGTTTCGGTGAAGCGGCCTAGGCGAGCGCGGAGCGCTGGGCAGCGAACAGTTCGTTGCAGCCCTTCTCGGCAAGACGCAGCATCTCGTCCAGTTCCGTCCGCGTCAGCGGGCGTTCCTCGCCCGTGCCCTGAACCTCGATGAAACCGCCGTCGGAGCTCATGACGACATTCATGTCGGCTTCGCCGGCGGAGTCTTCCGGATAATCCACATCCAGCACTGGATGGTCCTGGTATACACCAACAGAAATCGCCGCCGCCTGTTTCTGGATCGGATTGGCCGGTATCACGCCCTCTTCCACGAGGTATTTGCAGGCCAGCGACAGGGCGACGAAACCGCCAGTGATCGAGGCCGTACGCGTGCCGCCATCGGCCTGCAGAACATCGCAGTCGATGGTGATCTGGTTTTCGCCAAGCGCGGCAAGGTCACAGACAGAGCGCAGGGAGCGGCCGATAAGGCGCTGGATCTCCTGCGTACGGCCGGATTGCTTGCCTGCCGCGGCTTCACGGCGCCCGCGCGTATGCGTTGCACGCGGCAGCATGCCATACTCCGCCGTCACCCAGCCACGGCCCTGCCCCTTCATCCAGCCGGGCACACCCTTCTCCCAGCTTGCGGTGCACAGGACATGCGTATTGCCGAATTTTGCAAGGCAGGAGCCTTCTGCATAGCGCGTCACCTGGGTCTCCAGAACGATCTCGCGCATCTGGTCAAAGGTGCGGCCGGACGGGCGGACGAGCTGGCTCATGGGGGACCTCCTGTTTGGTGCCACGCCTGATTGCGGGTTTTGGCGCACCTGTCTACACCGGATCACCGAGGGAACAGAAAGCGGGGCTCATGAGCAACGACATCACGATTGCGCGGGGCGCAAAGAAACTGCCCATTGGACAGGTCGGCAAGCGTCTCGGCATCGACGCGATGGATCTCATTCCGTTCGGCTACGACAAGGCCAAGATCAGCAGCCATCACCTGGCCAGCCTGAAACAGAAAAAGGATGGCAAACTCATCCTGGTGACGGCGATCAACCCGACACCTGCGGGCGAAGGCAAGACGACGACCTCGATCGGCCTCGCCGACGCGCTGGCGCGGCTGGACAAGAATGCCCTGCTCTGCCTGCGCGAACCCTCCCTCGGGCCCTGCTTCGGCATGAAGGGCGGCGCCACAGGCGGCGGGCGCGCACAGGTCGTGCCGATGGATGACATCAACCTGCACTTTACCGGCGATTTCCACGCCATCACCTCGGCGCACAACCTGCTGGCCGCGATGATCGACAATCACCTCCATTGGGGGGCTGAGTCCGGCCTTGAGGCGACGCGCGTTGCCTGGCGCCGCGTGCTGGACATGAACGACCGCAACCTGCGCCAGATCGTGACCGGGCTGGGCGGATCCGGCAATGGCGCCCCGATGGAATCGGGCTTCGACATTACCGTCGCTTCGGAAATCATGGCCATTCTCTGCCTCGCCAAGGACGCGCACGACCTTGAACAGCGGCTGGAGCGGGTCGTGATCGGCTACAAGCGCGGGCGGGTGCCGGTCACCGCAAAGGATATCGGTGCCGTCGGCGCGATGATGGCGCTGCTGCGCTATGCCATGCTGCCGAACCTGGTGCAGACGCTGGAGAACAACCCCGTCCTCATCCATGGCGGCCCGTTCGCGAACATTGCCCATGGCTGCAATTCGGTGATCGCGACGAAAGCAGCGCTGAAGATGTCGGATTATGTTGTCACTGAAGCCGGCTTTGGCGCCGATCTCGGTGCGGAGAAATTCTTCAACATCAAATGCCGCCAGGCCGGGCTAACGCCGTCAGCTGCCGTTGTGGTTGCCACCGTCCGTGCCCTGAAAATGCATGGCGGCCTATCCCTCAAGGAATCCGCCTCTGTCGGTTATGGAGCGCTGGAGGCAGGCCTCGCCAATCTGGGCCGCCATATCGAGAACGTGAAGAAGTTCGGCGTCCCGGTTGTCGTCGCCATCAACCGGTTCACTTCCGACACGTCCAGCGAGCTGGCGGCGGTTGAATCCTATTGCCATAATCTGGGTGTGCCGGTGTCGGTCTGCACGCATTGGGCCGAAGGCGGCCGCGGCGCCGAAGACCTTGCCCGCAAGGTGGTCGAGACCATCGAGACAAAGCCATCCGAATTCAAGCCGCTCTACCGTGATGAGGCTCCCCTGCTGGAGAAGATCGAAACGGTTGCCCGCGAGATCTACCGCGCCGAACGGGTGGAGGCATCTGACAATGTGCGCGCCGCCCTGCAGCGCATGGAAGAGGCCGGCTATGGCCGCCTGCCGGTCTGTATGGCCAAGACGCAGTACAGCTTCTCCACCAATCCGAAACTGGTCGGTGCGCCCGACAAGCACGTCCTGCAGCTGCGCGAAGTGCGCCTGTCGGCAGGCGCAGGCTTCATTGTCGGCATCTGCGGAGACATTATGACCATGCCCGGCCTGCCCCGCCACCCGGCCGCCGAGGGCATCTCCCTCAATTCCGACGGGGAAATCGAAGGCCTCTACTAGCACTGCCAGCACGACAGCCCGGGCAAGCGGCACCAAGCTCACGGTGTGAGGCCTATTGAACAGGGGCCTGCGCGCACTTATCCATTCCGGTATGCATACGCATCCGGACACCAAATCGCTGATGCAGCGCCTCGACCAGCGCTCGCGGGACATTTTCCGCGAGATCGTGGAAGGCTACCTGACGACCGGCGAACCTGTCGGATCGCGCACCCTGTCCAAGGGCGGGATCGCCCTCTCCCCGGCCTCGATCCGTAATGTCATGGCAGACCTGACCGATCTCGGCCTGCTGGATGCGCCGCACATCTCCGCCGGGCGCGCACCGACCCATATGGGCCTGCGCCTGTTCGTGGATGGCTTCCTTGAAATCGGGGAACCCGCCCGCGCCGACCGGCAGGCCATCGACGAACGCCTGAAATCGGCCGGGGCAGACTTCGAGAATGTCCTCTCGGAAGCCTCCGACATCCTGTCCGGCCTTGCCGGCGGGGCGGGCCTCGTCTCCTCACCGAAGCGCGATGCGGCCGTCCGCCATGTCGAATTCCTGCCGCTCGGGCCCCGCGATGCCATCTGCATCCTGCTGACCGAGGATGGCGACGTCGAAAACCGCTTCATCCAGGTGCCGGAGGGCCTGCCCTCCACGGCCCTGATCGAAGCGGGCAATTACCTGTCGACCCGCATGAAGGGCCGCACCCTGTCCGAAGCCGCACAGGATGTACGCGAGGAGCTGAGCTCCCGCCGGGCCCAGCTGGACGTGACGGCGGCCGGCCTTGTCGAACAGGGCCTCGCCCAGTGGAGCGGCGAGACGCCGGGCCGTGGACGCTCACTGATCGTGCGGGGCCGGGCCAATCTGCTGGAAGATGCCAAGGCAGCCGAGGACCTCGACCGGGTGCGCCAGCTGTTCAACGAACTGGAGCGCCAGCAGAATGTTCTGGATATCCTCGACACGACGCAGGAAGCCGATGGGGTGCGACTCTACATCGGCTCCGAAAACCAGCTTTTCCCGTTATCTGGTTCAAGTGTGATTGTTGCACCCTATATGGGGGGCGGAAAACAGGTGATCGGCGCCCTTGGCGTGATTGGCCCGACGCGGCTGAATTATGCAAGGGTGATCCCTATGGTGGACTATACAGCGAAGGTCGTGGGAGAAATCCTCTCCCGACGCCGCGCCAAGGACGGACAAAGATGAGCGACGAAACCAGAACCGACGAAACCGAAGCTGTCGAAACGCCTGCAAACGACCAGCCGGAAGCGGCCACGCCGGAAGATGCGATCCTTCGTCTCGAAACCGAGAAGGAAGAGATGCGCGGCCAGCTTCTGCGTACGCTGGCGGACCTCGACAACACCCGCAAGCGCGCCCAGAAGGAAGTGGCCGACGCCCGCATCTATGCGATCGAGAAATTTGCAGCCGACCTCCTCAGCGTTTCTGACAACCTCTCCCGCGCGCTCGGCGCCCTGCCAGACGGCGATCGCGACGCCCTGTCGGAAGCCGGCAAGAACCTGCTGAACGGCATCGAGATGACCGAGAAGGAACTGCACACGGCCCTCGCCCGCAATGGCGTTACCGTTATCGCGGCGCTACCCGGCGATGCGTTCGACCCGAACCTGCACCAGGCCGTGGCGAACGTGCCCTCCCCGCAGGCCCCCGGCACGATCCATGACGTGTTCCAGACCGGCTGGAAGATCGGCGACCGCGTCCTGCGCGCCGCCATGGTTGCCGTCAGCGCAGGCTCGACGAACTGATCTTCCTCAGACTCCAATAATCTCCTTTAAGTAGATTATTTGGAAAGCAATTTCCTCTAATACGGGGAGGTGGAATCCTTCACCTCCGCCTTGGGCCGTTTTTGCAGGCCTCTACAGACAAGACGTCCTCCGCTTGTCTGGGCAGCATTTGCGTGGGTCATCGCTGGTCCGCTCCATCCATTTCTCTGGAATTGGTTCGCTAATCTGGATGGTCTCGACCTGCTGAATTACCCGGACAGAATGTCGACCTTGGGGTCAATCGCTGGCGGGATAGGCATGTTCTTCGTGTTGCGCCGCGTCCTGGCGAACGTAGATAGCAATGGGCACTGCAGCCGGTTCCAGCTGCTCCTTACGGTTCTCCAGGGACTGGTCTTCGCTTCGATTGCAACCATTCTCCTTGCCCTGGTGTTGCTTGCTGTGGGAAGCATCATGGCTGCTGGCGACGGGGTCTGGAGTTCCGAACCGGTTTTAAGCACCATCGGGAAGATACTTATCGGCCTGGTGTTCGTAGCATTTGGCGGGATTGTGTACGCAATGGCCGCCTGCATTTTCGCTGGGCCGATTGCCTATCTCAGCACCCGGCTGATCCTGTTCAAATTTATCGGGCCGCGCATTCCGTCAGAGGCCGGTTCTCAGATAAACCGCTGAGGCGTCGTCCCGCCGGTTGATGCGGGGGATGTCGCCATCCGGCGCGCTCTCGAAATCGCGTAGCGCACGGATCAGCGCGAGCAGGCCCTTCTCGGACAGGTCCGCCATCAGGCTTTCGAGCGTGTGTGTCGCGTAAGGCGAGATGAGCCGGTAGAGGCCGTCGCTCATCAGGCAGATCTCGTCGCCCGGCTGCAGCGTGGCGTGGGCGAGTTTGAGGTTTTGCGCACAGTCCGGGCCGAGGCCGAAGGCCGTGCCAAGCTCGTTGGACAGCCGCCGGCTCTGCCGTAGCCAGCCCATGCGCTCTTCCGGCGTCAGGGCCAGCATCCGCCGCGCCGCCGCCGTTTCGTCTTCAGCCTTCTCCGCCTGGCCGATCAGGCGCACGCCCGCCCCGGAACGGACCAGCGCCATGCAGTCGCCCATATAGACGAACACCGCTTCGTCACCCTGCAGCCACATCCACATGCCGGACGCGATGGGCAGCGCCTCGCCCGGCAGCTTGTCCAGCGGAAGACGGCTTTCCGCCTCCGCACGCTGGCGCACATCGGCAAGGACAGAGGCGAAATAGGCTTCCGGTGTTTCACCGCTCTGAGGTCCCTGCATCAGCCTGTCGGACAGCGCTTCGGCGATCCAGGCCGCGCCGCTTTCGCAGGCCGGGAACGGGCGCAGATCCGTCACATCGGTCGCCCCGTCCAGAACCCAGGCTGTTCCGGCGGCGGCATCGAACCCGGCGCGATCGTCACCCGTTTTTCCCGGCACCCCCGGATCGTTCACTGTGCTGACGACATCCAGTCTCATCACCCCGCCCTTCCGGTCACGCGCCCTATCATGGAGAGCCTAGCATGACCCATCAAGGACCGCACATGAAGGCTTTGAGACGTTTGGAGCGCTACTGAACGACTTTCGATGCCGTGACCGTGCCGGGCGACCAGTTGGGCACGATGACCGTGTCGCCGAACTCGGTCAGGTCGTTCTGCAGGATGCCGTCTGCCGAACTGTCCAGCAGCGTGGTGACGGTGCCGTCTTCGCCGACATAATGGATCTGGCCGGGCCAGGATGACAGCAGATAGCCGCCGCCGGGCACGAGGCCGATACCATCCGCATTCTCCATGCCGGAAGCAATTTCCGTGATCCCGCCATCGGCAGAGACGCTGAAGAGAGACCCCGTCGCCATCGTCGCCACCAGCAGGCGGTCCCCGGCGCCGAGGAGGCCATTGATGCCGCCGAAGCGCTCGTCCGAGAGCCAGACGGCGGGAGTTTCGCCGCTGACATCGATGATCGTTCCATTGGCCGAATCCGAGACCAGCACGCGGTCGCCCCAGACCGTCATGTCGTTCAGGAAGCCCGCACCTGGCACCTTGATGGCCCCCCGGTCCTGGCCGGTTTCGGCGTTGAAGGTGACGACTTCGTCGATGTCGGCGACGTAGAGCACGCCATCCTTCACCGCCATGCCCTTGGGGGCGTTCAGCTTTGCGGCGAAGTATCGCTCGATCAGTGCCCCGTCCGGGGAGAGTTTGGAGACATAGCCGTCGCCATCCTTCGCGCTGCCCTCGCCGCGCACATTGGAAACGAGGTAATTGCCATCCGGCGCCAGCGCGATGCCTTCGGGCGCCTCGAACCCTTCCGCGATCCAGACCTGCTGCAGCGACGGCACCTCTGCCGCAGCTGCCACCTCAGCAACAGGCGCTGCCTCCGTCCCGCTTTCTGCAACGGGCGCTTCAGGTGCGGCGCAAGCGCCAAGGACTGCCAGCGTCAGGCAGGATGTCAGCAAATGTCTCATGTCGGGGCCCCTCTTATGGTTTTCCCGAACTATGGCGAGACAGCCCCTGCCCGTCCAGTTGCACCGCCCCGATTGACCGAGGCGCGCGCCCAGGCCCTCTCGTGCAGCGTGTAGGCGACCGTCTGGATGACCGGCTCGATCAGGCCGATGGCGAGCGCGGCATGCCAGCTGCCGGTCAGCACGAAAGCAACCGTCATGGCCACCGACAGGTGCATGAGGCTGTAGGTCACCGTCTTGAATGCATGCATTGGCATCTGTTGGATAACTCCCGCTCCAGACCATGTAAAACACCATGAACGGACCATGTAGAGACCGTGTAAACACCATGAATACCGACCGTTCTTGATTTCAATATAGTGCGATTGAGAACTATTCTCAAATAAATCCTGCAAGAGGCTGCCATAGATGCGGTCTATGGCCGCAAAGCACAGCCAGACATGGAAAAGGCGTCGCAGGCCCCTTGTGAGCCGTTGAATTTTCCCCATATCGCTCCCGAACGGGCGAACAGGTTCAACACCCCAATTCGTCCACTCAAAACGTCACTTGCAGAGCTATCTGCCTTGCGGGGCTGCTGAGCAGACCGCGCGAACGGGGCAGGTGGCGGCTAAAGGAGAGAGAGACACAAAATGAGCAAGATTATTGGTATCGACCTCGGCACCACAAACTCCTGCGTCGCAGTCATGGAAGGCGGCCAGGCGAAGGTGATCGAGAATGCGGAAGGCCAACGCACGACCCCGTCCGTTGTTGCCTTCACAGAAAGCGGCGAACGCCTGATCGGCATGCCTGCCCGCCGCCAGGCCGTGACCAACCCGGACTTCACCTTCTACGCCATCAAGCGCCTGATCGGCCGTCAGTTCGACGACCCGACCGCGCAGAAGGACAAGGCCATTTCGCCCTTCGAAATCGTCAAGGGCCCGAATGGTGACGCATGGGTGAAAGGCCGCGACAAGGACTACGCCCCGCAGGAAATCTCGGCCTTCATCCTGACCAAGATGAAGGAAACGGCTGAAGCCTATCTGGGCAGCGAAGTGACCCAGGCGGTGATCACCGTCCCGGCCTACTTCAACGACGCCCAGCGCCAGGCCACCAAAGACGCCGGCAAGATCGCCGGCCTCGAAGTGCTGCGCATCATCAACGAACCGACGGCAGCTGCCCTCGCCTACGGCCTCGACAAGGGCGAGAACAAGACCATCGCCGTGTATGACCTCGGTGGTGGTACGTTCGACGTCTCGCTGCTGGAAATCGGCGACGGCGTGTTCGAAGTTCTGTCCACGAACGGCGACACGTTCCTCGGCGGTGAAGACTTCGACCTCCGCATCGTCGACTATCTCGCCAGCGAGTTCAAAAAGGACCAGGGCATCGACCTGAAGACGGACAAGCTGGCCCTCCAGCGTCTGAAGGAAGAAGCCGAGAAGGCCAAGAAAGAGCTGTCGTCCGCTTCGCAATACGAAGTGAACCTGCCCTTCATCACGGCTGACGCGACCGGCCCGAAACACCTCAACATCAAGCTGACCCGCGCCAAGTTCGAAAGCCTTGTCGAAGACCTCGTCAAGCGCACAATCGAGCCGTGCCAGAAGGCCCTCAAGGATGCCGGCAAGTCGGCCCCCGAGATTGATGAAGTCGTGCTCGTCGGCGGGATGACCCGCATGCCGGCCGTGCAGGAAGCGGTGAAGAAATTCTTTGGCCGTGAACCGCACAAGGGTGTGAACCCGGATGAAGTGGTTGCCATCGGCGCCGCGATCCAGGGCGGCGTTCTGCAAGGTGACGTGAAAGACGTTGTCCTGCTCGACGTGACCCCGCTGTCGCTGGGTATCGAAACCCTCGGCGGTGTGTTCACTCGCCTGATCGACCGCAACACGACGATCCCGACCAAGAAGTCCCAGGTCTTCTCGACGGCTGACGACAACCAGCCGGCCGTGACGATCAAGGTCTTCCAGGGCGAGCGCGAAATGGCTGCAGACAACAAGATGCTCGGCCAGTTCAACCTCGAAGGCCTGCCGCCTGCCCCGCGCGGCGTGCCGCAGATCGAAGTGACCTTCGACATCGACGCCAACGGCATCGTGTCCGTGTCCGCCAAGGACAAGGCCACCGGCAAGGAACAGGTCATCACCATCCAGGCGGATGGCGGCCTGTCGGAAGCGGACATCAAGAACATGATGGCCGACGCCGAAGCCAATGCCGGTGCCGACAAGGCCCGCCGCGAACTGGTGGAAGCAAAGAACCACGCCGAAGCGCTGGTGCACCAGACCGAGAAGCAGCTTGAAGAGCATGCCGACAAGGTCTCCGGCGACGTGAAGGCTGAAATCGAGAAAGCTGTCAGCGAGCTGAAGGAAGCCCGCGAAACGGACAATCTCGCAGATATCCAGGCCAAGCATCAGGCCCTGATGTCGGCCGCCATGAAACTCGGCGAAGCCATCTATGCCAGCCAGCAGGAGGCAACCGCCCATGCTGACGCAGCAGCCGATGCCGCCGCGGATGGCGACGATGTGGTCGATGCCGACTTCGAGGAAGTCGACGACGACAAGAAATAATCCGTCAGACAACGGAAAAGAAAAGCCCGCCGGATCGCTCCGGCGGGCTTTTTCTTTGCGGTTCAGGCGGTTCGGCCCTCAGGCTTTGCCGGCATATTTGTCCGTGGCGCGGATCAGCTGGTCGAGGATGCCCGGTTCGGAATAGGCATGGCCGGCGCCTTCGATCGGGTGGAACTCCGATTTCGGCCAGGCCTTGTGCAGCGCCCAGGCCTGGCGCATCGGGCACGGCATGTCGTAGCGGCCATGAACGATGGTGCCGGGGATATCCTTCAGCCGTCCCGCGTCGCGCAGCAGCTGCCCCTCTTCGAACCAGCCGGCATGGATGAAATAATGGTTCTCGATCCGCGCGAAGGCGAGCGCGAACTCAGCCTCATGGAACTGGTCCGAGGTGGAGGGCTCCGGCAGCAGGGTGATCGTCTCCCCTTCCCAGACGCTCCACGCTTTCGCGCAGCGCAGCTGCTCTTCCCGGTCATCGCCCGTCAGGCGCTTGCGATAGGCGGTGACGAGATCGCCGCGTTCCGCCTCCGGGATCGGTGCAATGAAGGCCTCGTATTTTTCCGGGAACATTTCGGAGACGCCGAACTGGTAATACCAGTCCATCTCCGCCTTGGTGAGCAGGTAGATGCCGCGCAGCACGAGCTCGCTGACGTGTTCGGGGTGCGTTTCGGCATAGGCGAGCGCCAGTGTGGAGCCCCAGGAACCGCCGAACACCTGCCATGTTTCCACACCGATCATTTCGCGCAGGCGCTCGATATCGGCGACGAGGTGCCAGGTCGTGTTGTTGTCGAGGCTGGCGAAGGGTGTGGAGCGGCCGCAGCCGCGCTGGTCGAACAGGATGACGTCGTACAGCGCCGGATCGAACAGGCGCCGGTGGCTGGGCGAACAGCCGCCACCCGGCCCGCCATGCAGGAAGACGGCAGGCTTTGCCCCCTTTGTGCCGACCCGTTCCCAATAGACCTGATGGCCATCCCCGGTATCGAGGAAGCCGGTCTCGAAGGGTTCGATTTCGGGGTAAAGCGTGCGCAGGTCAGTCATGGCGTTTCTCCGGTACCAGCCCCTTCTCTAGATCAGGTGGCCGGTACCGGGAAAGCCATTGACTGCCGCTTAGTCGATGACGATGACGACCTTGCCCTGGGCGCGGCGTTCCGTCAGCTCAAGGATGGCATCGGCAGATTTCTCCAGCGGATAGGTGTTGGAGACGTGCGGGCGGATCTTGCCTTCCTTGTAGATGTCGAACAGTTCCTTGACGTTCTGCGCATGGGCTTTCGGATCGCGCGCCACGGCGGCCCCCCAGAACACGCCGCGGATGTCGCAGCTTTTCAGCAGGGTCAGGTTCAGCGGGATCTTCGGGATGCCGGCCGGGAAGCCGATGACGAGGAAGCGGCCTTCCCAGTTCATCGCGCGCAGCGACGGTTCGGCATAATTGCCGCCGACCGCATCATAGATGATGTCCACACCGCCGCCGGAGATTTCCTTGATGTCGTTGGAGAAGGCTTTCATGCCGTCCTTGTCCAGCTCGCGCGCATAGACGAGGCCCTTGTCGGCGCCCTTGGAGAGGCAGAAATCCACCTTTTCCTGGCTGGAACAGCCCGCGATGACTTCGAGGCCCATCGCCTTGCCAAGCTCAACCGCCGCAATGCCGACGCCGCCGGCCGCGCCCAGCACGAACAGTTTCTCGCCCGGCTTCGGGTCGGCCCGGTCCTTCAGGGCATAGTAGGACGTGCCATAAGTCATCATGAAGGCCGCGGCCTCGGCGAAGGGCATCTCGTCCGGGATGGGCATCACGGCATGCTGGGCCGCGACGGCCAGTTCCGCCATGCCGCCGCTGCCGATGGAGGCGAGCACGCGGTCGCCGGGCTTCACATGGGTGACGCCCTCCCCGACCGACTCGACATAGCCGGCCACTTCGCCGCCCGGGCTGAACGGGCGCGGCGGCTTGAACTGGTACATGTCCTTGATCATCAGCGAGTCCGGGAAGTTCACCCCGCACGCCTTCACCCGGATCAGCACCTGGCCCTTGCCATAGGCCGGGGAGGATACCTCCTCCAGCACCAGGGATTCCGGTCCGCCTACTTCTTTCGAGAGCACAGCCTTCATGAGCGCGCTATCCTTCCTGTCTTGTTGTTTGCTGCGGCAGACGGTAGCGGTGTGGCCTTCATAATCCAAGCCTGACGTAAGGGAGCATGACCAGCTATGGCGAGGAAATGGGCGATCGCCCTGCATGGCGGCGCAGGTCCGGTATTCGGGCGCGATTATTCGCGCGAAGAGGCACATATGGCGAACCTCCTGCGGGAGGGCGGCAGACGGCTGGAGGCCGGTGTGGCGGCCCTCGACGTGGTTGAGGCCATGGTGGCCGAACTGGAAGCGAGCGGCCTGCACCTGGCCGGAAAAGGCGCTGCGCCCAATACCGACGGGCGATATGAGCTGGATGCCGCCATCATGGACGGTCGCACCCGCAATGCCGGGGCCGTTGCGGCCCTGTCCGGCATTCTGAGCCCGATTGCCGCCGCCCGCCTCGTCATGGAGCGTACGCCGCATGTCCTGATCGCGGGCGAAGGCGCCTGGGCGCTGGCCACCGAATACGGCCTGCCCGAAGTGCGCGACCCGGAAACCTATTACCAGCCCGTGGAAGAGCGTTGCCTGCTGCCCGCCCGGGCCATGGGGACGGTCGGCGCCGTCGTGCTGGACCAGTATGGCGACCTTGCCGCCGCCACCTCCACCGGGGGTGTGAAGTCCAAGACGCCCGGCCGGGTGGGCGATACACCCCTGATCGGGGCCGGCTCCTGGGCGGACGAGCGCTGCGCCATTTCCTGCACGGGGCTCGGCGAATATTTCATCCGCGCGGCCGCTGCGGCCGACGTTTCCGCCCGCATCCGCTATGGCGGGGCAAGGCTGGAAGATGCCGTTCAGGGCGCGCTCGACGATGTGAAACACCTTGGCGGCGAAGGCGGCATGATCGCGGTCGGCGCCGACGGGATTCTGGTTGCAGGCTTCAATTCCGGCGGCCTGAAACGCGGTCTGATGGATTCCGAAGGCCGGTTTGAAGTGGCGACTTTCGCATGACCGGCAGCCCGGTGATTCTGGCTGCCTGGCTCGTGCTGGGCCTGACGGGCTTTGCCTTTGTGCTGGCCGCGCAGATGCGGATGCTGATCTCCGTCTCCCTGCGCCGGGCGTTGACGGAGAAGTTCGGCGACGATCACGGCAATGAATACACGGCTGCGGTGGCCGCCCTCGGCAAGACGGAACAGCCCGGCGAACACACACGATGGCTGGCCGAAACCTACCCCGTGCCCGTCTCGCATTTGCGTCTGGCCCGCCGGGTGACCTATACAGCCCCCATGGCCATCCTTCTTTCCCTCGCCTTCCTCCGCTTCGTCGCGGGGGCGTTCTGATCCCATGCGCGGTTATTTTGCCATCGGGTCGGAGCGGATCTCCAAGGCCATGAACCTCGGCGCGCTGATGCGCACGGCGAATGCCTTCGGGGCGAGCTTTTTCTTTTCCATCGACGCCGAGCACCGCCTGCGCGCGGCCTATGCCGCCGATACGTCCAAGACGGCCGGGCACATCCCCTACTACCAATACGACACGATCGACGAATTGCAGCTGCCGCGCGGTTGCCAACTGGTCGGCGTGGAGCTGACCGACGATGCGGTGATGCTGCCCACCTTCAAGCACCCGGTACAGGCGGCCTATATCCTCGGCCCCGAACGCGGCAGCCTGTCACCGGAGACGATTGCCCGGTGCGACCATGTCGTGAAGATCCCGACCAAGTTCTGCATCAATCTCAGCCTTGCCGGGGCGCTGGTCATGTATGACCGCCACCTCGCCCTTGGCGCCTATGCCCCGCGCCCGATCATGCCGGGCGGGGTGCCGGGCGATGGCAAGATGCCCGGTTGAACGGGAAACGCCTGAACAGAAGCGGCTGAACGGGATACAACTGGCGGGTTCACGCGGCACTCAGACTGCCTGTGCCATCCTGCCCTTCAGAGACAAGTCGCCAGACACAAACAGACACAGGCCACCAGAAACAGGCAAATAAATTCACCGCAGGAGACACGTCATCCCGTTTGCCGAAGTTTGGCCTTAACTCTATGACACCTACACTGCCGGCAGAAACCGATCCGGACGAGACACTGTATAGAAGATGCAAACCGACATGACCCGTTCCCTTCGCCTTTCCGGCCTGCTGGCCGCCGCCGCCCTGCTCGCCGCTCCGCTTGCCAGTGCAGAGCCCGTCGCGGTCGGCCGCTACAAGGACTGGTCCGTCTTCACCGACACATCCGGCGGCGAAACGCTCTGCTATGCCGCCACGCCTGCCACCGACAAGGCCCCGAAAAATGCCGATCATGGCGATGTGTGGTTCTATGTCACCAGCTGGAAATCCGGCCGCGCCCGCAACCAGCCGAGCCTGAAGGTCGGCTACAATCTGCGGGAAGACATGGCGCCGAAAGTCCAGGTCGGGCGCTCCTCATGGACCCTGTTCGCAGTTGGGCGCGAAGCCTTTGCCGACGATTCCGATGATCCGCGCATTGTCTCGGCACTGAAGAAGGGATCCGAATTGCGGGTGCAGGCCGTCTCGGCCCGCAACACGCAAGTCACCTATCACTTCTCCCTGAGCGGATCGTCTGCCGCCATCGACAAGGCCGCCGCGGCCTGCCGCTAGATATTCAGCCCGGAAGATGGAACCGGTCTGGATAGCGCCCCTGGGCGTCGCGATAGTGCGAGACGATCTGCGCGAGGTCAGCGCCGGCATCCTCGCTCAATGTCATCGGCCCCTCGAACCGCATCTGTTTCGTGCCGAAGTCCAGAACCGCAATCAGTACGGGCACATTGGCGGATTTCGCAATGTGCCAGAAGCCGGTTTTCCAGTCAGGATTGGCATCCCGCGTCCCTTCCGGTGAGATGGCGAGATGAAGGGAATCTGCCGCATCGAAAGCCTCCCGCATCTGGACGACAAGGTCCCCCGCCTTCGACCGGTCGACCGGGATACACCCGGCCCGGCGCACCAGCCCGCCGAACGGGCCCGACACAAGGGAGGCCTTGCCCATCCAGCTCAGCTTCTGCCGGTACCAGCCGGCAATCGCCAGCATGAGCAGGCCATCGAGGTTTGACGTATGCGGCGCGGCGATGACGAGCGATTTGGCAACGCCCGGCCAGTCCGTTGCGACATGCCAGCCTGCCGCCTTCAGGAACAGCCAGGACACACCGCGGATGGCTTCGGAAAACGCGCCGCGATACGGCCCCGGCTTGCCGAATGTTCCTCGCGGGTTCTGAACCGGGATCTCTTCCCTCACCTGCCCCCCCTTTTTTCCGACCTATAGACGTTCCGGACACAGAAGTCGCGCAAATACCGGTCCGGACAATCGTCCAAAGAAAAGGCCAGCCGGCATCAAACCGGCTGGCCTTTCTTGTCTGGCCCATCAGGGCCGAAGGGCAAAGGCGCCTTACTGGGTAACCGGGGTCAGGATGATTTCCACGCGGCGGTTGGCAGCGCGGCCTTCAGCGGTCGAGTTGTCGGCAATCGGCTGGGTCTCACCCATACCGATGGCACGCAGGCGGACAGAAGCAACGCCCTGGCCGATCAGATAGTTCTGCACGGCCGCAGCGCGGCGCTGCGACAGCTGCATGTTGTAATCGTCCGGGCCGTCCGAAGAGGCATGGCCGATGACGTCCACAGCGGTCGACGGATAGTCGACCAGCGTCGTGGCGACATCGTTCAGAGACGCGTAGAAGCCGGGTTTGATCGTGGCGCTGTCGACGTCGAACGTGATGTTCGACGGCATGGTCAGCGCGATCTGGTCGCCCTGGCGCTCAACACCGATGCCGGTGCCGGCGGTTTGCTGGCGCAGCTTGGCTTCCTGCTTGTCCATGTAGTCGCCGACAGCGGCGCCTGCGATGGCGCCCACAGCAGCACCAATGGCAGCGTTGCGGCCATCATCGCCACCGGCAAGCGTACCTGCCCCGGCTCCGAGGATCGCGCCGGCAGCGGCGCCGGTCCAGACGTTACGGCTAGGCCCTTCCGCACAGGCGGTGAGCATCGAGACAGCACAGACGGCGATGGCGAGACGTTTCATTGTTATCAGCTCCATAATCTGGATCAGCCCACTATCGGGACGCGTATCAACGCGCGGCGGACCCATATGTTCCACTCGTGGCTTTTTCAGGGCGTTCACATGAACCCCTCATGAACCATAAGTGCGCAGGATGTTTCCGCCAACAACTTAACCGTGATATAGGCGCCGCGACATGAAAACCGAACTGGACCTTTCCCGCCGCCCCGATCCGGCGCCCGCAGCCCTGCCTTCCCAGCCACGTTCTCTGGCCGGGTTGAGCCTGCCTGCACTGAAGGCAGAGATGGAAGCCATGGGCGTCGAGCCGAAGAAAGCCGGCATGCGCGCGAAGCAGCTGCGCCGCTGGATCCATCATTTCGGCACGCAGGACTTTGCCGACATGACCGATGTCGCAAAGGAGCTGCGCGCCCAGCTGGCGGAAAACTACATCCTCACCCGGCCGGAAATCGCCGACCATCAGGTGTCCCGAGATGGCACGCAGAAATGGCTGACCCGTTTCGGCCCCGGTATTGAAGGCGAAAGCGTCTTTATCCCGGATGTCGGCAAGGCCGGGGCGCTCTGCGTATCCAGCCAGGTCGGCTGTACGCTGAACTGCACCTTCTGCCACACCGGCACGCAGAAACTCGTCCGCAACCTGACCGCCCAGGAAATCGTTGCGCAGGTACTCATCGCACGGGACGGGCTGGGCGAATGGCCGACGTCGACCGAGAACCGGCGCCTGACCAATATCGTTTTCATGGGCATGGGCGAGCCGCTCTACAATCTCGACAATGTGGCCGAGGCGATCGACACGATTTCCGACGGCGACGGCATCGCCATCGGCCGCAGGCGCATCACGGTGTCCACCGCGGGCGTCGCACCAAAGATCCCCGAGCTTGGCCACCGCACCAATGCGGCGCTCGCCATCTCGCTGCACGCGACGAACAACGACCTGCGCAACGAGATCGTGCCGATCAACCGCAAATACGATCTCCAAACCCTGTTCGACGCGATCCGCGCCTATCCGGACCTCAGCAACTCGAAGCGCGTGACGTTCGAATATGTCATGCTGAAGGGCGTCAACGACTCGCTGGCTGAAGCGCGCGACCTTGTCCGCCTGCTGAAAGGCGTGCCGGCGAAGATCAACCTGATTCCGTTCAACCCCTGGCCGGGCAGCCCTTATGAATGCTCCGACTGGGAAACGATCGAGGCGTTTGCCGAAGTGCTGAACCGGGCGGGCTATGCCTCCCCCATCCGCACGCCGCGCGGGCGGGACATTCTCGCCGCCTGTGGCCAGCTGCGCTCCGAAAGCGTCAAGAAATCTGCCGCTGAAAAGCGCCGCGAAGCGCTGGAAGCCGAAGCCGGCGGCGAAGCACAGGCCTAACAGGACATAAAAGAAGGGAGGCTTTCGCCTCCCCTCTCCTTGCGCTTCATCTTTTATCGGTCAGCTCTCATCCAGCTTGGTGATGCGCTCCTGCGCCTCTGCCAGGATGTCAGCAAGGGCCTTGCGCAAGTCCGGATCGTCCGGGTTCGCACGAACGGCCTCACGCACCGCATGGCGCAGGCGCCACATGGCCCCGCGGACATCCTGCGGGTCTTCCGGCCGGTTGCTGTCCAGAAGGTCAGCCAGTCGCGCTTCGATCCGCTCCAGTGTTTCGCCTTCTGCCGCCAGTTCGGCCTCACCGGCTTCCGTCATGTGGAAAGACCGGCGCGAACCGTCCGCCTCGGCACGGACCCAGCCAAGATCGAGCAGCGCTTCCAGCGCCGGATAAATGACACCGGGGCTCGGCACATAGGCCCCGCCGGTGCGGGTCTCGATCTCGCGGATCAGCTCATAGCCATGGCGCGGGGTTTCCGCGATCAGCTTCAGCATCAACAGGCGCAGGGCGCCATGATCCAGCGGGCGGCGCCGGCCCGGACCACTCCGGCCACGGCCTTCACCGCGGCCCATTCCACATCCGCCACCTCTTCCCTGTCGCATGCCCCAGCCTTTCCGGTTTCCGCGCGGGCCGCCACAGGCTTCGTCCTGATCGACAAAGATGTGCACGCCCGTGCCGCGATTTGAATGTCTGTTTCGATATCTCATTTGCTTTCCTTTCGATATATCTAAATCGCATATAATTTAGATATATCGAAAATGCAAGATGTAGATATATCGAAACAAACCGAAGCCAAACGCCCGCCCCAAATGAAAAAGCCCGCCTCGGCAGGAGGCGGGCTTCAAATTCAGGCGGGAGACAGGCGTCAGGAAACGGTGTCTTCCGCAGGCGCATCCGCAGCGGCCGGCTCTTCCGCCTCTTCCAGAACCATCAACAGATCGCTCGACAGGCTGATCTCACGCGAGAGATCCGCCAGGGCAGAATCCATCACGCGGGTCCAGGTCTTGCTGAGACCACCACCCGTCTTGTCGGAGTAGTATCCCTTGAAGATGTCGTCGAACACGACGGCACCTGTTGCCGTGTCTGTCACTTTGAGGGCGATCTGAATGTCACCGAAAAACTCGACCGTCACAAAGCCGGTCTTGTAGTCGAACCAGAAGGTTTTCACGGCGGCGTCGACCCGCAGCGGCGCGCCATCCTGCTCCGAAACCACTTTGTGCCCACTGGCCTCAAACGTCTTGGTCAGGGTGTCGGCGACTGTGTCGGTGACCGGCTCATTGGTGCCGACGGCGCCCATGACCATGCCATAGCCGTTGCGCTTGTTTCCGATACGGTCGATGCGGGTCGGATCCCGCTCATCGGTCACTTCCGCCAGATACAGAGTCCGTGCCGGCGCCTCCGAGATGACCCCCGGCTTGACGGCATCATCAGCCAGACCCAATGTCAGGTTCGTGGTGCCGGTGGCACACGCGGTCAGGCTGAAAACGCCCATCAAAAGGCCAATCAGTCGTTTCATCCGTATAACTCCTATCGATAGATGATTTCGTACGCGATACGCTTGCCGGTCTTGGAGGCAAGCTTGTGCATGTCTTCGGAAAAGCGTTCGGGGGTCGTTTCAGACAGGAAGCCTGACGAGCGGCCCGACTCCTTCACATAAGCATCCCAGACCTTCGTCTTGCCCGTTGTCATGACAACTGAGACCTTGAGGAACACGGCCATGTCCGCGCGGTCGAAGGCGACGCGGGTAAGCCCCCAGTCCTTGACCTCGACAGAGAGCACATGGCTGGCAAGGTTTTCATCCGCCATCGGGAAGTCCTTGCTGGCGAGCGTATCGCGCAGCGCGGTTTCAACCAGGCCAGCCACATCGATCTGGCTTGCTGCAGCCTGATAAGGTTCAGCCTTCTTCCTGTCCTCGTCCGCATTGATCGCGGAATTGATCCCGGCGCCAATCACACCAGCCAGAACCGCCGCGGTTGCCGTCTCCGTCATGCGAGAGTCAACAACCATGAACGTGCCGTTGCCGGGCTGCATCGTGACATCCAGAGCCTCAATCGGCTCCGGGCCAAGTGTCTCCAGCCGCTCCGCACTGGCCTGCAGGCAATACCCGCCACATGCCCCCCAGAGGAGCAGCGCCGTCATCAATCTCTTCAAAGGAACCCCCTACTTTTTTCCAGTGATTATCGGCGACTATGAGAAGGTCAAGCGAAGATTGTTCGCAAGAATGCTTGCGGTTGAAATTCGGATTCGGCGCTCGCCTGGCACATGAGCCCGGCATTGGCAGAATGGCGTCAGGCCAGATAGACTCCCCCTCCTGATGCGCGCGCTGCTCCCTCTCTGCCTGCTCCTGATATTCCCTGCCTGCCGGGTAGAGACGCCGCAGGCGTGCGAGGCGGTGCGCTTCGAGGACCAGCCCTTCACGGTGTGCCATTTCCCGGCAGACGATCCGGGCCTGGCCCTGTTCCATACCCATGCCGATGGCGCGCCATTCGCGGATTTCGACCGTCTGGCGGAGAGCATCGCGGCCAGCGGCGGAGAGCTGGTCTTCGCGATGAATGCCGGCATGTATCATGAGGACCGCCGCCCGGTCGGCCTCTATGTTGAGGATGGCGAGGAACATGCCGGCCTCGTCACCCGTGCCGGGCCTGGCAATTTCGGCATGCTCCCGAACGGCGTGTTCTGGGTGGACGGCGGGGGCGCCGCGCATGTCACCGAAACGCTGGCCTATGAGGCACTCTCCCCCGAAGCCCGCTTCGCCACCCAGTCCGGCCCGATGCTGGTGATCGGCGGCACGCTGCACCCTGCCTTCAATCCGGACGGCACCAGCCGCAAGCGCCGCAACGGCGTCGGCCTCAGCGCAGATGGCAAGACGCTCTGGTTCGCGATCAGCGATGCACCCGTGAACTTCGATACCTTCGCCCGTCTCTTCCGCGACCGGCTGGGCACACCCGATGCGCTCTATCTCGACGGAGTGGTTTCGCGCCTCTATGCGCCATCGCTGGGGCGCGACGATGGCGGCCTGGATATGGGCCCGATCGTCGCCATTGTGCGCAGCCCTGCCCATGCGGCGCGCTGACTGGAAAAACATGGCCGGGTGCTGCGCCGCAACGTGTTTGCCCGGTTGTGCCCACTCGCCTTTGGGGATAGGGACTCGCCTCCTTCACACCGGAGACAGAACATGCCCGGACAGGCCGTGGTCCTCTATGGACTGAAAAATTGCGACACGTGCCGCAAAGCGAAACGCGAACTCGAAGCTGCCGGCACGCAGGTGAAATTTGTCGACATCCGCGAGGATGCTGACCTGCCGGCGAAACTGCCGCTCTGGCTGAAGGCTGCACCGGACAAACTGGTCAACAAGAGCTCCGCCACCTGGCGCGCGTTGACCAATGCCGAAAAGGCAAAGGCCGGCACGAATGGCGAAAAAGCCCTGCTGTCCGACCATCCGACCCTGATCAAGCGTCCTGTCATCGAAAGCGGCAAGGAGGTTCATGTCGGCTGGGGCAAGGATGTGCAGGCCGCCCTGATCGGCTGACCCGCATGACCATCACGATCCGCCCGGCAGACTATACCGACGCAGCAGACGCAGCGATCCTGATCGACCTGCTGGACCAGTATGCGCGCGATCCGATGGGCGGCGGCAAACCGCTGGGCGAACGCGCCCGCGCCCATCTTGCCGAAGCGCTGGCCGCGCGCCCGAATGCCCTCACCCTTCTGGCCTTCGACGATGGCGTGCCCGCTGGTCTGCTGAATGCCTTCGAGGGCTTCTCCACCTTTGCCTGCCGTCCGCTGCTGAACGTGCACGACATTGCCGTGCATCCGGACCATCGCGGCAAGGGCCTTGCCCGCCATCTGCTGGATGCGGCCGAGGCTGAAGCGCGGCGGCGTGACTGCTGCAAGCTGACGCTGGAAGTCCTCTCCGGCAACACGCGCGCCCGCAGCGTGTATGAGGCCGCAGGCTACCACGCCTATGAGCTGGACCCGGAAATGGGCCAGGCCCTGTTCCTGGAAAAAGCGCTCTAGCGTTTCGCTGCCGCTTCTTCTTCCGTACGCGCATCAAAAGCGGCCCGCGCCGCTTCGATCTCGTCGACATGGCGCTCGGCCCAGATCCAGACCCCGCAAAAGGCCTGCCCAAGGCTCCGCCCCAGATCCGTCAGCGCATATTCGACGCGCGGCGGAACGACCGGATAGACAGTGCGTGTCACCAGCCCTTCCCGCTCCATCTGGCGCAGCGTCTGGGTCAGCATTTTCTGGCTGATACCGTCCACCGCCCGGCCGATTTCCGAGAACCGCATCACGCCATGCTCATGCAGCGCTTCCAGCATCAGCATGGTCCACTTGTCGGCGACGCGCCCGATGATCTCGTTCACCAGCGGTTCGATCCGCGGGTCGATTTCGGCTGGCGGCTCCGCATCCAGATAGGCTTCCGCCTCGTCCCGTGCGGCCTGGGTGAAGGATGAAATGCCCGTCACGCTTACACTCTCTTTCTGGTAAGTATCATTCTTTCAGGTGTCTTCTTCCCA
Organism: Rhodobacterales bacterium; assembly: GCA_014763715.1. Taxonomy (GTDB): domain Bacteria; phylum Pseudomonadota; class Alphaproteobacteria; order Caulobacterales; family Hyphomonadaceae; genus Hyphomonas. Next base: position 56,754 of record JACXUV010000008.1, on the reverse strand, counting down.
AAAGAGAGCACATCCCCATCTTTGCAGCAACCGGGGCGCCTGCCCTGCAGATGTGGAGAGCGATCATGAAAATTTCCGGCAATACAATCCTCATGACAGGCGGCGGCTCCGGCATTGGCCGGGAACTCGCCCGTGAGTTCCACGCCATGGGCAATACGGTGATTGTCGCCGGGCGCACGGCCGCCAGCCTGGAAGAAACCATCGCCGGGCGGGACGGTATGCATGCCCGCACACTGGATGTCGGCAATGCAGGCGACATCACCCGTTTTGCGAGGGAACTCCTGGCAGACTTCCCGGCGCTGAACGTCCTCTTCAACAATGCCGGCATCATGGCGAAGGAGGACTGGCTGGCCGATCCGGTGGATCTCGCCATCGCAGAGGCGACTGTCACCACCAACATCCTCGGCCCCATGCGCCTGACAGCGGCCCTGCTGCCGCACCTGCGGGCACAGGCGGAGGCGCGCATTGTGAACGTCACGTCCGGCCTCGCCTTTGTGCCGCTGGCGCACACGCCCGCCTACAGCGCCTCGAAAGCGGCCCTGCATGCCTGGACGCAATCGCTGCGCTACCAGCTGCGCGAGACGAATGTCGAGCTGGTCGAACTTGCCCCGCCCGGCGTGCAGACCGGCCTCACCCCCGGACAGGCCACGCGGGAAAGCTACATGCCGCTGAAGGATTTCATCGCCGAGACGATGGAAAGCTTCCGGATCGAGGAGACGCCTGACGAAGTCTGCGTTCAGCGGGCAAAATTCCTGCGCACGGCCGAAGCCGAAGGCCGTTTCGACCAGACCTTCCAGATGCTCAACGACGCTTACGAGGGCTGACTTTTCTGCGCCCCCTTCCCCGGCTAGACTGCGGGCGGAGGGGGCGCAGTCATGAAACTCAAAGCCTATAACAAGTTCTGCGGCAGCCTTCCGCATACGACCCATGTCGTGCAATGGGGCGATGCGGATGTCTGGAAGATCGGCGGCAAGGTCTTCTGCATCGGGCGGGAGGACAATGGCGAGATGGTCTGCTCGTTCAAGGTGTCGGAGATGAGCTACAACATATTGAAGGAGCAGCCCGGCTGCCAGCCTGCGCCCTATCTCGCCTCACGCGGCATGAAATGGATCCAGCGCTTCAGCGCCGAAACGCTGGGGGACGATGACCTGAAAGCCTATATCGAATCCTCTTACCGCCTCGTCGCGGCGGGCCTTACCAGGAAACTGCAGCGCGAACTCGGCTTCCTGGATGACGGCAAATAGGGCTCAGCGGCGGCGGCGCGGGTTCAGGTAAAGATCCGCCTCCTGATGGTCCAGCTCGCGCACAGCGCGGCCGCGGCTGACCATCTCCACCTCATGCGCTACATGCCGGCGCACAGCGCCATTGAAGCGCAGCATGGTGCAGAACATCTGCAGCACCGCTTCCAGCGCGGCGGAGGATTGCGACGCATCGACCTTCACGATCCAGCTGCCGCCAAGATTGATAATCCGGTGGTCCAGCGATCCGATCTTGCGGTTCTTGTCATCGTACAGGGTATAGTCCGCCCCGATGCCGATCACATTGCGGCGGAGGCGATAGAAGCGCGGGCCCCGCGACGTCTCGATGAAGAAGGAAAACTTCTCCGGGAACAGCGGCCATTTCTGCGCCGAGCGTTCCAGCTGGATCAGCTGTTTCGTGCGGGAGAGGTTCAGCGCAAACGCGCTGACCGGCACGCCGCGCGCCCCGATGGACAGCTGCAGCGAGCGCCCCATCATCAGTTCCAGCGTGCCGCGCCAGTGCATGTTCTCGGAGAACAGCTTGATCACCAGCCGGCGCTTCAGATCCTTGCCCTGCTTCCACAATTCCTTGCGGTAGGCAACGATGCCGGAGCGTTTGCCGTCCTCCCGCACCTGGCCGATGATTTCCATGTCCTTGGTGAACTGGTCCGAAGCGGCTTCATGCTGGGTATGCTGCAGGATGCCGATTTCGGTCGTGTTGAGGTCGGTCAGCCAGAGGTCGACCTTGAAACGCTTCCATTTGGTCGGTTTCGCTTCGGCCTTTGGGGCGGCGGCAAGGGCGGCGTCGAAAGCCATGGGCGGGTCTCCCGTCCTGATATTCCGGTACTCCCCAGCCTTGGACCAATCGGGTCGACAGAAGGTTAATGAAACTGCGCCCGGTATTAAGTCTGCCCATGTGCTGTCGGCAAATACCGCTCCCTCCCCTGTTGTGGGGATGCATCGCGGGAGAAATTGGTGAAGACTCCCCGGCCTATTGGCATTGCCGCCCTCTACCAGACCTCAAGGAAGATCATGCCCAACAGACTGATCCCTGCCCTCCTGTCACTCGGCTTCGCGGCCTTTCTCGCTGTGCCCGCTGCACGGGCTGAGCCTGCAGCCGCCTGCCCCGCCGATGCCGAGCAGACGCTGTTCGACATGGAAACCGCGATCCGGCAGGGCACGCAAACCGATCCTGCCCCGATTGTGGATCTGGCCGAATGGGGCATCGAAACCTGCCCGGACCGGCCGGATGTTCAGGCCATCGCCTCCACACTGATGAGCGCCGCCCTCGGCACCAGCGCCGACCCGGGCACTGTGGAGCGCTATCTCACCCTTCTGCTGACCGCAGTCCGGCAGAATGACTATGCCTGGAACACGAAGCAGAAGCCGAGCATGCTGAAACAGGCAGATGGCAGCATGCAGAACTATTTCGGCTACAATGCCGCGACCGGCGCGCTGCTGAACAGCGCCATCCCCTACCTCATAAAGCTCGGCAATGCGGGCCGCCTTCACAAGGCGATTTCCGGCGAGCCCTACGCATCCTGCCCCTTTGCGGACCATGGCGATTTCCGCCTGCAGCAAGAGGCCGATCTATGGGACCGCACCGTGAAGACCCGGCTCGACCATCCGGGTTTCAGCTGGGCCGAAAACCGCCTCACGGCGCTCCACACCGCCTGCCCTGCGCACAAGACGGATCTCGATTATGCTCTCGCCCGCCTCTACGGCCAGGAGGTCGAACGCCTGACCCGCTGGGACCACAACTACAACGAGAATATGTATTTTGGCAGCGGCGGCTGGAACTGGACCAATCCTTCGCTGCCCGCCCAGGTCTTCGACGACGCGCAGATGAAGGCGCAGAAGGCCGAACTCGATGCCATCGCCCGCCCGCTGGCTGAAAAGGCCCGACGCTATATCGACGGCTATCTGATCATGCCCCCCGGCGTCATGCGCGACCTGGACGATGACCGCTACCACAAGGTCAAGGTCTGGGAGAAGGCTGTCCAAAGACTCGATGCGCCCGCAGAATAGGCATTCGCACCTGCGCGCTATCGCACAGTAGACCCGCCTCCTTCCGCCGCCTATCGCGGGCACTCACTGTGCTGGCACGACTGCGGAAGGATCCCGGACATGACCCACCCGGAAACGATTGAAATCGACGCCCGTTACAATGGCCCGCCGGGGTCGGCCAATGGCGGCTATGCGGCGGGCGTGTTCGCCGCGCTGGTCGATGGTCCGGCAGAGGTGAACCTGCGCGCCCCGCCCCCGCTGGACAGGCCGATCCGCGTTACCACCACGGCGCAGGGCTTTGAATTCTTTGACGGCGATACCCTGGTTGCAAGCTCTGGCCCGGCCGGTTTCCTGCCCCCGCCGCCGGATGCGCCGACGACCGAACAGGCCCTCAATGGCCGAAGCCACTTCCCCCCGGAAGAGGCCCACGCCTTCCCCACCTGTTTCGTCTGCGGGCCGCACCGCAAAGTGGGCGACGGGCTGCGCCTCTTCACCGGCCCGGCTGATGGCTTTGACGGCGTGGCCGACATCTGGGTGCCCGCTCCGGAATTTGCCGGGGACGACGGCCTCGTGCGCCCGGAAATCCTGTGGGCAGCGCTCGACTGTCCCGGCGCCTTCGCCGTCGGCTTTGACGGCAGCCCGATGGTGCTCGCCCGCATCGTCGGCAATATCCACGAACTGCCGAAAGCCGGGGAAACGCTGATCGCCGCGGGCTGGCCCCTCTTCCATGACGGCCGCAAGCATGGCGCGGGCACCGCGATCTATACCGAAGGCGGCAAGCTGCTCGCCCAGTCCGAACAGCTCTGGGTGGAGCTGAAACGCCCGGCCTGACCCGGCGCCCGGTCAGGCTTGCGGGAACAGCGCCTCGTGCCGCGCGCAGATGGCAGGCCACAATGTTTCCGCTTCCGGCACATCGAGACCGAATTCCTCCTGCAGCACATCGACCAGTTCCACACCGGACTGCAGAAGGCGTTTGTCTTCTGCACCGGCCTCAAGCCGGGTAAAAACCCGCCCGCGCAGGGTGAGATGGGCGTCCCCGGTCCGCTTCTGCGCCACGAGGTTCTGGACGAAGACCGACGCCGGATCGGTCTGCTGCCAGATGCATTTGCCAGCCAGGAGCGTCTCATCGCACCGGTCAGGATGGAAATCGAATGAGAAAGGCGTGCCCAGCGTGTACTGGACCATGCGCCAGTAGCCATCTTCCAGCGGCTGGAGCTTCAGGTCGAAAGGCACCTGCGCCTCACTCCCTTCAGCAATGACCATGGCTGCAGTCTGGCTGCCTCCGAAACCGACATCGACCAGATAGTCCTGCTCGTCCAGCCGCACGACAAGGCAGAGATGGTTACCCAGCGCGCCATCGCCCGTCGCCTCACGCATCACCCCGCCCTCGACACGGCGCACATCGAAGCCAATCTCGCCGAGCGCCCAGCCCAGTAGGCCATTCATCTCGTAACACCAGCCGCCGCGGCGCCGGGTGACCAGCTTGTCGAACACCGCTTCGGGTTCCATGCTGACCGGGCGCTTCAATTGCACATCAAGGTTCTCGAACGGGATCGCCCGTGGATGCAGCCGACTGAGCGCCTGAAGGGTTGCAAGGTCCGCAGCCGGTGATCCTTCATATCCAATGCGCGCGAAATACCCCGTCAGGTGCATGGCAGAAATCCCGAAAGAAGGGATATGTCAGCACGCCCCCGCCTTCCGTCAATGGGGCTTCGCTCTTTCCAGACCGGGGAGGTCATCCTATGCTTATCCTGTCCGGGAGGCGTCCGCGCCGGGATGAAGCGGAGCACAAGATGGCCGACACGACCGGATACCGGTGCGGATCACGATGACAGCACCTGCCACCCGCACAACACTGGACAGTGTGCAAGCCCTGCGCGGGCTCGCGGCCATGCTGGTCGTGATCTATCATGTGACAGGGGTGCAGAAGGACGAACTGATCCCCGGCCCGTGGGAGCGTGGCTATGCCGGGGTCGACATGTTCTTCGTCATCTCCGGCTTCATCCTGACCTATATCACGCACACCTATACGCGCAGCCTGCAGACCGCCTGGCGGTTCCTCTATGCGCGGGCAACGCGGGTCTATCCGCTCTGGTGGATCTTCGCCTCCGTCCTGCCGCTCTACTTCCTGATGACCTATGGCTCGGTTGTCGCGCCCGGCCAGCCCGCCCCGGCATCGAGTGAAGGGACCTATCTGGCCAAATCCCTGCTGCTCTGGCCACAGAGCACCCTGCCCGTGCTCAGTGTCGGCTGGACTCTGGTCCATGAGGTCTTCTTCTATCTTGTCTTCAGCCTGGCGCTGCTCCTGCGGCGCCCGGTCCTGCCCTTCCTGCTGGCAGTCTGGGCCGGGCTGACGTTGGCCGGGTCCTGGCTGCTCCGGACGGATAGCCCCGTGCTGGATCTCGTCACGTCCCAGCTGACACTGGAATTCATCGCAGGGGCTTTTGTCGGGCTCGCCATCCGGCAAGGGCTCATCTTCCTGCCGCGCACCCTGCTCCTGCTCGGCGTGACCGCCTTCATAGCGGGCACGGTCCTTTTCACCAGCGAGCCGATGGCGGGCCTGCCGCTGATGGGCAGGGTCGCCGTCTACACCCTGCCCTGCTGCGCGATCCTCTATGGCAGCGTCGCGCTGGAGCAGCAGCGTGGCCTTCAGGTGCCGGGCTGGAGCGTTGCCCTGGGCAACTGGTCCTATGCGCTCTACCTCGCCCATCTGATCGTGATGATCGGTGTCCAGCGGCTTTCCCGGATGGCAGAGGGCCTGCTGCCTCAGGCGCTGCGCCCCTACGTCATTGCGGCAGAGCCCGGCCTCTGGGGCAATCTTGTGTTCTCCCTGGCCGTGATCGCCCTCAGCATTGTCACAGCCGCCCTTGTCCACCGCTATCTGGAGAGCCCGCTGCTGGACCTCACCCGGAAAATTATTCGCCGCCCGGTCCTTGCCACCTGAGAAGACTGGCGTACATTCCCGGCATCCGAGGGGTGTCCGCACCGGAATGAGCCGGGCGGGCTGAGACTTTACCCTTTGAACCTGATCCGGGTCATGCCGGCGCGAGGGACGGAGCAAGTGCAGCGCAATCATGCGCCAGCCCGCACCCTGCCGCGCTGCATCATCCGGGTCGCCCGAGTGGAGACCCGCCATGAACAAGCCGACCAGCCAGTCCGAATTCGCGACGCCCAAGGTCACCACCGGGCCGCTGCCCGCCAGCCGCAAAGTCTACACCCACCCCCTGCCCGACCTCGCCGTGCCGCACCGCGAGATTGACCTGCACCCCAGCGCCAATGAGCCGCCGGTGCCGGTCTATGACACGTCCGGTCCGTACACAGACCCCTCCGTCACCATCGACGTGGAAAAAGGCCTCGCCCGCACGCGGCGCGACTGGGTGCTGGAGCGCGGCCATGTCGAGGAATATGAAGGCCGCGACGTGAAGCCGGAAGACAATGGCGGCGCCAGCGGCAAACACCTCGCCCGCGAATTCCCGGTGAAGCACCGCCCTCTGCGCGGCACCGGCACGGGGCCGGTCACGCAGTATGAATACGCGAAGGCCGGCATCATCACGAAAGAGATGATCTATGTCGCCACGCGCGAAAACCTCGGCCGCCGCGCTGCTGTGGAAGGCGCCGCGGAACGCATCGCACAGGGCGAAAGCTTCGGCGCGCACATCCCGGAATATATCACGCCGGAATTCGTGCGGGACGAGATCGCCGCCGGGCGCGCGATCATCCCGTCCAACATAAACCATGCCGAGCTGGAACCGCAGATCATCGGCCGGAACTTCCTTGTGAAGATCAATGCCAATATCGGCAACTCCGCCGTTGCCTCTTCCGTGGAAGAGGAAGTCGACAAGATGGTGTGGGCGATCCGCTGGGGCGCCGACAACGTCATGGACCTCTCCACCGGCCGTAACATCCACAACACGCGCGAATGGATCATCCGCAACAGCCCGGTTCCGATCGGCACCGTGCCGATCTACCAGGCGCTGGAAAAAGTGAACGGCATTGCCGAAGACCTCACCTGGGAAGTCTTCCGCGACACGCTGATCGAGCAGGCCGAACAGGGCGTCGACTATTTCACCATCCATGCGGGCGTGCGCCTCGCCTATATCCACCTGACGGCAGACCGTGTCTGCGGCATTGTCAGCCGCGGCGGCTCGATCATGGCGAAATGGATGCTGGCCCACCACACGGAAAGCTTCCTCTACACGCACTTTGAAGAGATCTGCGACATCATGCGTGCCTATGATGTCTCCTTCTCCCTCGGTGATGGCCTGCGCCCCGGCGCAATCGCCGACGCGAACGACGCCGCCCAGTTTGCTGAGCTGGAGACGCTTGGTGAACTGACGAAGATCGCCTGGGCCAAGGGCTGCCAGGTGATGATCGAAGGGCCCGGCCATGTGCCGATGCACAAGATCAAGGTGAACATGGAGAAGCAGCTGCGCGAATGCGGCGAGGCCCCCTTCTACACGCTCGGCCCGCTCACCACGGATATTGCGCCCGGCTATGACCACATCACCTCCGGCATAGGCGCGGCGATGATCGGCTGGTATGGCACGGCCATGCTCTGCTATGTGACGCCCAAGGAGCATCTGGGCCTGCCCGACCGGGACGATGTGAAAGTCGGCGTGGTCACCTACCGCCTTGCTGCCCACGCGGCAGACCTCGCCAAGGGCCACCCCGCCGCGCAGGTGCGCGACGATGCCCTGTCACGCGCGCGCTTCGAGTTCCGCTGGGAAGACCAGTTCAACCTGTCGCTCGACCCCGAAACCGCCCGCGACTTCCACGACCAGACCCTTCCCAAGGAAGCCCACAAGGTCGCCCACTTCTGCTCCATGTGCGGCCCAAAATTCTGCAGCATGAAGATCACCGCAGAAGTGCGGGAGTATGCAGCCGGGATGAGCGAGAACGAACGCCTCGACTTGGAGAAGCAGGCCGCCGAAGCCCGCAAGGGAATGGAAGAGAAAAGCCGCGAGTTTATGGAAAAGGGCGGAGAAATTTATCTTTCTAATTGAAACCCAAACTCTTCCTCTATACCAAGCAATCATGACACTTCAACTTATTGACAATTTCGGTGATGTGGCAGCGGAAGAAGACGCTGTTCTCGACTACTTTCTTTCAACCGATACCGCGAGAGAAATTGAAACTGGGAAAGCGTTTTTAGTACTGGGAAGGAAAGGAACAGGCAAAACCGCGTTGGTTCGGTATATGACTGAAGCCACACCACGCTGGAATTCCAAATCCTTGAACCTCCGGAACTATCCTTGGGCCGTTCACGCTACCCGCACCGATAGGAGTGGAGCGGAAATCGAGGCATACGTCGCTTCTTGGCGCTACCTAATCGCAGTCGAGTTGGCGAAGTCTATTATTAAAAAAACTGGCCCGCACGTTTCGCCTCTCACTGAAGAGCTTTCCAAATTCCTAACGCAGAATTATGGTGGTCTCGATCCAAGCATTGGCGACATTCTACGGCCAAACCGCCTCAATCTTAATCAAATTAACTTTGCTCCTAGCATTTTTGGCAACAAGCTAGGAGAAGTCGGCCTTGATAGAGCAAAGAATAATCTGAATTTTGGACCTGAGTTGAACGCACTGACAGACGCGATCAACAACACCGCTCTGAAAATCATAAGAAATTACCCCAAGGACCCAATTCAGTTGCATTTTGATGAACTCGACCAAGGTCTCTCAGACTTGGACGAGGTGAGGTCAAAACTAATTATCGGATTGGTACTAGCGGCTCGTGACACCAAGCGCTTCTTTGCTGATCACTACCCTGTTTACCCAGTGGTATATTTACGAACGGACTTGTGGGGGCAACTGCAGTTTTCAGATAAGAACAAGATCACACAAGGACCAGCAATCGAGATTTTTTGGAACGAAGAATCCCTAAAAGATCTCGTGAACATTCGTATTGGCAAGAGAACGAACTCCAAGAGCCAGTGGGACGATATCGAAGATGGGCAACTGATGCGTGGTACTCAGAAGAAGTGGTCCCACATCGTGAAGCGAACCTTGCTGCGCCCCCGCGATGTCATTCAGTATTTAAACATTGCCCTTGATGAAGCGAAGAGCCGTGATCTCAATGCGGATGTATTCATCAGTCGCGATATTTCGCAAGCACGAAACAGGTACTCAGACTATCTAAAAGCAGAATTGGATGACGAAATTCGTCCACATTGGCCTAACTGGGATGAAGCGCTGCAAGCATGCTCCGAGATAGCGAAAATTACTTTCTCAAAAGAACAGTTCGCATCCGCCTATGCTACTCGCAAAGCTTCTCAAGCAGTTGATGTTGACGAAGCACTTCGACAATTGTTTCGTTTTTCTGTGATCGGATACCGTCAACCAGGCGCGCATGGTGGTAGCCGATGGCTCTACAATTACGAAGAACGGGGAACAGGATGGGACAACGGCGCGAGCACTTTCCAGGTACACTTGGGGCTGAAGGAACACGCCAAATTGCGTGAAGGCCGAGCATAATGCGGCAGGGCGGGCATCGTCTGCAGCAAGTCCGGAAAGTAGGTATCGACATTGCCACGCCCCACCAGCAGCGCTAATCCCTCCCTCATGACTGACAGTACTTCACCGGACTCCGCCCGCCTCGACGAGCTTGAAATGCGTGTGGTCCATCAGGACCAGACGATTGACGAGCTGAACGAGGCCATCACGGCGCAATGGAAGCTGATCGACCGGCTGGAGCGTCAGGTCGCGCGCCTTGCCGAGCGGGTCGCCGATGCCGAACAGTCCGCCGGGCAGGCCGCCCCCGTGGACCGGCCTCCCCCTCACTATTAGGGCCGCATGACGAGACCGGCCTGCCCGCCCCCTACGCCACTTCCCCTTCCCGGTCGCGCACATTCGCGCCCATGATGCCGTTGGCGCGGCGGGCCTTGACGCATTCGAAACTGCCGGCCCGGAAGGCGCGGCAGGCTTCGGGGCGGGCGTCATAGACCTGGCAGACCGCCTTGCCGTCTGACAGGTCCAGATGGACACAATGTCCGCAGGCGAAGCGTACATAGGTGGCCCCGCCCTCGGTGAAGAGGCTTTCCGGCGGCAGGTTTCGTGAAGCGTCCCATGGGAGCAGTTGGAGATAGCGCGCGTTTCGGCTGAAACAGCAGGCGCCGCAGGACACACAGTCAAACGACGGATCGGACATTTAAGCGCAAAGGGCTCCCGCCGCCCGTTTGTGCCATTCGCAGCGGTCGGCGGCGGCGCGCGATCTACGCCGGAATTTTCGGGCCCGCAAGCGGGATTTTTGGTGTGGGCGGGGAAAGCACGGGGCCAATCCCCCTCTCCCCTGGGAGAGGGGTGGCGCGTGCCGGAAGTCTCTATCCTCCCCTGAAGCGTCCGCCCTCATCCTTCGGACCATGCATCCGCAGCTCCGCATCTATTTCGACTTTGTCTGGCCGCTGTTCTGGCCCTGGCTGGTCTGGAACCTGCTCCGTGTCGCCCAATGGCACACGGAGACGGGACGCGATGCGCTGATGGCGGTCGACAAGTTCGGCAACATCCGTTTCGTCCGGATGTCAGACCCGCCCCCGCCCGATGATCTCTATACTTATGAAGCGCCGCGCGTGCCGCGATGGGAGCGTCCTGCCCTGTGTAGCGACGTGTTGGACGCCGTGCGCGTGATGTCCGCGCTAGTCCGCCATGATCCGCTGAAGTCCGGCTTAGTCATCTATAGTCATGACATAGTCCGGATTGATCATGCGCTGAACGTGCGTGGTCCGCCCTAGCTCGCCCCAAGTCCGAATTCAGCTTCCTGCACCGGACGGCCCCCGCCGCGCCGGGCAAATGTGCTGGGCGCAGCCTAGAGCGTGAAGCTGCCCCGGATCACGGTGACCGATGTGCCGATCAGTTTCACGCGCGCGCCATCGAGTTTCGTGCCGATGAAAGCGCCGCGCCCCGGATAGGCCTGGTGGCACTTCAGTTCCGTCTTGCCGAAGCGCTCGCTCATCACGCGGGCCAGCATCGTGTGCCAGCTGCCCGTGGCGGGGTCTTCGTCAATGCCGCTGCCGGGGGCGAAGAAACGGCTGGTGACGTCCACCCCTGCCCCGCCTGCCGCGAAGCAGCCGAAATTGCCCCGGTCCCAACCTTCGCCGGGCACGCCGAGATTTTTCAAGGCTTTCTGGTCCGGCTTCAGCGACATCACCTCTTCCGGCGTTTCAAACCGGGCCGCATAGAACATGCCACCCCAGGCCTGCACCGGCCGGGCGCCCAGCGCGGCGGCAACGTCATCCGTCACCGGAATTTCCGTCACCGGGCCGGAGGGAAAGTCCATCTCCAGCCGCCCATCCGGCAGGCGGCGCACCACAAGGCGGCCGGAGTGCACGGTCTCGAAATGGATCGCCGCACCCTCGAAGCCCAGTTCCTCGAACAGGACATGGGCGCTCGCCAGGGTCGCGTGGCCGCACAGCGGAACCTCCACCGCCGGGGTGAACCAGCGCAGCGCCCAGGTGTTCTCGCCCGTGCGCACCAGATAAGCCGTCTCGGCCACATTGTTCTCCGCCGCGATCGCCTGAAGCGTCGCGTCCGGCAGGAAATCCTCCAGCGGCATCACGCACGCCTGGTTGCCCTCGAACGGACGCGAGGCAAAGGCATCGACCTGGTAGAAGGAAAATTCGGGCATCTCAGCACTCCTGTTTCAGAGCGCCTCATGCCACACTCTCAGGAAGGGGAGAAACGAGGATTTCTGACAGACCGTTGAGGCGGCCTATTCATCCTCGTCCAGTACCCAGCCATGGTGGACCGGTCCGGCGCCCTTGCCGAAGCCCTTCGCCGCGCGAATGGCGCCCATCAGATAGTCCCGCCCCTGCTCCACCGCTTCGGGCACGGACACGCCCTGCCCCAGCAAGGCCGCAATGGCGGAGGCAAGCGTGCAGCCCGTTCCGTGCGTGGACGTCGTATCGATACGCGGGCTCTCGAAGATCCATTCGCCAGTCGTTGTCTGGAGGACATCCGTGACAATGCGGCCCTCCAGATGCCCGCCCTTGACCAGCGCGCCATTGGCGCCGAGTTCCAGCAGGCGTTCGGCGGCGCGGCGCTGGCCGTCCACCGTCTCCACGGCCTTGCCGGTGAGAACTTCCGCCTCCGGTGCATTCGGCGTAACAAGCCGGGCATGCGGCACCAGTTCCGAGCGGATTGCCTCCACGCCTTTCGTGTCCACCAGGCGGTGGCCCGATGTGGAGATCATGACCGGATCAATGACCCGCGGGATCAGCTGCGCACGCTCTGACAGGCATTCGGCCACCGCCTCGACGAGGGCCGCGCTGCCCAGCATGCCGGTCTTGATGGCATCGGCGCCGATATCCGCCAGCGTGACCTGCATCTGCCCGGTCACAGCTTCCAGCGGCACGGGCCAGACGCCGTGCACGCCATTCGTGTCTTGGATCGTGATGGCCGTCACAGCCGTCATGGCATAACCGCCCAGCATGGTGACGGCCTTGATGTCGGCCTGGATGCCCGCACCGCCGCCGGAATCCGATCCGGCGATGATGAGGACCCTGCCCTGAGGGCCTTGCGCCTCAGCCATCGGGATCAGACCTTGATGCCGGCCTTTTCAGCGTCCGCCAGGAACGTGGCGAGCCCCTTGTCCGTGAGCGGATGAGCGGCCAGAGACTTGATCACGTTCGGCGGCATGGTCGCAACGTCCGCACCTGCCAGTGCCGACTCCTTCACATGGTTCGCCGTGCGGATGGAGGCCGCCAGGATTTCCGTGTCGAACAGGTAGTTATCGTAGATCTGACGGATGTCGGAGATCAGTTCCATGCCGTCCAGGTTGATGTCGTCGAGGCGGCCGATGAAAGGCGAGATGAAGGTTGCCCCGGCCTTTGCCGCCAGCAGCGCCTGATTGGCAGAGAAGCAGAGCGTGACGTTGACCATCGTGCCTTCGCCGGTCAGCGTTTTGCAGGCTTTCAGGCCGTCCCAGGTCAGCGGCAGTTTCACTGCGACGTTCTCGGCGATCGCGGCCAGCTTGCGGCCTTCGCTGATCATGCCGTCATAATCGGTGGCCACGACTTCCGCGCTGACCGGTCCTTCGACCAGATCGCAGATTTCCTTGATCACTTCAGTGAACGGGCGGCCAGCCTTGGCGACGAGAGACGGGTTGGTGGTCACGCCGTCGATCAGGCCGGTGGCAGCGAGTTCCGCAATATCGTCGATGTTGGCGGTATCCACGAAGAATTTCATTGTCCTGTCCTTGATTCAGGGGGTCAGATCAAACGGCCGGGCGGCCGATCGAAGTATAGGCGAAGCCTTTGGCGGCCATGTCTTCCGGAGAATAGATGTTGCGCAGGTCGACCACGACATTGCCCTTGAGCGCCGTCTTGATGCGGTCGAGGTCCAGCGCGCGGAACTGGTCCCACTCCGTCACGATGACGAGCGCATCGGCGTCCTGGGCGGCCTCGTAAGCATTCTTCGAGAACTCGATATCCTTCAGGAGGTGCGATGCCTCCGTCATGGCTTCCGGGTCATAGGCCTTGATCTTCGCACCAGCCGCCTGAAGCGCCGGCAGGATGTCGAGGCTTGGCGCATCGCGCATGTCATCCGTGTTCTGTTTGAAGGCAAGGCCCAGCACGCCGATCGTCTTGCCGCTGACATCGCCGCCCATGGCCGAGATCACCTTGTTGGCCATCGCCTTCTTGCGCGCAGCGTTCACCTCGACCACCGTGTCGACGATGCGCACGGGGCTGTCGTAATCGTTCGCCGTTTTGGTCAGCGCCAGCGTGTCTTTCGGGAAGCAGGAGCCGCCATAACCCGGCCCGGCATTCAGGAATTTCGAGCCGATCCGACCATCGAGACCGATACCCCGGGAAACTTCCTGCACATTTGCGCCGACCTTTTCGCAAAGGTCTGCCATCTCGTTGATGAAGGTGATCTTCACAGCAAGGAAGGCGTTGGCAGCGTACTTGATCAGCTCGGACGTGCGGCGGGCCGTGAACAGGATCGGCGTCTCGTTCAGGAAGAGCGGCCGGTAGAGTTCCTTCATCACCTGACGGGCCCGTTCATCATCGGTGCCGACAACCACGCGGTCCGGGATCTTGAAGTCCTTGATCGCCGCACCTTCGCGCAGGAATTCCGGGTTGGAGACAACGGCGAAATCGCCATCGGGCCGCGCCTTGCGGATGATCTCCTCCACCTCGTCCCCTGTCCCGACGGGAACAGTCGACTTGGTGACCACGACAGTGAATCCGTCCATCAGCTGGGCGATCTCTTCGGCCGCGCCGTAGACATAGGAAAGGTCCGCATGGCCATCACCGCGGCGCGACGGCGTGCCCACGGCGATGAAGACAGCATCGGCATCGCGGATGGCTTCCGCCGGATCCGTGGTGAAGAAGAGGCGCTCTTCCTTCACATTGTTCGCAACAAGACTGTCGAGGCCAGGCTCATAGATCGGCATGATGCCGGCCTTCAGCTTCTCGATCTTGGCGGCGTCCTTGTCGACGCAGGTCACGACATGGCCGAAATCCGCAAAGCAGGCCCCTGAAACCAGACCCACATAGCCTGTGCCAATCATCGCAACGCGCATGGAGTCACCCTCGATCCTGCCAATATAAACTGGCCGGAGGGGTGCGATTTTTGTGCCGCTAGGTCAAGGGGGCATGACTGCGTGCCTGACAGTTTGCGCTGGATCGATTCCGGCTTGACTCAAAGGCAACCGCCAGACAGGATCAAAACGTGAACAAGCGGAGGGGCGCATGACAAAACTGACATTCTACACAAACCCGATGTCACGCGGCCGGATTATCCGCTGGATGCTGGAAGAGGTCGGCATGCCCTATGAGGTGGAATACCTGACCTATGAGGGCACGATGAAGGCGCCCGAATACCTGGCCATCAACCCGATGGGCAAGGTGCCGGCGATTGTTCATGGCGATCAGGTCGTCACTGAATGCGCCGCCATCTGCGCCTATCTGGCCGATGCCTTCCCTGAAGCGGGCCTCGCCCCGCCGGTGGATCGCCGGGGCGCATATTATCGCTGGCTGTTCTTTGCCGCAGGGCCGGTGGAATCGGCCGTGACCAACCGCGCCCTCGGCTTCACTGTCACGGAAGACCGCAAGCGGATGGCCGGTTATGGCGATTTCGACGACATGCGCGATGTGCTGATCAAGACCGCCGCCAGCGCCTCCCCTTACCTCTGCGGCGATCAATTCACCGCTGCCGATGTCTATCTCGGCGCCCAGATCGGATGGGGCCTGCAGTTCGGCTCCATTCCGCCACACGACTCCCTCGCCGCCTATTGGAGCCGCCTGGAAGCCCGCCCCGCCTGGAAACGCGCCAATGAGCTGGACGATGCTGCCGGCGCCGAAATGGGCATGCCGCCCGCTGGCAGCTAATCAGAGACAGCCGATCAGATTTCCTGGTTGTAGGCGCCGACTTCCGGATGCTTGCCGAGGCGGGGCTTCACTTCCTTGTGGAAGAGGTCCTTCATGTCGGCTTCGCTGGCCATGGATTCGACCACGACGACCAGTTCCGGCTTGTTGGATGAGGCACGCACCAGCACCCAGGAACCGTCTTCCAGCGTCACGCGCGCACCGTTGACCGTGTTCACGTCGATCACCTTGCGGCCCAGGATCTCCGTGCCGTTCAGGCCCTG
The DNA here is from genome assembly GCA_014763715.1 of Rhodobacterales bacterium. Taxonomy (GTDB): domain Bacteria; phylum Pseudomonadota; class Alphaproteobacteria; order Caulobacterales; family Hyphomonadaceae; genus Hyphomonas. The sequence goes on along the minus strand of JACXUV010000008.1, from coordinate 40,926 downwards.
ATATTCGGCGACCATCTTGTCGACGATGCCATACTTGGTCTCGTCATCGCAGTGCGGCGACATGGTAAGCGACGTCCAGGCCGTGCCCAACTCGCCTTTCAAGTCCGCCATCGTCTTGCCGGGGTTACGGTCAAGCATCTGCAGCACGGCCTTGGCAGCGACGAGGCCGCAATCATAGCCAAGTCCGATCGGCGGACGGAAGAAGAAGTGGCCGGACTTTTCAAAGCCCGCCAGCGCACCAAGCTCGTTCGTGCGCCGTTTGATATAGGAGTGGCCGGTCTTGTAATAGTCGACCGTGGCGCCGTTTTCCTTCAGCACAGGATCGGTCTTGTAGAGGCCGGTCGATTTCACATCGACCACGAATTTCGCGCCCGGATACTGTTTCGACAAATCGCGCGCCAGCATCAGGCCGATTTTGTCAGCAAAGATTTCCTCGCCCGTATTGTCGACCACACCGCAACGGTCGCCATCGCCGTCAAAGCCGAGTGCCACATCGGCGCCATGCTCCCGAACCGCCGCTGCCATGGCATGCAGCATTTCGGAATCTTCCGGATTCGGATTGTATTTCGGGAAGGTCATGTCGAGATTGCAATCCATCTCGATGACTTCGGCGCCCATAGCGCGCAGCGCATCCGGCGCGAAGGCGCCGGCCGTGCCGTTGCCGCAAGCTGCGATCACGCGCAGCGGGCGCGACAGTTTCACGCCATCAGCAACAGACGCGATGTATTTCTCACGGATGCCCTCGATGCGATAATGCTTGCCGCCTGCACGCTCGACAAAGGCGCCGCCCATGACGATTTCCTTCAGGCGGCCCATTTCTTCCGGTCCGAAGGTCAGCGGCTTGTTGGCGCCCATTTTCACGCCCGTCCAGCCATTCTCGTTATGGCTGGCCGTGACCATGGCACAGCACGGCGCATCCAGTTCGAACTGACTCCAGTAAACCATCGGGGAGAGCGCGAGGCCGACATCCATGACTTCGCAACCGCCTTGGGTGAGGCCCAGGATCAGCGCATTCTTGATCGGCTGGCTGATGGAGCGGAAATCGTGGCCGGTGACCACTTTCGGCTCAACGCCCAGTTCGTGGAACAGCGTCGCCATCCCGAGGCCAAGCGCCTGAACACCGGTCAGGTTCAGCTCAGGCGCTTTTTCCTTGCCGATCCCGTTGAACCACCAGCGCGCGTCATATTCGCGGAAGCCCGTCGGTTTTACCAAGGGCAGCACTTCGAACTCGAACGTGTTCGGAGCGATGTCGGCAAGCGGTTTCGGCATCATATTGGAAATCTCCACGGGTTACGTGTGTGTTGAACACTTTTGGGCCGGTTTCCGCAACCGGATGCAGGTTTCACACCAAACGGGTTTCCTTAACCCATACGCCGGTGCGTATCGAGGAATTGTGCCGTCCAGCGGGCAAGACGCGTGTGATCCCCTTCCAATTCAAGGGATTCGAGCGCGCCATCCGTTAACTTTTCGCCAAGACGCGGACGGCGCAGGGAATACAGCGCGGCTGAATAGGCATCCTGAAATTCCGGATGGCACTGGAAGCTGAGCGCCGGAGCCTCCGGATAATAGAGGCCCGCATAAGGCGTAAAATCAGATGCGGCGATCACCTGCGCCCCCGGCGGCAGGGCAACAACCTGGTCCTGATGACTGACAGCCGCAGAAATTGTGGGCGGGCATTCCAGATCGACAAAAGGCGGACATGTCACGACATCATAGGTGTGACGGCCAACGCCCCAGCCCCTGTCAGACTTCACGACCTTGCCGCCCAGCGCCTCAGCCAGGATCTGGTGGCCGAAACAGATGCCCACCTGCGGTACACCGGCCCCTGCCCCGGCCCGGATGAAATCCATCAGCGGGCCGATCCATGCCTCATCATCATAGACCCCGGCGGGAGATCCCGTGATCATCACCGCTTCCAGCGTGTCCGCTTCTGGCAGGGCATCGCCCTTCACCACGGAAACCGTTTCGAACTCATAGGCGCCGACGCCGCTCATCATGTGGCGGAACATGGCCGGATAGTCTTCGAATTCACCGCGGATCGGCTCTGGCACAAGACCGGTCTCGATAATGGTCAGCTTCATGATTGCCTACTCTGCTGCAAATTCGCTGTTCGCATCTTCCGGCTCGACCAGGAAGCCGCCGGACTGGCGCGCCCAAAGCTCGGAATAGAGACCGCCTGCAGCAACAAGGTCCGCATGTGTGCCCTGTTCCACGATATGCCCCTTGTCGAGCACGATCAGCCGGTCCATCGCCGCAATGGTCGACAAGCGGTGCGCGATGGCGATCACTGTCTTGCCTTCCATCAGTTCGAACAGCTTTTCCTGGATGACGGCCTCGACTTCGGAATCGAGTGCGGAGGTTGCCTCGTCTAGGATCAGCACGGGCGCATCCTTCAGGAAGATACGGGCGATGGCGATACGCTGGCGCTGGCCGCCGGACAGCTTCACGCCCCGTTCGCCAACATGCGCATCGAAGCCTTTGCGGCCCTGCGCATCTTCGAGGTCATTGATGAAGCCCATGGCTGCAGCCTTCTCGGCAGCGGCAACCAGGTCCGCATCGCTGGCACCGGGGCGGCCATACGCAATGTTCTCGCGGATGGAACGATGCAGGAGCGATGTATCCTGTGTCACCACTCCGATCTGTGCCCGGAGGGAATCCTGCGTCACATGGGAAATATCGTGGCTGTCGAGCAGGATCGCGCCGCCTTCGGTCTCATAGAACCGCAGCAACAGGTTCGTCAGCGTCGTCTTGCCTGCGCCCGAGCGGCCGACAAGGCCAATCTTCTCCCCCGGCCGGATGGAAAGGGAGAAGTTCTCGATCACGCCGGAGCCCTTGCCATAATGGAAGGTCACATCCCGGAACTCGATCGCCCCTGCCCCGCGCGGCAGGTCTTCCGCATCCGGCGCATCAGCCACGGCGACTGGACGATTGAGCATCGCCTTGCCGTCATAGACGACACCGATATTCTCGAAGAGGCCTGCAACTTCCCACATGATCCATTGCGACATGGATTTGATGCGCAGCGTCAGGCCGACTGCAGCGGCCACGGCGCCCGCGCCGACCAGATTGCCCATCCACAGATAGATGCCGATCGCGCCGACCAGGAACACGAGCAGCGAATTGTTCAGATAGACAATGAAGTTGAAGCCCGTGACATAGCGCATCTGGCGATACACCGTGTCCAGAAAGCCTTCCATACTGTCCTTGGCATAGGCTTCCTCATGCCCGGCATGGGCGAAGAGTTTTACTGTCTGGATATTGGTGTAGCTGTCGACGATGCGCCCGGTCATGGCGGAACGGGCATCGGCTTGCTGTTCGGCCACCTTGCCGAGGCGCGGCACGAACCAGGCCATCACCAGGCAGTACAGCCCCGCCCAGAGCAGGAAGGGCAGCATCAGACGCCAGTCGGACGAAGCCACCAGAACCAACGCCGAGATGAAATAGACGATCACGAACACAAAGACGTCGAGCAACTTCATCACCGTCTCGCGCACGGCGAGCGCCGTCTGCATCACCTTGGTCGCCACACGGCCGGCAAATTCGTTGCCGAAGAAATTCATCGACTGGCCGAGCATCTGCCGGTGCATGCGCCAGCGCGCGCTCATCGGCACATTGCCCATCAGACCCTGATAGACGATCAGCGCATGGATCAGTGTCGCCAGCGGCAGTGCGACAAGCACCACGCCCGCCATCAGAGCAAGCCGTGTCCCTTCGCGCTGCAGGAAGCCTTCCCGGTCTGCTGAGGACAGCCAGTCGACGATCCCGCCCAGGAAGCCGAACAGGGTGACCTCGCCCACGGCGATGATCGCCGTGAAGACAGCCGTCACCACCAGCCACGGCACGGCATCGCGTACATAATGCCAGACGAAGGGCCAGAAGCCTTCGGGCGGCACTTCCGGCCGGGTTTCCGGAAACGGGGCGAGACGGTTTTCAAAGAAGCGAAACATAGCTCGCCCATTTGGCGTCCCGGTCAGGGCTGCACAAGCCTGCCCCGGACAAATTTAAATTCCTGTCGCAATTCAGGGCGCGTCGCCTGTCGCGACCTCCACATCGGGGCGATCAGTGTCTGCCTGCTGCGCCTCGATCCAGTCATGGATCTGACGGTCCAGCACATCCAGCGGCACAGCCCCCTGCGAGAGCACTGCATCGTGGAAGGCGCGGATGTCGAACCGGTCGCCCAGCGCCGCTTCGGCCTGATGGCGCAGGTCCAGGATTTTCAGCTCACCGATCTTGTAGGCGGTCGCCTGCCCCGGCCAGCCCATATAGCGGGTCACCTCGTTCTGGATGTTCAGCGGTGCAAGGGCGGAGTTTTCGTTGAAACAGGCCTCGGCCTCTTCGCGCGTCCAGCCATACCAGTGCAGGCCGGTATCGGCGACGAGGCGGCAGGCGCGCCACATTTCCATGGAGAGGCCGCCGAAGCGCTCATAGGGCGTCTCGTTCAGGCCCGCCTCCATGGCGAGGTGTTCGGCATAGAGGCCCCAGCCTTCGCCGAAAGCAGTGGCGTAATATTGCTGGCGGAAGCGCGGCTGCCCCTTCATTTCCATGGCCAGCATGATCTGCAGGTGGTGGCCCGGCACGGCCTCATGCGCGGAAAGCGCCGGCAGCTCATACAGCGGGCGCTGGTCCAGCGCGTAAGTGTTGACGAGGTAGATGCCCGGCCGGCCTTCCTCCGGGTCGCCCTCGACATAGCGGCCGGACGTGTAGCCCGGCGCAATCGCCGCCGGCACCGGCTCCACATCATACCAATGCTCCGGCAGTTTGCCGAAATAGGCCGGCAGGATCGCATCAAGCTTCGCCGCGACAGCCTTGGCCTTACCCATCAGCTCATCCGGCGTTTTGGCATAGAAAGCCGGATCGGTGCGCAGGAAGGTCAGGAAGTCCTGGAAGCTGCCCTCGAAATGGATCTCTTCCAGGATGCCTTCCATTTCAGCCCGGATCCGGGCGACCTCGGCAAGGCCCAGCTCATGGATCTCTTCCGGGGAATAGCCCGCCCCGGCCGTGTGATGTTCGATCGCGGCAGCATAGACCTCCTTGCCGCCCGGCAGGTTGGCGATGCCCGCCCCTTCCCGCGTGTGGGGGGCATAGTCGGCCTCGATGAAGGCCAGCGTCTTGCGATAGGCGGAAATGGCATTAGCCACAGACGTCAGGCCATCTGTCTTCAAGCGTTCTGCCACAGCGGGATCCATGCTGGCGGGCAGGTTCAGGAAGGGCGCATAGAGGCCACTGGCGCTCGGATCGTCGGTGATCTGCTCGCGAATTTGGTCAGTGGTGACCTTCAGCGGATCGGCATGCGCCATCCAGCCCGTGGTGAGGCCCCGGCGCATGTTGGCAACATTTTCAGCGAAATAGCGCGGCACATCGTTCAGGCGCGCGATCCAGGCATCGCCCTCCGCCTCGGTGGAGATGCGGGTCTGCATGGCCGCGAAGACCGGCTCGGCCTGGAATCCCCAGTCGCCGGTGAACGGGATACGGGCCGCATCGAAGCGGGCATCATCTATATCGGCGCTCAGCAGCCGCTCCAGAATGGCCTGGTCGGTCGTCCGGTCCGTCTCCAGTGCGGCAATCGCATCCCGCAGGGCCTGCGCCCGGGCGGCACGCGACTCAACAGATTCGGGGGTGACCGAACTCCAGGCAGACGGAGCTTCCCCTGCGGCACGCGCTGCTTCGGCCGGACTCGTGTCACGGACATAAGCCTCATATTCGCCGATCAGATCGTCCATTGGATCGGCAAGCGCCGCCGGAGTGAGCAGAAACAGGGCCACAAGCCACAGAAAACGTTTCATATTGTCACTCCATGGCTTGCCGTGCGTTGACAGGATCATAGAGACTCCTAGAACCCCAAGCCAAGCACTTGAGTGAAACTCTTACATTCATCGGAAGGTGTCCTTCGCATGTCAGGATCGTCCGGGGCTGATGCCCGTCCACTGTCGCCACACCTCCAGGTCTGGCGCCCCCATGTCACCATGGCCGCTTCGATCACCCACCGTATCACAGGCGTTGCCCTCTATTTCGGCACGTTCCTGATCGCGGGCTGGATCATCGCGCTCGCCACTGGTGCGGAATGCTATGATGCCATCGAGGGGATCCTCTTCTCCTGGTATGGCGGCGTGATCCTTTATCTCTGGGCCGTCGCGGTTCTGTTCCACCTTGTGAACGGCATCCGCCACCTGCTCTGGGACGGCCCGAATATCGGCTTCGATCCCGGCAAGGCCAGCGCCGTTTCCGTCTTCAACTATGCATTTGCCATTCTGGGCGCGGCGGCCATCTGGTTTGCCGCTGCCGGACTGTAGGAGGCAGCGAACCATCATGTCGAACAGCCAGTTCCTCACCCCCGCCAAAGCCGCCCGCGGCCTCGGCTCCGCCAAGTCCGGCACCCATCACCACATCACCCAGCGCGTCTCGGCCATTGCCCTGGTCTTCCTGGTGCCATGGTTCCTGTTCTCGGTCATCAACGCCGTCCAGGGCGGTGAAGACGCCGCGATCGAGTGGATTTCCCAGCCGCTGCCAGCGATCCTGCTGATCCTGACCGCTGGCGCCACGATCTTCCACATGCGCCTCGGCATGCAGGTGGTGATCGAAGATTATATCGCGAAGTCCGGCACGCGCGCTGCGCTGCTGATCCTGAACAGCTTCGCCTGTATCGCACTGTTTGCGGCCATCGCCCTTTCGGTCCTGAAACTGTGGATTGGCGCGGGCGCGTAAGCGGCCTCGCGGGAGAGTTAGAACATGAGCACCTATAACTGGATCGATCATACTTATGATGTCGTGGTTGTCGGCGCGGGCGGTTCCGGCCTGCGCGCAGCCCTCGGCGCGGCCCAGGCGGGCCTGCGCACGGCCTGTATCACCAAGGTCTTCCCGACCCGTTCGCACACTGTTGCAGCCCAGGGCGGCATTGCCGCCTCGCTCGGCAACATGGGCGAGGACAACTGGCGCTGGCACATGTACGACACCGTCAAGGGGTCTGACTGGCTGGGCGACCAGGACGCGATCGAATACCTGACCCGCAATGCGCCGCAGGCCGTGTATGAGCTTGAGCACTGGGGCATGCCCTTCTCGCGGACCGATGAAGGCAAGATCTACCAGCGCGCCTTCGGCGGCATGACCCGCGACTTCGGCCAGGGCCCGGTGCAACGCACCTGCGCCGCTGCCGACCGGACCGGCCACGCCATGCTCCACACGCTTTACGGCCAGTGCGTGCGTGAAGAGACCGAGTTCTTCATCGAATACTTCGCCCTCGACCTGATCATGGACGAGGAAGGCGCCTGCCGCGGTGTCACGGCCTGGAAGCTGGATGACGGCACGCTGCACCGCTTCCGCGCGCAGAAAGTCATCCTGGCCACCGGCGGCTATGGCCGGGCCTTCTTCTCCTGTACCTCCGCCCACACCTGTACGGGCGACGGCAATGCCATGGTGCTGCGCGCCGGCCTGCCGCTGCAGGACATGGAATTCGTCCAGTTCCACCCGACCGGCATTTACGGTTCGGGCTGCCTGATCACAGAAGGCTCGCGCGGTGAAGGCGGTTACCTGACCAACTCCGAAGGCGAGCGCTTCATGGAGCGCTACGCCCCGAGCGCGAAAGACCTCGCCTCCCGCGACGTGGTTTCCCGCGCCATGACGGTGGAGATCCGCGAAGGCCGCGGCGTCGGCCCGGAAAAGGATCACATCTACCTGCACTTGGAACACCTCGGCGCCGAAGTTCTGGCCGAGCGCCTGCCGGGCATTTCCGAAACCGCGAAGATCTTCGCCGGTGTCGATGTCACCAAGGAGCCGATCCCGGTGCTGCCGACGGTTCACTACAATATGGGCGGCATCCCGACGAACTATCACGGCGAAGTGCTGACCAAGAAGAATGGCGATCCGGACGCGGTCGTGCCGGGCCTGATGGCCGTCGGCGAAGCGGCCTGCGTGTCGGTGCACGGCGCCAACCGCCTCGGCTCCAACTCGCTGATCGACCTCGTCGTGTTCGGCCGCGCGGCAGGCCTGCGCTGCGGCGAGACCACTGTCGCCGGCGCGACGCAGCCGGAACTGCCGAAAGGCGCAACCGACAGCCACCTCGCCCGCCTCGACAAGTTCCGCAAAGCGTCGGGCGACCAGCCGGTTGCCAAGCTGCGCCTCGAAATGCAGCGCGCCATGCAGAATGACTGCGCCGTGTTCCGTACCGGCGACGTGCTCAAGCAAGGCGTCAGCGCGATCGAGGAAGTCTACAAGAAACTGCCGGGCATCGATGTCCAGGACCGCACCATGGTGTGGAACACCGACCTCGTCGAAGCCCTCGAGTTCGACAACCTGCTCGCCCAAGCGGCCGTCACCGTGAACGGTGCGGCCAACCGCGAAGAGAGCCGCGGCGCCCATGCCCGCGAGGACTTCTCCGAGCGCGACGACGAAAAGTGGATGAAGCACACGCTGGCGTGGAACGACGGCACCGGCAAGGTGACCCTCGATTACCGCCCCGTGCACGACTACACGATGTCGAACGAGATCAGCTATATCGAGCCCAAGGCCCGGGTTTACTAAGAGGACGGATCGAACATGGTACAGCTTACGCTTCCCAAGAATTCAACGGTCCGCAAAGGCAAGACCTGGCCGAAGCCGCAGGGCGCGACCAATCTCCGCCAGTTCCGGATCTATCGCTACAACCCGGAAGAAGGCGGCAATCCGCGCTGGGACACCTATTGGGTCGACATGGACAAGGCCGGGACGATGATCCTGGACGTCCTGCTCTACATCAAGAACAATATCGACCCGACGCTGGCCTTCCGCCGTTCCTGCCGTGAAGGCGTCTGCGGCTCCTGCGCGATGAACATTGCCGGGCGCAACACGATCGCCTGCACCAAGGGCTTCGACGACCTGCCGAAGGGCGTGATCACGATCAGCCCCCTGCCCTCGCAGCCGGTGGTGCGCGACCTGATCCCGGACCTGACCAATTTCTACGCTCAGCACGCCTATGTGCAGCCGTTCCTGAAGACGGACACGCCGGCCCCTGAGAAAGAGTGGAAACAGTCGCCGGAAGACCGCGAAGAGCTGAACGGCCTTTATGAGTGCATTCTCTGCGCGTCCTGCTCCACCTCCTGCCCGTCCTACTGGTGGAATGGCGACAAGTATCTCGGCCCGGCGGCGCTGCTGCAGGCTTATCGCTGGCTGATCGACAGCCGCGACGAAGCCACCGGCGAGCGTCTCGATGACCTGGAAGACCCGTTCAAACTGTATCGTTGCCACACGATCATGAACTGCGCGCAGGTCTGCCCGAAGGGTCTGAACCCGGCCAAGGCCATCGCCAAGATCAAGCACATGATGGTGGAACGCGTCTCCTAAGACGCGGCCACCTGGTCATCCTCGGCGCCATTGATCCGGAACACCTCGCGGAGCCCCCGCGGGGTTTCCATGGCGCGCAGCACGCTGATCAGTTCGCCCACATGGAACTGCCACATCGTGGTGGGCGGCATCGGCCGGATCACATGCCCGCCGAGCGACTTGAACAGGCTGTTGGCCTTGCGGTTCTCCGGCAGGGTCTCGGCTTCCAGCGTGATGATCCCTTCGGCATGACAGCATAGCGCCACGCAGGCGATCAGCATCCGCGACAAGCCCTGCGCGTGATAGGCATCCAGCACGCCCATGGCGAGTTCGGCCTCTTCCAGCTCATTCGTGGTGCGGATCGCATGCGCCGCCGCAATGAAAGGCTGGCCCGGCTCATTCTTCAGCGCCGCGGCCCAGGCGATGTGACGGTGCCCGTCCGCATCGGCTAGCGCGTGGATGATCGGTTGCGGAATCACTTTCGCGCCCGAGAAAAAGCGCAGGTAACGCGACTCCTCAGACATGTTCGCCACGATGTGCTCGAACCGGCTTTCGTCCGCCGGCCCTGCCGGGCGCAACGTCACTTCCAGCCCGTTGTCGAGCACGATGTCGACCGGTTTGATCGGCATTCTCCTGACTCCCGCATGTCCTGACTGTTCTACCGAGATGATCGGCGCCCTTAGAGACAGATTTGCTGCACTGCAGCAATCCATCAAAACAGGCCGGACTGCCATTCGAATCGGGTGTTTTCCCCGATCTGCAGTGATCTCAACACATCCGGTATTGTGTGTTCAAGCACCTTCGCCCGGCAACGCCCGCGGCGTTCCGGCAAATGGGCCTGATTGTCGGGAGGCGTCAGCTGGAATCCGGCCAGGTCTTCAGCGCCTCGATCAGCTGCACGGTCAGGCCGCCGGAAACGAGGGCGATGGCCGCCGGCAGGCGGTGCGTGTTCGGGATGGGCGGCACATGGGGCCGGGCTTCACCTGCGGCCTGCCAGCGCTGGATCGTGCGGGCAAGGCAGCGGGCGCGGCGCTTGTGGTGCTTCAGCGTGTCCAGCATGGCCTGCCAGCGGGCGATCAGCGGCGCAGCAGGCACAGGCCCGCGTGAGGGCACAGTGACCGGCCCTTTCAGGAAATGCGGACATGGCCGCGATGGCGCGGGCACCATGGTGAAGACATAGCGGTATGCCGCGTCTTCCTGTTTCGGCTCGTAATAATTGCTGCCAATGCGCGGTTTCAGAGGTGCCAGCTCCATCTGCAGCGCCAGCAGGAAGATCAGACGGCGGAGCAGCACGGCCAGCCGCTTCAGCTCCGCACGCACGCGCCTGTTCACCGATTTCGCAATCGTCTCGGGCGTCTTGAACAGGTCGACATTCACGCCCGCCTCGGCAATCGCGCGGGCGAGCGTGTACCAGGCCTGAGAGAGAAAATCGGTGCGGTCTGTCATGGCGCGGAGCGTGCCATGCGGACCTATCCGGGAGGATAGAGGCACCGGTTTTCCGCGTGCTGTGTAATAGGCCCGGGCGCGCGATGGTGGGTATCGCTCCGCTCAACCCACCCTGTTTTGCAGCGAAGGCAAGCAAGCGAAGTGGGGAAATTGGCGCCAGCTTGTCCCCTCTTGGCGGCGCATGAGCAGCGCTGCGCACGCCATGTCTCTGCCATGACGATACATGACCAGTCATGACTATAGCGGACTATACCGGACTATAACGGACCGGGGTGCCAGGGCACCTTAAAGAAAAGCCCGCCGGAGGGGGTCCGGCGGGCTTTGTCTGTGATCTGTTTTCCGGTCAGGCCGGGTTCGGTTCCGGATCGCCTGTGGCGCCGCCGGGATCGTCCTTCGGCTTGCGGCGCTTGCCGATCACCGGCACGGCGGAACCAGGGCCGGAATCTTCCGCGTCGAGGTCCGGACGGGTCGGCGGCTTGCCTTTCAGCAGGTCGTTGATCTCCTCGCCGGTCAGCGTCTCGTATTCGAGCAGGCCATTGGCGATGGCGGACCATTCGTCCCGGCTATCGGTCATGATGCGGCGCGCATCGTCCATGCCGGCCTGGATCAGCTTGCGGACTTCTTCCTCGATCTTGCGGGAAGTTTCCTCCGACACATGGCTCGCCTGCACAAGTTGCTGGCCAAGGAACACGTCGCCCTGGTCAGAGCCGTAATCCACCGGGCCGACCGCATCGGCAAAGCCCCAGCGGGTGACCATGGCGCGGGCTAGGCGCGTGGCCTGCTGGATGTCGGACGCGGCCCCGGCGGTGACATTGTCGTCGCCGAATTTCAGCTCTTCCGCCACGCGGCCACCCATCATGATGGCGAGGCGCGAGGTCATCTCGATCTTGGACATGGACAGCTTGTCGTCTTCCGGCAGCTGCATGACCATGCCGAGGGCGCGGCCGCGCGGAATGATCGTCGCCTTGTGGACCGGGTCAGCGGCCGGCACTTTCATGGCCACGATGGCGTGACCGGCCTCGTGCCAGGCGGTGAGTTCCTTTTCCTTCTCGGACATGACCATGGAGCGGCGCTCCGGCCCCATCAGGACCTTGTCTTTCGCGTCCTCGAATTCCTGCATGGCGACGACGCGCTTGCCGCGGCGGGCGGCCAGCAGCGCGGCCTCGTTGACGAGGTTCGCAAGGTCCGCCCCCGAGAAGCCCGGCGTGCCGCGCGCGATGGTCTTCGCGTCGACGTCTTTGGCCAGCGGCACATTGCGCATGTGGACGCGCAGGATTTTCTCGCGGCCGAGAATGTCCGGATTGCCGACAGTGACCTGACGGTCGAAACGGCCGGGGCGCAGCAGCGCCGGGTCCAGAACGTCCGGACGGTTGGTGGCGGCGATCAGGATGATGCCTTCATTGGCTTCAAAGCCGTCCATCTCGACCAGAAGCTGGTTCAGCGTCTGCTCGCGCTCGTCATTGCCGCCGCCGAGGCCTGCACCGCGCGAACGGCCGACCGCGTCGATCTCGTCAATGAAGATGATGCAAGGCGCAGAGCGCTTGGCCTGTTCGAACATGTCGCGCACGCGGCTGGCGCCGACGCCGACGAACATTTCGACAAAGTCAGAGCCGGAAATGGTGAAGAAGGGCACGCCTGCCTCACCGGCCACGGCGCGGGCCAGAAGCGTCTTACCCGTACCGGGCGGGCCGACCAGCAGCGCGCCTTTCGGGATCTTGCCGCCGAGGCGCTGGAACTTGGACGGATCCTGGAGGAACTCGACGATTTCCTGCAGCTCTTCCTTGGCTTCATCGACACCGGCGACATCGTCAAAGGTGACGCGGCCCTGCTTTTCGGTCAGCAGGCGGGCGCGGGACTTGCCGAAGCTCATCGCGCCACGGCCACCGCCGCCCTGCATCTGGCGCATCATGAAGAAGACGAATCCGACGATCAGAAGGATCGGCAGGATGGAGAACAGGAGCGAGGCGAAATTGTTGCGGCCGCTGTCGGCATCCACCGTGAACGGCACATTGTGGTCGCGCAGGTAATCCTGCGTGCTCATGTCGAGGGCGCGCAGTTCGCTGACCATGGTCTTGCCATCAGTGGTCTTCACGATGATCTGGTCATCGCCCAGCGTGGCTTCGGCCACTTCGCCATTGTCGACGAGCTGGTAGATTTCGGAGAGTTTGGCGCGTTTGGCGCTGGCAGCTTCGGGATTGCCGCCCATCGCGACCGCCATACCGATCACGAGCAGCGCGATTGCACCCCAGATGGCCAGGTTCCGAACGTTCATTGCATCTCTCTCAGTTTGGAAAGCTTCTCGACAGATAACATAGGCTCACCAGGGCCGAAAAACGACTCCTTAGCTGCGCCGTGGACATTTTATCTCACATTCCCCCTGAACAGGCCGTGACCATGGCCGCAAGGCGTGCAGGGATTGCATTAACCTGTGCGCCGGGCGGCGTGTGCTCTGCGACGACCTGCAGCGCGCCGCGCCTGACCGAGACGATCGCCCCGCCCAGCGTCGCCGGGCGCAGGGTTTCCGGACTGGCCACACGGGCGGCAAGGCGCGCCAGCGCATCGGAGCGGAGGGGGCGTGCGCGCCCGCTGGCAAGCGAGATCAGCGCGGCAAGCGCGCGCTCGCCTACCTCCCCCGCAGGCAGCGGCAAGGGCGCGCGGAGGGCGCCATCCGGGCCGGTTTCGACCTTGTTGGACAGCCAGCGGGCGAGCGCCCTGTCCTGTATCTGCCGCAACAGCTGCAGCCTGCCCTGAAGGGCAATCACCCGGCTGCGAAGACCCGGATCCGCCGCGAGCCAGCGGCGCACGCGCACGCGCTCATAGGCCGGATTGTCGTTCGAGGGGTCTTCGATCCAGTCCTGTCCATTGGCGCGCAGGACATCACGCAACGTGTCCCGCGACACAGGCAGCAGCGGGCGGCCCAGCAGCACCGGCGGGCCGGGCATCTCGGCGGGCGACAGAGACAGGGACTGGATGCCCGCAAGGCCATACCAGCCGGACCCTGCCCGGGCGCGGATCAGTAAGGTTTCGGCCTGGTCGTCTTGCGTGTGCGCGGTCAGGATCAGGCCGCTGCCCGCCTGCCGGGCCGCCTCTGCCAGCAGGTCATGACGCGCATGGCGGGCCCGGGCCTGGCCGGATTGGGGGCTCTGCCAGCGCGAGGTGCGGTGGGGGATGCCGTACCGGGCCGCGACATCCGCGACGAAGCGCGCCTCTGCCGCCGCTTCCGGGCGCAGGCCATGGTCCACCGTGAGCGCGAGGAGGCTGCGCCCGCGGGTCCGGCCCCAGTCCGCAGCGATCAGCAGGAGGGCGAGCGAGTCCCCTCCCCCCGAGACTGCAACGCAAACCGGCCCCGCAGCGAGGCTGCAGAGCCGGTCGAGGGACTCTGTGAGGCCAGCCGGAACGGCTGCGGTGGCTTCTAGCTGTCGCAACCGGACCGCGTCCGCTCGACGGCGGCCAGGTCGCGGGTCACGCCGGACGCGTTCGGATAGCGCTTCGGCAGCGTATCGAGCGCGACGCAGGCCTTCTGCTTGTCGCCGATGAGGCGCATGGAGCGGGCGAGCTTCACCAGCGCATCGGGCGCGCGCGGATCATCCGGATAGGACCGGATCATCGTGGTGTAGGCCGCGCCGGATTCGGCATAGGCTTTCTGCTGGTAGAGCGACTCGGCCAGCCAGTAATGGGCTTCGCCTGCCTGCGGATCAGAGCCGAACTCGTCCAGGAAAGCGCGGAAAGCCTGCTCGGCCCCGGCATAGTCGAACTGGACCAGTTTCGCCTTGGCCGCCGCAAACAGCGGACCGGCCTCTCCCGGCAGGGCGCTGGCGGGCAGCGTGCCGAGCGAGCCTTCCGGCGCACCGGCCGGAACCGCAGGTGAGACAGAGGCCGGTTCAGCCGCCGAGGATGCCCCCGGCAGCAGCCGTTTCGGGCCCGCCGTATCGGTTTCCACGACAGCAGACCGCGCCATGCTCATCGTGGCAGGCGGTTCAGCGGCTTCTGTGGCGGCAGAGGCGTAAGGATCGGACGCGGCCACGCCCGGATAATCCGAAAGGCTGTCGGCCGGGGCTTCTGCCGGGTCCATGCCGAGCGAGCGGGCCTGAAGGTCCTGAATGGCGCGCGACTGGGCGCGCAGCTCATTCTTCAGCGCGTTGATCTCACGGGCCAACGCCTCATTGTCATTGACCAGCGTCTCATTGTCGTTGCGGGCCTGCTGGAGCTGGAACTCAAGCGTCTCGACCCGGCCGGTCAGGGTCATCAGGTCGCTGGACAGGCCGTTGACCTGAACCTTTGTATCGGCGCTCAGCTGGCGGGCCTGCGAGATCTGGTCAGCCAGATCGAGGCTGGTCGTGCCTTGTGTAATCGGGGCACCGCGCTGGGCGACAGCAGGCGCAGCAAGAAGCAGGAAGCTGGCAAGCGCCAGGGCCGGGGTCTTGAACATGGGCGAATGTCTCCAGGATTTGCGGGACCATAGTAAAGCAGCCGGGGCCAAAATATGGCACCCGGCTGCAAATTGTTTCTGAATCACCGGGCCGCAAGGGCCAGATTTATCAGCTGTTCGGCGAAACGACCTGAATGAACCCGTTACGGTTCATTGCCCAGGCCTCTTCGTTCGACTCCGCCGCGATCGGGCGTTCCTTGCCGTAGGAGATCGTGTCGATGCGGCTGGGCGCGATGCCGAGGCTGACAAGATAGTCTTTCACAGTGGCGGCGCGGCGCTCGCCAAGGGCGAGGTTGTATTCGCGCGTGCCACGCTCGTCACAGTTGCCGGCCACCAGAATGCGGACAGACGGGTCAGCCGTGTATTTCAGGGCGTGCTGGCGCAGCAGGGTTTGGTCGTCGCTGTCGAGCGCGTCACCATTCAGATCGAAGTAGACGCGGTCGCCAAGCGCGGGCGCCTGGGCGATCTGGCCAACGCTGTCGTCAGCCACGCTGCCGGTGTCGACGGTGTTCATTTCCTCGACAACGGTTTCGGTGGGGGTGACGTCAGCAACCTGTTCCGGCTTGGACGCACAGGCGCCGAGCAGGAGGAGCGATGCACCTGCGAAAACAGATGCGGTGCGGATGTTCATGGACATGCCTTTCATAATGGAAAAGAGACAGGGGGACGCACGAAATCCCTGCCTCTAAACAAAACAGCCGGGGCCAAAATATGGCACCCGGCTGCAGATTGCTGATTTGAAACGTTTCGTTAGCTGGTGGTGCCCGAAACGATCTGGGTGAACCCGTTACGGTTCAGGGCCCATGCATTCTCGTCCGAACCGGCAGCGATCGGACGTTCCTTGCCGTAAGAGATCGTGTCGATGCGCGACGGGTCAACGCCGAGCGACACGAGATAGTCTTTCACGACCGAAGCGCGACGCTCGCCAAGGGCGAGGTTGTACTCACGCGTGCCGCGCTCGTCGCAGTTACCAGCGACCATGATGCGGACAGCCGGGTAGGACTGCAGCCAGGCAGCTTGCAGCTTCAGGATTTCCTGATCGTCGGAGTCCAGACGGTATTCGTTCAGATCAAAGTAGACGCGCTCACCAACGTTCACGCGGAAATCGTCCAGCGAACCCGGAACCGGACCGGTCGGCTGTTCAGCCACCGGCGGAGGCGGCGGAGGCGGCGGCGGTGCAGGCTGCTCAACCGGCGGAGCGGGTTCGACCGGCGGCGGTGCTTCGGGTTGCGATGCACAGGCGCCGAGGGCAATAAGCACAGCGGCTGCTGCGGAGATTTTGAGGTAGGATTTCATTCAGTCAGACTCCCCTGGATGTCCTGAGCTTGGTGACGCCTTGCGGCCCCTGTATTACCAGCAGCCGACATTGCGCCCGGTGGTGCTTCCACAATTAGGCGGAAATCCGGCAACAATCAGGCGCAAGCTGCTGCGGGGGCACTTTTACACAAAGATTTTCGCGCTGTCTCCATAAAGCAACGCCCCCGACGCAAGAATCGGGGGCGAAACCTGTAGAATAATCAGCAGATTACTCCAGCAGAGGCGACCAGGCCGGGTCAGATGCCTCGGTCTGGGTCTGCAGGCGGCGCTCATTGCGGCCCGAAAGGTCCACCGACCAGAGCTGCGGGCCGGCGCCGGGGCGGCTTTCGCGGAAATACACGATCACGCGGCCGTTCGGCGACCAGTCCGGACCTTCGTCCAGATAGGCTTCGGTCAGCAGGCGTTCGCCGGTGCCGTCCGTGCCGATGACGCCAATATAGAACTTGCCGCCCAGCTGCTTGGTGAACGCGACAAGGTCACCGCGGGGGCTCCAGACCGGGGTCGAATACTGGCCCTTGTTGAAGGTGATGCGGCACGCCACGTCACGGCCGCCCGACGGGCAGGTGCGCGGCGATCCATCGGTGTTCATGATGTAGAGCTGCGGGCTGCCGCCACGGTCGGACGTGAACACGATGGACCGGCCGTCCGGCGACATCGACGGCGAGGTGTCGATCGCCGGGTGATCGGTCAGGCGGCGCGACTGCCGGGTCTGCAGGTTCATGATGTAGAGATCGGAGTTGCCGTGCTCTGCCTGTGTCAGCAGCACGCTCTCACCATCGCGCGAGAAACGCGGGGCGAAGGTCATGCCGGGGAAATTGCCGAGCAGTTCCTGGCGGCCGGTCTCGATGTTGAAGAGGTAGACGCGCGGGCGTCCGCCCTCATACGACATGTAGGTGATTTCCTGCGCCGAAGGGCTGAAGCGCGGGGTCAGCACCGTGTTGGTGCCGGGGGTCAGGTATTGCTGGTTGGCGCCGTCGGAATCCATGATGGCGAGGCGCTTCACCCGGTTCAGCTTCGGGCCGGTCTCGGCGATGTAGACGATGCGGCTGTCGAAATACGGGTCTTCGCCGGTCAGGCGCGTGTAGATCGAGTCGGCAATCTTGTGGGCGATGCGGCGCCAGTTGTCCGGCGTCGTCGTCAGGCGGCGGCCCGGCTGGCCGTTGATGCGCATGACTTCACCGGCATAGACATCCCACAGGCGGAAGGAGACGGCGATCTTGCCATCCGGCAGTTCCTCGAAAGCGCCGACAACCAGGCCATCGGTCTTGATGATCTTCCAGTCAGCGAAGCGCGGCTGCACGTCGATCGACAGGTCCTTCTGGATGAAGGAGGCCGGGTTCTGCATTTCGAACAGGCCGGTCGATTCAAGGTCGTTGCGCACGACATCCGCGATCTGGCGGGCAAGATCGGTGTTCGTGCCGCCGCGGACTTCGAAGTCCGGAATGGCAAGCGGCGTCGGCTGGAAGTTGCCGCTGCCTTCCACCAGCACTTTGAGTTCGGCCGAGGCGGTCGGTGCCAGTCCGATGGCGGCGGTGAACGCCATCACCAGGGCGAGCAGCAGGCGGGTCATGGGTTTCCTCCTTGAAACGGGTCTAGGGCTGGGTCGGGCTGATGGTGACATTGATGTCTTTCCACAGGTCATAATCGTCTTCGGGCAATTGGTAAGGGGCACATTTGCGCACCGCGCGCAACGCCACGTCCACGGCAATCCCTGACCGGCCGATCGGGCGTGAGCGCGGATTGACCAGCTCGACATTGCCTTTCAGCGTGCCGTCAGGGTTCAGCGTGATGCGCATTTCGACGTCGATCTGGTCTTCCTTCGGAAGGTCGGACACGCCGCGCCAGCAGGTATAGATCTGGCGGCGCATGGCGGCCTGGAGCGAAACCGTGTTGCCACGGCGCTCCCCTGCTCCGGGGCGGGTCTCCTGGGCATCGCGCAGCACAGGCTTGTTGATCTGCGGCGGGGCTTCCTCGCGCGGCTTGCGGCGCTCATCCTGGGCCTTGTCCTTCAGGATGTCCTCGAACTCGTTCAGAAAGTCGAGATCGTCAGTGGCCTTGGGCTTCTGCTTCTCGATCAGCTTGGGCTCCTCCTTTTTCGGAGGAGGCTCTTCCTTCTTTGGTTCTTCCTTTTTCTCCGGCGGAGGCGGTTCGGCCTCCTCGTCGGGAACGACGACTTCTTCCTCTTCCGGGGCCGATTCTTCCTCGGGCGGAGGTTCAGGCTGCGCTTCCACCTCTTCGGGGACGGCTTCCTCTTCCTTCTCCTCCGGCTCCTCGGGCTTCTGGACAGGGGCAATGTCGGTGACGAGGCCGATCTCCACGAAATCAATCGGCACGTCGATGGCGCTGGCACATTGTGGGATGCGCATCAGGATATCGACCGGGGCGAGGCCCGGCTCTTCCTTCTTGAGGCGCTCGATCATCTTGTCGCAATCGGACTTCTGATGCGGCCACGACAAGACCGCCATCGCAAGGACGGACGCGTGCACGATCGTGGAGACTGTCAGGCCGCGAAGCATTCCTGCCGGCCGCTCCCTATTTCTTCTGTTCTGTCACGAGCGAGACGCGCGTGTAGCCCGCCGCCCGGATCTCGGACATGACTTCCATCATGATGCCATAGGGCGTGGCCTCATCGCCGCGCACATAGATCGGCTTGTCATAGCCTTCGCCGATGATGGCCTGCAGCTGGGGCCCAAGCGTGTCGACCTGAACCTCCGTATTCTGGATGTACACGGCGCCGTCGGCCTTGACGGTGATGGCCAGCGGGGCATCGTTCGGATCGGTCTGGATCGGGCCGGACCGGGTTTTCGGCAGGCTGATGTCTTCCCCCCGCACCAGCATCGGCGCGGTGATCATGAACACGATCAGCAGCACGAGCATGACGTCCACAAAGGGCGTCACGTTGATTTCGGCATTGAGAGACCGGCGCCCGCGCCGTCCGCCCTTGCCGCCGGAACCGAGGATCATGCCCATGGGCTCAGTCCCTCGCCGGTTCCGAAGCCCGGCGCGACAGGCGCACCAGAACGTCCTGCGAGAAGGCGTCGAGCTGATCGGCAAAATGCGTCAGGTCGCCGGTGAACTTGTTGTAGAAGATGACCGCCGGGATAGCCGCCACAAGGCCCATGCCGGTGGCGAACAGGGCTTCGGCGATCGGGCCGGCCACGGTGCCGAGGCTGGTATCCTGCTGGGCGGCAATGTTGAGGAAGGCGTTCATGATGCCCCACACCGTGCCGAAGAGACCGATGAAGGGTGAGGACGAACCGATCGTGGCCAGCACGCCGAGGCCATTGCCGGCACGGCCAAGTTCCCGGTCGATCGTGGCGCGCATGGAGCGCTCTGCCCGGTTCACGAGGGCCGTTGCCTCGCCAGAGCCCGGCGGCACACGGCGCGCATCGGACCATTCGCGGGCGGCCGCCTGAAACACGCGGCTGGCGGCATCCCCGCCGCCGGAACCGGGGCGCAGGTCGATGTCTTCGGTCCGGCCATTCCAGAAGGCGTCTTCGAACTGGCGGGCCTTTTTGCGGGCCGAGCCGAGAGAGAAAAGCTTCTCACCGATCACGACCCACGACCAGACCGAGGCCAGGAGCAGGATGAGCATGACCAGTTTGACCACCGGATCCGCCTCGAAAATGAGGGCAATCAGGGAGAAGTCGGTATTACTGGCCGCTGTGCCGATCGCTTCCGATTCCATAGGACGAATGTGCTCCTTGAAGATGGCAGGCCGGCAGCCCGCAGATAAGGCCAACGCCCTGGCAAGCCGGGCGCGTTGTGCCCCTGTTTCAACAATAATTCCGGCAGAAACACGGCAGAGCACCCTGATTCCGCAGCTTCAGCTCCGGCTAGGCGTGAAGGGTTAAGATTTTGTTTGGATTTATTAACCCTGACCGGAAATCGGGCAGGCCCGAAAGCCGCCTTGCCGCCGGCAGAATCGGGCAGCGCCCTATTCGCCTGCCCCGGTCCAGCGGAAGGCAGACAGCGTGTCCATCATCTCGCGCACCGGGCGGCGCGGGCGTCCGTCGGCATGGATCATGACGGCTGTGATCTCGCCTTCCGCGATCACGTCGCCATCGCGCAGGCAGGCCTGGCGGAACAGGAAGCGCGGCCCGTCGAGCCCCAGATACCGGGTGCGGATCTGAAGCAGGTCGTCCACCTTGGCGGCGCGCTTGTAGTCCACGGCCACGCGGGTCAGCGTGAAGGCGGCCGGGTCTTCGCGGTTCAGCAGGTCCTGGTGCGAGACGCCCGCATCGCGCAGGCAGTCGGACCGGCCCCGCTCGAAAAAGCGGAGATAATTGGCGTGATACACCATGCCGGTGAAATCGGTGTCCTCGTAATAGACACGGACCTCGATCCAGTGCTGGCGTTCGGCGTCGAAATTGCGGTCATCAAGGGCTGGCAGGCTCATGGTTCCGCCGTACCAGAGCTGGCAAAGCGCGTCACCCCTGTTGGGGCTGAAGCGTCATTTCCAGGGGGGCGGTGTCATAGCCGAGGGCTTCGGCGCGCTGTTTCAGGCGGTCAAGCACAGCCGCATCAAGCCGGGGCGTGCGCGACAGGATCCAGAGATATTTGCCATCCGGGCTGCCGACGAGCGAGGCGGAATAATCAGACTCCAAAGCGAGGATCCAGTAATCGCCTTCCGCAAACGGCACCCAGGCCGGGGCGAATTTCACTTTCAGCTGGCTGTTGCCTGTTCCCTCGACAATGCGGGCGCGGCCTTCGGCTGTCTTAGCCTCTCCGTCCAGCGCGCCCTTGTGACAGGTATTGGTGACGGCCACCGTGCCGTCATCCTTCAGGGCGTATTCGGCGGTGACGCCCGTACAGTCCCGCTCGAACCAGTTCGGATAGCGGGCAATCTCATACCAGAGGCCTGCATAGCGGGTGAGGTCCACCGACGGCACCGTCGGCGGCGCAGCGGTTTCCTCGCGATAGTCCGGCTGGCTGGTACAGGCGGCAAGCATCAGGGCGGCAAAAGCGGGGACGACAAAGCGCATGAGAAAATCTCCTTCTTCCCTGTCTTACGCATCAGGCGCGGGTCCGGTTTCCTGCCTGCTGTCTTAATGGCCCTAGGACGGCTCTGCAGCAGTCTCTTCCGGCGCATTCAGGCCCGTCAGGAATGCGCGCAGGTCACCGGCGGATTCGCTCGCCACTTCTTCCTGCGGCAGGTGGCCGGCATCAGGATAGGTCACCAGTTTCGCGCCGGGAATGGCCTCCGCAAATTTCTGCGCGGCGGCGACCGGGATCAGCTTGTCGTGCTCACCATGCAGGATCAGCGTCGGCACGGTAATCTTCGACAGCGCGTCCTTCGTCGCCCAGACCCGGTTCTTTTCGCCCGCCGTCAGGTCCATCAACGCATCCCGGTGGCACGGGGCCCGGGCCAGCGCGGTATAGCGGTTGACCATGTCGTCGGTTGCCAGGTCCGGATTGGCAAAGCTGTCGCGCAGGCCCTCACGCACGAGCCAGGTCATGTCGGTATTCTTCATCAGGAGGCGGGCAACCGGGTTGCCAAGCAGCTTGAACGCGATGGGGTCGGATTTGGCTTCCTCAGCGCTTTCCGGCCAGCCGGACGCATCGACCAGAACCAGCGCATCCAGCTGCGACGGGTGCGCCAGTGCATAGGCCCAGGCGACGCCGCCGCCCATGGAATTGCCCGCCAGGGTGAAGTGCTCGATGCCGAGAGCGCGCGTGACGGCATCCACTGTCTCGACAAACTGTTCCGTGCCGATCCGCCCGGTTTCCAGGCAGTTCGTCAGGCCATGGCCCGGCAGGTCCAGCGTGATCACACGATAGTCGCGCTTCAGGTTTGCGACCCAGGGTTCCCATGTGTGCAACGAGGACGAAAATCCGTGCACCAACACAAGCACCGGCGCATCGCGCGGACCGACATCGCGATAGTGAATGCGCAGGCCATTATCGAGGGGAAGGATCCGGCTATCGGAATTCGCGTAGACAAGTTCCAGACGGTCATAGCCGATATCCGCGCGCTGGAGCGCGAACCAGCCCGCCGTGAATATCGCTGCGATTGTCAGCAGAACCACCAGAAAACGGCGCATCATCCGTTTCCTTCCTCCCGGTTGATTTCTGAATTAGGCCCGGCGAGTAAGCGCGCCCGATCCTGTTGTGTCAATTCCGGGAGTCACCTTATGCGACAAGTCGGGCACGCGGCATCCCGGCGGAGGGAAACCGTGCGCGACTCGCCGCTGAGACCGGCAATCAGCCTGACCCGCCCGATCAAGGGTTTGCCCGCGCCCGTGATCAGTTTCACCACCTCAAGCGCCATGGCCGCGCCGGTCATTCCGGTCACCGCCCCGACGACGCCCACCTCGTCGCAGGCTTCGGCATCGGGCGGCGTTTCCGGCACCCAGCACTGATAGCAGGGCGCGCCATCCTGCAGGCCGGAGGCGAACACGCTGACCTGCCCGTTCCAGCCTGCCGCCGCCCCGTGCACCATGGCCCGGCCTGTCTGGTGCGCCAGCCGGTTCAGCGCATAGCGCGTCGGGAAATTGTCGGATGCATCCACCAGGACCTGCCCGGCAGGGGCCGCATCTTCGCGGAACCGCTCAGCCACCACATCTACCTTTATGGACGGGTCCATGGCCCTCAGGCGTGCTGCCAGCACCTCAGCCTTGAGGGCGCCGATATCTTGTTCCGTAAACTGAATTTGCCGCTGGAGATTCGACCGTTCGACCCGGTCATCGTCCCACAATTCGATCCGGCCGACGCCTGCAGCGGCGAGATAGAGCGCGCATGGGCCGCCAAGGGCCCCGGCCCCGATGATGGAGACATGGGCGGCGCGCAGCTTCTGCACGCCCGGCCCGCCAATCTCCTTGAGCAGGATGTGGCGGCGGTGCCGGTCCAGTTCTTCCGGCGTCAGGCTCATCCCCTGCCCTCACGGATGGCGGTGGAGGAGGACGGATCCAGCGGTCCCTTCAGATAGACCCAGGCCGGCGGAGCCAGGTCCGCCAGAAGAGGCGCATAGGCTTCCGGGATACGGGCCTTTGCAAAGGTGCGCGCAAATTTCGAATTGCGCGCGCCGGGGCCAACGCCGGGCCGGGCAATGACCGCAATGGGCATCAGGCGGGCAATCTCCTGCCAGCGCTGCCAATGGTGAAAACCGGCCATATTGTCCGCGCCCATCAGCCAGACGAAATCCGTCTGCGGCGCATGGACGGCCAGCGTCAGCAGCGTCTGCCAGGAATAATTGTAGCCAAGCTGCTTCTCGATATCGGTGACAATCATGCGCGGGTGATGCCCGGCCACGGCCTCAGCCGACGCAAAGCGTGCATCGAAGTCACCATGCTCGGTCTTCAGCGGATTACCGCGTGCTACGATCCACCAGACCCAGTCGAGCTGCAGCCGTTTCATCGCGGTTTCGGCCACATGGAGATGGCCGGTATGGGCCGGGTTGAAGCTGCCGCCGAACAGGCCGATGCGCAGCCCCCTTGCGGGGCCCGGTAGCTTGACTGGGCTCAAGGACGGACCTGCCCCTTGCCACGCACGAGATATTTGTAGGTTGTCAGCTGTTCCGCCCCGACCGGCCCGCGCGCATGGATGCGGCCCGTGGCGATGCCGATCTCAGCCCCCATGCCGAACTCGCCGCCATCGGCAAACTGGGTGGAGGCATTGTGCAGCAGGATCGCGCTGTCGACATCGGCGAAGAACTTGTCGGCCACGGCCTGGTCTTCGGTGATGACGGCTTCGGTATGGCCGGAGGACCAGCGCGCGATATGCGCCAGCGCGCCGTCAATCCCGTCCACCACGGCCACAGCGAGGATGGGGGCGAGGTATTCCGTGGCCCAATCTTCCTCTGTGGCTGCCTTCATGTCCGGCACGAGGGCGCGGGACCGCGCGTCGCCGCGCAGTTCACAGCCTGCCGCCTTCAGCGCATCGGCCAGTTTGGGCAGCAAAGTGCCGGCAATCGCCGAATCCACCAGCAACGTCTCGGCAGAGCCGCAAATGCCGGTGCGGCGCATCTTGGCGTTCACAGCAATCGCGATGGCCTTTTCCGGATCGGCGGCGCCATCGACATAGACATGGCAGAGGCCTTCAAGGTGGCCGATGACCGGCACGCGGGCGTCCATCTGCACGCGCTCGACAAGGCCGCGCCCGCCCCGGGGCACGATCACGTCCACTGCGCCATCGAGACCGGCCAGAAGGTGACCAACGGCTTCGCGGTCCTGCGTCGGCACCAGCTGGATCGCATCCTGCGGCAGCCCTTCGGCCTGAAGCGCACCCCGCATGGCGGAAACGAGCGCGCGGGAAGACCGGGCGCTTTCCGAGCCGCACCGCAGGATCGCGGCATTGCCGGAACGCAGGCAGAGCGCGCCCGCATCCGCGGTCACGTTCGGGCGGCTTTCATAGATGATGCCGATGACGCCGAGCGGCACGGCGACACGCGCAATGTCGAGGCCCGACGGCACGGTCCAGCGCGCGAGTTCGCGGCCAATCGGATCCGGCAGGTCAGAAACAGCCTCGACGCCTTTGGCGATACCTTCGACGCGCGCCTCATCCAGCGCCAGCCGGTCCAGCATGGCCGCATCCAGCCCCTTGGCGCGGGCGGCTTCCATATCGGCTGCATTGGCTTCCAGGATCTCTGGCGCGGCGGCCCGGATGGCGGCAGCAATGGCCTTCAGGCCACGGGTCCGGTCGTCTGCGGACAGCTTGCCCAGCGCGCGGGAGGCGGCCCGGGCATTGCGGCCCAGCTGCAGCATGGTTTCGGCGAGATCGGCGTTCGGAACGGGTGTGTGTACAGTCATAGGCTTCAAGTGCCGCAAACGGCCGGACGCCGCAAGGGTTCCGCCTGCGGACTTCGCGCTGTCATGGGCTGACAAGCGGCCGGAAGCGACTAAAGTCAGGCCCGATAAAAAGACATGCCGGAGGAACCCATGATCGACACAGAGGCAATGCCTTTCCTGGCGGATATTCCGCGCGTCCAGGCCCAGATGCGGCCGGAGGATACTGCCTTCTGGTTCGAAGACGAGACGACCACGTTCCGGGAGCTGGAAACCTATTCCAATCAGGTGGCCAATGGCCTGATCCGCCTGGGCGTCGAGCCGGACGACCGGGTCGGTTATCTGGCGAAGAACACATCCCAGTATTACGAAATGCTGTTCGGCGCCGCCAAGGCCCGCGCCGTGATGACCGCCGTGAATACGCGCCTCGCGGCGCCAGAAGTGAAGTTCATCCTCTCGGATGCCGGGGCGAAAGTCCTGTTCGTCGGCCGCGACTTCTACGCCCTGGTGGAAGAGATACGCGCCGAACTGCCTGCGCTTGTCCAGATTGTCGCCGTCGATGGCGGCCACCCGGAATGGCCGGACTATCGCGAATGGCGCGACAGTCAGAGCGCCGCCCTGCCGGGCCTGACGCCCAAGCCGGGCGACGATGTCATCCAGCTTTATACCTCCGGCACGACCGGCCTGCCAAAGGGCGTGCAGCTGACCAATGCCAATTACCGGGCCCTGTTCGAACAGGCGAACCTGCTGGAATGGTCCAGCTATGGCGTCGGCGAAGGCGTGATGAACGCCATGCCCCTGTTCCATGTGGCCGGGGTCAATCTCGGCCTGCTGGGCACGATCCAGGGCGCCCGCACCGTGGTGCTGCGCGAGATCGACCCGCAACTCATCCTGCGTCTGATCGAGGAACAGAATATCGCCCATGCCTTCTGGGTGCCTGCCGTGATCCTGATGCTGACCCAGCAGCCAAATGCGCGCGACATAGACTGGAGCAACCTCAAGCAGGTGTTCTATGGCGCCTCCCCCATCGCCGAGAGCCTGCTGCTGGAAGCGACCGAACTGATGGGCGCGCGCTTCACCCAGCTTTACGGCCTGACCGAAACGGTCGGCGCGGCAACCTTCCTGCCGCCGGAAGCGCACAACCCCAGCTGGGGCAAGCTGCGCTCCTGCGGCGTGCCCTATCCGGGCGCCGTGATCCGCTGTGTGGATGAGACCGGCGAACCCGTGCCGGCCGGCGACGTGGGCGAGATCGTCATCAAGGCGGGCTTTGTCATGAAGGGCTACTGGAACCGGCCCGACGCGACCGCCGACTCGATCCGGGACGGTTTCTTCTATACCGGCGATGCAGGCTATTTCGACGAGGACGGATTCCTCTACATCCACGACCGGGTGAAGGACATGATCGTCTCCGGCGGCGAGAACGTCTATCCGGCGGAAGTCGAGAATGCGATCTTCGGGCATCCGGCGATTGCCGATGTCGCCGTGATCGGCGTGCCGGACGAGAAATGGGGCGAGGCGGTGAAGGCCATTGTCGTGGCCAAGCCGGGCGAAACGCCGACACCGGAAAGCGTGATCGCCTGGGCGAAGGAACGAATCGCCGGGTACAAATGTCCGAAGTCGGTCGATTTCACCGAAGCCCTGCCGCGTAACCCTTCCGGCAAGATCCTGCGCAAGGATCTGCGTGAGCCATACTGGAAGGACATGGACCGCCGCATCGGCTGACGCGCGCCCCTGTCCTGGCTGGGGACACACCCTTTCCCGGCGTGGGTGCATCAATATGAGACACAGCCACGGCCGCCAGGCTGGCCCGAGGGGCGAATTCCGCGTCTTTGGTTAGCGTGGCCGCAAGCTCGTCACCCTGGCGCGATCGCGGCGTGGAAGTCCCTCGCCAGCCCTCCGCATACGAATTTCAAACAAAAACATGCCGCACAGGCCATGTTCGGTTCAATTCGATCGATTGCCGAAAACAGGCATAAAGGTTTCCGCGTGATTCTGGGGGGCAATGTTCATAGGACCGGCAGGCAGAAGCCTTTCCCGGAACGCCTCAGAAGGAGACGAACATGAAAGACTGGCAGATCTTTTTCTGGGCCGCCGCCTTCTTCAACTTTGCAATCGGCGCGCCACTTTTCATGTCACCTGAGATGATGGTCGGCCTCACCGGGACGGTGGAATCCGTCGATCCGGCGCTGATGAAAGTCACCGGCGCGCTCGTCATCTGTTTCGGCATCGTCTACGCGATTGTCGGGGGCGACCCCGCCCGTTACCGCCCGGTCGTCTGGGCTGGGCTCGTCGGCAAGCTGGGTGTTGCCTATGTCTACCTGCCGGACTGGTACCAGGGCACGATCCCGTTCAGCACCACGCTGATCGTCCTGATGGACATGGGCTTTATCGCGGCCTTCCTCTACTTCCTGCTGCGGCCGACCCGGAAAGTGACTGGCTTCCGGGCAGACCGGGCCGTCAGCTCTTAACCCCATCTCCCCTGCCGGCGTCATCCCCACAGCGCCGGCCACTTCTGCAGCATGCTGCATTTCAGACTGCCTCCGGCGTGCACCTGCTTTGACAGACACACCGGGGGCTTTTTCTTGTCCTGCCAGTTCAGGGCCGTCCCGCCCCGATAACGGCGCCTAGTGTGCGAGACGCAGCCAGTCGCGGGCGGCGGAGAGCGCCATCTTCACTTCATCCGAAGTCAGAAGATCGGCCATTTCCTGACGCTGCACCTTCGCATCCTCATGCCCACGGGAGGCAGCAAGGTTGAACCATTTGTGCGCGGCCACAAGATCGATATCGGCATCAATCCCGGCGGCGCAGACAAGGCCAGCCTGGTAAAGTTCTTCTGCACACGCATCCGCGCCCAGCAAGGCACCTGGCGGCAGCGGCATATCTGAATAGGGCATCTCTTTCTCCTGTCACCCACTTCCCTTTCAGCCGGAGTTTTCTCCGTACCGTCGGGGATCATCCCAAGGGTCACCGGAATTTCCGGTAACGGAGAAAAGGGTGCGCTCACAGGTTTTCAGTAAGGTTAACAGGAGATGGCCCAGCGAATCACTTCGTAAACGGATGGGCCTGTTTTGTTAGGACCAGAACGCAAAAACGCCCCGCAGCCAGGCTGCAGGGCGTTCTCGCATGATGAGACGGTCAGGCTTTCGCCGTTACGCCGCAACTTTTTTCTTGGCCAGAGACTTGGCGAGTTTTTCCATCGCCGTGCCCTTGTCGATGTTTTCGACAGCGGCAAGTTCGCGGGCCATACGGTCGAGGGCGCTCTCATAGAGCTGGCGCTCGGAATAGGATTGTTCCGGCTGGTCATCGCCGCGGTGCAGATCGCGCACGACTTCGGCGATGGAGATCAGGTCACCGGAATTGATCTTGGCTTCGTATTCCTGTGCACGGCGCGACCACATGGTGCGCTTGATGCGGGCCTTGCCGCCCAGCGTCTTCAGCGCATCGTCCACCAGCTTGGAGCCGGCCAGCGCGCGCATGCCGGAAGCTTCGGCACGATTGGTCGGCACGCGCAGGATCATCTTGTCCTGGTCGAAGGCGACCACGTAAACTTCAAGTTCCATCCCGGCGACAGTCTGCTTCTCGACCCCGGTGATCTTGCCTACCCCGTGTGCCGGGTAAACAACGCTTTGACCCACCCCGAACGTCAGTGACGCATCTGCTTTTTTCGCCATGTCGGATATCGCCCTTTTCTACGCACATAAGAGCCGACGAAACCCACCCCAGTCCGCTGTGTTTACGGTCTGAGTTAGGGAAATGCAGCTCTTTTCATTTATTGCTCAAGTTTGAACAGTATCACAAATCTGCAGGATTTTCAACAGGTCTGCGCAAGCGTTAACTATGTGTGAAGTTAACGAAGGGCCGGAAATCGTTAACTTTTCCTCAGTCCTGCAGCATTTGCAGCGGAACCGGGCAATGCGGAATGTCAGTCTCCGGTGCCCGGATTGGCACTGAAGTATTTCTCAAGTTTACCAGTTTCCTGCGCAAACTCCTCACGATCGGCCGGCGGCTCTTTCATTCGCGTGATGTTTGGCCAGGTCTTCGAATACTCGGAATTCAGCTTCAGCCACTTGCCGTCCGGATCGTCCTCCGTATCGGGCTTGATCGCCTCGACCGGGCATTCCGGCTCGCACACACCGCAGTCGATGCACTCTTCCGGATGGATGACGAGCATGTTCTCGCCCTCATAGAAACAGTCGACCGGGCAAACCTCGACGCAATCCATATATTTGCAGCGGATACAGGCGTCGACAACGATGTAAGTCATGGGCGGAAGGCCTCTTCGGAGGATTTGTGCATCGGCGAAATGGCGCGAGGGAACGGCGCTGTCAATGCGGCGTCCTGCACGGTGTGTTTAGCTTTATGCAGTACGGCGCGCTTCCGCCCGCTGGCGGGCCCCGGCGCGGGCCACATCGTCGACATAGAGCAGCGAGGCGACATGGCGGATGAAGGCATCTTCCTCATCGCTGCGTTCACCATCGGACAGGGCCACGCGGTAGAGCCCCTCGATCACGGAAACCCTTGTTTCCATGGAAAGTTTCTTGACATGCCGGGTGAAATTGAAGCTGTCCACGGCTTCCTCGGCCAGCGTCTCGCCCTCGGCGATCAGCGCATCCACCTTGTCCGCTTCCAGATCGAACGCCTCCAGCAGGATTTCGGCGATCATGTCGCTTTCGATGTTCACATAGACGCCATCGACCAGCGCCGCTTCGACCAGAAGCGCCGCCGCGGCGAGTTTCGGGTCCATGTCCCGCTCGGCCGGGGTCCGGGGCCGGAAGAGGTTTCTGAGAATGTTCATTCGGATCCGCCTTCCAACAGCCTGTAAAGCGCCTGGGCTTCGGCCGGCGGACCGCGCCGCACACCAAGGTCCAGTATTTCGAAGCTCGTTATATGCGCCCCACGCGCAAGGGTTACAACATCACCCGGTGCGATCCCCTGCCCCGGCTTGTCGACCCGCCTTGTCTGTCCATTGTGCGACAGGCGTACACCACGCCCGCGCACATGGTCTGCCGCCAGAGACCGTGTCTTGAAAAAACGCGCCCGCCAGAGCCAGACATCAAGGCGCAGCGTGTCGGCCATTCAGTTGGCTCAGCTGAACGGGGTATAGGTGAAGCCGCCCTCATTCCCGGTCGCCTCAGGTCCGGTGGATTGGGCGCCCGCCTCCGGCTTTGGCCCGCCTTTTTTCTTCGGCTTGCGCTTCTTTTTCGGGGGAGGTTCCGGTGGCAGCAGGGCTGCGAGCGCCGCGAAGGGGCTGTTCGGGTCCGGCTGCCGGCTGCGAGGAGCCGAACCATGCTGTGATGGCCCGCGCTGCGACTGGCCGCCTCTGCCGCCTTTGTTCCCGCCACCCCTGTTCCCGTCTGGGCGCGGCCCGCCCTTGCCGCCATGGCGCCCCTCAGGGCGTTTACCTTGTCCTTGCCCGCCATCCCGGCGCGGCGGGCGGCTGGCGCCCCCCTCTTCCGGGCGCGAGCGGGCACCATAACGCCACAGCGTGACAGCGCCGCTGTCCTTGTCCTTTTCCGCCGGGGCGAGGCCGAAGCCTTTCAGCACAGCCGGCCAGTCGTCTGCCGGGCAGGACACGACGGAGGCCAGATCAATCGGGATGGCAAAGGCGTTCTTGCCGGCTTCGCGGCGGCGCTTGGAAAGTTCCCAGCCCAGCCGCTCGGCGAGGTCCGCCCGCACGGCACGCTTGCCGAAGCGGAGATAACCGTTTGCCGCCAGCGCCTCTTCCGGCCATGTGCCGTCCAGCGGGAAAGAGCCCGCGCCTTCCGGCGCCAGCGGGAATCCTTCGCCTGCAAATACGGCCCGCAGGATGGCAATCATGCGCTGGGCCGCAGGTTTCTGCGCATCCGGCACATGGGCCGCCACGCGGCCTGCGCGAATGCCGATGCCTTTCAGCGCTTCACGCTGTTCCGGGGTCAGGCGCGCAGACTGGTCGTCATCGCGCAAATCCACCGCTGCGCCACTTTCCAGCACACGGAAAGCCAGCCCGCGTGGCAGGCCTTCCAGCGTCTCGCCGGATTTTTCTGCCGACAGTTTCCAGTGTACCGGCAGGACACGTGCGATCTCGCCGCGCAGCCATTCCTCGATACGGGCACGGGCCGGTTCCCGGTCATGCGGCTCGGTCTCTGTCGCGCCGACCAGTTCGACACGCGGCGCCATCCAGCTGGCACCCTTGGCGAGGCGCGCTACGGCAGCGCCGCCATGTTCGATGGAGCCATCGTCTGCCAGCGTGAAAGCATCTGAGGCCGCCCCTGCGATCTGCGAGAGGCGTTGCAGCAGCATCGGGCGAATGGCGGCGGCGGCAGCGCCCCGCACGGCCTTGCCTTCCAGTGTACGGGCATCCAGGACCGGTTCAAAGGTCAGGCCTTTCAGGCGTCCGACGATGTGGCCTTCCACGGTCACGTCGCCTTCCGGCGTCAGGTCAGTCACGAGAGCATCTTCCTTTTTCAGGCTGGCAAGCAGCGCTGTTGTTCTTCGGTCCACAAATCTGGCTGTCAACGCCGCGTGCAGCGCATCCGACAAGGCATCTTCTATCGCGCGGGTCTTTTCCTGCCAATAAGCGGGATCTTCCAGCCAGTCAGGGCGGTTGGCCGCATAGGTCCATGTGCGGATACTGGCAAGACGCTGCTGCAGCTTTGAAATGTCGCCCTCGGTGGAGGAGAGGTCCGCCATGCGGCGCTCCATCCCGGCATTGGAAAGACGCGCATCCGGGTCCATCAGCGTTTCGGCCATGCCCAGAACGAGGCGGCCATGGCCTTCCGGGCCAAGCTTCCGGAAGTCCGGCAGGCGGGCAAGATCCCACAGGCGGCGGACTTTCCTCGCGCCGGACACATCCGGCCCGATATGCCCATCCTCGCTCATCCGGCGCAGCACCCATTCGTCCAGCGCATGCGGCGTATGGATCAGAACCGGATTGCCGGACGGCTTTTCCAGGCTGCGGATCAGCGTTTTCAGAGACGAGAAGTCGAGATCGGAATTGCGCCACTGGATCGCATCCACCGGATCGAAACGGTGCGCCTCGATGGCGCGCCATTGGTCTTCCTCGAAAGGCGGACAGTCTGCCGTTTCACCGAATTCGCCATCCTGACGGAAGCGCCCGGCCCGCCCGGCGATCTGTCCGCACTCGGCAAGGGTGAGCGGGCGGTGACGGCGGCCATCGAATTTCGAGCGCGAGGCAAAGACAACCCGGTCGACATCGAGGTTCAGGCCCATGCCGATCGCGTCCGTGGCGACGATGTAGTCCACCTCGCCCGACTGGAACATCTCCACCTGTGCATTGCGTGTGCGGGGGCTGAGTGCGCCCATCACGACCGCCGCCCCGCCCTTCTGGCGGCGCAGCAGTTCCGCAATGGCGTAGACCTCCTCGGCACTGAAGCCGACAATGGCCGTACGCTTCGGCAGCTTGGTGATCTTGGTATGGCCGATATAGCGCAGTTCGGAAAAGCGCTCGCGCGGTTCGGTTCCCGCGCCCAGTTTCAGCTCCCCAAGGATGCCGCGCATCGTGTCAGAGCCGAGCAGCAGCGTCTCGTGATTACCGCGCAGGTTCAGGATGCGGTCGGTGAAGATGTGGCCGCGATCCTCGTCCTGGGCGAGCTGGATCTCGTCAATGGCGACGAAATCGGTGCGCAGCTCCACCGGCATCGCCTCGACTGTACAGATGAAGTATCGCGCCGTAGGCGGAACAATCCGCTCTTCCCCGGTGATCAGCGCAGCCGCGGCAACACCCTTGCGCTCCACCACCCGGTCATACACTTCCCGCGCCAACAGACGCAGCGGCAGGCCGATCATGCCCGTGCCGAAGCCGGTCATCCGCTCGATGGCATAATGCGTCTTGCCGGTATTGGTGGGGCCCAGAATGGCCTTGAGGGAGGAAGTCATCGGCGTCAGGTGGCCGGGCAGGCGTGGGAAGTCAAGCGCGCAGCAGGCGAGGCATCAGGGGCTTGGTGCCTTCATGCTCTCGAGCCACGAATGTAGGCCACCTGTGTCACCCCCCAGCAAGGTCGCGATCACGACCGGCACCACACTCACCACAAAGATCAGGACGAAAATGGCATCCTGCCCAAACTGCAAGCGCCGCAAGGGTTGATCCGCCTCTATGAGCACGAAATGCTTGTACACATAATCAGGGCAACACCGGATCAAGGTCGGTTTTTTTCTCCCATTCTTATCCGGCTGCAGCTGATTATCAGTGCGCGCGAACCCTGACTTGGGCGGCACCTCACCCCTGAGCAACATTTCCAGGGCCGCTGCCTTGGAAGCCTCCATCAAGGAAGCCGCAACAGACCGCATCTCCTGCTGTTGCCTCATGAACGACCAGAACACGAGCGCAATCAGGAGACTAAAAGCGATATAAATGCCGAGCGTCACCCAAGTCGCCATTGTGGACGGCTCCGTTCCAAGTGCTGAGTGCACCTGGCCGAAGGCTGTATTGGTCGCTGCCGTGGCAATGCCGTACATAACCAGAGCCAGCCAGGCCATCCGCTCCTTCTGGTTGTGATAGGCCTGCGATTCATTGATGCTCTGATAGAGGTACTTTTCCGGATCCGGCGCGGGGCGCCGCGCTTTCCCCGCTGTTCGCGCCTCATCCGCCATCCCCACAGACCCTTCCATTTACCCCGCGAAAAAATGATAGCCGCTCCTCCCGGACTCGCAAGTTTCGATTAACCCGGCCATTGGCCGAAAATGGCCGCCCCTGTTGGCACCAATCCTGCAGTCCCGTCGGTCAGACAGCGAAAGGATGGGACGTGACCAGCGGGGCCATGCAGCATCAACGTACGACAGCCCACGAGCGCTTTTATGTGCTTGACGGTTTCCGCGGCCTCGCCGCCTTGCTTGTGGTTGTCTACCACTATGTCGACCCCTCAGAATATCCTTTTTTATCAAACAGTTATATCGCACTGGACATGTTCTTCGTGCTCAGCGGGTTCGTGATCTATCACTCCTATGCAGGCCGGTTGCGGCGCGGCATGAGTGCCGGCACCTATATCAACCAGCGCTTTGCCCGCCTTGGGCCGACGGTCGCCATCGGTGTCCTGTTCGGGGCCATTGCGACGCTGGCCTATTACAATTCCGTCGGCCGGGAAGTTGATGCATCACGCTTCGCCCTCGTCCATGCCGGGAACCTTCTCTTCATCCCGGGCCTTGTCGACTACAATGTTCCGCAAGTCGGCATCTATGAGCTGTTCCCGTCGAATGGCCCGCTCTGGTCCATCTTCTTCGAATTTGTCGCCAGCGTGTGTTTCATCTGGTTTGTGCGCCTGCCGCGCCGTGGCCTGTTCATCGGCAGCGCCTTCTGCTTCCTGCTGCTGCTTGGCGGTGCCTATTACGTGACCCTGACCACCGGCCGTGTCCTGACACCGGGCGCCGGCTTTGCCCCGGAGCATTTCCTTCTGGGCTTCCCGCGCGTGTTCACCTCATTCCTGGCTGGCATGCTGATCTATGCCCTGACGCAGGAAGCGCCGAAATCCTTCACCCGGCTCGTACCGGCCATGCATGGCCTCGTACCCGCCTTTGCCGCCTATGCCGCAATGGCGGCGATGCTTCTGTTCCCCTACCACATGTCGGGCTTCTATCCCTTCTTCGGGGTGGCTGTGCTGTGCCCGCTCCTGATCGCCTTCGGGGCACGCATTCAGACGAAAGCCCGCTGGTTCAACTGGGCGTCAGACTATCTGGGACAGGTCTCGTTCCCGCTCTACTGTATCCACGTGCCGGTCCACCTGTTGGTGAAGACCTACCTCGCCGACGCCCCCTGGAAGGTCCAGATCCTGTTGTCCTTCGGGCTCGCGGTTCTTGCCTCGGTGCTGATCCTGGCCCTGATCGAATCCATGCGGGTTCGCCAGAATGTCAGCAAATTGCTGAAGCCAGTCACGGGCTAAGGAAGCAGCGCCTCAGGCGACAGCCCGGATACGGGCCTCTTTCGCGACGGGTTCGTCTGCCTTCACGGCGTGCGGCTGGAAGTGGAGGATTTCCCAGCGGCCGTCATGGTGCTCGACCAGCGCCGTGCAGCTTTCCACCCAGTCGCCGTCATTCATGTAGGTGATGCCGTCGATGTCGCGCACCTCGGCGACATGGATATGGCCGCAGATCGCGCCATCATAGCCCTTGCGGCGGCAATAGTCCGCCACATGGCCCTCGAAATTGTGGATATGGTTCAGCGCCCGCTTGGTGCGCTTCTTCAGCGCCTGCGACAGTGACCAGTAAGGCATGCCGAGGCGCCGCCGGATGGCGTTCAGCTTCGTGTTCGCCCACAGCAGGAAATTATAGGCATGGTCGCCAAGATGCATGATCCATTTGCGGTCGGCCCGCATCATGCCGTCGAACATATCGCCATGCACGACGAGATAGCGCTTGCCGTCTTCACCCTCATGCAGGGCGCGGTTCTTCACGCTGATATCGCCAAAGGCCAGCCGGAACTGCAGGAAGGCGCGCAGGAACTCGTCATGATTGCCGATGATATAGGTGACTTCCGTGCCGCGCTTGGCGGCCGTCAGGATGCGGCGGATGACGTTCGTGTGGGACTGCGGCCAGTACCATTTCTTGCGCATGCGCCAACCGTCGATGATGTCACCGACGAGGTAGAGCTGCTGCGACGTATGCGTTTTCAGGAACGCGCACAGCGCATCTGCCTGGCACCCGGCACTGCCGAGGTGCACATCGGAGATGAAAATCGCCTTGTAATCAGGCTTCGGCTGATGGCGCGAAGAGGTCATCCGAAGGCGGATAGCCTGATTTCATTCCGCTTTTATGACAGTTCAGGTGCGAATATGTAACAAATACAGCGGTCTGATGGTTAATCAGCCCTCCAGTTCCACATCCCAGTAGAGATAATCCATCCACGTCTCATGGAGGTGGTTGGGCGGGAAGCGGCGGCCGGTTTCCTGCAGCTGGTAATTGTTCGGCCGGAAAGGCCGACGCAGCAGGTGCATGTCGGTCTGCTTCAGCAGCTTGTTGCCCTTGCGCAGGTTACAAGGGGAACAGGCGGCAACGATGTTGTCCCAAGTCGTGCGCCCGCCTTTGGAGCGCGGAATGACGTGGTCAAAAGTCAGCTGGTCGTGCGTGCCGCAATAGGCGCACTGGAAACCGTCGCGCAGGAACACGTTGAAACGGGTAAAGGCCGGCGGCCTGTCCTGACGCACGAAATCGCGCAGGGCGATGACGCTCGGCAGGCGGAATTCCGTGCTCGGAGAGCGCACGATATAGTCGTATTCTGCAATGATATCGACACGATCGAGGAAAACCGCCTTCACGACTTCCTGCCAGGGCCACAGCGATAGGGGATAGTAGGAAAGCGGCCTGTAATCGGCATTCAGAACCAGTGCGGGCCTGCCATGTGGCGGCGCCGTAAGTATCTCAGCCATGATGACCCCCCATCCGGCTTAGACTTGAAACCTGATCGAACCGACTGAAGACGCACGCTCCTCTTTGTTCGCCCATAGCTTTAGGCGATTCTCATCAAGAGAATATGACAGGTCCGGACATTTGCAAAGCGCAAGGGCGTCAGGCGGGTGGAATGCCTGCCTTTGCCCGTTCCGCATTCACCCAGCCCCAGAGGAGATGCGCCGCCACGCCCCTGTGCGGGCGCCAGGCCTCGGCAAGCCTGGTAAACGCCTTGTTTTCCATACGTGTCTCATAACCGCCGAGGCGCCTGTGCGCCTCCATCAGGGCGGCATCGCCATGCGGGAAGGCATCCATCTTGCCCGCTGCGTAGAGCAGGAACAGATCCGCCGTCCACGGACCGATCCCTTTCACGGCCAGAAGTTCGGCCCGCGCCGCGTCCACATCTGCGGCCTGCACTCGGGGCAAGTCCAGCACGCCCTCCGCGATGGCCGCCGCGATCGTGTTCAGGTGGGAGAGTTTCGGCCGCGACAGGCCGCAGGCGCGCAGAGCCTCCTGATCGCAGCCAAGCACACGCTCCGGCGTGACCTGCCCGAGGAACGCCTCCACCCTGCCCCAGATCGCATCGGCCGCGCGGGTCGACACAAGCTGGTAGACCACGGTGCGCGCTAGCAGGGCATAGCTTGCCTCATGCGCGCGCCAGACCGGCACACCGATCAGCTCATAGGCCCGTGCGAGCGCCGGGTCGATTTCGGAAAGCGCCTCGCAGGCTGCCCGGATGGCCGCTTGCGACGGCGCCGTCACGACCGGCTGCCGGGCAGCTTGCCAAGCGGCACAGGGCCGACAAAGACCGTGTCGTCGATGACCGGAAGGCTCAGGAAGCTGTCATTGCGGGAGGCAACTTCCAGCGTGCCGAAGACGATCTGCTCCTGCTGGCTCCAATGGCCGCTGTCGATCAGCGCCTGTTTCAGATCGTCCGCATTGTCGATGCGCACCTTGAACAGGCCATTGGTGCGGCCATCGGCGAGTTTCAGGTTCGCCTGCGCGCCAAGGTCCAGCGGGCCCCAGTTCAGCAACAGCTGCGCCACTTCCACCTCGCCGCCCTCATCCAGCAAGGCAGGCCAGACACCGTTCATGTCACCGCCAGCGGCTTCATAGGCCGGGAAAAAGCCGCGCACTTCCCCGATCAGGCGCGAGCGACCAAGCTCCGTCCCCAGATAAGGCGCCTCCACCGGGGCGGCATCGAGGGTCAGCTTGTCCCACTGCAGCGCCATCATCAGATCGTCCGGGCTGCCTGGCCGTGGGGCGAGATTGAGGGAGAGATTGCCCAGCTTATAGAGCTGTCCGCCAAGCAGCGCGTCCGCCTCACCGGACTGGAAGCCGATACGGCGCAGCCCCGCCTTGTTCCAGGACAGGCTGAAGGCAGCATGCCGGTCGAAATCGACACTGTTGCGAATGCCGTCCGGGCCGGTGATCACATGATGGCCCGGCATGCGGCCGATCAGGTGCGTCAGGTTCCACGCCTGCATCACGAACTCAGCCCGCTCGCCTTCCCAGGAGGCCTCTCCCGGCACACCCTTGTAGGATGGCTGGTCCAGGATCAGTTCGAAGCGGAACGGGTAGCCACCGAAATACCGCCCGGCATAGCTGACCTCAGCGCCCCTGGCGCGCTGCTCCGCGATCCAGTCATCCACCCCCTGCTCGATCCGTCCGCTGGCGATGCGCCACCAGGCAGACCAGGCGCCGATGACCAGGAACAGCAGGATGAAGGGCAGAAACAGGCCAAGACGCGACCGTTTCTTCGGGGTGGAGGGAGACGCCATGTTCGGCAAGTCCTTTATGAGGCAGGCAGTTCACGGCCCTGTACGGCAAGGCCTTCTTTGATCAGCGCATCTGTCGCCGGCTCCAGCTCTCCCTGCAGGCGGGCCATCATGTCCTTGCGCGGCAGACCCGCCGGAATGGGCGGAAGGATCTCGTAGACGATCTTGCCGGGGCGGCGCATGAAGCCCCTGCCCGGCCAGCAGAGGCCCGCATTCGTCGCCACCGGCACGATGGGCGCCTCGACCGCCTTGGCCAGCGCGGAGATACCGGCCGCATGGTAGTCCGGCGGCGCGCCCGGCGCCTTGCGCGTGCCTTCCGGGAAGATGACGATCTGACGGTAATTCTCCGCCCGCTTTTTCGCCTCGCCCACCATGGCCTTCAGCGTTTTCGTCGTGCCTGCCCGGTCGATCGGGATCATCTTCCCACGCAGGGCATACCAGCCGAGGAAGGGATACCAGAGCAGCTCCTTCTTCATGATGATGGCGGGGTCCCGCATCACCAGGAAGGGGATGAACACGTCATACATGCACTGGTGCTTGCCCGCATAGATGACCGGGCCTTCCGGCATGTGCTCGCGCCCGCGAATTTCGGTGCTGATGCCGCAAATCAGGCTGAGGCCGATACGGACGATCCGCGCATAGGTGCGGATGCCGAAAATGGTGGCCCAGCGCGGCAGGATCAGCAGCGGCAGGAACAGGATTCCGAGAATGGCCATCCAGAGATACAGCCAGGCCACGAAGAGGAGAGAGGTAAAGACTCGCATGTCCGCTGGCTTAGCCAATCGCGCGCGATCATTCCAGCGTCGTTACCCGCCACTTCGCCCATTCGAGGAACACACCCTTCAGCGACTTGAAATCGGTAAAGAGGTGCGAGGGGTCGATCACCGTACGCACCGGCCAGGGCTTCAGCACGATGTCCGGCATCGCATCCTGCAGCACCAGCAGGCTGCGCGCCATGTGATAGTCGGACGTGACCAGGATCAGTTCATGATAGCCGTTCTCATAGGCCCAGGCGGCAGTCTCGTCCGCATTGCCGAGCGTGGTTTCAGCGGCATGCCCGATGGTCACGCAGCAGGCCCAGACGTCCGGATCGCCGCCCGCCAGCGCAATCAGGTCGTCCATGGTCACATCCGGGTGCACGCCCGAGATCAGCAAATGCCCGCCCCGCCCTTCCGAGACCAGCTTCACCCCCTCGGCGATGCGCATGCCGGAACCGCCGGTCAGCGCCACGATGGCATCGGCTTTTTCTGACGGATCCGGCTTCATGTTCGCCGCGCGCTGGGCAAACAGAAGAAAGTCGATACCGAGCATGCCCAGCACGAACACGACCACCATCGTGCCAAAGCGGGTTTTCCCGCGGCGAGGGCGCCGGTTGCCGCTCATACCATGCTCTTGAGGGCCCGGATCACCGTCACACGCGCCGCAATCCGCGCCGCAAGACCGGCAATCACCGGGGTCAGCACCAGAACCACCAGGTCCAGATAGTCGAGGCTCAGCTCCGGCAGGAGGCCGGCATGCCCGCCATGGGCCTTGGCCGCGAAGATCGCCGCCGCCGCCGCGCCCAGCGCCAGCAAGGCCCCGACAGACCCGGCCCTGAGGCCCAGCACCCAGAAGCGCCGCTCGAACAGGCTGGCGATAAACCGGTCACGCGCGCCCGACAGGTGAAGGACATCCACAATGTCCCGGCGGGCCAGCAGCGCGGCATGCGTTGCAAAGGCAATCACCGCCACCGCCGTTGAGGCCAGCAGCGCCACCGCCGTCAGCGCGATCAGGCGCGTGATGGCCAGAACCCGGCGCACATCCCCTGCCCAGTCGGCATGTTCGTCCACCGCGCTGTCATAGCCCG
This sequence comes from Rhodobacterales bacterium, assembly GCA_014763715.1. Taxonomy (GTDB): domain Bacteria; phylum Pseudomonadota; class Alphaproteobacteria; order Caulobacterales; family Hyphomonadaceae; genus Hyphomonas. Next base: position 723 of record JACXUV010000008.1, on the reverse strand, counting down.
CCTCCGACAGGACACGCTGCAGGGCCGGGCCCATATCGGGCACATACGAATCGGCGGTCACGGCGATCAGCTGCGGCAGGGGCAGGCTGTCCGGCAGGCCGCGGCTGCCGAAATTCGGCTCCAGCAGCTCATCAATCTCTTCCTTGGTCAGGAGGTGCGCAGATGTCACCCCGTCCGTCTTCTCGATCAGCTTGCGGGCATCTTCCGCCGCCCGGCGGTCGACATCCTGCAGCGTAACAGTCAGTTCGCCTTCCACTTCCGCCGTCCAGGCACGCGCCGCGCCATAGGTCGACTTGGCCGACAGGGCCGCCAGGGCCGCCAGGAAGCAGAGCGCTGCCACGACAAAGAACAGCGCCGCCTCGCGCGCGTCCTCTACCGGCAGGAGGGGGGTCTCACGCGCCATTATTCTTCCGCCTTTGCCGGATCGGTCCGCCGGCGCCCGCCGCTGCCTTCCGTGCCGAACTCCACATCGCGCACCAGGAGGCCATTGTTCAGGCGGTAGACCGGCGCCTCCACCTGCCGCACGAGGCCAAGGTCGTGCGTCGCGATGATCACGGTCGTGCCCCGGCGCTTGTTGAGCTCCAGGAACAACCGCATCAGACGCGAGCCCATTTCGGGGTCGACGTTCCCGGTCGGCTCATCGGCGATCAGGATGTCCGGCTGGGTCACGACGGCGCGGGCAATGGCAACGCGCTGCTGCTCTCCACCCGAAAGCGTGTGCGG
>JACXUV010000060.1 GCA_014763715.1 Rhodobacterales bacterium | reverse complement strand
CCTACGATCACCGCATCGTTGACGGCAAGGAAGCCGTGACCTTCCTCGTCCGCGTCAAGGAAGCGCTGGAAGATCCGGAGCGCATGCTGCTCGAAGTCTGATCCTTCTCAGGCATAGACGATTTCAAAAGCCCTCCCGCATGCCGGGAGGGCTTTTTCGTATCAGGTTCATTATCAGGCGGGCTTCACGATAGGTTGAAGGAAGCTCTTCGTACCTGCTCTTGCATTGCGCGGCGCGCGCCACAGCTTAAGCTGCACGAAAACGCAGGAAGGAACGCCATGTCTGATCCCACCTATACGCCGCCGAAAGTCTGGACCTGGGACAAGGCCAGCGGCGGTCGCTTCGCCAATATCAACCGCCCCATCGCCGGACCGACGCATGAGAAGGAGCTGCCGGTCGGCAAGCATCCGTTCCAGCTCTACTCCCTCGGTACGCCGAACGGCGTCAAAGTCACGATCATGTTCGAGGAACTCCTCGATGCCGGCTTCAAGGATGCCGAGTATGACGCCTGGCTGATCAATATCGGGGAAGGGGACCAGTTCTCGTCCGGCTTTGTCAGCGTGAACCCGAACTCCAAGATCCCGGCACTGATGGACCATTCCACCAATCCGCCGACGCGGCTGTTCGAATCCGGCTCCATGCTGGTCTATCTTGCCGAGAAGTTCGGCGCCTTCCTGCCGAAGGACGCGCGCAAGCGCGCCGAAGCCATGAACTGGCTGTTCTGGCAGATGGGCTCTGCGCCCTTCCTGGGCGGCGGCTTCGGCCACTTCTACGCCTATGCGCCGGAGAAATACGAATACCCGATCAATCGCTATGCCATGGAAGTGAAGCGCCAGCTGGACGTGCTGGACCGCCACCTCAAGGAAAACGAATACATGGCGGGCGATGAATACTCCATCGCCGACATGGCGATCTGGCCCTGGTATGGCGCGATGGCGAAGGGCATTCTCTATGATGCGGCCGAGTTCCTGTCCGTACACGAATACACGAACCTTATCCGCTGGACAGACCAGCTGGCACAGCGCAAGGGTGTCCAGCGGGGCCGTATGGTGAACCGGACTTATGGCGAGCTGTCCAGCCAGCTGCGCGAACGTCACGATGCCAGCGACTTCGACACGAAAACACAGGACAAGCTGGAAGCGGAAAAGGCGGGTGGATGAGTCTGTTCGGACTGTTCGGGAAGAAACAGCCCCAATTCGATAAAACCGAAGGCGACCCGAATGTCCGGGCTGGCCTCGACCTCCTGACGGCCGGGGACGGTGCGGCGCTGGGCGCGTTCTATGCGGGCCTTGCGCCGGCGGACCGCGTACACTTCATCGACGGCGTGGGCCTCCTGTCGGAGATTGATGCGGTGCTGCCTGACCCCGGCAGTCACAAGGCCATGCCTGCGATCGAAGGCGGGCTGCGCTATGTCTGGGCTCACCGGCTGCGCGGCTTTGCAACGGCGGACCTGACCAGCGATGCGCAGGCCCGCAGCATGGCCGAGATGGCCTTCATGGCGCAGGACCTGCTGGCCGAAGCGGCAGAGGCAACACCTGGCGACAGCGCGCTGCATGCCTTCCGCATCCGGGCGCTGATGCTGACCGGCGGGCCGGACGGGGCGTTTGAGGCGATCTGTTCCGGCCTTGCCGCGACAGGGGAGGCGAACCTGCTGGCCGAGATGGCGCGCCTCAATTACCTGACCGAGAAATGGCACGGCAGTCACGCGGCGATGCATGGTGTGGCCGATGCGGCCGCAGCCAATCCGCCCAATGCGGCTTTCCTGGCGCTGAAGGCGCGGGCGTGGATTGAGGAATGGCTCTACGAGACGGCCATGAATGACGACGCGGAAGAGACGGCGGCCTTCCGGGCGCGCGCGAAGTCTGATGCTTTCCGGCAGGAGCTTGCCGCCCTGGATGACCGCTTCTATGCGCTGCTGGCCAATCCGGCGCCGGTCTGCCGGGCCGAGACCCGGTTTGCGCGCAACCACTTCGCCGTGCTGTTCACCCTGTTTTCGGACGATGCGCGCCTCAGGCCGCACCTCGAAGCCGTGGGCGCTGAGCCGGCAGACATGCCCTGGGGGTATGTTTTTGGCGAACGCATCCCGCAGGGGCTCAACAAATTGCGCAAGCGGTGCGGCCTGCCGAAAATCTGACCTTCAGCCTGCGGCACCGCACCTCGTTCCTTGCGCCGGGGCGGTCGCCCATATAGGTCAGGGCGATCAGACCTGAGAGGCCGCATGACGACCTATACTTCAGCCCCCCGCCGCCACACGGCAGAGACCGCCGAGACGATGGTGGACGTGCGTTACGAAGTCGACCGGATCGACCGCCTGCTGGTGGAAATCCTGGCCGAACGCCAGTCCTTCATGGATGCCGCTGCCCGCATCAAGGGCGACCGCAACATCGTGCACGACCGCGCGCGGATCGAGGATGTGGTGACCAAGGTGAAGGCGGCCTGCGAAGCGGCCGGCCTGTCGCCTGCTATTGCAGAGCCTGTCTGGCGGACGCTGATCGACCGCTGCATTGCCTATGAATTCGAGAGCTACGACGCTCTGAGGGCGCCCCTGCCAGCCAGTTCGTGAGCGGCTTTCGCCACTTCTTCCATCGTTTCGGTCAGGCAGTCGCGGACTTCCCCCAGCAGTACGGCCGCTGCCGTGACGCTGGGCGGGGTTTCTGCGCGTCCGGCCTTTTCCGCCCGCTCGCACACGCTGGCGAGCCTTAGCGCGCCCAGCGACAGGCAGGAGCCTTTCAGCGTGTGAGCGGCATCAGCCCATTGTTTCGGCTCGGCTTTCGGATCCATCAACCGCATCCAGAGGCTGGTCTGCTCACGGAAAATGTCGATCACTTCGAGGGCCAGTTCCTTGTCACCGCCAGTCATGGCGTTGAGGTGAGCGCGGTCGAGCAGGGCGAGTGAAGAAGACATGGCGGAACCTCCGGCAGATCAAGGCAGTATTCCACAGCCGCTTTGTAACGAGGTTAACGCGCAGGATCCGGCTCCACTTATCGTTTGTCGGCTAAACGATTTCGCGTTATACAGCCGGGGCGTGGGCAAATCCGCCCTTGATTTACTCTTATCTGACGTCACGGGGGCCGTTGTGGCATTCATCATTCTGATCCGGAATCTGGTTCTCGCAGGGATCCTGGCCTGGCTTGGGATCGAGTACGTCCCGGATGACAATTCCGATAAGTCCGAAGCTGGCCCTCAAAGCGCCTTGTTTCTCGGGAACTCTTTCAAATAACACTCTGGCAACCGACCCGCTGCTGTTAAGCATTCTGGTCTCGCGCCAGAGGCTTTGACGCGGTATAAGGGTGGTATGAGCGGAAACACCGAAGCTCGGCCCTCTGGCCGGGATTTGCTGGCCAGGCAAGAGGCCTCGGAACATTTCGAGCTGGCACAACATGGTGGCAGCTGGATGGTCGTGGGCGGATTCATCGCTGCGTCCATGTGGATCGGTGCGGCCGCAGGTGTCATTCTTGGTTTCTATGGCGTACCGGCGCTGGCCGCGCTGAACCCGTTCATTCTGGCAGGCGGGGCGATGGGCATCATGGTGCCTGCGCTGCTGCTGGTCATGGCGGGATATATGGGCCGCACCAACCGCCGCGCGAGCGCTGCCAATGCGCTTGTCATGCAGGCGGCGACCCGTCTGATGGCCCCGGCCCGCGAGGCAGGCACCGAAGGCATTACCTTTGCCGAGCAGATGAAGCAGGCCGCAGCCGAGATCGACCATGCCATGGCGCACGCGCTGACGGCGATGAAGGCGATGGCGGGCGAGATCGGCGATGAGCGGATGCGCCTTGAATCTGTTGCCTATGCCAGCGCTGACAATGCGCGCGACCTGACCGAGCGCCTGTCGGCGGAGCGCCAGGCACTTGAAGGCCTTGCCCGCGACCTGCGCAGCCAGCTGCACCAGATCAATGACGCGATCCCGCGCCAGGCCGAGGCCATGGTCGCGGCAACACGCGCGGCGACGAGTGAGATCTCGCAGGCGGATGAAGCACTGGACAACCAGCTTGAAGCCATGCGTTCGGCCAGCGAAGCGCTCGCGGCGCGTTTGGTGGATCTCGACAATCTTGCCCGTGAGGCCGGGGCGCGGACCGAAACGCTGACCTTCGCGATCAGCCGGATAGAGGAAAAGCTCGACCAGTCCCGCCGCACCGTCGATACCGCTGTGAGGGCAGGGGAGATTGCCGCTGCCGCTGCCATGACGACCGGCGATGCGCTGAAGGACGCCGTGTCTTCCGCCATCGAGGGCGCGCGCCAGGCAAACAATGAAATCAACCAGTCAACCCGTGCGGCGGCCGAGGAGGCGGCGCGCGCGCTCGCCCGCCTGCGCCAGGCCGGACAGGAAGCGGCAACTTCGCTGCGCAGCACCGAATATGCGGCCCGCGCGGAAGTCGCCCGGATCGACCGCTCTGCCGTGTTGGAAGGCCAGAAGCCGAAGCCGCCGGTTGTTGAAGAGCCGCCCGTCATCCAGCCGCCAGTTCAGCCTGTCGTTCAGCAGGCTGCCCCACCGCCTGTCCAGCCTGAAGTGCGGCCTGCGCCTGCACCGACAGTGACGCCTCCGCCGCGTCCGTCAGCGCCGGTGAATGGTCATGTGAACGGCCATGGCAAAGGGCACACGAACGGGCATTCACTGACGAATGGCCATTCCCTTTCTGACGAGACGCCCCGCCGGCCTGCGCCGCCGCGGCCGCGCCGTGCGAGCGATCCGGATGAAGATCTGTTCGATGCTGCAGCCGACCTGCTGGCATCGACCGATCGGGACAAGCCTGAAGAAAAACTGGCCGAACCAGCTGCAGATCCGGCCCCGCTGGCGCCTTACAAACCAGCCCCGCCGGAAGAGCCGGGCCCGGCCGCGCTGCGCCGCCGGTTCGACGATGTGAAGGAAGAGCCTGCCGCGCCGCCGCATCCGCTGCGCCGGGCGACCGACTTCCCGCAGGCTGACGCGGGTATCGGCGCTGAGATGGCGCCGGAGGCCCCGGCAGAGAGCGAGCCGCCGCCATCCGTCATTACGCCGCCCGCTGCAAAGGCGGAGCCTGCGGGCGAGATGGGCTGGCGGGACATCATCTCCGATATGAGCCGGGACGACCCGCTGCCGCGCGACCGCGAGGAAGTGGCCGACCGACTGATCGCCCGCCTGCAATCATCGGGCATCCAGCTGCCGGAAACCTTCAAGCCGAAGATGAAGCGCAAGATTGCCGAGGCGGCCCGCAAGGGGGAGCGCCAGCGCAAGGCGGCGATCCTGGAGCAGGCTGGCCGTCAGGTGGAGCGCGTGACACAGCGCCTGCGCAATGATGACGATCTGCGCGAACTGGCCGCGAGCTTCATCGAGATGGAGCAGGACGACGCGCTGAACGCGCTGGAGCAGACCCAGCGCACCAGCCGCAATGCCAGCCCGCGCCTCGCCGCTTACCTGCTGCTGGATGCAGCGCTCTAGGCGCTAGACCCCGACGACTTCTGTCCCGGCGGCTTCTGCCTTGATCCATTTGATGAATTCCCGGACGTCCGGGCTGAGATGGCGGCCCTTCGGCCAGACCAGCCAGTAGCCGAAATCGATGCTCGTCGACCCGTCCGCGAAGGGCGCGACGAGGCGGCCTGAGGCGAGGTCGGAGGCGGCGATGGCCTGCTTGGCGAGCGCCACGCCGCGCCCGGCGGCGGCGGCCTCGATCACAAGGATGGCCTGGTTGAAGCGCGGGCCGCGGCTGGCATCGACGCCTTCCACCTTGCGGGCGCGCAGCCAGCTGGCCCAGTCGGGGCAGGAGGGGTCGACCTCGGTGCTTTCGTCGTGCAGCAGCGTGTGGCTCTTCAAATCCTCCGGCCGGCGGATGGCATCCGGGCCTTCCAGCATGGCGGGAGAGCAGACCGGAAGCACTGTTTCATCAAGCAATTTTTCCGATTTCAGCCCGTCATAGCTGCCCCGGCCATAGCGGATGGCGAAGTCTGCATCGGCGGTCGTGAAGTCCGTCAGGCCGGTATCTGCGCTGATCCAGGCTTCGATTCCGTCGTGTTGGCGGTGGAAGCTGTCGAGGCGGGGGGCGAGCCATTTGGCGGCAAAGCTGGGGGCGCACGAGACCATGACCCGGCCCTTGCGGGCGGGGGACTGCATGATGCGCCCGGCTTCAGAAATTCTCTCGAAAGCCTCCCGTACCAGCGGCAGGCTGGCCTGCGCGGCATCTGTAAGCAAAACTGAACGGCCAGTCCGCTTGAACAGGGGCGTGCCGGCATAATCTTCCAATTGCCGTATCTGTTGGGAAATGGCGCCTGGCGTGACGTTCAGTTCGTCTGCTGCCTGTGTGAAAGACAGGCGCCGGGCGGCCGCCTCGAAGGCGCGCAGGGCGTTGAGCGGGGGCAAGCGGTCAGTCGGGTCGGCCATGAACTTAGTTTCTCTAAAGGATCGCTGTAGGGGTCGCCGCTTGTGTCTCGCTCGTCAAGAGCCATTTTGGCGGACAACTGATCAGACCAGCTAAATAGGGGCTCTGTGCCTATGCGCCAGTTTCCGGCCTTTTTTAATCTGCACGGCCAGCGTGTCGTCATTGTCGGCAGCGGCGAGGAAGCCCTGCGCAAACTGCGTTTGCTCGTGTCTGCAGGCGCCTTGCCCGTGATCATATCGGATCATAACGGACCAGCGCATGATCATGAGATGAGCGCGAAGGCGATCCACATGACCATGGATGACCTGCCCGCAGCGCTCGAAACGGCCCGCCTCGCCATCGTCGCGGAGGACAATCCGGAAGCCGTCGCCACCATCCGCGCCGCCCGCGTTCCGCTGAACGTGGTCGACCGGCCGGAGCTTTGCGATTTCACCGTGCCGTCCATCCTGGACCGGGGCGATGTCGTGGCCGCGATCGGCACGAATGGCACCGCGCCGGTGCTGGCGAAATCCATCCGGACGAAACTGGAAGCGCTGCTGCCCGCGCGCATCGGCGAGCTTGCCGCGCTGGCCGGGCGTTTCCGCGAGACGGTGAAGGCTGCGCTGCCGGATTTTGCCGCCCGCCGCAAATTCTGGGAGCGCACGCTGACCGGGCGTGCCGCCGAGCTCGCCTATGCCGGAGACCTGCAGGGCGCCGAAGCTGCGATGCGCGCGGAGCTCGCCACGCCCGCAGAGCAGGGCGTCGTGCACATTGTTGGCGCAGGGCCCGGCGATCCGGAACTCCTGACCCTCAAAGCCCTTCGCCTGATCCAGGAAGCGGACATTGTCTATTACGACCGCCTCGTTTCGGATGGGATTCTCTCCCTCATCCGCCGCGATGCAGAGCGCGTTTCCGTGGGTAAGGCGAAGGGCAACCATTCCGTGCCGCAAGACCAGATCCATGAACTGCTGATTGCGTCCGCCCGCGAGGGCAAGCGCGTCGTTCGCCTCAAAGGGGGTGACCCGTTCATCTTCGGCCGGGGCGGGGAAGAGCTGGACGCGGTCGAGGCCGCTGGCGTTTCCGCCTTTGTCGTGCCGGGTATTTCCTCCGCCCTCGGATGTGCGGCAAGCGCCGGTATCCCGCTGACCCACCGCGACCATGCGCAGGCCGTCACCTTTGTGACCGGCCATGCGAAAGCGGGCGGCGTGCCGGACCTCGACTGGCCATCGCTTGCCAGGCGCGGGCAGACCGTCAGCGTCTATATGGGCGTCGGCACAGCCGCGACGATTGCCGAGAAGCTGATCGAGGCGGGCCGCGCGCCGCAGACGCCGGTGGCCGTGATCGAGAACGGTACACGGGAAAATGAAGTCCGCGCCTATGGCATGCTGGAAGAACTGCCCCAGCTGATCGAGGCGCATGGCATCAAGGGGCCGGCGCTGCTGATCATTGGCGAGGTGACTGCGCTGCGCCTGCCGCCTGCCGCTGCAAATGTTTCCACCGAAGCCTCCCTTGCCACTCAGAAAGTTGTCACCGCATGACGTCCGTCCGCCCGAAACTGAAACCCGAAACGCCGAAGGCCATCACGGCCTGGGAAACGGCCACCGGAAAATCCGTCTGGATGACGGAGGCCGGCACCTGGTCTGACGATGTTTCGAAGGCCGCCGCCTTTACCGGCGAGATTGCCGAGGCGCGCCTTGGCGAAGCCCTGAAACAGGAAGGGCAGGTGACGGATCCTTACTTCATGGAAGTGACGGAAAGCGGCGGGATCACCGGTCGTGAGACCATTCGTGAAACCATTCGCGCAACCGGCCCGACTGTGGCCTATGGAGCGAGCGCCTGATGCCCACCCGTGAGATCACCCGCCTGACGCTTTATGGCGATTCCATTTCCGGCAACTGCCAGAAGCCGAAATGGACGGCCGACCTGCTGGGCATTCCCTATGACTGGGTCGAGGTCGACATCCTGAAAGGCGGTACGCAGACGGAAGACTTCCTGGCCGTGAACCCGGTGGGGCAGGTGCCCGTCGCGCGCTGGCCGGACGGGCGCACCCTGCCGCAGTCCAATGCCATCATGCTCTACCTCGCCGAAGAGGCGGGCAGCGATCTGGTACCGGAAGACAGTTTCAAGCGCGCCAAGATGATGAGCTGGCTGTTCTGGGAACAATATTCCCACGAAACGGCCATCGCCGTGCGCCGGTTCCACAAGCATTACCTGAAGAAATCGGATGACGAGATCGACCCGAACCTGATGGGCAAGGGCCGCCGGGCGCTGGGCGTGATGGAAATGCAGCTGACTTTCACCGACTGGATTGTTGGTGATCAGATGACCCTCGCAGACATCGCGCTGGTTGCCTATACGCGCCTTGCCCATGAAGGCGGGTTCGATCTTTCCGAATTTCCGTCGGTCGAACGCTGGGTGAGCCGCACCGAAGCGGCGCTCGGCATCCCCCACGCCAAAGAGGCCGCCTGATGTATAGATATGATGAGTTCGATGCCCGGATCGTGAAGGACCGGGTGGAACAGTTCCGCGGACAGGTGAACCGCCGCCTGTCGGGTGAGCTGCTGGAGGACGAGTTCAAGCCGCTGCGTCTGCAGAATGGCGTATACCTGCAGCTGCACGCCTACATGCTGCGCGTGGCCATTCCCTATGGCCAGCTGAACGGGGCGAAGCTGCGCCGTCTGGCGGAGGTCTCCACCAAATATGACCGGGGCTATGGCCATTTCACGACGCGCCAGAACATCCAGTATAACTGGGTGGGCCTGAAGGGTATTCCGGATGCGCTGAATGACCTCGCCGAGGTGGAGATGCACGCCATCCAGACCTCTGGCAACTGTATCCGCAACGTGACCTCCGACCATTTCGCGGGCGCTGCGGCGGACGAAGTGATGGACCCGCGCCCGTGGTGCGAGATCATCCGCCAGTGGAGCACGTTCCATCCGGAATTCGCCTTCCTGCCGCGCAAGTTCAAATTCGCCGTGACCGCAGCGGCGGCAGACCGGGCGGCGATTGCCGTGCATGACATTGGCCTGCGCATCGTGAAACGCGGCGAGGCCGTGGGCTTTGAAGTCTATGTTGGCGGAGGGCAGGGGCGCACGCCGCTGCTGGCCGTGCTGGTCAATGACTTTGTTCCGGAGGCGGAGCTTCTCGATTATCTCGAAGCCATCATGCGCGTCTACAACCGCCATGGCCGCCGGGACAACAAGTACAAGGCGCGGATCAAGATCCTCGTCCAGGAGCTTGGCCCGGAAGAGTTCACGCGCCAGGTGGAGGCCGAGTACGCGGCCCAGCATCCGCACGAGAAGATCGACCTGCCGCAGGCGGAGATCGACCGGATCCATGCCTATTTCGCGCCGCCGGCCTTCGATGCTGAAGATGGCACCGCAGCCTTCGAGGCCGCCAAGGCGGCTGAGCCGGACTTTGCCCAATGGGCGGAGGTGAACCTTCATCCGCACAAGCAGGCAGGCCATGCCTCTGTCACGGTCAGCCTGAAGCCGATCGGCGGGGCCGCGGGCGATGCGACTGACCGGCAGATGGAAATCGTCGCCGGTCTCGCCGAGCGCTATGCCTATGACGACATCCGCGTCTCCCATGCGCAGAATCTCGTCCTGCCGCATGTGCCGGTGAAGCATCTCTATGCGGTCTGGCAGGCGCTGGACGCGGCGGGCCTCGCCACGCCGAACGAGAGTCTGATCACCGATCTGATCGTCTGCCCCGGCCTCGATTACTGCAACCTCGCCAATGCCCGCTCCATCCCGGTGGGGCAGGCGGTGCAGAAGGTATTCGCCGATCCGAAATACCAGCGCGAGATCGGGCGGCTGCACATCAATATTTCCGGCTGCATCAATGCCTGCGGGCATCACCATGTTGGCCATATCGGCATTCTCGGCGTCGACCGGAAAGGCGAGGAGTTCTACCAGATCAGCCTCGGCGGGCGGGCCGACGAGAAGGCTGCCATCGGCGCGATTGCGGGCCCGGCCCTGAAAGGGGAGGACGTGCCCGGCGCGGTGAAGCGCATCGTCGACACCTACATGTCGCTGCGCACGTCGCCGGATGAGCTGTTCATCGACACGCTGGAGCGCGTTGGCGCAGACCCGTTCAAGGAGGCCCTCTATGCCGCTGCTTAAGAATGGCGCAGAGATCGAGAATGTCTGGCTGTTTCTCGATCAGGATCGTGAAGAAGAACTAAAGCCTGATCAGGCTGTGACCCTGCCGCTGGCCCGCTTCCTGGAACAGGCCGAGAGCCTCGCCGGACGCAATGCGCCGGTAGGTGTACGCCTCGTACCGGAAGATGATCCGTCTCATCTGGAACCATTTCTTGAATGGATTCAATTGGTTGAGGTGTCGTTTCCCAAATACACCGATGGCCGTGGCTACTCCCAGGCGCAGCTGCTGCGCCGCCGTCATGGCTATCGGGGGGAGCTGCGCGCGGTGGGACACGTGCTGCGTGATCAGATTTTCTACATGAACCGTTCAGGCTTCGACGCTTACGAGACGGCCCGGGCTGACCTACCTAGTGTCCTGCAAGCCCTGAACGAATTCCGGGACGCCTACCAGCCTGCCGCCGATGGCCGGGTGCCGGTGTTCCGCGCAAGACACGGAACCTGACCTGATGCCCTATGGCGATATCAAACTCCGGCAGAAAGAGGACACCGAGGCCCGCCTCGCCCGCCTGAACGGCGAGCTGCGCGAAGCCTCGGCCCAGACCATTCTGCGCGTCGCCATGGTGCGGGAATGGCCGGAACAGCTGACCTATGTGTCGAGCTTCGGGGCGGAAAGCGTCGTCATGCTGTCGCTGATCGCCGAGGTGGACCCAAGCCTGCCGGTCATCTTCCTCGATACGGGCATGCACTTCCCGCAGACGCTGGACTATCGCGACGAGGTGATTGACCGCCTCGGCCTGACCGGCGTGCGCTCGATCCCGCCAAGCGAGACCGAGCGCAAGATCCTCGATCCGGACAGCAAGCTGTGGAAGACCGATTCCGATGCCTGCTGCGCCCTGCGCAAGGTGCGCCCGCTGGAGCCGGCGCTGGAAGGCTTCAGCGCCTGGATCACCGGGCGCAAGCGCTTCCATGGCGGCGAGCGGATGAAGCTGCCGGTCTTCGAATTCGCAGGCGGCCGCTACAAGGTGAACCCGATGGCGAGCTGGACGGCGGATGACGTCGACCTGTTCATGAAGCAGCGCAACCTGCCGCGTCACCCGCTGGTCGAGCAGGGCTATCCCTCCATCGGCTGCTGGCCGTGCACGCGCCCGGCATCGGACCCGCTGGACCCGCGCTCAGGCCGCTGGGCAGGGCAGGTGAAGACCGAGTGCGGTCTCCATCTCGACAAGGCGGAACGTCCCCGCGTATTCTAAGGCTCTCTCGGGGCGGCTCTATCACACCAGGGACCGCCCAATCGCCCTTCCCGGCACACCCGGGGAGGGCATTTTCTTTTGTGGGCGTCAGGCCCGGTTCCCGAACACATGTGCCAGCGCGATCGCCCCGGCGGTGGCGACATTGATACTGTCGAAGCCTGCTGACATGGGGATGCGCACGGGCGTTGCCGCGTCGATCAGCGCGTCCGGCAGGCCGGGCCCCTCGGCGCCGAGCAGGATGGCGAGCCGGTCCGGCACGGGCAGGGATTGCATCGGCAGTGCCTCAGCTCGCGGTGTCATTGCCCAGACGGTATAACCCGCGTTCAAGACGGCATTTACCATGTCCAAGCCCGTCCCGCCTTGGGCATAGGGCAGGAACAGGCTCGCCCCGGACGAGACGCGAATGGCCTTGCGATAGAGCGGATCGCAGCAGCGCTCGTCCAGCAGCACGGCGCCCGCGCCAAAGGCCGCCGCATTGCGGAAGCAGGCGCCGGTATTGTCGTGGTTGGAGAGATCGGAAAGCAGGAGGAGGGGCGAGGCGGGCGAGTTGCCTTTCAGGAACTCCCCCGGTTGGGGAATATCGCCCTTGAGCCCGCAGGCCAGCACGCCGCGATGCATCGGGAAGCCGGCCACCTGGTCCATCACGTCCTGAGGCGCTGTGTAGACAGGCACGCCTTCCGGCACCTGCGCGAGCGTTCCGGCCAGCGGTTCCAGACGGGACTCGGCCAGGAACAGGCTTTCCACGGCAAAGCGAGACCGGCTGAGCAGCGTTTCCAGCGTCACCTTGCCCTCGACGATGAACCGCCCGCCATGGCCTGCGGTCAGGTCTTTCTCGCGGATGGAGGTGTAGGCCGCAACGCGCGGATCGGCAGGGTCGGTGATGGGGATCAGGTGCATGGCCGAACCCATGCCCCGTTCCGGGTCTGCAATCAACGATGCCTGACGCCCGGCAACCCTTGATAAAATTCCGCAACCTGCTTCTGGTAGGAATCCTGACCAGTCTGGATCCGTTCAAGGGGGAAACATGACAGACGCGCCGCAACCGCAGCCATCCTATGCCATTGTGGAGAAACCGAAGAAGGGGATCCCCCTCTGGGTCTTTGGCCTGATTGCGCTGGCCTTCATCGGGCTTGGCACCTGCATCTTCAATGGCGTCAAACTGTTCGGCGCCATTGGCGAGCGCAGCGAAGCCAGTGTCGAAGTGAGCAAGGCTTTCCTGACCGACGGAATGCCAGCGGCAGACGATCCCATCTATTCGCGCCGGATGGATCTCACGCAGGAGAAGGTGGACAATATCAACCGCTTCTTCGCGCAGTTCGGGCCTGTGTCAGAGTATTCGGTGCCGAACTGCACCATGAACACGTCAGCCAATACGGATGCGGCCAAGTCCGGCACCTTCGCGACCTGCGTGCTCCAGATACAGGCGGAGCATTCGCCCGGCACGGTGACAGTGACCTGGGTAAGGGAAGACGAGACGTGGAAGATCGGCGGGTTCTACGTCAATTTCCACGACAATTCCGTCCTGATGGACAAGGCCGAAAAGCTGGATGCACTGGAAGCAGCAGGCGAGGCTGAGGACGAACCTGTTGAGGCAGAGCCTTCCGCAGACTGAGAAAAAAGAAACAGGCATGGGAGGTCCCATGCCTGCGGTGGGGCTTCAGATCAATCGCCGAAGGGGCAGGGAGTTTTCGGGTGCAATCAAGATGAACTTTAAGTAGAATATTTGGATATTCAGGGGGAGAAATCGGCTCATGACTGTTTTGCGCTTCCCTCCGTATTTGCGTCCGCGCGGTGTGGGCTGGCTTTTGCTCGCTGCGTTTGGTGTGTTGCTGCTTGCCGTGCCCGTACGTTTGCATCAGAGCGCTGAACACATGCGGCAAGTCGTGGCCGCACAGGAAAAGCTCAATCAGGATTTGTGGCGCAGTCTGCCTGGTGAACCGGTGGCCGAGATTTCCGATGCCATGGGAGAGGAAGACGCCCGGCTGTTTATGCAGAATTTCAGGCAGGGCGAGCGTCAGAGCCTCAAGGCCCCTGAATGCAAATGGGCAGAACATGACGATCTGTTTGAAACCGTATCGCGGAAAGGAAAGCGGATCCGAAAGCGGCTTGCCAATGCCGGAGATATCGTCTGCAGTTCATTGTATGACAAGGCCTGTCGTGTAGAGGACGGCCTTGAGCTGAATGCCGGAACGTTCACAACGGTCTGGCACCGTGAAGATGGTATCTGGACGCTGGCCATAGCCCGCAAGCAGTCCATAGGCTGTTTAAGCGTGGAAGGGATCTCGTTGGAAAACCCAATGTACCTGCGCGCCCGGGACCGGTTAAAAGAGAACTGAGTGATCGGCACAAAGAAGAACGGGCATGGGGAGACCCCATGCCCGCTCCGTCTGCTGCGATCAATCGCTTGGGGTTTACGATCAGTCGAGCAGGTCGATGATGGCGTTGGCCACGAGGCCCGTGGTGACTTCCATCAGGTAGGCGTCACGGTCGACCACGACCCAGCGATAGCCCTGAGGGGCCGGTTCCAGGTCATAGCGGCGCCAGTCCTCGAAATAGTGGCCGGTGCGATAGTCCACGGGCAGGTACTCGCCCTTCTTCCACATTTTCTTGGCGTGGCCCGGCGGGATCTTGCCCTGCTTGGCCAGGCCCGGCGGCAGGTCGCCATGCGCTGAATGCGGCGGGTCTGCATAGGCCATGAGGCCAGCGCCCATGGCAGCGGCCAGTGCGGTGGTGATCAGTTTGAACTTCATTTCAAGGCTCCTTTCGGGTCTTGGGTGGAGAGGCGGGTCTTGCAGGATAAACGCCGGGCGGCTTGCCGGGTTCCGGGGGAACCGCAGGGCGCACGCCCCGGCAGGCATTAAGCCCGTCATTTGTTTGTGCCGATGATTGCGGTAGGAATATGGCTGTGCAGATAGCGGAGGGGAGTGCCGCGCATGGCCCAGACACATATCGCCACCCGTATCGCGGTGACGTTCGTCTTCGCGCTGCTTTACCTGGCCTTCCTGCTGGAGACCGGAACGCTGGTGCAGGAATTCGGGTCATCCGGCCTTGCCCTGCGGCTGGCCTCGCTGGATTCGCAGAACTTCATCTTCTTTCCCGTGGCGGGCCTGCTGGCTCTTGTCGCGTTCTGGCGCCCGGCAGTGCTGCTGGTCGATGCGATGTGGCGCGGCCAGCTGAAATTCGGGCGTATGGTTCTGGTGGGTAGCCTCCTGGTGGCCGGGGGCGGGGCGTGGGCCATTTCCAATGTGTTCGAGGCTTCCGAAGCGCGCTCCATCTTCGAGATTGCGCCGAAGACCCTGATGGAAGATGCCGGGGCGCCCGCAACGGGGGAGGCGCCGCCCCGCGCGCCCGTGACGGACATCCTCGCCCGCATGCGTATCCTCTCCGGCATCGACAAGGGCCTCGGCGAATACCAGTCCCAGTGCGATCAGGAATGGCTGCGCTATTCGGTGGCGGCCGAGGTGGAGAAGCTGTGCTTCCCGGCGGGAGAGCGCCTGTCGGTGCGGGCCTGCTGTACGGCCAAGGCGGCCTTCCGCCAGCACCTGAATGCGCTGGCGGCGGAGGCGCCGTCGCGCACCAGTGCCGTGCACCGCTGGGTGATGCCGGTGAAGATTTTCTTCCTGTTGCTGCTGCTGGGGATCGGCATCCTGCTGGTGCAGTACCGCAAGGGGCTGGAGCGCCTGCACGGGGCAACGCCGTCTGGCATTTCCTTTGGCCTGGCGCTGGGCGGGGCGGTGATGCTGGTCTGGCCGCTGCTGAACGCGGCCTACCTGCAGACCATGTCGTTGTTGACGGGCTCAGGCTCTGCCAGTGCCTATACGGTGGTGGCACCGCTGATCGCGCTCGGCTTTGCGGCGTGGACCCTGTTGCTCGTCTTCTTCCACCTGCGCTCCTATCCCAGCCAGATCGAATATGCCGCCAAGGTCGGCGGCTTCATCGCGGCGGCGGTGGGCGTGTTCCGCTATGAGGAAATCACGAACTATCTCGCCCGCACGCTGGGCGTCGGCGGCGGGCTGGTGGCGATCATCGTGTTTGCGGTGGGTGTGGGCGCACTGATCCTGTCCGTCA
>JACXUV010000059.1 GCA_014763715.1 Rhodobacterales bacterium | reverse complement strand
CGATTTGTCGAAATAGAAGGCCATCCGCTTGCCCTCTTCCCAGATGAAGAAGACTTCGTCGATGACCATGTCGCCAATCTCAACCGTACGCGTCGTGCCGACGCTGAAGGGTTCCGGGCTCGTCCAGTCGACCTTGGTAATCGCCAGCCACTCGGTCCACGCCTTGGCATCCAGCAGCGCCGCCCAGACGGCAGAAGCCGGAAACGGAAAGGCGTGCGTCACTTTCAGTTTGTCGCCGACTGAGGCGAGATAATCCTCGCCCACAGGTTTGTGCTGCTTCAGCTTCTTGGCCATGCACTATCCTCCGCTAACCGGCAGATCAGAGCGTTTTTCCCGGAGCAGTGGAACCCGTGACGCAGCGGAACAGCGTCAGGCTGCTCAATCCCGCAGAAGTTCGTTCACACCGGTTTTGGAGCGGGTCTGGGCGTCGACGGTTTTCACGATGACGGCGCAGGCGAGGCTGGGGCCACCTTTCGGGTCGGGCAGCGTGCCCGGCACGACGACGGAGTAAGGCGGGATCTTGCCATAGCTGATCTCGCCGGTCGCGCGGTTCACGATCTTGGTGGACTGGGTGATGAATACGCCCATGGCGATCACCGAGCCCTCGCCAACGATCACGCCTTCGACCACTTCGGAGCGCGCGCCGATGAAGCAATTGTCTTCAATGATGGTCGGGTTCGCCTGCAGCGGCTCCAGCACGCCGCCAATGCCTGTGCCGGCAGAGATGTGGCAGTTCGCGCCGACCTGCGCACACGAGCCGACAGAGGCCCAGGTATCGATCATCGTGCCTTCGCCGACATAGGCGCCGATATTCACATAGGACGGCATCAGAACGGCATTCTTCGCCACGAAAGCCCCCCGGCGCACGGCGCAGGGCGGCACGGCGCGGAAGCCGGCTTCCCTGAATTCAGTCTCGCCCCAGCCTTCAAACTTGGAGGGCACCTTGTCCCACCAGTTGCCGCCACCGGGCACGCCAGCGATCATGCCATTGGCATTCAGGCGGAAGGACAGGAGCACGGCTTTCTTCAGCCACTGATGCACGACCCATTCGCCATCGGCGCCCTTCTCGGCAACGCGGGCCTCGCCCTTGTCGATCAGGTCGATGGCAGCATCCACGACATCGCGCACTTCGCCTTTCGTGTCGGTGGAGAGGGTTTCGCGTGCCTCCCAGGCAGCATCGATCACACGGGCAAGGGCTTCGGTCATGTCTATTCTCCGGCAGGCGGGGTGGTCAGAGGGTCTTGCGGGCCGCCTCAAGAAAGGCAGCTAGGTCGCCGGTGACATAGTCTATGTGATCCGGCCCGTCATCCCTCAACAGGTCCTCGAGTGTCGCAGGGCGCGCCTCGATGGGCTCATGGCTCCAGTCCTTTTCGGAATGGACCAGCACCGTGGTGAAGCCCATGTCCTTCGCCGGCAGCAGGTTCCGGGCAAGGTCCTCGAAGAAGATGGCCTGTTTCGGCGCCACACCATGCAGGCCGCAGAAACGGTCATAGGATTCCTGCTTCGGCTTCGGCGTGTAGACGGCGTCCTCGATCCCGAAACTGTCATGGAAGAGATGCGACAGGCCCATCTTCTCGGTCACCCGCTCGGCATGACGGCGGGAGCCATTGGTGTAGACGAATTTCCGGCCGGGCAGCGCCTCAATGGCAGCGCGCAGGTCCGGCAGGTCCGGCAGCGGCGAGAGGTCAATGTCATGCACATAGTGCAGGAAATCCGCCGGCTCGATCTGGTTGACGTGCATCAGGCCCGACAGCGTGGTGCCATAGGTCTTGTAATAGTCCTTCTGCACCTTGCGCGCCTCTTCCGGCGGCAGGGCCAGTACGCGCGAGACAAAGGCCGTCATCCTTGTGTCGATCTCGGCGAACAGGTCGCACTCGGCCGGATACAGCGTGTTGTCGAGGTCGAAGACCCAGTCTGTCACATGATCGAACTTGCCGAACGGGGCGATGTGAACACCGGCGGCCTTAACGGTCATTGCCACTGGCCTTTGCAAAATCCCGCTCGAAGAATTCGAACACCAGCTTGCGGTCTGTCGGCGGGGGCGTCGCGGCGAACAGGGCCGTGCGGTAGGCCGAGGCTTCGCACTGGTCGCGCCCGGCAATCGCGAATTTCGCATGGCCCACGCAGAACGCATCCGACGCCTTGGACAGGGTGCGGATCTTGGAGCCGTCCTCCATCTCGCCATAGACGTAATATTCCGTGCCCCGCAGCGGCCGGTCGATCACGCGGGCACAGCCGCCTGCCTCCAGCAGCCACCAGCCGCGGCTTTCCCAGTCTTCAGCACCCCGCCGCGCGATCGCGCCCCAGATCCGTTTCTTGGTACGGTTACACAGGGTGAAGCCGACATTGCGGCCCCGCTCCCGGGCGACCTGTTCCAGGAAGTCGATCAGGTCATCATCGGATGTCGTGGCCGGCAGGTTGTTCTGCTCCAGGAACTCCCCGATCGCGACGCGCGTCCGTCGGCCGATATTGCCATCGATGGCGCCGCTGGTGATGCCCGCTTCTTCCAGCAGGCGCTGCAGCCCGGCAGACTGGGCCTTCTCCAGCGTGTAATTCTCGATCTCGGTCAGGTCCGTCGTCCAGCGCACCTTGCTGGACACTTCCACCGCGCGGAACCCGCGGGCTTCCAGCCCCATCGGCGCGCATTCGGGCGGATTTTCCAGCGTGAAGCTGCCCGTCGGATCGACACACAGCTCTGTCTGCCCGCCCCATTCGCGCGGCCCGCCCCGGTGGGCGAGCGAGGTGCGGGCATAGAGGAAATGGTATTTCGGCTCCAGAGGCGCCTCAACGGCGACCTTGCATTCACCGGGGCGCAGCTTCAGCCAGCCCTCGACCGTGACATCCTTTTCCTCGGGCACACCGAAGGCGGCCTCGATGATGTAGGAGGTCTTGTTGCAAAGGGTCCAGCCATCCCTGGCGCCAGAACCCTGCGCTGCAGCGGAGATGCCAGGAAAACAGACAGCAGCCGCAAGGGCCACCAGGACATTACGAAATGAGCGTGCCAGCGCCATGTTCGGTAAACAGCTCCATGAGAAGGGCATGCGGGGCACGCCCATCCAGTATAACCGCCGCCCCGACGCCATGATTTACGGAATGGGCCGCGGTTTCAAGCTTCGGAATCATGCCACCAACAGCTGTGCCATCTTCGATGAGGCCCGGAATGTCGCCCACCTTGATGTCACGCATCAGGTTCTTTTCCTTGTCCAGCACGCCGGCCACATCCGTCAGCAGCAGAAGACGGCTCGCGCCCAGCGCTTCGGCAAGCGCCCCGGCAGCCGTATCGGCATTGACGTTATAGCGATGACCGTCCGGCCCCATGGCCACCGGCGCCACGACCGGGATCAGCTGGGAGTCAGCCTTCAGCAGCGCCTCGATGACACTCGTGTCGACGCCGGTCGGCTCGCCCACAAAGCCAAGATCCAGCACCTGCTCGATATGGCTGTCCGGATCACGTTCTGTCTTGGTCGCCTTGGTGGCCTGCAACAGCTGGCCATCGGAACCGGACAGGCCAACAGCCAGGCCGCCCGCCTGGTTGATCGCGCGGACGATGGATTTGTTGATCGGGCCGGAGAGAACCATTTCGACCACTTCCATGGTCGCCTCGTCCGTCACCCGCAGGCCGCCCTTGAATTCCGACACGATGCCCAGCCGGTCCAGCAGCTTGCCGATCTGCGGGCCGCCGCCATGCACGATCACCGGGTGAATCCCCAGCGTCTTCAGCAGCACCACATCACGGGCGAACATGGCGGAGAGTTCCTCATCCACCATGGCATGGCCGCCATATTTCACGACGATCGTCTGACCCGCATAGCGCTGGATGTAAGGCAGCGCTTCGGAGAGGGTTTTTGCGGTGAACTGGGCGGAAGAGAAGTCAGTCATGGCCGCTCCTTTAACGCGCTTTGCAGCCGGACGAAACGGGTATTCACCGCGTCAATTCTGCTGGTGTCAGAGCAGCCCGGCGATCTCGGCACGCAGTTCGGGAATGCCCCAGCCCTTTTCCGAAGACGTCATGCGCACAACGGGGTGGGCCGCGCCGCGTTTCTTCAGCTTGTCAGCGATCTTCGCCGCCAGCGTTTCGACCTCGCCCTTCGGCAGCTTGTCCACCTTGGTCAGGACGACCTGATAGGTCACGGCAGACTTGTCCATCATGTCCATCACTTCGTCGTCCGTATCCATCAGGCCGCGGCGGGCATCGACCAGAAGGAACACACGGCGCAGCGACGGGCGCCCGCGCAGGTAGGACTTGGTGAGGCGCGTCCACGCCTCGGTCTGCGAGCGGCTAACCTTGGCATAGCCAAAGCCCGGAAGGTCAACGAGGTAGAGCTGCCCTTCGCCAATGTCGAAATAATTGAGCTCGCGCGTACGCCCCGGCTCCGCTGAGGACCGCGCAAGCTTCGCCCGGTTGGTCAACGCGTTGATGAGGCT
Organism: Rhodobacterales bacterium; assembly: GCA_014763715.1. GTDB lineage: Bacteria > Pseudomonadota > Alphaproteobacteria > Caulobacterales > Hyphomonadaceae > Hyphomonas. Next base: position 11,398 of record JACXUV010000059.1, on the reverse strand, counting down.
GGACTTGCCGACATTGGAACGGCCCGCAAAGCAGACCTCCGTCCGGTCGGCGGCAGGCAGCTGTTTCAGGTTCACCACGCCCATGACGAAGGTCGCGTCACCTGCGAACAGGAGCCGCCCGGCCTCCAGGGCCTCTTCGCTCGGGGTGATTTCCTCGGTCATCGGATCAGCTGGCCGTCTTCTTGCCGCCCGTGAACAGCTTCTTCACGAACTTGCCGATCTCGGTGTCCACACCGTTCCGGCGCATGATGAAGTACTGCTGGATGAAGGACAGCGTGTTCGACCAGATATAGTACATGACGAGACCTGCCGGGAACCCTCCGAACACGAACAGGAAGATCAGCGGCATGAACTGGATCATGCGGCGCTGCATCGGGTCCGGCGGCGGCGGCGACAGGGTCTGCAGGGCGGCCATGGTGGCGCCATAGAGGATCGGCAGGATACCGACACCGACGACCATGCCGATGAACGGAATGGTTTTCAGGTCAGCCGCAGACCACCACGGAATCAGGCCGAAGAGGTTGCCGATAGCGGTCGGGTCCGGCGCCGACAGGTCCTTCAGGAACATGAAGGAGGCATGGCGCATCTCGATCGTGGCATAGAGCGTCTTGAACAGGGCAAAGAAGATCGGGATCGTCACAAGGATCGGCAGGCAGCCGCCGAGCGGATTGGCGCCCTCTTCCTTGTAGAGCTTCATGATCTCCTGCTGCTGACGCTGCGGGTCGGCCTTGAAGCGTTCGCGGATCTCCTGCGTCGGCTCCTGCAACTTCTTCATCTTGGCCATCGACTTGTAGCTCTGGTTGTAGAGCGGTACGAGCGGCAGCTTGACCATCACAGTGAAGGCGAGGATCGCCCAGCCGAACGAGCCGACAATGCCGGACAGCCATTCGAGCACATAGAAGAAGGGCTTGGTCAGGAAGAAGAACATGCCCCAGTCGATCGCATCCTCGAAGTGCGGAATGCCAAGGTCTTTTTCATAGCCTTTAAGCACTTCGTAGCGCTTGGCGCCGGCGAAAATGCGGTTCTCCATCGTGGCGCTGGCGCCTGGCGCAAGGTCCAGCGACGCGGACTCGGTGCGCAGCTCTAGATCCTTGCCGGTGACAAGCTTCCGCTTGTCGACCAGGCCCGCGAAGAACATGTCCTGCTGCGGCACCAGCGCGCCCAGCCAGTATTTGTCGGACAGGCCCCACCAGCCGCCGCTGTTCGAAGGGAAAGTGCCGTCGGCAGACTCTCCCTTGATCTTGTCCATCTTGTAGAGGCCCTTGAATTTCTTCAGGCGCAGCGTGCCATCCGTTTCCCCCATCAGGCCCATATGGGCCGCCGTCGAAACGGAGGAGCCAGGGTCGGTCGCCTCAAGAAAGCCCTTGAAATCGCCATAACGTTCGATCGAGCCCACCGCGCGGAAGCTGCGGGGCGTCTCGGACGTGTTGGTCACCTTGTCCGTGAAGGTGAACATGTAATTGTCGTCGAGCTGGATGGTCCGCTCGATCGTCACGCCATCGCCTTCCAGCTTCAGCGTCACCGGCGAGGCCGGCGTCAGCTTGTCACCGGAAACAACGGTCCAGGGCGAGTTGCGTCCCGCCACCAGCGTCCCCCCGGAAGCCCAGTAATAGGTGGCGAAATAGCCGTACTCACTGTTCTCCGGGCGGAACAGACGGACTTCCTGCTTCTTTTCGACCGTGAGGTAGTAATCGTGCAGGCTGACATCATCGATGCGCGCACCGGCAAGACGGATGGAGCCATCCACGCCTGCGCCTTCAAAATCGATGCGGGGATTGTCGGCCAGCGCCTCCTCGACCGGCTTCAGCTGGTCAATCGCAGGCACACCGGTATCTGCGGTTTGCGCCTGGGTCTCAGCTTCGATCGCGGCCTGTTCGGCCTCGTATTTCTTCTGCGCCGGATCAACGAAGAACTTCTGATAGCCCAGCACGAGCGCGATCATCAGCACCATTGCGAGCAGAAAATTGCGCTGGTCTTCTTTTTCCATCTCGGGGGTCCCGGAAACTTAAGGCAGGAGCGCCCGGACGGGCGGCGGGGTTTAATCAGCGGGGAGGCTTAACAGCGCGCTTTCCATATCGTCAAGCAAACGCGCCCAGCCAATATCAGCGGTATCCTGACGCGCAATGAACACATAGTCCCAGCCCGGCTGCCCCAGCCGCGGTAGCAGCTGACGTACCGCCTCGCGCAGGCGCCGCTTGGCCCGGTTGCGGATCACGGCATTGCCGATCTTTTTCGTGGCGGTGAAACCGGCCCCGGCATGGATGCCCGGCGTCTCCCCTGCCCGCTTGCGCGCCTGCACGACCAGCGATTTGCGCCGCTCGGCCCGCCCGCCGCGAACGAAAATGAATTGAGGCCGCACGCGCAGGCGTACGACCTCAATCAAAGTCTTTTCGGAATCTGCCGTCACGGCCATCTCCTTCGGAGAGGCGGACTGGTGCCGTTATTAAGCGGTAAGGGACTTGCGGCCCTTCGCGCGGCGGCGTGCCAGCACCTTGCGGCCATTCTTGGTGGCCATGCGCTCACGGAAGCCGTGCGTGCGCTTGCGGCGGAGATTGCTCGGCTGGAAAGTGCGTTTCATCGGGTCTGCTCTGGAAGCTAAGTGTCTCGGAAAGAGGGGCCAATACAGGGCTGGCCGCGCCGGGTCAAGTCATGGGTTCAGCATGAAAAGCGGTCATTTCGGCCTGACTTGTGCCGCCTCCGGCCGCCGGACGCAACCGGATGCATTCACCGGCCTTTACAGGAGCGCAGAGTCTTGGTGTCTCTGTGGCTTGGGCGGGCCGCATAACACGAGAAGAGAATATGCGTTTTCTACGCACGCTGGTTGTCTGTCTTGCCGCCACCCTGCCCCTGCCCGCCGCGATGGCGCAGGCCATCGATTACAAACGCCTCGATGCGCGGATCAGCCGTCTGGCGTCCAATGATGAAGAGATTGTCGGCCTGGCGGTCGCCGTGATCGACAAGGGCGAGATCAGTTTTGCAAAGGGCTATGGCGTCACCGAGCGCGGCGGCGCGCCCGTTACCGATCACACCGTCTTCCGCTGGGCGTCGGTGTCGAAAGGGGTCGCCGCAAGCGAAGTCGCCATCCTTGCCGACCAGCACAAGCTGAACCTGACCGATACCGTGTCTGCCTTCAAAACCTCCCTGCGCCTGCCCGGCGGCGCAGAACAACGGGCGACACTGGAAGACATTCTCTCCCACCGGCTGGGCCTTGTGCCCAATGCCTATGACACAAGGCTGGAAGACGGCTGGGACCCGGCCAGGATCCGGCGTAGCCTGTCCAGCCTCAAGCCACTCTGCCCTGTCGGCGATTGCCACACCTACCAGAATGTCGCCTATGACACGGTCTCCGAGATCATCGAGGATGTCACGCACAGCACATATGCCGATGCCGTACGCCATTCGATCTTCGAGCCGCTCGGCATGGTGACCGCCAGTGTCGGCCGGGCGGGCCTGCAGGACGCAGATTCCTGGGCGCGACCCTATACCAAGCGGTCCAGAGTGGACGGACAACCGCAGAAGAAACAGGTCAATGACGACTATTACCGGGTTCCTGCCGCTGGCGGCGTGAACGGATCGATCCTCGATCTCGCCCGCTATACCCGCGCGCAGATGGGGCTTGCGCCAGAGGTCCTTAGCGCCGCCGCGCTCGACATGCTGCAGACGCCGCGCGTCTACACGAGCGGGGAACAACGGCGCATGTCCAGCCATTACAGCGGCACGGTGCGCGACGCCCGTTACGGCCTCGGCTGGCGGATCTACAAATATGGAACGGACGGGGAGCGCGTCATCGGCCATCGCGGCGCCGTCGAAGGCTACCGCTCATACATCCTGTTCGATCCTGAACGCGATACCGGCGTCGTGATCCTCTGGAATTCCAGTTCCCGCCTGCCGAACGGCATCGGCTTCGAAGTCATGGACATGGTCTATGGCCTGCCGGCGCAGGACTGGATGGAACTCGATACGCCCCCGGCTGGCGGCTGACATCCCAATCACGCCTCTTTGATCCGTCCTGAAAAGGCGTGACGCGCATCTTGCGGCAGGCTGCGCTATGTCTCTGCCAGACATTGCCCATCCGGAGCCCGCCGCCCCATGCCCGCCAGCGCCTGCCGCCTTGCCCTGCCTGTTGCCCTCGTCCTGACGCCGCTGAGCGCGCTGGCACAGCCTGCCGTGCCTGTCGCCGGCATGGCCCAGCAGATCCCTGCCGAAAAACCGGCCCATGCGGCGTGGACCTGCCTTCTGAAGAAATACGTGAAGGCTGGCGCAGATGGCGTGAACCGGGTCGATTACGCTGCCCTGAAAACCAATCCGGAAGACCGCGCCGCGCTGGACACCTACATCGCCAGCTTTGCGGACATGGACCTCTCCGGCACCGATCCCGGCACATTCGCGGCCTGGGCCAATCTCTATAATGCCGTCACCGTCCGCTACATTGTCGAAGCCTATCCCACCGGTTCCATCCGCGACGGCTATCTGTTCGGCGGACCATGGAAGAAGATCAAGGTTATGGCAGCCGGAGAGACTGTCTCCCTCGACGAGATCGAGCACGCCATCCTGCGCCCCCGGTTCCGCAATCCGCTGGTCCATTACGCCATCAATTGCGCGGCCATTTCCTGCCCGAACCTTCAGCCGAAAGCCTGGGAAGGCGATACGCTGGAGGAAGACCTCGCCGCCGCAGCCCGCGCCTACATCAACGATCCGCGCGGCGTGACGATTACCGGGCGGGGACTCACCGTCTCTTCCATCTATGACTGGTTCGAAGCCGATTTCGGCGGATCGAAACAGGCTGTTATCGATCACCTCCTCAAATACGCCGATGCGGAGCTCGCCACGGAAATCCGAGCCAATCCGCGCATTCGCGCTTATGAATATGACTGGTCCCTCAACGACACGCAGAAGGCCGAGACCGAATGAGTGATACCGAGATCAAACGCCCCGCCCCGCTCTGGCGGCGTCTCTGGCCCGTCTATGTGATCGTGGCGGGCCTCGCCACTGGCTGGCAGCTGGGCCTCTTCCGCTATTTCTCGCTGGAAACCCTGCGCGAACAGCATGAAGCGCTGCGGGCCTTTGTGGAGAACAATCTCCTTCTCGCGGTTGCGGCTTATGTCGTGATCTATGCGCTTTCCACCCTGTTCATGGTGCCGGGCGCCCTCTGGATCACGATTGCGGGCGGTTTCCTATTCGGCCTTGCGGGCGGGTCTGCCACAACCGTGGTGGGCGCGACCCTTGGGGCGAGCCTTCTTTTCCTGGCCGCGCGAACGGCCTTCGGCGGCATGCTGCGCGAACGGGCAGGTCCCTTCCTGCGCAAGATGGAAGCCGGGTTTCACCAGAACCCGCGCTCCTACATGTTCGCCCTGCGCTTCCTGCCTATCGTCCCCTTCCCCGTGGCCAATATTGCCCCGGCCCTTCTGGGCGCCCGTTATCCGGACTATGCCCTGACCACCGCCATCGGCATCATTCCCGGCGTTATCGCCTACACCTGGATCGGCGCGGGCCTTGGCGCGACTTTCGAGGCGGGTGAGAATCCGGACATCGCCGCCGTTGCTGGAAATCTCGTCCCGGCGTTTGCCGCCCTGGCCGTCGTGTCGCTGATGCCGGTCGTCTGGAAGAAATTCTTTGCCCGCCGCCCCAAGATCGAAAGCCCCACCGCATGACTCAATCCGTCAAAGACCTGAAGGCAGATCTCTGCGTTATCGGGGCGGGCTCCGGCGGCCTCTCGGCCGCGGCCGGTGCCGCAATGCTGGGCCTGAAAGTGGTGCTGTATGAAAAGCATGAGATGGGCGGCGACTGCCTGAACTATGGCTGCGTTCCCTCCAAGGCCCTGCTCAGCGCCGCCAGGGCCGCAGCCGATGTGCGCCACGCCAGAAAGTACGGAATCCAGACTGAGGACCCAAAAACGGACTGGGCCGCGGTAAAGGCCCATGTGGCCGGTGCCATTGCCACTATTGCCCCGGTCGACAGCCAGGAACGCTTCGAAGGCCTTGGCGTCACCGTCATCCGCGAAGCCGCGCGCTTTGCAGACAAGGCCACCATCGCTTCAGAGACGACACGCACCCGGGCGCGCCGGATCATTGTCGCCACCGGTTCGCGCGCCTTCATACCGCCCATCGAAGGGCTGAAGGATGTGCCTTACCTGACAAATGAGACGATCTTCACCCTGCCGGACTTTCCCGAACACCTGATCATTCTCGGGGGCGGGCCGATCGGCCTGGAAATGGCGCAGGCCTTCACCCGACTTGGCGCGAAAGTCACCGTGATCGAGATGGGCCGGGCGCTGCCGCGCGCCGATGCCGCCCACGCCGCCATTGCCGTCAAGGCCCTGCGGGGCGAAGGCGTCACCCTGCTGGAACAGCACAAGGCCCAGCGGGTTTCACATGAGAATGGCCGTATCCGCGTGCATACGGACAATGGCAGCGGCACGCCTGTCATCGAAGGCAGCCACCTTCTGGTCGCCACCGGCCGCCGCGCCGTTCTGGACGGGCTGGACCTTGAGGCTGGCGGCGTGGAGTTCGACCATAAGGGCATCACCGTCGGCGACACGCTGCGCTCCGGCTCCAATTCCCGCGTCTGGGCCCTGGGCGACGCCGCCGGCAAAGAACAGTTCACCCATATCGCAGGCTGGCATGCCTCGGTCTTTACCCGCCGCGCCTTCTTCAAACAGGGCACAAAGGCCTCCAGCCTGCCCGTGCCTGCCGTTACCTATACGAGCCCCGAAGTCGCGCAACTCGGCCTGACCGAGGCCGAAGCCCGCGAAAAGTTCGGCAGCGAGGTCACCGCCTCCGCCTTCCCGTTCCACGAAAACGACCGGGCCATTGCCGAAGGCAAAACGCTCGGCGAGTGCAAGCTGGTCCTGCACAAGGGCAAACTGGTCGGCGCGTCCATTGTCGGCGAAGGTGCAGGCGACATTCTACAGCTTGTCAGCGTGGCCATGTCGAACGGGTTGAAACTGACGGCACTGACCAATTTCATCTCGCCCTATCCGACGCGCGCAGAGGTCGTGAAACGGGCAGCCTCTGCTCATTTCACGCCTGTTGTCTTCGGGAAGAATTCGCGGCGTCTCGTCGGCTTGCTCCAACGCATCCCGTAGGCTAGTTCAGCGCGTGTGAACGGCAACGCACGCGCACCCCTTCCGGCTCCTGTCCGCCAGCCTGCGTCCGCTCGCTGGTACCATGGGCTATCGTTCCGCCTGTTCGGGTTCACGCTGGCCGCCATCCTGTTTGTCGAGGGGCTGATCTTCATCCCCAGCGCATCCGGTTTCCGCACCGCCTGGCTGAACGAGCGCCTGCAGGCTGCCCGTATCGCCGCCCTCGCCCTCGATGCCTCTCCGTCCCGCATGGTGTCGGAAGAACTTGCCCAGCAATTGCTTGAAAATGCCGAGGTCCTCTCCGTGGCCGAAGTGGAAGACGACATGCACATCCAGCTGCTTGATTCCAACATGGATATCGAGGGCAGCTATTATCAGGTCGACATGCGGGAAACGACGGCCGTCAGCCGCGTGATGCAGGTAATGGGGGCCTTCGCCGCCCCGAAAGACCGGATTCTCGTGGTGACAGCCATTGGCTCCACACCTGAGCGGATCATCGAAGTCGTCGTGCCGCAAGCCCCGCTTCGCGCAGACCTCTATGCCTATGGACGTCGCATCCTGGGTCTCTCCTTCCTGATCGCCCTGATCGCGGCGACCGTGATCTATGTCCTGCTGCACTTCATTGTCGTGCGGCCAATGATGCGGGTCACGGCAAGTGTGGAACAGTTCCGGATGGACCCCGGCAGCTGGACACGGCGCCTGCAGCCAACCTCCCGCCGGGACGAGATCGGCCGCGCCCAGAATGCCCTCTCAGACATGGAAGAGGCCGTCGCCGACGCCTTCCGCCAGCGTGCCCACCTTGCCGAACTCGGCACGGCCGTCGCCAAGATCAATCACGACCTGCGCAATTCGCTCGCCTCTGCGCAACTGGTCTCCGACACGCTTGCCCGCTCTGAAGACCCGCGCGTGCAGAAGGCCGCCCCGCGCCTCGAACGGGCCCTCACCCGTGCCATCAACCTCGCCTCCGAAACGCTGGACTATGGCAAGGCCGCGCCCCAGCCACCGGACCTGCAACCGGTCTCCCTGCGTGGCTGTATCGAGGAAGCTGCCGCTGAAGCGCTCGCCGCCTGGCCGGAAGTCGAATTCATCGACGACCTGCCCAGTGCCCGCATCATTCATGCGGACCCGGAGCACCTGCACAGGCTGGCGACCAATCTGATCCGCAACGCAGCCGAGGCCATGGTGGCTGGCGCCTCCCTGCCGAAGCGAATCACTGTTTCGCTCTCACGCGACGGGCTCGAATTCGCGGACACTGGCCCCGGTCTGCCGCCGAATGCGCAGGAAAACCTGTTCAGGCCCTTCGCCGCCACCACCCGCAAGACCGGCACCGGCCTCGGCCTTGTCATCGCGCGGGAACTGGCCGTCGGCATGGGCGGTGATCTCGTTCTGGCCTCAACCGGCCAGGGCGGCACCATCTTCCGCCTGATCCTGCCGGACCTTCTGGTGTGAGCCTTTACAGCCCGCCACAGGAACCTGTCCGCTATGTGCATGTCGACGACCACCTGATCGTGATCGACAAGCCCTCCGGCCTGCTCTCCGTACCCGGACGGGGACCAGAAAAAGCCGACTGCGCCGTGGCGCGCGTGGCCGCAGACTATCCCGGCGCACTCACCGTGCACCGTCTCGACATGTCGACCAGCGGCCTGCTGATCCTTGCCCGCTCGAAAGAAATGCAGGCGGCGCTGTCCGGCCTGTTCGAACGCGGGGAAGTGGAGAAGGCTTACATCGCCGATGTCTGGGGCACACCTGATCCACCGAACGGAGAGATCGACCTGCCCCTGATCACCGACTGGCCAAACCGCCCGCGCCAGAAAGTGGATCACGAGACCGGCAAGCCCAGCCGCACATTGTATGAGGTGACCGAAACGGCCGCAGACCATGCCCGTCTGCTGCTGACCCCGCTGACAGGCCGCTCGCATCAGCTACGCGTACACCTCGCAGAAATCGGTCACCCGATCCTTGGCGATGAACTCTACGCGGATGAAGCCGCATTGGCCGCGTCTCCGCGCCTCTGCCTGCATGCCGCCCGCATTGCGTTCGATCATCCGGCCACAGGCGAAAGGCTCGCCCTCAGCCTGCCCTGCCCTTTCTGAGGTCAGAAGCGGCGGCGCATCTGGATGAACCGGCCCCCGCCATGCCAGAGTGGCTGGTCTTCCGCGATTTCCACCACGAACCCGAGCCGCTTGTAGAGCGCCATCGACGCGTCCAGCCCGTCCGTGGTTTCGAGATAGATGGACGTCCAGTCCTGCGCTTCAGCATGTTTCATCGCCGCGTCCAGCAGCCTGCCGCCAAGGCCGTGGCCGCGCGTTTCCGGCGTCAGCACGACCCAGCGCAACTGGCCTGTCTCGCCCCGGTCCACCACCGCCGCGCAGCCAACCGTTTCGCCGTCCAGCTCCGCAAACCAGACCCGGCTGCCAGGGCGGGAGGGAATGTCGGCTTCCTCCACCGTGTGGCGAACATGGTCCAGGAAGTCCGCGCCATAATAAGCGCCTTCCTGCTCATAACCACGCCGGTGGAGATCGACGATGCGGGCGACATCGCCTTCGCGCCAGTCACTGCGGATGTTGACGTTTCTGTTCATGACAATCGCTTCTTCGTCCGTCCCTCATGCGCCCGGGCACCCGCCGGGTCATCCGGCCAGTCATGCTTGGGATAACGCCCGCGCATGTCCTTGGCCATGTCCTTGTAGCCACCTTTCCAGAAGGCGGGCAGGTCCTGCGTTGTCGCGACCGGCTTCATGCCGGGCGACAGCATCTCCACCGTGACCGGCACACGCCCGCCTGCGATTTTCAAATGCTCCGTACACCCCCAGAAGGCCTGCGCGCGGGCAGAGACGAGCGGCGCCCGCGGATCGAGATAGTCCACCCGCGCCGTCTGGCCTGATGGCAGTTCCAGCGACAAAGGCGCGCCCGAGCGCAGCGCTTCCTGCACCGGCCAATCCATCGAGACCACCAGTGCCTCGCGCACCTTGTGGTCTGCAGGCACCTGCGACCCGGCTTTCTTCAGGCAGGGCAGCAGCCAATCCTCAGCCGACGCCAGAAGACTGTCCACGCTCAGCCCCTGCGCCTCAACCAGGCCGGCTTTTTCCAGCAGCGCAAGACGGGACAGAGTCTCCTCCACCACCTCCCCCGCACCGATGGCGTCGAAGCCCTGCGCCTCAACCTCCGCCAGCATCGCCTTCGCCGCAACCTCCGCAGACGGTTTCGGCAGTGGCGCCTCGGAGAGGACAATTGCCCCCAGCGCCTTCACACGCCGCGCGGTGAAACGCCCGGTCTTCGGGTCAAACTCCGCCCGGTCCTCGCTCACAACTTTGCCGCTCGCCAGCGCGTCCGTTTCGCTGATCGGCACGGCAAGTGAAATGCGCGCCTCTTTCGATGCCCCGCCAAGATCGGCCACGACCAGCCAGTCTGACTTTGCCAGCGCATCACTCTCCGGCAGGGTCGCGGCGCGCCCCGATGCCAGCAGGTACGTGCCCGCACTGCCCGGCCGCTTGCGTGCCACCCCATCCGGCCAGGCACGCGCCAGCAGTTTCGCAAGATCGCCCGACGGCGCCGCGCCCTTGCCCCAGTTCTTTGCCTGTTGCTGCAGCACCCGGGCGCGGGGCGAACGCTCTTGCCGGAACCGGGCCAGCCGGTCGCGCAGGTCAACGGATGTTCCGCCTACGCCGCGTTCCCCGGCAAGCGCGGCCACTTCCGCTGCAAGCGCACGTTCCCCGCCCTCTGCCCCGCCGACCAGCGCAGCAAGGCGTGGCGGCAGCGGCAGGCGCGACATCTCCGAGCCGAGCGGCGTGAGCCGGCCCTCCTCGTCTACGGCCCGCAAGGCCAGCAACATCCCAGCAGCCGCCTTCAGGCGCCCGGTGGGCGGGGCATCCATCCATGTCAGATTGGCGGCATCGCGTTCGCCCCACTCGGCCAGTGTCAGGACAAGGCCGGACAAGTCGCTCGACAGGATTTCCGGCACAGGCGCAGGCATCAGGCCGCGCGTCGCTTCTTCATCCCACAGCCGGTAGCAGACACCCGGCTCAAGCCGCCCGGCCCGGCCCCGGCGCTGATCCACAGAGGCACGCGAGGCCCGCACCGTGCTGAGGCGAGAGCCCAACCCGCCGATATTGTCTTCCGCTACGCGCGACAGGCCGGAATCGATCACGATCCGCACGCCCTCGATCGTCAGCGCGCTTTCGGCAATATCCGTCGCCAGAACGATCTTCCGCTTGCCCGCGGGCGCAGGCAACACGGCGGCGTCCTGTTCGGCAGGCGACAAGGCCCCATAAAGCGGCGCGACCAGCACATCCGGCCCCACCCCCTCCAGCCGCTCGGC
>JACXUV010000104.1 GCA_014763715.1 Rhodobacterales bacterium | reverse complement strand
TCCGGCAGGACAAGATCTGCCGCTGCGAAAATGTCGGCCAGCTGATCGAAGCCCGACACGCCGACAATGGTGGAGGCGACGAAGTCATGCTGTTTCGACCAGGCGGTCGCCAGCGTGACGACGTTGATACCGGCCTCCTTCGCGATCTCCATGAAGCGGGCCGTGGAGGCGAGGGTTTTCTCGTTCACGAAGCGCTGTGCCATTGTGGCCTGGCGCCCGCCGATTTCCAGATAGCGGGAGAAGCGCGCGCCATCCGGCCGGGCCCCGTCCTGATACTTGCCGGAAAGCACGCCGCCCCCGATCGGGGAATAGGGGATAAGGCTGACACCTTCCTGCCGGCACACTTTGGAGAGCGCATCTTCGAAGCGGCGATTGTTCAGGCTGAAATTGTTCTGGATCGTCTCGTAACGCACCGTGCCGAGACGGCTGGAGGTTTCGAGACTTTTCATCAGACCCCAGGCATCTTCGTTGGAGCACCCGACGATGCGCACTTTCCCGGCACGCACCAGATCGTCCAGTGTCTCCATCGTCTCGTCATAAGCTGTGCCATGGTCCGGCCAGTGGGTCTGGTAAAGATCGACATAGTCCGTTCCAAGACGGGTGAGGCTGTCCTCGATGGCCTTGGTGATGTTATGACGGTCAAGTGCCGTCATGCCGGCGCGCTGGCTGCCCTTGATCCAGCCATGCGACGGGCCGCATACCTTGGTGGCGAGGATGATGGAATCCCGGTCCTTGGTCTTCAGCCATTTGCCGACGATTTCTTCCGTGCGCCCGGCCCATTTGGTGTCTGGCGGAACGGGATAGTTTTCGGCGGTGTCATAGAAATTGATGCCAGCATCGAAGCTCGCATCGAGGATGTGGAGGGATTCGGCTTCATCCACCTGGGACCCGAAGGTCATGGTGCCCATGCAGATGTCGGATACGTAGATGGCACTGCGGCCGAGGCGGCGATGTTGCATGTTGGCGTTCTCCCTGTCTGTCTGGTGGCGACACTAGCGGCCTGAAGCGGCAATACCAGAGGCGGGGGCGAACAAATTCGTGAGGGGGCCTGGCGATTTAGTCTGCGTCAGTCAGCAGCTTCGTGAAGTCGATGACTTCAAAACCATGCCCGGTCGCGCGGACGAATTTCTCGAAATCCTCGCGGGAGACAGCTGTGGTGCCGGTATTGGTCAACGGGTGAAAATTCACCGGCTCGTGTTCCATCAGTGCCGCATCGACCAGGAAGCGCACGCGGCCCTCCGTGTCGTTCATCAGGGCGAAGGCCGTGACCGATCCGGGCGTGACGCCAAGGATCTCCTGCATCAGCTCGGGTGAGCCGAAGGAGAGGCGTTTCGTGCCGATCAGGCGATGCAGCTGGTTCAGCTTCAGCTGCGAATGCGCCTCGGCGGCGATCAGGACGATATTGTCGTCCTTGTCCTTCAGGAACAGGTTCTTGGTGTGCCCGCCCGGCATCATCGCCTTCACCTGCGTGCTTTGGTCAACTGTGAACACGGCTTCGTGCCACTGTGTGGTGTGGGCAATGCCCAGTTCATCAAGGCGGGCGAACAGATCGTCAGGGGTTGCAGTCATGGCGTCCTTTGGGCCAAGACTTGTGGCCTCCGTCAAGCGGTGAGCCTCCCCATGTTTCTTGATTGCTACAAAATCTATGATGTCGCGCCCGATCTGGTTCCGGCCCGGTCAAATCGTGACTGGATGGATGCCTTCACGGATCGCCATCCCTATCGCTGCCTGCCGCTGACCATGGCGAACTCCACGGGCTGGGAATTGCTGGCCCCGATGGACATCAAGATTGAGTGGAATGGCGGCCCGCGCAAGGAAGACATTCGCCTGCTGACCCGCGGCGACCCGCGCGCCATCGCCAGTTTTGCCGATTCCCACTTCATGCGGGGCATCGTGACTTTCCACACCGGCCACCTGTTCCGCACCCCGCCCGGCTGGGGCGTCTGGGTGACGGGTCCGCCGAACTGGCCGAAGGATGGCATCTATCCGCTGACGGGCCTCGTTGAGACCGACTGGCTGCCATTCCCCTTCACCATGAACTGGCAGATGACCCGCAAGGGCAGCGTGATCTTCGAAAAGGGCGAGCCCTTCGCCTTCATCACGCTGATGGAGCACAAGAAGCTGGAAGAGATCCAGCCGGAGCGGAAGCTGCTGCGCTCGAATACGGAACTGGTGAAGGAATACAATGCCTGGACCGAAAGCCGGGCTGACTTCAACAAACGCCTCGCAGGCGGTGAAGAGAGCGCCATGAAGGAACGCTGGCAGCGCCACTACATGCGCGGCGAGAAGCCGACCGGCGACAAGGCCGACAGTCACCAGACCAAGCGTCGCCTGAAGCCGCCGAAGGAAATTTCGTGACGACAATCCGGGCCTATGTGCCCGCAGACCTGCCGGCCCTGCACGCGATCAACGAGCAGGGGGTGCCGGGCGTCAGCCGCGAAACGATCGAAAGCCTTGGCAAATGGGTGTCGCTGTCCGAATGCCTTGTTGCGGTGAGAGAGGACGGACAGCCTGTCGGTTTCCTCAATCTCGTGCCGCCTGGGACCGCCGCCTATACCAGCCCGAACCTTCGCTGGTTCGAGGCCCGCGGCGGCCATGTGAACTATGTCGACCGGATCGCCATTGATGCGAGTGTGAGGGGCCAGCGGATCGGCGAAGCGCTTTATGAGGCGGCCTTCGCCACTTGCGCCGGGCGCTATGAGGCGATTGGCTGCGAAGTAAACCGCCTGCCGCCCAATCCGGGCTCGCTCCGCTTC
>JACXUV010000058.1 GCA_014763715.1 Rhodobacterales bacterium | reverse complement strand
GTCCCGGATATTTGCTGCGCAAATTCCGGGATGACACGTGGAGGATTTGGGAAGGATCACCGCATGACCACACACGGCTACGCCATGATCCTGCATGACCATAACGGACTATACCGGACTATGGCGGATCATGCCGGACTTGCCGTTGCCTGCCTTGGTTCTCCCCGGCGGGGGGCATATATGGGAAGGCAGGTAACGACTCAGGCAGGAGACCGCATGCAGCCGGTCAGTTTCAAGGGATTTGCAGGCGTGGCGCTGAAAGGCGACGCGTTTGGCGCGCCGGATGACCCGGCTGTGCTGCTGATCCATGGCGGGGCGCAGACGCGCCAGGTGTGGGACGAGGTGGCCGATGCACTGGTGAAGGCCGGGCGGCATGTCATCCGGATCGACCTGCGCGGGCATGGGGAAAGTGAATGGCCGGCCGATGGCCGGTATGATTTCAATGCCTTTGTCGAGGATCTGCGCGCCGTGCTGGCGCAGATGGCCTCGCGCCCGGTGATCGTGGCGGCGTCGCTCGGCGGCTGGGCCGCGACGGCGGCGCTGGGCGAGGAGGGCGCGCATCTGGCCGCGGGGCTGGTGCTGATCGACTCCGTGCCGGACATGGATTTCACCGCCGTCTGCCGCCCCGATGACGAGACCGGCGCGCAGCCCTGTTTCGACCCGGTTTTCGCCAGGAGCTTTGACCCGGAGGCCGCCGTGGCGCGCGTCACTGGTGCGGCGGCGCATATCAGGATGCCCGTCCTGTTCGTGCGCGGGGCCGAGAGCGAGCTGTCCGGCGCGGATGCCGCGAAGGGCTTCCTCGGCAATTTCGAGAATGTCGAATATGCGGAGATCCGCGAGGCGGGCCAGATGGTGGCCGCCGAACGCGCCGACATGTTCAGCGCCACGCTGCTGGATTTCCTGGAACGCAAGGTGCCGCGCTTTGCGCCGGAATATCGTCAGGGGTCTGACGCCCGGACGCTGCGCGATGCGCTCGGTTGTTTTGCGACCGGCGTGACCGTCGTGACGACGCTGGACGAGGAAGGCCAGCCCGTGGGCTTGACGGCAAACTCCTTCACGTCTGTCTCGCTGGACCCGCCGCTGCTGCTGGTCTGTATCGCCAAGACGGCGAGCAGCCTTGATGCGCTGGAGGCGGCAGAGAACTTTGCGGTAAACGTGCTGCATATCGGCCAGCAGCCAACCTCCAACCTGTTCGCGAAGGCGGGCGAGGACCGGTTTGCCGCCACGCCCTGGAGCCGGGGGCATAATGGGGCGCCGCTGCTGTCAGGTGCGCTCGCGAATTTCGAATGCCGCCGCCATGCCCTGCATGAGGGCGGGGATCATGTGATCCTGGTGGGCGAAGTCGTCCGTGCCCGGTTTGAGCCGCGGCGTGACCCGCTGCTCTATTTCCGGGGCAAGTATCGCCGCCTGCACTTTGCCTGATGCCTAGCCGAAGGCGGTCTGCAGGCGGGAAATGTCGTAGGGCCGCTCGCTGAGGGTTTCCTCGTCCCACTCGCTGCGCGGCTCGGCGAAGAAATCCCCGCCATAGACATGGATGGCGCCGGTCAGGCGGCTCAGCGGATTGGTCACCGAATGGATGATGTCCTTGCCGAGCGGCGTGACATCCCCGGCGAGGAGCGTGCGGGCGCCAGCCGCCTCGACACGGGCCGGATCGTCCTTCAGGCGGCGCCAGAAGATATTGTCCTCCCGGCCGGTATAGATGCCGATGATGGCCCACATTTCGTGATTGTGCGGCATCAGCGTCTGGCGCGGACCCCACACGATGTTGAGAATGGTCAGGTCGTCGGACCGGTAGATCGCGTCGATGCCGGGGCCGGTGGGCTCTCCCATCGCGGCAAGGATGGCGGCAGGATCGCGGAAGGCGGCCTCGACCACTTCAAGCGCGGCGCGGTGGGTCTTGTCTTCGGCGATGGCGGCGCGGCAATCGCTGACAAATGTATGTAAATCGAACATGACGTTTCTCCCTGCAGGAAGTGTCCTCCCGCCGGGCGGCGGCGTCAATCCTGCGGCAGGTCGATCCGGCGGGCGGCGTCGGCCAGCACTTTCGTCACGTCGATGGCATTGGTCTTGTGCGGCAGGGCGTTGGTGGTGACCACACGGGCCGCCCCGGCGGCGATCAGCTGCTCATAGGCGTCGTCCGCGAAAATGCCGTGCACGGCGCAACAGACGGGGCGCGGCTGGCCGCTCTCGCACAGGGCGCGGACCAGCGTGGCCAGCGTCGTGCCGGAGGAGATGATGTCGTCCACGATGACCGGCGTGTGACTGCCCGCATCGATGCCGGCGGGCACGTCGATCTGCACGTTCTTGTCGCCCAGCCGCGTCTTGCGGAAGACGTCATAGGGCGCGCCGCAAGCCTCGGCGATGGTGCGCACCCATTGCTCGCTTTCCTCGTCAGGGCCGTAGATGATCGGGCTTTCGATATGGGCCTTGATCCAGCTGGCCATGGGCTGAGTGGCATGGGCCAGTTCGCCGGGGATGGTGAACACATCGTCCAGGCTGGCCAGACGGTGCAGGTGCGGGTCCAGCGTGGCGACCCAGGAGAGGTGCGCCGACAGAAGCGCGCCAATATGCCGGGCACTGATCGACTCGCCGCGATTGAAGGCCACGTCCTGCCGGAAATAGGGCATGTAGGGTGCGATCAGGCCGACGGAGCTGGCGCCAAGGTCTTTCGCCGTCATGGCCGCGAAGAGCAGGGGCACGAGCTTCGGGTCCGGCCGGTCGAGACAGTCAACGAGAACGACATGGCGCCCATCCGGCGGCGTCAGGAAGCGGAGATAGCTTTCCCCATCCGGGAATTTGTGGAACTCCATCTCGCCGATGTCGGCGCCGAGTGCGTGGGCGAGCGGGGCGGCGAGGTGGCCGGTGCCGGGCAGGAAGTAGAGAAGGTAACGGGTCATCGGGTCAGCTCAATGATGTCAGTGTTGGATTTCACATAGTCGAGCACATAGGAGAGCTCGCCGATCGATTCAGTGTGCAGCGTATACAGAGGGTCGCCCTGGCGCACAGTGTCGCCGATCCGCACATGCAGGTCGAGCCCGGCGGCCTTGTCGTCCGGCGCGCCGGCGAGCTTGGCGACACGGGCAAGGCGCTGGTTGTCGATCGCGGCGACGCGGCCGCTGCGTGTGGCGTTGACCGGCCGCTGGTAGGCCGAAACCGGCGGCTCGAACACGCCGCCCTGCGCCTTGCAGATGGCGATGAACTTGTCCCAGGCCCGGCCGCTGTCCAGCGTCTCGGCTGCGAGCGCGAGGCCAGCGCCTTCACGGGCCTTGCCGGTCAGCTCCAGCACGGCGGCGGCCAGGGTGAGGGATTTGTCCCGCAGGTCCTGCGGGGCGTCCGGCGTGCACTTCAGTACATCGCGCACGTCGCGGGCCTCCAGCGCCGGGCCGATGCCGCGTCCGATGGGCTGGGACCCGTCCGTCACCTCGATGCGGAGTTTCAGGTTGAACGTGCTGGCGACAGTGGTGAACAGGTCTGCCAGCTCCCGTGCCTGCGCCCGGTTGCGGACCTTGGCCGTCGGGCCGACGGGAATGTCGATCACGACATGGGTGGCCCCGGCGGCGATCTTCTTGGAGAGGACCGAGGCGACCATGGAGCCTGCGGAGTCGAAATTCAGCGCCCGTTCCACCCGGATGATGGCCGTGTCGGCGGGGGAGAAATCCACCGCATCGCCCCAGATGAAGCAGCCGCCTTCCTTCTCGATCACCTGGCGCAGTTCGGTGCGGTTCAGTTCCACCCGCGTCAGGGTTTCCATCGTGTCCGCCGTGCCGGCGGGCGAGGTGATGGCGCGCGAGGATGTCTTGGGGATCAGCAGGCCGTTGGCCGCAACGATGGAGACGACGATGGGCGTTGTCCGGTTTGCGGGCAGGCCGCCGACGCAGTGCTTGTCGGCCACCGGCGTGATGCCCCAGTCGATCTTGTCGCCGGTGTCGATCATGGCGCGCGTCAGCGAGATGACCTCACGCGTGGCGAGGGGCTTGGCGGCTGTGGCAGTGACAAAGGCGGTGAGGTGGATGTCCGAATAGGCCCCTCTCACAATGTCGAAAATGATTGTGCGCAGCTGCGCATCGGTGAGGCCGTCATCGAAAATGCGCTGGCGCACATAGGCGAGCGAGCTGAGCGGCGGGGTATGGGTCAGGTGCACCAGTGAACCGTCTTCCAGGTCCAGCTTTTCCCAGGCCGAGTCTGTCAGGCCGACTGTGCCGATGGGCAGCCAGTCTTCCGTCACCTGATAAAGTGTTGCGATCACGGATTTGTCGCCATGGGTCACCGTGACCTGGCTGTGCGCACTCATGCCTTCAGAGCGGCAGACCGGGCAATCCGCCCGCACGAGTGCGAGCGTTTCGTGCTGGGTCAGCACGCCAAGGCGCTGTGCGCGCATCATGTTGGGCGTGTCGTCTTTCATTTCAGCCGTTCTGTCTCGCCTTGTTCCGGAACCTTGCAGGACCAGCCGAGTTCCTCGCCGATCCGGTGCCTTAATGTGTCTGACGCCGTCGCTTCGCCGTGAACAATGAAGGTTTCCTTAGGCGGGGTGCTGAAATTGCCGAGCCAGCGCATCAGTTCATCTGCATCGGCATGGGCCGACAGCATGTGCAGGTTCTGGACTTCGGCATTCACATCGTAATAGCCGCCATGGATCTTGATCTTGCGGACCCCGGCCAGCATGGCCGCGCCGCGTGTGCCGCCGGCCTGAAAACCGGCAAACAGGATCGTGTTGCGCGCGTCCGGCGCATAGGTCTTCAGGTGGTGCAGAACGCGCCCGCCCGTGGCCATGCCGGAGGCCGAGATGATGATCTTCGGCATCAGGTCCGTGTCCAGCTTGCGGGAATCTTCGCTCTGGCGGGTATAGGTGGCCACGTCACAGGCGGCGCGGGCTTCTTCCTGTGTCAGCTTGTGGGCCGAGGCATGTCGCACGAACAGCTCGCTGACATTGATGGCCATCGGGCTGTCCAGATAGATCGGCATTTCCGGAATGCGCCGGGCCGCCCGCAGACGGCTGATGTGGAACAGCAGGGATTGTGCGCGCCCCACGGCAAAGGAAGGAATGATCACCGTGCCGCCGCGCTGGAAGGTGCGGTTGATGATTGCTTCCAGCATGTCTTCGGGATCGGTCTTCGGGTGGACCGTGTCGCCATAGGTGGACTCCACCAGCACATAGTCGGCCTCCGTGATCGGGGAGGGATCGTGCATGATCGGATTGTCGTAGCGGCCAAGATCGCCCGAGAAGGCGATCTTCGTCTTGCCCGTGTCGAGCAGGATGGAGGAAGCGCCGAGAATGTGGCCGGCTTCGACGAAGGTGGCCGTGACGCCGTGGCCAAGGTCTACCGTGTCGTTGAAACCATGCGTGCGGAAGTGCCTCAGGGAGGCTTCGGCATCGGCCTGGGTGTAGAGCGGCAAGGCCGGGTGATGACGGGAGAACCCTTCCCGGTTGGCGAGGTCCGCCTCATGTTCCTGAAGGTAGCCGCTGTCGGGCAGGAGGATGTTGCACAGGTCACGCGTGGGCGTGGTCGCGTGGATCTTGCCGCGGAAGCCGTCCTTCACCAGCAGGGGCAGGTAGCCGGAATGGTCGATATGGGCATGCGTCAGCAGGACAAGGTCAATCTCTGACGGCTTCAGCGGCAGCGGCTTCCAGTTACGGTCCCGTAATTGCTTGAAGCCCTGGAACAGGCCGCAATCGACCATAATGTTCTGTCCGCCTGTCTGGACCAGGTATTTCGAGCCTGTCACCGTTCCGACGCCGCCGAGGAAGGTTATCTTGTCGGTCATGTCCGGGCCTTTCGCTCTTCTGACGGGGGCTATCAAAGGCCACACTGCCCTGATTCACAAGCGACTCATTCGTCGCCAGTCCCGGTGGATTTTACGGATGGCACGATGGCAGCATGTGGCGCTAGACTGGTTGGTCTTTAAACCGGGAGAAGACATTGGAGGCACCCCAGAGTGTCCTGAACCTGGCCGGAGAGCTTCTGGCAGCCTTGGCCATCGGTCTGATCATCGGGCTTGAGCGCGGCTGGAAGGAGCGGGGCGACCCAACAGGCAGCCGCGTTGCAGGCTTCCGGACGTTTGGCCTGATCGGCCTGACCGGCGGGCTCGCGGCGGCGCTGGATACCGGCAATGGCTTTATCATTGCGGCAGGGGCGATTGGCCTCGCCCTCCTGCTGCGCCAGGGCTTCGAAGCGCATATCGACGAGACGCGCAATGTGAGCGCCACGACCATGGTGGCGGCGCTGATCACCTTCAGCCTCGGCGGCATCGCGGTGAAGATTTCGCCGCTGCTGGCAGGTGGCGGCGCGGTGGTGACGGCCTTCATCCTGTGGCTGCGCGAGCCCATGCACCGCCTGCTGGACAAGATCGACGCGCACGAGATGAGCGCGTTCCTGCGCCTGCTGCTGATCACCATTGTCGTTCTGCCCGCCATGCCGGATGTCGGGCTGGGGCCGTATCAAGTGATCAATCCGCGCCACATCTGGTGGATGGTGGTGCTGATCAGCGGGCTCGGCTTTGTCGGGTATGTCGCGGTGAAGGCGCTTGGCGAACGGGCAGGCGTCGGCCTGCTGGCGCTGGCGGGTGGGCTGGCCTCGTCTACTGCGGCGACGCTGTCGCTGTCGCAGCTGTCAAAGGCAGGCGGGCGGGCCTCAGCCTATGCTGGCGGCGTGGCGGCGGCCTGGGCCGTGATGGTGGTGCGCACGGCGCTGATCGCCAGTGCAATCCGCCCGGCCTTGTTCCCGATGCTGTGGCTGCCGCTCGGGGCGATGTTTGCGGCCATGGTGCTGGTTGCCGGGATCACGCTTTGGCGCCAGCCGGAGAAGACGGAGGCGAAGCTCGCCCTGCCGAACCCGCTGGACCTGAAATCGGCTCTGGTCTTTGCCGCTGTGCTGACCGGCGCGCTGGTCCTGTCGCGCGTGGCGCAGGCCCTGTGGGGCGACAGCGGCGTGCTGGGCGTTGCAATCATTGCCGGGGCGGTGGACGCCGATGCGGTGACCCTCTCCATGGGGCGGTTGAGCGCAGGGGACTTGTCGGATCAGGTGGCGGCGCAGGCCATCGTGATCGCGGTCGTGGTCAACACGCTGTTCAAGGTCGCGCTGGCGCTTGGCGCGGGCACGCGGCGGTTTAGCAACATGGTGCTGCTGTCCGGTGCGCTGGCCGTCTCTGCCGCCCTGCTGGGGACGGTCGCGGCCATGACGCTCGGCTGGATGTGACGCCGTCAGGCGCCGTTGATCAGCGCTTCGATGGCCTTGACCGGGCGGTGGGCGTGGTCGCCTGTCACCGTGTGCTCGATCCGGCTCAGCGTGTGCTCGTTCAGCGACTGGCGCAGCGTGCCCATGGAGCGTGGATCGGCCACCAGCACGAAGCGGCGCGCTGGTTCGGCGGCTGACCAGCCATCCATCTGCGCGGCCAGGGCCCCGACAAAGCGTTTCTCTTCCTGATCGTGCCAGTCCGTATCGCCGACGGCGGAGCGCTGGCCATCCGGGCTGGCATAGCGGCCCGGCCTGTCGCTGCCCTGTTCATGTGTGGGCGGATTGGCGTGGTCATCAAAGCTGACGATGCGAAGGTCCAGCCGGTCCGTATCGCCCTGATTTTCATAGACGATGTATTTGCCAGCATCGCAAACGACGACCCAGTCTCCATTCCTGAGATGCATCTTGTGCCTCCTTCTCTGTGTTTCCTCTCGCGCAATCATAGCGCGTGACGGCAGCGAAGACGATGCGTATCTTTCCGGACGGGATTCAGCCGGTCTCCGCGACAGCGCTGTCGATGGCGCGGCTGGCTTTCGGCGCGGTACGGATTTTCACCTTCGCGCCGCGTTCCAGCTGGCGCGGCGGGTGCACCACGACACGGGCGCCTTCGTCCAGGCCGCCCAGGATTTCCGCATAGAGGCGGTTGGTGTGGCCGACCGAGACATTGCGCCATTCGGCCCGGCCATTGGAGATCACGAAGACGGCCCAGCCATCGGCATCGCGGAACAGGGCGGACATCGGCACGACCAGCCGGCCCGTGCCTTCCCAGACGGCGATATTGGCCACGAAGCGATAGCCATGGCCTAAATTCTGCCGGGCGGCGGGATCGTCGAGGTCCATGACGATGTTGACGCGCTGCTCCTCGATGCCGAGGGCGGAGATCTTGGTGAAGCCGGCCGGTTCGACACGGCGGACACGGCCGGGCAGCGGGTCGCCGCCCCAGTCCGTGAACATGACCGGATCGCCCGGCTTCACGCGCACGGCTTCTTCCGACAGGAAATCGGCGACGCATTCGAGGGAGTTCAGGTCTCCGATCTCGACGATGGGCGTGCCCTGCGAGATGGGGCCTTCGCTTTCGCGGTCCACTGCCAGGATCTGGCCGGACAGGGGCGCGATGACGGCGACGGTGTCGCTGCCATTCTGTGTCTCGCTGGGCATCAGGGCGGCGCGGGCCGCGGCCAGTTCCTGACGGCGCACACCGATCACGGCTTCTCCGGAGCGCAGGGCGAGATAGCCCTCGCGCTCGGCGGCCTCGGCATTGTCGACGGCCTGTTGGGACACGGTAGCGGATTCAAGCAGTTTCTTCGCGCGCTCCAGATCCCGCTTCAGGCGGTTGTGTTCGGCGCGCAGGCGCTCGGCATCGGCGCTCGCCGCCGTGAGCGCGGCTTCGGCGGAGGAGACGTTGGACTTCAGCTGCGCCGTGGTGCGCGCGGGCAGGAGCGGCGGTAGCAGCGGGCGGATCGTGGAGATGATTGTTTCACCCGCCTCGACATGATCGCCGGGCTCGACTTCCACGCGGCTCATCGTGCCGTCCAGCGGGGCGGAGAGGATGAACACGTCCCGCACGCGCGTCATGCCGTCGTCGGAGACGGTGACGGTCATGTCCTGCTTTGTGACATTGGCGGCGTCGACCTCCACCGCTCTTGGCGAGAAGGCCCAGGCAAAGCCCAGCACGGTCAGCGCGGCAAGGCCGATCCAGATACGCACACGGACAGACGGCATCTTCATTCCCTTGTCTTCAGCACGGCGATGAGATCCAGCGAGCGGACCCTGCGGACAACAAACAATGCCGCCACCGTGGACGATACCAATACGATCCCTGCCGCAAAGCCCAGTGTCGTCGCGTTGACTGTGACAGGAATCCGATAAAGTTCCGTTGCCATGGCCGTTGCAATCAGGTGGGCCAGGGCAATGCCGCCGATACATCCGATGGGAATGCCGACCAGTGCAACAAGCGCCAGTTCGCCCAGCAGGATGTAGCCGACCTCATTGTTCGTGAAGCCCAACACGCGCAGGCTGGCGAGTTCCCGGCCCCGTTCGGTGAGGCTGATCCGGGCCGCATTGTAGACAACGCCGGCGGCAATGGCCCCGCCGATCACGGCATAGATGCCCATCATGATATAGATCGTTTCCTGAAGCGTTTCCTCGAAGGAGGCGATGATGGCCGAGCGCAGGGACACGCCAGAAATTCCGGGGCGTTCGATTACGCTTTCCTCAAAATCGGCCTGATGTTGCGGGTCCAGTCTCAGATAGGCGCCTGAAACCGTGGGGGCCTGATCCATCAGCGCGTTCAGGGCGGCAAGGTCCATGAAGGCCGGTGTCCCGATAATCTCGTCGACAATGGCTGTTACAGGAAGCTCCGCCACCGGACGAGTGCCGTCCAGGATGTGCGTCGTGACCATGTCGCCGGTGGTCACGTCCAGCATGTCTGCCAGTTGCGCGGAGAGCGCGAGGCCCGTTTCAGGCATGTCGATATAGCGGTCATCTGCCGAGAGCAGGCGGCGCAGGCTGCTGTCAGGTGGCAGGCCGGTAATGCTGATGCGTTCGGAGCGGTTGGCCGAGACGACACGGGCAGGGACATCCCGCACGCCTTCGGCCATCAGAACGCCTGGCAGGCGGGCAAGTTCTCCTATCGCCGTGTCGTTTCTCGCTTCGAAAAACGTCACAGCGGCATCATGGGAATTGGTGCGGAAGAACATCCGGTCCAGCATCGTGTCCATGGCATCGAAGGTGAACAGCGTGCCGACCAGCAGCATGACGGCTGCGGCGATGCCGAACAGGTTCGCCGCCGTACGGGCAGGGAAACGGAACGTGTGGCGCAGGATGAGACGGGTCGGTTCGTCCAGCCATCGCATCTGCAGGATGTAGCGCAACCAGCCCTGGTGATAGTTGACCGGCGGAGCTGGCGACATTGCTTCGGCAGGTGAAAGCCGGGCAGCGCCGAGGGCGGCGCTCATTGCCCCGGCGATGGCAGAGCCAAGCGCCGCAAACGAACTGATGACCAGCGCGAACCCGTCCACGCGCCATGTCAGGTCCGGAATACGGAAGGTCTCCGCATACAGATGCGTAATCATGTCCTGAAGCATGAAGCCGAAAGCGAAACCGGCCAGCACGCCGCCGGTCGTGATGGCGATGGCGAACTTCAGATAGTGCCAGGTGATCTCCCACCTCGAATAGCCGAAGGCCTTGATCAGGCCGATCTGCTGGCGCTCGGTCTGGATCAGGCGGTTGAGGATGGAGTGGATCAGGATGGCCGAGACGAGCAGGAACACGGCCGGAATGATCCGGGCCATGGTCTTCAACTGGTTCATCTCGGAATCGACGAAGGCATTCGATGGCTGGTCGGTACGGTCATAGGCGCCGGTGCCGCCATAAGGCGACAGCACATCGTCGACCTGTTCGATGACTGGGGCGGTTTCCGTGCCGGGGGCCACGGTGAGCGTGACATTGTTGAAAGCGCCATCGAGATCGAAGGCCGCTTCCAGCGCGCGCCGGCGCATCCAGAAGATCCCGAACAGGTGATCCTCCGGCATGACGGAGCCGGGGCTGAGCGCATAGATGAATTCCGGGCTGTCACCGATGCCGACCACGTTCAGCGTACGCAAGCGGCCATTGATCACGGCTTCGAGCGTATCGCCGGGCACAAGCGCATTGGCTTCGGCAAATGCGTCGGAGATGATGATTTCATCTGGCGAGCGGGCTTCGGGATAGCGTCCGGAAAACAGCACGATCCGATTGAGTGTGCTCTCCCCCTCATCCGGAAGGGAGACGATCTGCGCATTGGCAGGCTCTGTCACGCCTTCGAGCCGCAGGATGACAAGGCGGACGATGCGCGTTTCCACGGTCTGCACGCCGTCGATCTCGCGCAGGCGCGTGGACAGGCTTTCCGGTGCGCGGCGAACGCTTGCGAACACATCGGCGAAGCGGTAGCGTTCGTAATAGGCATCGCTGCTGGCGCGCAACGTGCTGAGCGTACCCAGCGCCATCACCATGATGGCAACGCCGCAGGCGACGATGATGCCGACGGCAATGGCTTGCCCGCGCATGTGCCACAGGTCGCGCAACAGCTTTATGTCGAGGGGCGACAGGCGGCTTACCACGAGATCTCCGCAGGTTTCAGGCGGCGGTTCGGCCGGGTTTCCTCGATGATCCTGCCGTCCTGCATCCGCAGCACCCGGTCGGCGATCTCGCCGATGCCCACATTGTGCGTGATGATCAGCATGGTGGTGGACAGTTCGCGGTTTACCCGGTCCAGCGCTTCCAGCACGCGGATGCCGGTCTTGCTGTCAAGCGCGCCGGTCGGCTCGTCGCAGAACAGGATCTGCGGGCGCTTGGCAATGGCGCGGGCCACGGCGACACGCTGTTGCTCGCCGCCGGAGAGCTGGGCGGGAAAGTGCTTCACCCGTTCGCCCAGGTCGACCATTTCAAGCGCCTCGTCAGGCTTCATGGGGTGGTCGGCGATCTCCGTCACGAGGGAGACATTCTCCCGCGCGGTGAGGCCGGCAACGAGATTGTAGAACTGGAAGACGAAGCCGACAGAGCGGCGGCGGTAGCGGGTCAGCTCCGCATCATTGGCGTGGGTGAGGTCTTTCCCCTCGAACTGAAGCGTGCCGGCGGTGGCCCGGTCCAGCCCGCCGAGGATGTTCAGGAGGGTGGACTTGCCGCTGCCGGACTGGCCCAGCAGGACGACCAGTTCCCCGCGCTGCAAGGTGACATCCACCCCGCGCAGGGCCCGCACAGACACTTCGCCGGTGACGAAGGTCCGCTCCAGGCCCTTGCCCACGAGCAGGACGTCAGAAGGCTTGTCGGAGGGCGCGGACGTGTCCATCAGGCGGCTTTCTACCCTTGCGTTCAGGAAACGGCCATGCCCCGCATGGTCGACTGATCCCTTCCAGTTTGCCGGGCGCCTGAGTTATAAGCAATGTCAGCTGAAATATCTGCTACGTAGGGACGCGTATTGAAACCGGCGGTTTTCCGCTATGGTGTGCCACGAAATCGATTTTGCCAGAAAACGGAGACTTCGCGTGAAGATCAAGGATATCAGCGTCTGCATGGCCTCGCCGGATGGCGACAAGGCCGCTTTCGATTTCGCTCAGGCCCTTGCCTCGGCCAATGACGCTCACCTCAGCTGCGCCGCATTCACGGTGCTGCCGCCGATGATCCTCGGCTATGGTGACGGATCGGCGGGCGAGATCTACGCCTCCATCCTGCAGCAGACGCGCGACACGATGACGGAGGCCTGGGAGAAGTTCGAGGACGGGCTGAAATCCTATGAGACCGCTGTCGAGATGCGCCGTTTCGAGGCTTTCCCGAACCGCGTCGAGGCGCTGTCCGCGATGAATGCCCGCCACGCCGATATCGTTGTCGTGCGCGCGCCCGGGAAATCCGACGAGCAGCCGCATGCAGACATGCTGGAAGGCGTGTTGCTGGGCGGTGGCCGTCCCGTCCTGATCATTCCGGAAGACTGGTCCGGTGGCACGATCGGCACACGCGCCATGATCGCGTGGGATGCCAGCCGCGAAGCCACCCGCGCCATGCATGACAGCCTGCTGGTGATCCAGGAAGACGCAACCGTCTGCGTCGCCACGGTCGATGCGAAGCCCGGCGATACAGGCCACGGCGCAGGTCCGGCTTGGGATATCGGGGCGCATCTTGCTCGCCATGGCTGCAGCGTCGAAGTGCACAATGAAGACGGTATGGGACGCTCCACTGCTGAAGTGCTGATGGATGTGGCGAGCTCGTTCGGGGCGGACCTCATCGTGATGGGCGGCTATCGTCACTCCCGCCTGCAGCAGGCCTTCCTGCCTGGCGTGACCCGCACCTTGCTGCGCGAGGCCAAGGTGCCTCTGCTGCTGTCGCACTGACGAGCCGGTTGGGAGGAACGCATGACAAAATCCATTCAGGGCGACCGCGCCTTCGATCTCACCATCGACCCGGATGTGGCCTACCGGATCGCCGAGCTGGCCCAGTCCTATCAGGGCGAGGGCATCATGCCGATGGAGGAGGACGACGTTGTCGATGCCGATATCGGGGATGATCCGATCACGGATGTCGAGGCAATTGCCGACCAAGCGGAAAACCCGCATGAGGATGTGCTGGACGATGAGCTGGAAGGCCTGATCCGGGGGCTCAATGTCGATGCGAAGCATGACCTGCTGGCCCTGATCTGGGTCGGCCGGGGCGACTATGAGGCCAGCGACTGGGCCTCTGCCCGCCGGGCCGCGCGGGAAGCAGAGCCTTTCGATGTGACGGACTATCTCGAAGAGCTGCAAATGGGCAGCGACTATATCGAGAACGCGCTTGAGGCCCTCGGCTACCCGCCGCCGGATGAGCTGTCCTGAGATGGAAGAGGGAGGCCGGCAGCTGTGAAACCGTTGCCGCCTGCCACTCCGCCTGCGCCAATATCCGAAGATATCTGGATCAGGAAATACCGCTTCGGCAACGAAGCCGGTATTGATGACACATGGCGCCGTGTGGCGAAGGCCGTTGCCGCAGCAGAGCCGCAGGATCAGGCGCTGTGGGCCGAACGGTTCCATGGGCTTCTGGCGGATTACCGCTTCCTGCCGGGTGGGCGCATTCTGGCCAATGCTGGGACAGCGCGGAACGCTACGCTGCTGAACTGTTTCGTCATGGGGGCGCTGGACGACTCCATCGAAGGCCTGTTCCATGCCTTGCGGGAGAGTGCGATCACCCTGCAGGCCGGGGGCGGTATCGGGCTGGACTTCTCGCCCATCCGGCCAGCCGGGGCAGCGGCGGTGCGCACCGGGAATATCGCCAGCGGCCCTGTCTCTTTCATGCACCTGTGGGATGCGATGTGCGAGACGATGACCGCAGACCGCGCTCGCCGCGGCGCGATGATGGGTGTCCTGCGCTGTGACCATCCGGACATCGAAGCCTTCATCGACGCGAAGGTGGAACCCGGCGCACTGGCACGCTTCAACCTGTCCGTTCTGGTAACCGATGATCTGATCCGCGCGGTCGACGGTGATGATGACTGGCCGCTGGTCTTTGCCGGAAAGACGGTTCGTATCCTGAAGGCAAGGATCTTGTGGGAGCGGATATTGCGGGCCGCCTATGAGACGGGCGAGCCGGGCATCCTGTTCATCGACCGGATCAACCGGGAGAACAATCTCGGCTATGCGGAAACGTTGCACGCCTGCAATCCGTGTGGCGAGGTGCCGTTGCCGCCTTATGGGGCGTGCGACCTCGGCTCCATCAACCTGACGCGCTTCATCAGCCAGCCATTCACGCCGGAAGCAGCGTGCGATTTCGACGCCATTGCAGAGACGGCGCGGCTTGGCGTGCGCTTTCTGGACAATGTGCTGGATGTCTCCCACTACCCGCTGGAGGCGCAGGCGGATCAGGCCCGGAAAGGCCGCCGCGTCGGCCTCGGCATCACCGGGCTGGCCGATGCGCTGATCATGCAGGGCCTTGCCTATGACAGCAATGAGGGGCGGGAGTTCGCTGCCCGCGTGCTCGGCACGATGCGCAATGCCGCCTATGAAGCATCGGTGCAGCTGGCCGAAGAGAAAGGCAGCTTCCCGCTGTTCGATGCGGACGCCTTCCTGGACCGTCCGTTCACGCACCGCCTGCCGGAATATTTGCGGGATGGGATTCGCCGCAAGGGCATCCGCAACAGCCATCTTCTGGCAATCGCGCCAACCGGCTCGATCAGCCTTCTGGGCGGGAATGTCTCCGCCGGAATCGAGCCTGTCTTCGCTGCGACGGTCAGCCGCCGGGTGCGGCGCCTCAGCGGGGATTATGACACAATCGGGATGGACGATTACGCCTTCCGCCTCTGGCGTGAAGGTGGTGGGGAGGGGCTGCCGCCAGGCTTTGTGACCGCCGGAGAGCTTTCCCCTGATGCCCACCTGGCCATGCAGGCCACGGCGCAGGGCTTTGTCGACAATGCCATCTCGAAGACGATCAACGCCGATGCGGACATGCCGTTCGAAGCCTTCGCGAATGTCTATCGCACGGCCTGCGATCTGGGCCTGAAGGGGTGCACGGTCTACCGGCAGGGCAGCCGGGGCGAGGACGTGCTGACGCCAGTGACGGAAGGCGCCTGGTGCACTTCCGATACGTGTTGAGGGTCAGGGAGCCTGACAGGGTCGTAATATTGTGCCGCTAGGCGTACGCGCCGAGCAGGACTAGACTGAGGTGACTGACTGAAAGGGACTCACATGTTTCTGCGACGCACCGGATTCCTCGCCGCTGGCCTCATGACCGGCCTGGTTGCGCTGACCGCCTGCAATTCCACGCCGGCAACCGGGACGGAAGAGACCGTCGCGGCGCCTGCGACAGACGACGGGGAAGATGCGTTTGCCTATGACAGCAAGATCAAGGTCGGCAAGCTGATCGCGGAAACGCGCTGCGCCGCCTGTCATGCCATCGGGCCGAGCGGGGACAGCCCGCATCAGGATGCGAAACCCTTCCGCGAACTGTCGCAGAATTACCCGGTGCGCAACCTGGAAGAGGCGCTGGCAGAAGGCATCGTGGTCGGCCACCCGGACATGCCCATGTTCGTGATGAGCACTTACGAGATCGACGCGCTGCTGACTTATCTCGAAAGCATTCAGGAGCCGCACCCGGCCTGACCGGCAGCGGAACCGGCGCGTCAGTCGCCGCGGGTCGGGTCGTTGACCGTCTCGATGGAGAGGTGCGGGTCTATGGTGACGCCAGTCACCTGCCGTTCCAGCATCCGCACGATGGGCGGCGGCCAGCTGCCCTGATGCAATGCGTGCAGGATGTAGAGATTGTCCCGGTCCGCATGGGTGCGCCGTTCATTGTGTAGCACGTAATCCAGCCAGCGGCCGAAGCGGTACTTCTCGATCCAGACTTCCGGGTCGCTGAGGTCTCGCACCAGCGCCCAGCCGCGTGCGCCGTCACGCAGGCGGACACGGCGGCTTTCATTCATGGCGGCCAGGAAGCGCGGCACGTCCTCTTCGCGGATCCGGTAGTGCACGGCAATGTGGACCGGGCCGGCGCGCGGCTCGATGGGCACTTCCACATCCGGCGCTTTCCAGCGGCCCACCAGTTCC
>JACXUV010000103.1 GCA_014763715.1 Rhodobacterales bacterium | reverse complement strand
GTAACCGCCCGATTGAGACCGCAGGTTACTTCTGAAGCATAGGGGCGACCAAGATGATCGCCATGCCGGTCAGGCAAAAGATTGCGCCGATGATATCCCATCGGGTCGGAATCTGCCTCTCTACGGCCCAAAGCCATGCGATAGATGCTGTGATGTATATGCCGCCGTAGGCCGCATATGCACGACCAGCAAACTCGACCTCAACACGCGTCAGCAAGTATGCGAACAGGGCGAGGGAGATCGCGCCCGGGATAAGCCAGAGGGCTGAGTGGTCAAGACGTAGCCAGGCCCAGAACGCGAAGCAGCCCGCGATCTCGGCGAGAGCAGCCAGCACATACATGCCGATGGAGGCGAAGGCGCTCATCATGGGCGGGCTGCGCTCCACTGCCACGGCAGCAGTTCGTCAAGCCGGTTGATCTTGTGATCATGGATACGGTCGAGGATGTCGGCGAGCCAAGCCTGTGGATCGAGCCCGTTCATCTTGGCGGTTTCGATGAGGGTCATCGCTCTGGCCAGCGTCTCGCCACCGCTATCGGAGCCGGCGAAGAGCCAGTTTTTCCGTCCGATGCCGATCGGGCGCATGGCGCGCTCGGCGGGGTTGTTGTCGATGCCAACGCGGCCGTCTTCGAGGAAGAGCTCGAAGGAGGACCAGCGGCTGAGACCATATCGGAAGGCCTTGGCAAGATCGCTCTTGCCCGGAATGCGCAGCAGCTGGGCCTCGGCCCAGACCTTGAAGGCATCGACCATGGGGCGGGAGTGCGTCTGGCGCGCGGCCTGTCGTAGTTCGGCGGATTGACCGGCGACCTCGCGCTCGACATCATAAAGCTTGCCGATCCGGTCGAGGGCTTCCCGCGCAATCTCGGATTTTGTGCTGTCCCAGACATCATGGAAGTCGCGCCGAAGATGCGCCCAGCAGGCGGCCTCGCAGAACTGGCTGCTGCCGTCCGCGCGTGGTTCGTAAAGCAGATTGAAGCCAGCATAGGCGTCCGCCTGAAGGATACCGCCGCTGTCTTGCAGATGCCGCTGAGGATGTTCCCCCTTGCGATCCGGGGAGAAGCGGTAGACGACACCGGGCGGCGCGGCGCCGTCCCAAGGACGTTGATCCGAGACATAGGCCCAGACCCGCCCCTGCTTGACCCCTTTGCCGAGGCCGCGGTCCCGGCGTGACCGGTCCAAGACGCGGATCGGAGTGTCGTCCGCGTGCAGCACCGGCGCGGCCATCACCTCGGTCTCGATCCGTTCAATGATAGGGGCGAGCACCTTCATGGCGCGTCCGCACCAGTCCAGCAGCGTGCTGTCCGGGATGTCGACCCCCATACGGGCGTAGATCTCGTTCTGGCGATAGAGCGGAAGGTGATCATCGAACTTGGACACGAGGATCTGGGCCAGAAGCCCAGGACCAGCCATGCTGCCGGGGATAGGGCGACTTGGGGCGACAGGCTGCACCATCTTCTCGCACCGGCGACAGGACTTCTTCACCCGCGCGATCTGGATCACCTTCATCTGCGCCGCGACCATGTCGAGCAACTCGCTGACATCCTCACCCACCACGCGAAGGTCGCCACCACAGTCGGGACAACAGGAGCCGGGATCGAGTTCGCGCCGTTCGCGAGGTGTCGTGTCCGAGACGCGCGGGCGTCGACGAGGCTTGATCTCAGCGACAGCGGCATCGATCGCCGCAGGCACCTCCTCCTCGACTGACCCATCACGCTTCTCGGCAACTGCGACCAGCAGGTCTTCGAGCGCCAGTTCGAGCTGCGCGATCTCACGCTCAATCTTTTCCGAGGACTTTCCGAAGGCCTGTTTCTGGAGCTTGGCGATCCGCAAGCGCAGAGCCTGAACCAACTGCACGTGGGCCTGAAGCGTGGCCGACATGCGTGCATTCTCCGCCTGAAGTGCGGCGATCATCGCCTTCAGGACCGCAGGATCATCAGAGAGAATGTGGGCATCATCGGACATGCCGACTGATACCATGCACAGGTCGAAATGGCCAATAAAACAAGTGGATTCAGATAGATAATCTACCCGACCCGCGCGGGTGGTGCGCCCCAGTCCGGGCGCCTCCAATCGATCCCTTCCCAGAGCATCGCCAGCTGGGCAGAGGTCAGCCGCGCGACCCCGGCCTTGGTGTTCGGCCAAGGAAACCGTCCGCGCTCGAGGACCTTGTAATAGAGGCAGAAGCCTTGGCCATCCCAGTAGAGCAGCTTCAGCCGATCCCCCTTTCGACCGCGGAACGCGAAGACCGCGCCGCTGGTGGGTTTCTGGCGCAGCACTTCCTGGGCCAGAGCTGAGAGCCCGGCAATTCCTTTCCGCATGTCGGTCGCGCCGCACGCCAGGTAGACCCGGACCCCGGTGCCTGGGCCGATCATGCCGCTTCCACCGCGCGGATCAGCCCGGTCAGCGCCTCCCCATCCATGCTGCTGTCGAAACGGAGGCAGCGACCGTTCCCCAAACGCAGCTCGACAAAAACCGGGCGAGCGGGCGGGGAGTGGGCCGGTTCGGACTGGGTGCCGAAATCAAGAGGCAGGAAGACTGCTCCCCGATCCGGCGACCAAAGGCCCTTCTTCTTCAGGTCCCGGCGCCAGCCGTAGATTTGCGAGCGCGTGAGCTCATGCCGCTGGGCAACTTGCGTAACCGAAGCCCCGCCAGCACCCACTTCCAGCAATATCTCGAGCTTCTCCTCGTCGCTCCAACGACGGCGCCGTTCGACACCCAGAACCTCACCCAACATAGCGCCTCCCGATAAGACACGTCGCTAAAGACGTCGTTATGCACGTGTCTTATCTCGGTCCGCCTCCATCAGGCAGGCGGCATCAATCGGGCGCTTAC
>JACXUV010000057.1 GCA_014763715.1 Rhodobacterales bacterium | reverse complement strand
GCGTAGCGCAGACCAACCGTAGCGATGTGCTCCGAATAGGTGCCGTCATAGTCCGTGGCGCTCAGCGGGTTGCCAGCGAGCTCGAGATCGTCAGCAACAAAGTACTTGTAGCCAACGTCAAGCGTCAGGCGGTCAGACACCTTGTAACCGAGGCCGAGGAGGCCCTGATAAGCGAGGGTCGTGTCGGTGTCGCTGAAGCCGTTGGCTGCAGCCCAGTTGCCCACAGAGCCGACATTGATGTTGCTGGCTTTAGCGTTCAGGCGGGCAGCACCAATACCGAGACCGGCATAAGGCTGGATTTTACCAGCGCGGTTAAAGTCATAAATGCCGTTCAGCATGAAATCAGCAATTTGCAGATTGCCATGCGGGTCTGATGCAACGCCAGTCACGCCAGGGGCGAAGTCGGACGGAACGTCCAGCTCACCACCGCGGTAGCCGAGCACGCCTTCGAGGCGGAAGCCATTGTCGAAATCGTAGCCAAGACCGAGCTGGCCACCGAGCATCTCGTCCGCATCGGAGCTGCCACCAAGCGTACCAGCGAGGTCTTCAGTAACCGGGTCATGATCCAGGTTGCCAGCGAAGCCGTACTGGACGTCGCCACGGCCATACCAGCCATCATCGGCGTGGGCGGCAAGACCAGCAGTCGCGAATGCGGCTGCGGCTGTCGCGCACATAAGAGTTCTTTTCATACTCAATCCCCTTTTATGTGCCGAATGACGGGATTGTCCTCGGCCGCAGGTTCATACGGGCAATCACCCGATGATTCCTGTTAAACTCAATTTCCTCTCGCTGCGAGCCCCTTTCGGAAGCATGGACGCAGGAATGGCGGGCATTTTCTACCTACCGCGACCCATTTGCAACAGATTGTGTCGAGCACGTCAAATTACGCACATGAGAGGAACAAGTTCCCGCCACAAATGGATTTTTTGAGATTTCCCGGAGAGAATGGTACCGCCTCCCCGGTTCGAACGGGGGACCTCTAGATCCACAATCTAGCGCTCTAACCGACTGAGCTAAGGCGGCACTGGGGTTGGCAAATACAACCCATGTTGTGAGGATTCAAGCAGGACCGGCAGACGTTCCTACGGAAATCCCCGCACAAAATCAGACTTTGGTGACCTGTTCGAATTCCAGATCGACCGGTGTTCCACGACCGAAGATGGAAACGGTCACTTTCAGGCGGCCATTGGCTTCGTCGATTTCCTCGACAGCCCCTTCAAAGCCCTGGAACGGTCCATCATTAACCTGGACCTGTTCACCGATCTCAAACGAGATTTTCGGACGCGGACGCTCTGCAGAGGCATCCGAAGCCGTGCCGAGAATACGGTCAACTTCACGCTGGCGTACCGGCAACGGCTTTTTGCCACCCTCGGCACCGAGGAAGCCGGACACTTTCGGCGTATCTTTCACCAGGTGATACACGTCATCCGTCATGACCGTCTTCAGCAGGACATAGCCCGGAAAGTGACGGCGCTCGACGGTCTTTTTCTTGCCACGTGCGACTTCGACCACTTCTTCGGTCGGAACCTGAATGTCCTCGATCAGATCAGACAGACCTTTACGCTGGGCCTGTTCCAGAATCGTTGCCGCCACCTTCTTTTCGAAGTTGGAATAGGCATGGACGATGTACCATTTCGCTTCAGCCATGGGGCCTGTGCGCTCCTTGAAAACGGACAATCACACGCCCTTAAAGGCCAGTGATCGCTTTAACAAACAAGTTGATCAAGAAATCGGCGGCAAACAGGAAGACCGCGATCAGAACCGACATCACGACAACGAAAATCGTTGCCTGAACCGTTTCCTGACGGGATGTCCAGGTCACCTTGTTCCCTTCTGCGCGCACCTGACGCAGGAACGTGATGGGCCCGACCCGTTTCTTCTTAACCTTATCGGCCATTCCGACACTCTCTTGAAAAGCGGGGGGTTAGCGGTTTTGAGGCGCCGCGTCCACGGTTAAACTACACCAATTTTAATGTGAAGGCATGTGAGGCCTGCCGGGGCCCTGTACAAGAGGGCATCTCAGCCTCGCCTTCAGCCGGGTTTGCCAAATTCCCTGGGCGGCAATCCCGGCACATCCACGCGGACAGCGAACAGGCTGCCGGAAAGCGGGCGCGCGTCCAGTTGGGGGAACGTCATGCCCGCCCTGGCAGTGGTAATGAACATCGTCCTGAGGTCGGGCCCGCCGAACGTCACGCTCGTTGGCCGGGGGGCCGCGAGGATTATGACCTCATCCACCTCGCCTTCCGGTGTATGGCGCACAATCCGGGACGCATCCCAGAGACAGGTCCACAGACAGCCTTCCGAATCAACAGCAGACCCGTCCGGATACCCGCCGAATTCATAGGTGGAGGCAAATACGCGCCGTCCGGTCAGCGCCCCCGATTCGGGGTCATGGTCGTAAGCGAGGATTTCCTGCTCTGCGCTGTCGCATGTGTAGAAGGTGCGGCCATCCGGCGAGAACTGCATGGTATTTGTCGCCATGACAGACGGGAGGCGCAGCTGGGTGAGGGATTTGTCTGGCCCGAACCGGAAATAATTACCGCGCGCCTCCTTCTCCGAATCGTCCATCGTGCCGAACCAGAACGAGCCATCCGGCGCGATACCGCCATCATTGGCGCGATTGCCCTCCGGTTCCCCCTCGATCACCGCGACTTGCTCATACACTTCCGTAGACGGATCGTAGATGCCGATCTCCCGGTCCCCGGCCATCAGGAACCGGCCCTCATGCAGCGCAATGGTACTGGCGCGCAGCGGCAAATCATACCGGCGCGTGTTGCCTGTCCGCGGATTATAGCGATGCAGCTTGGCGCGCCGGATATCGACCCACCACAGGAAGCCCTCGCTCTCGCTCCAGAGCGGCCCCTTCCCCAGCACGCACCCGGTCGGCGCGACGCATTCCGGTGCCAGCATCATCCGATCAGCCCTGCCTCTTCTGCAAGTTCGAACAAGCCGTCCTGGGTCGCTTCGACTGCCGACCACTCGTCAAATTCCGCGCCGAGCGTTTCGAGCGCCAGCCGGTAAGACTCCAGCAATGGGCCGTCTGCAACCAGGGTCAGCTCATCGCCGGGATCGTAATGCGCGGCGATGTCTGCCCCGATGAGAAGCCCCGTCAGGGCAGTTTCATGGTACTTGGGATCAAGCTCTCCCGTCATGCGGGCTGCCCGCACGGCAAAAGGTGAGGCCGCGTCATCCGTATCCAGCGAATACTCCACCCATTCACGGAAGACCGCCTTGCTGAACTCCTGCTGCACCCCGGCAGGCGTCTTCAAGCCGCCGTTGGCCAGCAGCAATGCCCGGAGCTCTCCGGTCATCTCCGTTGTAAAGCCAAGTATGCGCCCATGTTCGACGGTAACGTGCTTGGTATGTGTGCCGGGAATGCAGACAGCTCCAATCGACTCATCAAGCGCAAAGAGCTGTGTTTCTTCTCCACGCATGATATCGGGCGGCGACACCTGCTTCAGCCCAGGCACGATGTGTAGGCCATGCACATGCACCAGATGCTTTGGAAGATCCGCAATCATCATGGGAACGGGCCGGAAGTCTGTCTGATGCACGCCCTGAGATCCGCCGATGCCGCCACATGCGATGATCGGCACCTCCGGCCATTCGCCGAGCCATTCATTGATGTGGTACTTGAGCCGCCCCATCGCATCGCCGGAATGGGTCAGGATGCCATCAGGCACCGATGTGCCGCCAATGACTTCGCCATCCTCATCAAAGGCCCACGCGCGAAACGTGGACGCTCCCCAATCGATACCAATCAGGATCATTTGTTCTTTCATGATCGGCGCCTCGCTGCTGGCGCAAAGTAAGTGCGGATGACAGATCGCATGCTTTCACGTCTCTTGCACCGCAGCGAAAGTCAATCCATTCCGATGATGTCGCCCGTGCCGGCTCATGGCACATCCGGACCCGTTCCGGCCCAGCAGAACCGACAGGATTGGCTCCATGGATCATTCGGCCTCCCCACAGCATGAACGCGCTGCCCGTGAATTTGTTCGCCTGCTCGACATCATGGCCCGGCTGCGAAACCCGGACGGCGGCTGCCCATGGGACCTGGAACAGGATTTCCACACGATCGCGCCCTACACGATCGAAGAGGCCTACGAGGTCGCCGATGCGATCGAGCGGGGCGACATGGGGGACCTGCGCGAGGAACTGGGCGACCTCCTCTTCCAGGTCGCCTTCCACAGCCAGATGGCCTCCGAGGAAGGCACATTCGATGCGGCAGATGTCGCCACCGCCATCAACGAGAAGATGATCCGCCGCCACCCGCATGTTTTCGACACGGCCGATAACCGCACCTCAGACGATCAGGTCGTGGCCTGGGAGGTCGTGAAGGCGCAGGAGCGGGCCTCCAAGGCGAAAGCGGAGAAGAGCCACAGCGCGCTGGATGGTGTCGCCCTGTCGCTACCCGCTTTGCTACGCGCCGAGAAACTGCAGAAGCGCGCGGCCCGCACCGGCTTCGACTGGACCGAGCCGGAACACATCTTCGACAAGCTCGAAGAAGAGACCGAAGAGGTGAAGGAAGCCATCGCGTCCGGCGATGCTGCCGCGATCATGGACGAGATCGGCGACCTCTTGTTCGTAGCGGCCAACCTTGCCCGCCGCCTGAATATCGACCCGGAAGTCGCCCTGCGCCAGGCGAATGCCAAGTTCGAACGCCGCTTCCGCGCCATGGAAGCGATGGCGACCGAGAACGGCGAAAACTTCTCCGAACTCGATCTCGAAGCGCAGGAAAATCTCTGGCAGGCCGTCAAGAAAACGGAATCACCCGCCTAGTCCGCCAGCTCCAGGCGAACTTCCGGGAATTCGGACCTGAACTGGCCGAGACGATCCGTCTTCAGCCGCACCGTCATCAGGGAACTCGCATCGTCCTGCATGTCATCGGAGATGACCTCTCCATTGCGATGCAGCCAGGCCCGCGCACGCCCGTCCTCAGGCTTCAGGACGATCCGCACCAGAGTTGCGCTGCGCAGCAGCCCCTGCTCGATTGCGGCGAGCAAGGCGTCCACCCCCTCGCCCGTAACAGCTGAAATCAGGACAGCCGGGCGCGCCTCCTGCCCTTCTGCCGATAGGCTCAATGCCTGGACGCGCTCTTCCGGCAAGAGGTCCGCCTTGTTCCACGCCTCGATCATCGGCGGCAGAGGCAGGCCGGTCTCCTGCTCCAGGCGCTCCAGCACACGCATGACGTCGTCGGCCTGTTCCCTGTCGGCCGGGCTTGACCGATCACGCACATGGACCAGCAGGTCTGCCTGCATGGCTTCTTCCAGTGTTGCCTGGAAGCTGTCGATCAGGTGGGTCGGCAGATCCGTGATAAAGCCAACCGTATCGATCAGGGCCGCCTCTCCCAGCGTTGGCAGATCCAGCCGGCGAATGGTCGGGTCCAGCGTTGCGAAGGGCATGTCCTTCGCGAAAACATCCGAGCCGGTCAGGCGGTTGAACAGGGTGGACTTGCCCGCATTGGTGTAGCCGACCAGCGCCACAACCGGCTTGCCGGTGCGCTGTCGTCCGGCACGCTGGACAGCACGCGTCCGGCGTACATCGTCCAGCTCCGCTTTCAGGCGGACAATCTTGTCGTCCAGCATCCGCCGGTCCGCTTCCAGCTGGCTCTCCCCCGGGCCGGACAGGAAGCCGCCACCGCCGCGCTGGCGCTCAAGGTGTGTCCATGTCCGCACGAGCCGCGAGCGCTCGTACAGCAGGCGC
Source organism: Rhodobacterales bacterium (assembly GCA_014763715.1). Classification (GTDB taxonomy): domain Bacteria; phylum Pseudomonadota; class Alphaproteobacteria; order Caulobacterales; family Hyphomonadaceae; genus Hyphomonas. Next base: position 11,175 of record JACXUV010000057.1, on the reverse strand, counting down.
GCCAGCTCGACCTGCAACCGGCCTTCCTTGGTGCGGGCACGCAAACCGAAGATTTCTAGGATCAACCCGGTCCGGTCGATGACCTTCACGCCGAGCTTCTTTTCCAGGTTACGCTGCTGAACAGGCGTCAGCGCGCCATCGACAACGGCCAGTGTGCACTCATTGGCCTCAAGGTCAGCCGCAAGCCGGTCGAGAATGCCGCCCGACAGGAGTTGCGCTGAATTGACCTGACGGACATGTTCCGGCCGGAGAAAGGCCAGCTCACAGCCAAGCGCCTCGATCAGACCCGCTGTTTCTTCCAGCCGGTCTGCAGATGGCCTGTTGGCTGGCGTGAACCAGGGAATGATCGCACCGGCGATTTCCGGCGCCGGGAGTCGATCAATCAGTTTGTCGCCCAAATGGCTTTATTCCTTGTCCATCTCTTCATCGAAGAGTTGCACTGGCGCGCTCGGAGCAATCGTGGAAATGGCGTGCTTGTAGACAAGCTGCGGCGGACGACCATCGCCCCGCAGCAACACACAGAAGTTGTCAAACCAAGTCACCACACCTTGCAGCTTCACACCGTTTACAAGGAAGACCGTCAGCGGCGTACGCGATTTGCGAACGGCGTTGAGAAAGGCATCCTGAAGGTTTTGTTTCTTATCAGCCGACATAGCAGGTTAGTCCTGTTGTTCTTGTTATGATCGCGGGCTAACTGGATTGAGGGCCTTTCGCAAGAGCGAACCCCATCTACCCCCGCCAGAAACTGACAGAAATGGCAGGAATGATCGCCAAAATCTCCAACCTGCCCAACAGCATTGAGAAAATGGCCAAAATCGAGGCAGCCCCGTCCAGCTGCGCGACATGTCCGGCGACCAATCCGCCCGAATTCGTCAGACAACCAATGGCAAGCCGGATGGCATCCTCAAACGACAGGCCGGTGAAGGTAAAACCGACCATTACGAGGAAAACCGTCAGGATATAGGCAATCAGATACACCCAGACGCCAATCACGCTGCGCTCATCCATCGCGCGGTCACGGAACTGGAAGCCCAGAACAGACCGCCGGTAACCCAGCTGACGGAATTCGACCCCTGCCCGCCGCGCCAGAACGATCAGGCGCGCGATCTTGACGCCGCCTGCAGCGGACAGTGCAGATCCGCCGATCAGGGCCGGCAACACGAAAACCGGCAGCGGCACGCGCTCCCACGTATCCGCCTCACCAAGCGGCAAACCGGAAGTTGCCAGCGCCGAAATGGACCAGCCCAGCGACTCGATGAACTTCACGCCGGAAGCGACCGCCATCAGGGTGAAAATTCCGACCAGCAGGAAGAAAACCGTCGTTTCCGGGTCCGTCAGCGCCTTCATGAAGCGCCGCTCCCTCAGTGGCAGCGCAATGGCGAGCCCCAAAGCCCCACCGGTCATGCCAATCGCCAGGATGATGTCTGCGACTGGCCCGGCATTCGCCCGGCCATAGGGGGCAGGATCAACAATGCCGGTCGTCCACACGCTGACCGCGTCGGAAATCGCCCGGCCGGAAGACATGCCGGTCAGCTCCAGCGCCAGAACCGTCAGCGTAATCGACACAACCATGATAAGGACAACAGACCGCGCCACTTTCGGCACAGCGTCGAAAAAGCTTGTCTCCGGCATCACGAACAGGACGCTGCGGTGAATGCCAGGGCCGCCGAGGTTCAGAGCCGCGAGCACGCTGGCCGCCGTGATGATGGAAGCCGCTCCCCCTATGAAATGCAGGATGCCACGCCAGACGATCAGGCTGGCTGGCCAGAGGTTGCCCTCAACGGCGATGACAGATTGCCCGGTCGTCGTCAGGCAGGCTGCCGCCTCATGGATGGCGCTGAGAAGCGATGAATTCTGTACCCCCACCACAAACGGCAGGCTGGCGGCGACAGGTGACAGGAACCACCATAGGATTACCAGGCCCAACGCATCGGACGGGCGCGCCTTCAGGGTCGGCCGCGGCGTCAGGAACAGGATGCTGACGGCCGTCACGCTGATCCCCAGCACCATGGCCAGGAAAGCGAACACCTGCTCATCCTCGCCATAGGCCAGCGCTGTGAGGATCGCCGGCAGACTGGAGCCGGCAAGTATCAGCATCACGAGGGCCAGGATGCGGACGACCGATGCGTAATTCATGCGCCTAGAAGAAGTCCGGACTGACGCGGAAGAATTTCTCCACTTTCCGGACCATCTCCTCCACATAGAACACGATCAGACGGTCCTCTGTACGAACGATTGCATCTGGCCCGGCAATGATCACCTGATCGCCGCGCACGATGGCTGCGGCGGTCACGCCGTCCGGCAGGTCGTCATATCCCGTGGGCTTCCCGATCAGTGACGAGGATTCCAGCGTGACGCCTTCGGCCACCTCTGCCTGCCCGTCCTCCAAGGACTGCAGGCCAAGGATCCGGCCACGGCGCATGCGCAGGAGAATCTGGGATACGGTCAGGGCGCGCGGGTCCAGAACGGCATCCACACGCATGTCACGCGCAAGGCCCGCCAGTTCCGTTGCATTCACCAGCGCCAGCGTCCGCTTCGCGCCTGCCCGCTTGGCCAGATTGGAGATCAGGAGGTTGGTCTTGTCGTCATTGGTGATCGCGACAACGAAGTCCGCTTTCGGGGCGCCCGCTTCCGTCAGGATGTCCGGATTGAGACCGTCCCCCTGAATCACGATGGAGCGCTTGACCCCGGCCACGGCCGTATTGGCACGCTCCGGATCGTTCTCGATCAGGCGGATACGCTTGTTGCTTTCACGCTCCAGCGTCTGGGCCACGTAGAGCCCGACATTCCCGCCACCGACGATCACGATATGATCGGACCGTTCGACATTCCGGTTAAAGATCGAGGTCAGCCGTTCGGCATGGGAGTCCAGCACGGCAATGTACGCCCGATCACCTGGCTTCAGCACATCGCTGCCCTTCGGGGCGCGCACCGTGTCTCCCGTACCAATCCCGATGATACGGGCAGATAGGTCCGGGAAGAGGCCACGGATCTGATCGACAGCCGTATCCAGAAGCGGATTGTTCTCGGCAATTTCAAGGCCGAGCAGACGGACTTTCCCACGCCCGAATGAAGCCGACATGATCGCACCGGGCGTACGCAGACGCTGGAGGATTGCCTCGCCGACCTCAACCTCAGGCGAGATGACCATATCGATCGGCAGGCCCTCACGGGAGAAGATGTTCTTCCAGGCCGGATCGATATAGGACTGGTCCCGCACACGGGCGATCTTGAACGGGACGGAGAACAGTGTGTGGGCGATCTGGCAGATCACCATGTTGATCTCGTCAAAATGCGTGACGGCGATGATCATCTCGCAGTCGGCCGCACCGGCACGTTTCAGCACGTCCGGGTGGGCGGCGTGACCAGAGACGCCCCGCACATCCAGATCGGTCGACACCTGATCGACCAGGTCCGGATCCTCATCAATGATGGTGATGTCGTGCTTTTCGCGCGCAAGGCGCCGCGCGATGCCGTGTCCAACACGGCCAGCACCGCAGATAAGTACGCGCATTCCTCAGCCTTCCGCCGACCTAGCTATCCTGCCGACTCACGCCGGAAGCTACGCCCAAAGCCTTTAATTTTCTATGGAGCGCGGAGCGTTCCATTCCGATGAATTCAGCAGTCCGCGAAATGTTTCCGTTAAACCGTGTGATTTGCAGGGCCAGATATTCGCGTTCGAACTGTTCGCGCGCATCACGCAGGGACAGGCCAACCAGGTCGGCCGAGCCGGCTTTTGCGTTCTGCATGTTGGTGCCCGTATCGCGCGGAAGCTCCTCCACGCTGACCGGCCTGCTCGCATCCGAGGGCGACAGGATCAGGATACGCTCGACCACATTGCGCAGCTGGCGGATATTGCCCGGCCATTCCATTGACTGCAGCACCGCCATCGCCTCCTGAGAGAAAGTGCGCGGGGTGAGCCCTGATGAATCGGCAATCCGCTCGATGAAATAGGTCACCAGATCGGCAATGTCGTCCCGGCGTTCAGCCAGCGACGGCACGCGCAACGGCACAACGTTCAAACGGTAGAACAGGTCTTCCCGGAAACGCCCTTCCTCGATTTCGCTCTTGAGGTCCTTCGTCGTCGCGGACATGACGCGCACATCCACATTGACATCCGAGCGTCCGCCGACGCGCTGGAAACGCTGCTCCGTCAGCACACGAAGAATCTTGCTCTGCGTGCCGGAGGGCATGTCTGCCACTTCGTCCAGCAGCAGCGTACCAAGGTGCGCTTTCTCGAACAGGCCGATACGCGTCGTCCGTCCCTGCGCATCTTCCTCACCGAACAGCGCGATTTCCATCTGGTCCGGCGCAATCGTCGCCGCGTTGACCACGATGAAGGGGCCATTGGCCCGCAGGGAATTACGATGGATCAGGCGCGCCGCAAGCTCCTTGCCGACGCCTGCCGGGCCGGTGATCATCACGCGTGAATTTGTGGGCGCAACCTTTTCGATCGACGCACGCAGGTTGGTTGCCGCATGGCTATGCCCGATCCAGCGCTCATCGTCTCCCGCCCGGTTCCGCAGCGTTGCATTCTCGTATTTCAACGCGGCGGACTCGATGGCCCGGTCGATAAGGTGGAGCAGACGGTCCGTCTTGAACGGCTTCTCGATGAAGTCATAAGCACCGCGCCGGATTGCCGCGACAGCCGTCTCGATATTGCCGTGCCCGCTGATCACGATAACCGGCAGAAGCGGGTCAATCGACTTCAGGTACTTCAACAGCGACAGGCCATCCATCCCGCTGCCCTGCAACCAGACATCCAGCACCACCAGGCGTGGTGTCCGTGTACGGACTTCTTCAAGCGCCGCTTCGGCCGTGGCGGCCGTTCGCACGGAATATCCCTCATCTCCGAGAACTCCAGCAATGAGTTCCCGGATGTCAGGTTCGTCATCTACGACCAGAATATCTAACGCCATGGCGTCGGCTCCTCTACTCGGACAGTCTTTGGAGAATGTGGATTGTTCCCGGCGATACGCTCATCAGCCGGCAACATGCTTGTTTCAGTCATCAGATCATGCGGCGGCAGCCAGACGCGCACACGGGCGCCGCGCAAGCCATCGGGACGGTTCTGCAGAGAGATTGACCCGCCATGATCCGCGATGATCCGGTTCACAATGGCCAGGCCAAGCCCGGTGCCCTTTTCACGCGTCGTGACATAAGGCTCCAGAAGGCGCTCGCGGACGTCTTCCGGAAAACCGGGGCCATTGTCTTCGATGGTAATCTCAAGGCCGCGCTCGTCGCCATTCAGCTCCAGCCGGATCTGCCCCTGCACGTCCAGCTCCTCCGGCATGCCCTCAATGGCTTCCGCCGCATTCTTCAGCAGGTTTCCGATTGCCTGGCCGATCAGCCGTTCGTCGCCGACATAGGTCGTGGAGGATGCGCCGCTCTCAAACTCGAAATCGATATCGGGATTGACCACACTCCGCGAGAAGCTCGCTTCCTGCAGCAAGCCCCGCATGTCGAAAGGCGCAACGCTCGGCTTCGGCATCCGCGCGAAGCTGGAGAACTCCTCGACCATCCGGCCGATATCCCCCACCTGACGCAGGATGGTGTCGATACACTTCTCGAACACACCGTCATGATCGTCGATCTTGCTGGCATAACGGCGGCGCAGGCGCTCCGTCGACAGCATGATCGGCGTCAGCGGATTGCGGATTTCATGGGCGATACGCCGGGCAACATCCCGCCAGGCCATTTGGCGCTGCGCATTGATCAGCCGGGTCATATCGTCAAATGTCAGCACACAGCCGCCTGCGGGGTCCGGCGCGGCCTTCAGGCGGATATGGCGCGTGGCGCCATTGCGCATGATCTCTATCGAGGCATCAACCGGAGAATTCCGTTCCAGCGTATCACGCACAAACCGCTCGAACTCCGGTGCAATCACTTCCAACGCCTCGCCAGACTTGATGTCTGCAGCATCCAGCAGGTCGCCCGCAGACCGGTTCGCCAGCGTAACCGTCATGTCCGCATCCATGCGGATCACGCCGGCACTGACTTCGGCCAAGAGCGTTTCAACAAACCGGCGGCGGTCTTCCTCGTCTTCGCGCGCACGGATAAGGGCGTTGCGCTGTTCGAAGAGCTGCTCCGTCATGGCATTGAACGACTGGCTGAGGGCGTAAACTTCGTCTTTTGGGCCATTGACCGGCACACGCACGGTCAGGTCCCCGTCACGAACCGTATGCGCGGCGGATGCAAGGCGCCCGATCGGTCCTGTGATACGCCCTGCTGCTTCCAACCCAAGCCGCCCGGCCAGCAGCAGGATCAGCGCCGTGATCTGGGCATAGCCAATGGCAAAGATTGTCTGCAGGCGCCCGCTGCGCTGTTTGGCATTCTGATATTGCGCCAGCTGGTCCTTGGCATCGCCCAGCATCGTGAACAGGTTCCGGTCGAAAGGTTTAGCCGCATAGACAAACCCGTCCACAGGCTCGGAAATCCGGATCAGCGCCGTTGCAACCCCCTGCGCTTCGTAAAGCCGGGCCGCAACCTCACCCTTTTGCGCCTCAGCGAAGTCATCAGGCGATGGCCGCAGGCGCACAGGCGTCCCGGCATTCTCCTCGGCAATGATTTCCTGGCCGTCCGCGCTGACAATGGAGATTGTCACGAATTCCCGGTAGGCCAGTGTTTTGCGCAAGCCTTCGGAAAGCGCGGCAGAGGCCTTGGCCGCGGACTGCTCTCCGTCGACATCCTGACCACCATTCTCGATGGCCATCTGCGCCTTCACATCCCGCGCGAAGTTCTCAACGTCCAGCGCGGCGAGACGCACATCCACATCGAAGGAGGATGTAAAGTTGTCGACATAGTCCTGGAAGATCTGCTTGTTCTTTTCCATCACCGCTTCAGCGGTGTCGCCGAACCAGTTGTCGAGTCCGCGGGTAACCACTGCGCCAAGGAAGATCCCGACGACCATGGACGGCACCAGGGCCGAAAAGCCGAACAGCATGACGAAGCGCTGCGCCAGCCGCCCTTCGCCCGCCTCTCGGGAGCGGCCACGAATGGCCAGGAATTCCCGGACCACGATGATCGCGAGGACGATGATCAGAACCAGATTGAGCGCGAGCAGCCACGGCGTCGAGCCCGCCGTCGGATTATCCGGGTTCACACCCGCGATCGTGATGAAGGTCGCGAATACCGCAACAAGCGCCGCAATGATGAAGAGCCCTTCGAAAAGGGCCCAACTCGCTTTCGGTGCATGCTGACTTAACGGGTTCGACAATCTACCGACTCTGCACAGGCCCCCCGGCCCGTTGCTCCAAGATCACACAATCGTGCCCCTACAGCAACAGTGGTGCACTAGAGCCACAGTTTTGGCAACCGTCAATCAGTCTTCTGCAATGCCGAGTGCGTTAATCTTCGCCCGCAGCGTGTTACGGTTCATGCCCAGCAGCTGCGCTGCTTTCACCTTGTTTCCGGCGGTGACCGAAAGGGCGAGACGGATCAGCGGACGCTCCACCTGGTCGATCACGCGGGAATAGACCGTGCTTTCCTCGTCCTCGCGGCTCGAGATGAGATCGCCCATGATGTGACGGTGCAGGAGCGTCTCGATGTCTTTCTCGAAACCGCCGCTGGCGCCTTTCTGCTCGCTGGCACCCGCGCGCAGCTCCCGCTCCACGTCCCGCAGGGTGATCGTGTCGTCGGGGCTGAGGACAGCCAGGCGCAGGACAAGGTTCTCCAGCTCCCGCACGTTGCCCGGCCAGTCATAGGCCATGATCAGGTCGATCGCCGACTTGTCGAAGTTCTTCGCGGACAGGCCCTGACGCTGGGCCCGGATCAGGAAGGCCCGCGCCAGTTCCGGAATGTCTTCCTTGCGCAAGCGCAGCGGCGGCATGGCCAGACGCACGACGTTCAGCCGGTAATACAGGTCTTCCCGGAAGGCGCCTTCTTCCACCATGCGGCCGAGGTTTCGGCGGGTGGAGGCGATCAGGCGCGCCCCATTGGCATCGCGCAGGAACTTCACCAGCTGGGTCTGCGCTTCGGCCGGCAGGTCACCGATCTCGTCCAGGTAAAGCGTGCCGCCCTTCTGGTGCACAGCCCCCGGCTCGCCATTCGCGCCGAACAGCTGGCGATTGATCTCGGCGGCCGGCAGGGCTGCCAGATCCAGCGCAACGAACTTGCCGTCCTTGGCCGACCCAAGCTGGTGGATCGCCCGTGCTGCGAGTTCCTTGCCGGTGCCGCTTTCGCCCTCGATCAGAACGGTCAGGTCCGTATTCATCACCTTGGCGATGATCCGGTAGACCTCCTGCATCGCATCCGAGCGGCCGATGAGCGGCAGACCTGCATCGCTGATGGCCTTCTGCGATTCCGGATTGATTGCCCGCACCGATGTTTTCGGCGGCGCCTTAAGGGCGCGCTGGACCAGGCTGGTCAGCGCATCGATGTCGAACGGTTTCGGCAGATAGTCGAACGCGCCATGCTGGGCCGCATTTGCCGCCGTCAGGATCGTGTTCTGGCCACTCATGACGATGAACGGCAATTCCGGGCGCGACAGACGCATCGAAGGCAGCAGGTCGAAGATGGACGCATCCCCAAGATACACGTCCGTCACAACGACATCGCCCTCACCGTTACGCACCCAACGCTCCAGCGCTTCCGGAGAGCTGGTTGCGCGGACTTCATAGCCAGCCGCGACCAGCGTCTGGTTCACGATCAACCGGATGCTGGCATCGTCCTCTGCAAGAAGAACGGTCTTATCAGCCATTAAGGCCTCCTGTACGAATTGGCAGAAGGACGGTGAAGCGGGTCGTGCCCGGCTCACTGTCCACCCGGATCTGGCCGCCATGGGCCGTGATGACTTCTTTCACGATCGAGAGGCCCAGCCCCCGCGCACCGGATTTGGAGCTCTGGAAAACATCGAAAATGCGCGACAGCTTTTCGCGCGGTATGCCGCGGCCATTGTCCTCGATCGTCACCAGCATCGCCCGCTGCAGGCCGACACCGAAACGCGAGCGCTTGAAGGCCAGGCCCGTCGCATAGGCCGTGCGGATCGTGACCTGTCCGCGCCCGCCGCCTTCCTGTGCCGCTTCAGCCGCGTTGCGGATGATGTTCTGGAACGCCTGCTGGAGATGGTCTTCATCGCCCAGCAGCTCAGGCAGCGATGGATCGAAGTCCCGCTTGATTTCGACCGTGCTGCCGATCGCAACGCGCTCCGAAGCAATGACCCGGTCCAGCAGGGCATGAATGTTGAAGTCCTTCATCCGCGGCGCGGAGAACAGTTCGAAGGCTGACAGCCGGTTGACCAGACGCTCGATCCGGCGGGCCTCTTCCCGGATGATCTCCAGCAGCTCTTCCTGCCCTTCGACGCCTTGCCGCTCGAGCAGCTGTGCCGCGCCGATGATGCCGCCCAGCGGGTTCTTCACTTCGTGGCCCAGAATGCGGCCGAACCCGGCGACCCCTGCCGAGGAATCATTGCCTTCCCGGACGGCCGTTTCCACCAGGGCGATGACAAAACCCTCATCGCCCGTCGTCCGGATCCAGACATCGCAGACAAGCCGGGATGTGATCGACGGACCGGTCACAGGCGTACCCGGTGAGGCGATATCGCCGACCTGCCTCTGGGCGCGGTCCAAGAGCTCCCAGACCAGGGAGTCATGATAAATCAGCTCACTGAGCGGCTTGTTCGTCAGGGAACGGCGCGAAAGCTGAAACAGCGCTTCTGCGGCAGGATTTCCATCCACGATGCGCCGCCGGTCATCAATGACCAGCAAGGCAATCGGGGAAAGATCCGCTAGGGAGCGTGCGTCGAGCAAGGTGTCCACCGGCATGTCAGACGGCCTCCACGAGGTCGGTGTTCAAATATACTTGCCGCAGGGCGGCGATGAGATCGTGCCAGTCAGAGATCTGGCAAAGTTTTGAGCGCAGGCTCCGGCGTTCAGCCGTGGCCATGCCAAGGTCGAGTGCATCGATGGCGGCAGAGACATGCTTGCGCACCGTCAGCACACCCAGTTTCGGACCATAGAGAGAGACCGAGTCCTCGATCTGCTCGCACAGGGACGAAAGTTGCTCAGCGCGCCCCGGTTTGCGCCATGGGCGCCCCTCCAGAGCCGCAGAAATCTCACCAACCAGCCAGGGCTGCCCCATGGCTGCGCGGCCCACCATGACGCCGTGTGCACCGGATTGCTCCAGCGCCTGTACGGCATCGCCGGGCGAACCGATATCTCCATTGACAATCACCGGCAGGGAGACCGCATCGACCGTCTCGCGCACAGCCGCCCAGTCTGCTGAGCCTTTATAGAACTGGCATCGGGTGCGACCATGCACGGTCAGCATCCGGATCCCCTTCGCCTCCGCAATGGCGCCCAGCTCCGGCGCATTGAGCGCGGCATCGTCCCAGCCAAGACGCATTTTCAGCGTCACCGGGCGGTCGCCCGCCCCTTCCAGGGCCGCATCTATAATGTCGCTCGCCAGCGGAATATCCCGCATCAGTGCCGAACCGGACTGGCCACCCGTCACCTGGCGCGAGGGACAGCCCATATTGATGTCGATGATGTCCACACCGCTCTCGGCCAGCAGTTCCGCCCCGCGGCGCATATCTTCCGGGCGCCGGGCCGCGAGCTGGACGATCCAGTAACCCGCCCCTTCATGGCGGCAGGCACGGCGCACAACATCCGGGCGTGCCGCGGCCAGCATTTCACCGGCCACCATCTCCGAAACCACCGCCGGTGCACCAAAATGCACAGCCTGGCGCCGCATTGGCGCATCCGTTGCGCCAGACATAGGCGCTAACCAGACCTTAGGTGCCTCGAAACTAACCATTTGTTCATTCTTGCACCTTTTCCACACGGCGCAAGTGCACAAAACATAAGCAGCCACCCAAAACTGCATAAGCGCAAATGGCATGGCATAGATACAACAGGTGCCCTAGAAGGCGCTCATGACTGGATTCGCCGCAATCATCGTCGCCGGGGGCAAAGGCGCCCGCACCGGGCTTAACCGTCCAAAACAGTGGGAATACCTGCTGGGACAGAGGGTTATCGACTGGTCGGTCCACACATTCCTCACCCATCCAGACCTGCTGGACCTGGTGATCGTCGTGGACGATCCGGCCATAGCGGCCACCTTCCCGTCTACGACTAAAGTCGTACGCGGCGGCGAGACACGAACCGCCTCGGTTCGCGCAGGAATTGCTGCACTTATTACAGAAGATAGCACGCCCGTCCTGATCCATGACGCGGCCCG
>JACXUV010000056.1 GCA_014763715.1 Rhodobacterales bacterium | reverse complement strand
AACTCACGCGCCGCGCGGCCGTTCGAGGTGAAGATCGCGCAGCCATTGCCGTACTGGTGATTGCTCGGCAGCGCCGCAGCCTCCTCCAGCGACTCCGCGCGCACCACCTGCAGCACCGGGCCGAAGATCTCTTCCTTGTAGGACTGCATGTGCGGCTTCACATTGTCGAACAGGTTCGGCCCGATGAAGTATCCGCCCTCGGCGCCCTGCATGGTCAGGCCCCGGCCATCCAGCAGCAGGTCTGCGCCCTCGTCCACACCCATCTGGATGTAGCTTTCCACTTTCGCCTTGTGCGCGGCGGAAACGACCGGGCCGTAATGCGCCTCCGGATCGGTGGAGATGCCGACGCGCAGGTCACGCGCCGCGTCCAGCATGCGCTCGACGAACTCGTCGCCAGTCTTCTTGCCAACGGTCACCGCCACCGGCAGCGCCATGCAGCGCTCGCCGGCAGAGCCATAGGCCGCGCCGACGATGTCTTTCACCGCCTGCTCCATGTTGCAGTCAGGCATGATGATGCCATGGTTCTTCGCGCCGCCCATGGCCTGCACGCGCTTTCCGTGCGCCGTGCCGGTCGCATAGACATATTGTGCGATGTCGGACGATCCGACGAAGCTGACAGCCTTGATCTCCGGGTGCTTCAGGATGGCATCGACGGCTACCTTGTCGCCATTGATCACGTTCAGCACGCCTTCCGGTGCGCCCGCTTCCAGCAGAAGTTCCGCCAGGCGCATCGGCACGGACGGGTCTTTCTCCGACGGCTTCAGGATGAACGTGTTGCCGCAGGCAATCGCCACGGCGGCCATCCAGCACGGGATCATGGCAGGGAAGTTGAACGGCGTGATGCCGGCCACAACGCCCAGCGGCTGGCGCATGGAATAGACGTCGATGCCCGGGCCTGCGCCCTCGGTATACTCGCCCTTCTGCAGGTGCGGGATGCCGCAGGCGAACTCCACCACGTCGATGCCGCGCTGCACGTCGCCCTTGGAGTCAGCGACCACCTTGCCATGCTCGGAGGAGAGCAGCTCGGCCAGCTCATTGATGTTCGCTTCCAGCAGGCGCTTGAACTCGAACATCACGCGCGCCCGGCGCTGCGGGTTCGTCATCGACCATGCCGGGAAGGCCGCCGCCGCGTTCGCCACGGCAGCATCCAGCTCGGCCTCGGTCGCCAGCGCCACGCGGGCCTGAACCTCACCCGTGTTCGGATTGTAGATGTCGCCGAACCGGCCAGACGTGCCGGTCACGCCCTTGCCGCCGATGAAATGATGCACTTCGCGCATGGTGTTCTCCCTTTGACGTCTCACGGGCATGAATCCCTGACTTTGACGAGACCGTAAAGCGCGCGTAATTTCAGGTAAATGGACAATATCGCAGCTACCAGCTGCGTATTTGCAGGTGAAAAGCCAACATGACCTGGCCAATATGAACTGGGACGATCTCCGCCTCCTCCTCGATGTCAGCCGTCATCCGCGCCTCGCCGATGTCGCCGCGCGCACGGGCCTCGACGCGACGACGATCAGCCGCCGCCTGCGCCGCCTCGAATCCGATCTTGGCCTCGAACTGTTCGAGCGCACACCCAAGGGCCACCTGCTCACCCCCGCAGGGCAGGCCGTCGCCGACAAGGCCGAGGGGCTGGAACACGCCGCCTCGGAGATCGCCAGCCTGTCGGACAGTGAAGGCCCGCTCGCCGCGGGTCGCGTGCGCCTCGGCGTGCCGGAGGGGCTTGGCAGTCTTTTGATTGCCCCCGCCATGGCCCGCTTCGCCGTGGCCTGGCCACATATCGGGCTCGACATCATCGCCCTCTCCGGCTTCGTCTCCGTGCCAAAGCGCGAGGCGGACATGTCGATCATGCTGACACGACCAAAGGCCGGGCGGCTGAAAGTGCGGAAATTGTCAGACTATGTGCTGCAGCTCTACGCCCATCCGGACTATCTCGCCCGAACCGCGCCGGTTCACAGCGTGGCCGATCTCGCAGAGCATGACCTGATCGGCTATGTCGACGACCTGATCTATTCCACCCAGCTGCGCTACCATGAAGACATCGCGCCGGGCCTGACGCCCCGCTTCTGCAGCCCGTCCATCGTCGCCCAGTGGCAGATGGCCCGCGAAGGCGCCGGCATCGCCGTGCTGCCCCACTTCATCGCCGGGAACGACCCGCAGCTGACCTGTGTACTGCCGCAGGCCGTGCACCTTGAGCGCGCCTTCTGGCTGGCTGTGCATGAAGATGTCCACGGCACCTCCCGCGCCCGCGCGGTGAATACCTTCCTGGACGAATTGTTCGCCGACGCCGCCCCCCGCCTGACGGGGTCCTCCTGAGCCCTGGCTGAGCCCCCACCTCCGGAGGGAAGAACCGCTGTAGGGGAGAGCAGCGGCGGAGGTGGGGGCCAGGGAGGAAGCCTAGAACGCGGCGCGGAAGCCGACGCGGATGTTCCGCCCCGGTGCCGGCACGCGATCCTTCAGCACGCTGGTCGAGTAACGGATTTCCTCATCCGTCACATTGCGCGCATCCACGAACAGGGTCGTGCCCTCGCGGCCAAAGCCCAGTTCGGCCAGGTCCAGGTCCGCCCGCAGGTCCAGCTGGGTGTAGCCGTCGGTCGGCAGTTCGCCCGTGGCCGTGTCGGTCTGGTCGTCCGCCCACGTCACATGCGCCCCGGCAGACCACAGCCGCCAAGCCGCCTTGGCGCCAACGTTCAGCGTCAGCGGCGGCATCAGCGGCACGTTACCGCCCTTGTCCAGCTCGCCGGAGACAACGTCGATGCCGCCATCCAGCGTCCAGTCAGCCTTCAGCAGGCCTTCCGGAATGTAGGCCTGGCCATAGATCTCCGCGCCGGTGAAGGTCGCGTCTTCCTGGCTGAACAGGTAGACCGGCAGGCCGTCCACCTCTTCCGCCCCGTCCAGCAGGCCGGGCGCCAGATAGATGAAGCCGTCGAAGGAGGTGCGGAACACGTTCACGCCGAAGCTGGCATTCGCGCTTTCCCAGCGGGCCGTCGCTTCGATGTTGAGGCCCTTCTCCTTGTCCATGTCGATATTGCCGACCTCATACTGCGCCGTCGCAAGGTGGGCACCGTTTGCATAAAGCTCGCTCTCGTTCGGTGCACGCTCCGTGTGCGAAACCTGCAGGCCGACGAACCAGCCATTGTCCCAGTGCTGGTGCGCACCGGCAGACGCGCTGAACAGGTCGAAATCGGTATCGCCGGAGATATTCTTGCGCTCGGCATTCTCGATCCGCGCGCCGCCTTCCAGGCCGAACCCGTTCTCCCAGTCGATCGTTTCATAGAGGAACGCGCCGAGGCTGTTCGAATCCGTTTTCGTGATGAAGGCTTCGTCGCCAAAGGCGTCCAGCGTCTTGTCGGTATATTGCACGCCCAGCGCGCCTTTCAGCAGGCCCAGCTCGTGGCTGGCCTCCACGCGCGCTTCGGTGCCGTCGCTTTCATAGATCGTGCCCGGCTCGCCCGGTGCCTCGAATTCCGTGTGCGAATAGTCGGCCTGTGAGACCGTCGCCGTCACTTCCTTCAGGTAAGGATTGTCCAGCCTGAAGCCGCCGCGCAGGTCATAGCGGGTCTGCTCCATGTCGATGAAGGGGTTCTCCTCCGGAGCAGCGACGGCTTCGCCTTCGTCGCCGTCCTCATCGCCATGCTCATGCGCAGAGCCCGGCAGGCCGTACTGCGCTTCCTGACGGCGCACAGCCAGACCCAGGAACGCATTCTCGCCAATCCAGGAGACGCCGCCCGCCAGCGTGCCGGTCTGGGCAAAGGAATTGCCCAGCGAACCGGAGGCGTGTTCTTCTTCCGCGTGCGCCCCGCCTTCCTCGGCCTCTTCCTGCGCATGCAGGCGTGCCGATTCCGCCATGCCCGGAATGTCATAGTCCCCGAAATCGCGCTGGGAGCCTGTCAGGGTAAAGACGAATGGCCCCTGCACCATTTGCCCGCGCCCGGCCACTTCGGTGCCTTCGCTGACATCGTTATACGCGCCGAACACATCGGCAGATGCCTTGCGCTCCGGCAGCGTGTCGGGCAGCAACCCGTCAATCACGTTGACCACGCCGCCAATTGCCTGCCCGCCATAGGCCAGCGCAGCCGGTCCGCGCAGGATCTCGATCTTCTCCGCATCAATGCCGTCAGCGGCGGCCGTATGGTCCGGCGAGGCAGCGGAAACGTCGATCACACCAATGCCATTGGTCAGCACCTGCACACGCTCAGCCCCAAGGCCGCGCAGCACCGGGCGGCTTGCGCCCTGGCCGAAGAAAGTGGTCGAGACGCCCGGCTGGCGGTCCAGCGTATCGCCCAGCGTCGGGCCCAGCGTCTCGATGATGCCTTCGCGGCCAATCGAGGTCGCATTGCCGATCAGTTCGCCTTCCAGCCGGTCCGGCCCCGGTGCGGTGACAATCACGGACTGCTGGCGCAGGTCCGTTTCATCCGGGGCATCGGCATGGGCAAAACCGGCGAGAACCGCCGTGGAGGCGGCGAGGAGAAGGAGCTGTTTCATGATGGGAGGGAGGATCCGCTTGCTTACTGTTATATTATTGCATTACCTGATCGGCAGATTCCGTCAAGCCACCCCCTACGGAAAGTCCCCGGGTTTCGGCAGCGGCGCATCTGCGCTAGGCGGGAGTGTCAGGATTATCAGCCCGGATTATCAGCCCGGATTATCAGCCCGGATTATCAGAAAGACAGCCAAGCCGGTCACGCTGACATCCCCCTGACACCCAACACAGGTTCCACAAGTTTCATGATGATCACCCTTTCCAGCGTTCTCACCCCCGGCCAGGTGCAGAAGGTCACCCACCTCGCCTCCGGCCTCACCTGGCACGACGGCACCCATACGGCGGGCGCGGCGGCGCGTCAGGTAAAGCGCAACGAACAGGCAGACCTGTCCGGCGCCACGGGCACGTTCATCAAGAAACTGCTGCAGGAAGCGGTGGAGACTCATCCCGTGCTGCGCGCCGCGGCTCAGCCGCGCCGCTTCTCCCCCCTGATGATCAGCCGCGCCAGCAATGGCGGCGGCTATGGCCGCCATATCGACAATGCCTTCATGGGCTCAGGCGACCGGCGCCTGCGCACCGACCTGTCCTTCACCCTCTTCCTCAGCGATCCGTCGGCCTATGAAGGTGGGGAGCTAGCCGTGGAGACGGCGGCCGGCGAACACCTGGCCAAGCCCGAGGCAGGCGACCTCGTCCTCTATCCCTCCACGACGCTGCACGAAGTGCGCCCCGTCACCGCCGGTGAGCGCATCGTCTGTGTCGGCTGGATCGAAAGCGCCGTGCGCGACGCCGCCGCCCGCGAAATCCTGTTCGACCTCGAAAACCTGCGCGCCACGCTGGCACAGCAACACACGGCCCAATCGCCGGAAATGCTGACCCTGTCGAAAACCATCTCCAACCTGCTCCGCCTCTGGGGCGACGCCTGAGGCGATCCACACCGAAGTCCGGTATAGTCCGGCATAGTCCGGTATAGTCATGGATGATCATGGCGAGGCCAGTTCAGGTCATGCCGCAATCATGCTTTGACGTCACTCAGCATGAGCCCCCTCCGACCGCTTCGCGGCCACCTCCCCCGCTTCGCAGGGGAGGATTGCTTGCCGCATGCACCGGACTTCATCCTCCACCGCTTGCGGGGGAGGTGGCAAGCGGCGAAGCCAGCTGACGGAGGGGGCTTATCCACCACCCCGGACGCCCCAACCTGCCGCAATCACTGAGCCAAAAACAAATCCATCCGACACTTCCGTGTCCGGATGTATAGTCGGGCGCATGTCACTCCTGCACCCACCCGAAGGCTTCCCGCCACATCTCAAGGTGACCTGGCCCCTCATCTGGGTCCAGCTCCTGCTGCTGCGCGCAGCGGTACGCGCCGCCTATGGGAAGGGTGTGCAATACCATTGGAGCGTCACGCCCAATGGCCGCGTCTTTCTCACATCCATTGACTGGATGCCGGGACAGAAGAAAGAGCGCACATTCCCAAAACCCGCAAACGACCGCCTCGCCGCCGCATGCGGCGGGCGAGCGTTCACGCCTGATTATCTCCACCTGCAGCCCCTCTCCCTCGGGAGAGGGGTTGGGGTGAGGGGTAACAAAGCTGCCGCGTGCACTGCACTTGCCGAAACTCCGTGCCCCCTCATCCCCAACCCCTTCTCCCCGAGGAGAAGGGGCTTAAACCTGCCCCCGCCGGAAACCTGACTCTAGTCAGCACTCCTGAAAACTCAGCCCACCTACCAAGCGCCTTAACGGGCGCCGCATGTGCTGGGGCGGACCTATTCCTCCCCGCCGCAATCATAATCCGCCACGGCCCCGCCGTCTGGCGTGCGCTCAACCGAGATCAGGGTGCAGCCTTCCGGCGCGGCGGCGCTGGCGGCGGCGGTCAGGTCCGCTTCGCTCGGCGCTTCGCCGCTGGCGATGTTGAAATTGCCGTCCGTCTTCACCGTGAACTTCAGCTTGAAGCCCTGTCCTTCGGCCGGGGCCGCGAAGAACTGGTAATTGCCGCCATAGACATTCTGCGGCGCCAGCCCGTTCCAGGTCGAGGCGCTCCAGCTGCCGCTGCTGGCGCCGCCGCCGGATGCACACCCGGAAACAAAAGCGGCGACAGTCAGGACTGCCGCCGCTCCGAATAGTCTTTTCATGGTCACCTCCCGTGTTCCCGGAAGGCTTACCATATTCCGCAGGCGCCTAGAACTTCACTTCCGGCGGGGTGCTGAGGGCTTCGCGGCCCTCGACGCCGACATCGAAGAAGTCGCGGCCTTCGAAATTGAACATGCCCGCGATGATGGAACCGGGGAACTGTTCGCGGGACGTGTTGTAGTCCTGAACCGCCGAGTTGTAGAACCGGCGCGCCGCGGCCAGCTTGTCCTCGATGGCGGACAGCTCGTTCTGCAGCTGGATGAAGTTCGTGTTCGCCTTCAGGTCCGGATAGGCCTCGGCCAGCGCGAAAAGCTTGCCCAGCGAGGCGGTCAGCATGCCCTCGGCCTGACTCATTTCGGCCGGCGTATGAGCGCTCTGCGCCGCGTTCCGGGCCGCGATCACCTGCTGCAGAGTGTCCTGTTCGTGCTTGGCATAGCCCTTCACGGTCTCGACGAGGTTCGGGATCAGGTTCTGGCGCTGTTTCAGCTGCACATCGACGTCAGCAAAGGCCTGGTTGACCCGCTGCCGCTTCATCACAAGACCGTTGTAAATCAGGATAATGAAGCCAGCGATCAATACGATGACGCCAAGTCCAATAAGCATGTGTGTCCCTCCGGAAGTCCTTACGCATCAACGCCTAACCGGCACCGCCGCCTCACGCAAGGAAAACCCGGGACATCCGGACTGCATCAAGGCTTGACCTGGCCGCCCGGCTTGGCCACCCAGTACATAACGATCAGGAACTGACCCATGGCCGAATCTGCACCGGAATCCGACAATTCCTACATTCACAAAGAGCACCACTATTTCCAGCGGGTGAACTGGCTGCGCGCCGCCGTGCTCGGCGCCAATGACGGCATCCTGTCCACCGCCGGCCTGCTGATCGGCGTGGCCTCCGCAGACGCCACACCCGGCGCGATCTTCACCGCCGGCCTCGCGGGCCTGGTGGCCGGGGCCATGTCGATGGCCGCCGGGGAATACGTCTCGGTCTCCTCGCAGGCAGACCTTGAGAAGGCAGACCTCGCGATCGAGCGCGCCGCGCTTCACAGCCATCCGGACGCCGAGCTTCAGGAGCTGACCGAGATCTATATCGGCCGCGGCCTGACCCCCGAAACGGCCCGGGAAGTCGCCCGGCAGCTGACAGAGCATGACGCCCTGGAAGCCCATGCGCGTGACGAACTCGGCATGAGTGAGATCGTCGCCGCCAAACCTGTGCAGGCGGCGGTCAGCTCCGCCCTCAGCTTCTCTGTCGGCGCCGTCCTGCCGATCATTGCCGCTGTTGCTTCGCCAGCTGATCTGATCACGCCGATTGTGGCCATTGTGTCCCTGATCAGCCTCGGCATCCTCGGCGCCCTGTCGGCCCGCGCGGGCGGGGCCAGCAAGAGCAAGGCCGCTGCGCGCGTCGTGTTCTGGGGTGTCGCTGCCATGCTGGCGACCGGCGTGATCGGGCACCTGTTCGGCACGGTGGTTTAACGCAGCGCTGGCAACGCCCTGTAAACAGACCCCGGTCAGAGATCATTGCATCTGTCCGGAATATTGAAGGAATCCGCCGCCTTGCTGCAGGCTGTCCTCATCAGCACCGCCACACTCGGCGCGCTCGGCCTGCTGATGCTGCCCCGTGTGCGGAACCTGCGCCCCTGGCGCGCGACTGTCACGCCGCTCGCCTCGATCATCGGCAGCGGCTTCCTCGTCCTCGGCCCGATCCTGTCCCATTCCTATGGCAAATATGCCCCGATGGTGATGCTCGGCCTCTGCCTCGCGGCTTATGCCTTCGGGGCGGCGATCCGGTTCAACATCGCCAACATCGAACGCAATCCGGCCCGGTCCGCTTCCGAACGGCGGACGGAACACTTCTCCTCCTGGGCACTCGCCTTCGCCTACTGCATCTCGGTTGCCTATTACCTGAACCTGTTCGGCGCCTTCAGCGTGAAGATGACGCCCTACAATTCTCCCGCCGCCGCCAAGGCCGTAACCAGCGCGGCGCTGATCCTGATCCTTGCGGTCGGCTGGCTGCGCGGGTTCACGGCAATGGAGAAGATGGAGCAGATCACGGTCAGCCTGAAGCTCGCCATCATTGCGGGCCTGCTGGTTGGCCTCAGCGTCTATTTCGTCCAGCAGGCCGGGAGCGGCGAACTCGTCTTCACCCCGCCGCCGGAAACCGGCTGGGCCGGTATCGCCCTTGCCTTCGGCCTGATCATCACGGTGCAGGGGTTCGAAACCTCACGCTATCTGGGTGACGAGTACAAACCGGCCATGCGCATCCGCTCCATGCGCTATGCCCAATGGCTCGCGACGGCGATCTACATGACCTATGTCGTGCTGCTGACCTATGCCTTCGATGCCGAGAGCGTGCCGCTGACAGAAACGGCGATTGTCGACATGATGAAGGTCGTGTCCGCCATCCTTCCTGCGCTGCTGGTCTTGGCGGCCCTGTCGGCCCAGTTCAGCGCGGCCATCGCCGATACAAGCGGCGCTGGCGGTCTGGTGGAGGAACTGTCCGGCCGGAAGATCTCTCCGCGCATCGCCTATCTCATCCTCGTCCTCATCGGCCTCGGCCTGACCTGGTTCTCACATATCTTCCAGATCATCAGCTTCGCCTCGAAAGCCTTCGCCTATTATTACGCGCTGCAGTGCGCGATCGCCTCGGTTGGCGCCTTCCGGGAAGCGAAATCACCCCTGCGCGGAACCGTCTTTGCCCTGTTCGGCATCCTGGCCATTGCCATCCTGTTCTTCGGACAGCCCGTGGAAGGCAGCAGCTAGTAGCGCCGCCGCTCAAATTGTGTAGCATTGGAAAAATGACCGACGCACCCGAAGCTCTTGCCAGCCTGATTTCTCAATGCCGCCGCGCCGTGGTTTTCACCGGCGCAGGCATCTCCACCGAAAGCGGCATCCCCGACTTCCGCAGCCCGGGCGGCGTGTGGAGCAAGATGCAACCGATCTATTTCCAGGACTTCGTCAGCTCGCGCGCGCAGCGCCGGGAAGCCTGGAACCGCGTCTACAACAATCCCGCCGGCTGGACCGGGGCGAAGCCCAATGACGGCCATTATGCCGTCGCGGATCTTGTGAAGATGGGCAAGGTGTCCAGCGTCATTACCCAGAATGTCGACAACCTCCATCAGGCCTCCGGCGTGGCGGACAACCGGGTGATCGAGGTGCACGGCAATGCCAGCTATGCCCGCTGCCTGCAGTGCGGCAAGCGCTATGAACTGGAAGACCTGAAGCCGCGCTGGGAGGCCGATGAAGACATCACCTGCGTGTTCTGCACCGGCCTGATCAAGACCGCGATTGTCTCCTTCGGCCAGGCCATGCCGGAAGACGAGATGAACCGCGCCATGGAAGAAGCGACCTTGAGCGACCTGTTCATCGTGCTTGGCTCATCGCTGGTCGTCTACCCGGCCGCCGAATTGCCCGTCATCGCCAAACGCACCGGCGCGACGGTCGTGATCGTGAACCGCGACGAGACTGACCATGATTCCTATGCAGACCTTGTTCTGCACACGGAGATCGGCCCCCTCATGAAGCAGGTCGTCGCGCGGGTTTACTGATCCGCCGCTGGCACATTTGCTATCCCGAATGAAAAACGCCCGGCTGATTTGGCCGGGCGTTTTCGTTTAGCCTGTAAAAGTCCCGCTTCTCGGGAAGCCTTTCGGAACGGTCTTGCCCGCCTGGGCGCGCTGGCCTTTCCACTCTGCCCACTCCGGGAAGGCGCGGTGGCGTCCGCCGGTCATGACGATCAGGCCATCGCGCTTGTCGAAGGTGATGAGGTCCGCCAGTTCTGCCTTGCCGCTATAGGACTGCAGCTTGTTGCCCTTGCCACGCGCCATTTCCGGCAGGTCGGACAGCGGGAAGATCAGCATCTTCTTGTTGGTGCCGACCACCGCGATCATGTCGCCTTCGACAACCGGACAGCAGACGAGATGTCCATTCCCGGTGTTCACGGCGGACTTGCCGGCCTTGCGGTTGGACTCCAGCTCCTTCTCCTCGACCACGAAGCCGTAACCGGTGGAGGAAGCCATCACGCGCTTACGGTCCGGCTCGAACAGGAACATGGCAATGATGTCGACACTGTCTTCCAGGTCGATCGTCAGGCGGATCGGTTCCCCGTGTCCACGCCCGCCCGGCAGCTTGTCGGCCGCCATGGTGAAGGCCCGCCCGTCTGACGACATCAGGATGAGCTTGTCCGTGCTCATCACTTCTTCGACGAGGTAAAGCTCGTCGCCATCCTTGAACTTCACGGAGCTGGTATCGAGACCGTGGCCCTTCATGCCGCGGATCCAGCCCTGCTTCGACAGGACGACCGTGATCGGCTCTTTCGGCTTGGATGCCTCCAGCGCAGCGGCGAGGTCAACATCCTTGGCTTCCGAGAAACTGGCACGGCGGCGGCCCAGTTCGGAGTCCGGATCGAACGCCTCACGGGCGGCTTTCAGTTCTTTCGAAACTTTCGTCCATTGGCGGCGGTCCGAGTTCAGCAGCTTGATCAGCTCTTCGCGCTCCTCGGTGAGCTTCTGGTGCTCGCCGCGGATCTCCATCTCCTCCAGCTTGCGCAGGGCACGCAGGCGGAGATTGAGGATCGCTTCTGCCTGCACATCCGTCAGGCCGAATGTCTCCATCAGCACAGGCTTCGGCTCGTCCTCCGTCCGGATGATGCGGATCACCTCATCAATGTTGAGATAGGCGATCAGGTAGCCATCGAGCAGGTGCAGCCGCTTCTCGATCTTGTCGAGACGGAACTCTGCCCGGCGCACCACGACTTCGCGGCGGTGCTCCAGATAGGCCTGCAGCACATCCTTCAGCCCCATGACCTGCGGTGCACCCTTGTGCAGCACGTTCATGTTGAGGCTGAAGCGCGTTTCGAGATCGCAGACCTTGTAAAGGCTTTCCATGAGCACTTCCGGCTCGATCGTCTTGGAACGCGGCACCAGGACCAGGCGCACATCCTCAGCGGACTCGTCGCGCACATCGTCCAGCAGCGGGACCTTCTTGGCTTCGATCAGCTCGCCCAGTTTCTCCAGCAGGCGGGATTTCTGCACCTGGTACGGAATCTCTGTGACGACGATCTGATAGGTGCCGCGGCCGGTGTCCTCGACTTCCCAGCGCGCGCGCATGCGGAAGCTGCCCCGGCCGGTCTCATAGGCATCCAGCATGGATTCGTAGGGTTCGACGATGACGCCGCCGGTCGGGAAGTCCGGCCCTTTCACGAAGTCCATCAGCTCCGCCGTCGTCGCCTTCGGCTTCTCGATCAGCAGGCGCGCCGCATCAATCAGCTCGGCCGCATTGTGCGGCGGGATCGAGGTCGCCATGCCGACAGCAATGCCGCTTGCGCCATTGGCCAGCAGGTTCGGGAAGCCCGCCGGCAGAACGACCGGCTCTTCATCATTCTCGGCATAGTTCGGGCGGAAATCGACCGCGTCCTCGTTCAGCCCGTCCAGCAGCAGCTCTGCTGCCACGGTCATCCGCGCCTCGGTGTAACGATAGGCAGCAGCATTGTCGCCGTCGATATTGCCGAAGTTCCCCTGGCCATCGACCAGCGGGTAGCGGACGGTGAAATCCTGGGCGAGACGCACGAGCGTGTCATAGATCGAGCTGTCGCCGTGCGGGTGGAAGTTACCCATCACGTCGCCAACGATCTTGGCGCATTTGCGATAGCCGCCTTCCGGGTCCAGCCGCAGCACGCGCATGCCGTAAAGGATGCGCCGCTGCACCGGCTTCAGGCCGTCGCGTACATCCGGCAGCGCCCGCGCGGTGATCGTCGAGAGCGCATAGGCGAGATAGCGCTTGGAGAGCGCCTCGCTCATCGGTTCATTGATGATCCGGTCTTCCGGCTCGCCATCCTTGAGGTCGGACATTCTGGCCCCTTCTCAGTTCATGCCACATTCTGGTGCAGGTCCGCGGGCAGAATCGCCTGCGAGTCGCGAACGCTCGTAAGTTAACAGAAAAAGCCCTTTGGTTAAGGAACCCCTATAAGTACTGACTGCAGATGCCTCACTTACGCGCATGGCTTCTCCTTCTGACCGTTCCCGCCCTGTGCGTGGCGCTGTTCCTGTTGTCGGCACCGCCACGGCACAATCCGTTCGCCCCGGTGAACCTGAGTGACCGGCCGGGCCTCGGCACCGGGCACCAGCTGGCGAGAGCCGCAAAGCATCCGGAAGTCTGCTTCCCCGCGCTGGACAAGGCGGGCGTGCTCTACACCAGGCTGGACGACGCCCCGAAGGGCGAAAAGTGCGGCCTTTACAATGCGCTGACGCTGGACCGGTCTCTGACGCCCTATTCCGCCACGCTGCGCATGACCTGCGGCGAGGCCGCTGCGCTTTACACATGGGAGCGTCATGTGGCCCGGCCTGCGGCTGTGGAAATCCTCGGCTCTCCAATTGCCCGGATCGAGACCTATGGCAGCTTTTCCTGCCGGAACATCGCCGGATCCGGTCGCCTGTCAGAGCACGGGCGCGGCAATGCGGTCGATATTTCCGGCTTCCGCCTCGAAGACGGGCGCCTGATCGATGTGAAAACTTTCTGGGGAAAGGGCGGCAAGGAAGCCAAATTCCTCCGCCGGGTTCACGCTGGCGCGTGCGACCTGTTCTCGGTGACGCTCGGGCCGGAGTACAACGCCGCCCACAAGGATCACTTCCATCTGGACATGGGGCCCGGCAGCGTCTGCCGCTAAGGTGATGGAACCGGATGCCAGACATGCTGGCATCCGGCCCCAATAAAACGGATCAGTCGTCTGTCTTGCAGACGTACCCCTCGTCGTTCACTTCCTTGACGTTCTGTTCCCCGCCGCAAACGCGAATGGCGAGATCCGTGTTGGTGCGCACGGCATCATCATCATGAACACCGCTCACAGCAACACAGCCCGTGACGGAAGCCGCAAGCACAATACCGGCAAGAATCATCGAATTTTTCATGGCATCAGCCTCCTGAAAAGCAAACGCCCATCTACCCCGACGTCACATATGACGCCGTTGCCTGAACCGATTATGAATATCGCAAGCTCGCACATGACGGGTGCAGACAAAATGAGAGGAAACACCATGAAGCTCATCACATCCATCGGCCCGAACCCGCATGTCGTTCGCATGTTCATGGCCGAGCGCGGCATCGAAATCCCGATGGAAGAGATCGACATCCGCGCCGGAGACAATCGCAAGGCGCCCTATCTCGCCACCAATCCGGCCGGCCAGTCGCCTTGCCTCGTGCTGGACAATGGAGATGTCGTGACAGAGATCACCGCCATCTGCGAATACCTCGATGAAAAGTTCCCGGGCAAGAAATTGATGGGTGAGACGCCGGAAGAGCGCGCCCAGAACCGCCGCTGGACCCGCTGGGTGGACCTCAACATCGTGGAACCCATGGCGACCGGCTTCCGCTCGTCCGAAGGCCTGCCGATGTTCCAGGACCGGATGCGCTGCCTGCCGGAAGCGGCCCCCGGCCTGAAGGCCTGCGCACAGGACAAGATCGAATTCCTCGACGGACGCCTGGCCAGCCAGCCCTATGTGGCGGGTGAGGTGTTCGGCCTGGCCGACATCCTGCTCTTCTGCTTCCAAGCGTTTGGCAATGTCGTCGGCCAGCCCCTGAACCCCGAGTTCAAGAACTATGCGGCCTGGTATGC
Source organism: Rhodobacterales bacterium (assembly GCA_014763715.1). Classification (GTDB taxonomy): domain Bacteria; phylum Pseudomonadota; class Alphaproteobacteria; order Caulobacterales; family Hyphomonadaceae; genus Hyphomonas. Next base: position 2,858 of record JACXUV010000056.1, on the reverse strand, counting down.
AAAAGTGGGCGAACGCCCGAGCGCCAAGGCTTGACCGTCAGCCTGCCAACCGCTTCACCAGCCGCTCCCGCTCCGCGGGGATGGCGCGGTTCATGGCGTGAAACACACGCGCTTCGAGGAAGTATCCCGTCAGCTTCAGCCCGTCGGCGACATCCTCGTCGCTGACGGGAGCCGATGAGGTGACGAGGAAGGCAGGCAACCGGAACAGGCGTGAGACATAGTCTTCCGCTTCAGACCCGCGCACGGCGCGACCGGTGCGGGGTGAGACATGAGTCAGCCCGTCATTCGCGCCGCTGATCGCACATTCCTGCAGGTCCAGCCCGAAGCCCAGCGCGGAGAGCAGTCCCAGCTCCCAGCGCACATACAGTGCCGGCCAGATCTCCCGCGCCTCGATCTGGTCGAGCAGCACTTCCGTCGCCTCGAACATTGCCGAGCCTGCGACGTCGCCTTCGTCCAGCGACATGCGGAGAATGGCTGTGATGGCGGATACCGCCGCCAGTGCCTTGGCATCGTCCAGGACATGGGAGACACGCTCCCGGCTGGCCTCTGCGACTTCGAACCGGCCCAACTGGTCTTCCAGCCGCCCGGTCCAGGACAGGGCCACGGAATTGCCAGCTTCATACTGCGCCCGTCGCCTGCGGGAATTCCCGCCATAGACCAGCCCGGACCGGCGGCCATGTGCACGCGTCAGAACATCCAGGATCAGCCCGCCCTCACCGAAGCGGCGCCCCCCGAGGATAATTCCGTCATCGGACCAGTTCATTTCGCCTCAGACATCGAACTCCAGGCCAAGGCCCTGATAGCTTTCGCGGCGCTCCTGCCAACGTTCGTCGACTTTCACGAACAGGAAAAGGTGCACCTTTCGGCCCAGCATTTCGGAGAGTTCCTCGCGCGCCATGCGGCCAATGTCCTTGATCGTCTGGCCACCCTTGCCCAGCACCATGGACTTGTGGTTCTCGCGGCCAACGACAATCACCTGCTGCACGCGGACGGAGCCATCCTTGCGCTCTTCCCAGGCCTCGGTCTCCACCATCAGCTGGTAAGGCAGTTCCTGGTGCAGGCGCAGCATCAGCTTTTCGCGCGTCACTTCCGCCGCCAGCAGGCGCATCGGCAAATCCGCCACCTGATCCGGCGGATAAAGCGCCGGACCTTCCGGCATGCGGGAAGCGATTGACTCTTCCAGCTTCTCTACCCCGTCGCCATTCTCGGCGGAGATCATGTGGACTTCATCATAGACGCCCGCTTCGTTCAGCTCCGCAATGATCGGCAGAACCTGATCGTGCGGGAACAGGTCGATCTTGTTGAGAGCGAGGATCGCCTTGCGGCCGCTGGTCTTCAGCTGTTCGACAACACGGCGATCATCTTCGATCGAGTGCTTCTGCGCGGCATTTTCCTTGCCTGCGCGGCTTGCCACCCAGGCCGAGGCATCGACGAGGTGCACGATGGCATCGGCATCCTCGGCACCGCTCCACGCGGCCTTCACCATGGCGCGGTCCAGCCGCCGCTTCGCCGCGAAGATACCGGGCGTATCGACCAGAACGATCTGCGTGTGATCCGTCTGCGCCACACCGCGGACTGGGAAGCGCGTTGTCTGCACCTTGTGCGTGACGATGGCCACCTTGGCCCCGACCAGAAGATTTGTCAGTGTGGATTTACCAGCATTCGGCGCGCCGATAATGGCGCAGAAACCGGCATGTGTGATGTCTGTTTCGCTCATGTCTATCCTGCCAGCGATTGGAGCAGCAGGGCAGCAGCACTGCGCTCGGCTTCGCGTTTGGAAGGCCCGGTCGCCACGGCACTGCCGCGTCCTTCGACCTTTGCCTCGATTTCGTAAATGGGTTCATGATCCGGGCCGGAACGGCTCAAAACGTCATAGTCCGGCAACGGAAGACCCTGCCCCTGCGCCCATTCCTGTAGCAGGGTTTTCGGATCTTTTGTTTCAGCCGGGGCGACAGCAAACTGCGGCGCCCAGGCCTTCTCAATGAATTTGCGGGCGGGCGACAGGCCGCCATCCTTGAAGATCGCCCCGATGATCGCCTCACAGGCATCGCCCAGCGTGGATTCACGCGTGCGCCCGCCTGCCGTCTCTTCGCCGTCGGACAGAAGAACGAACTCTTCCAGCTTCAGGTGACGGACGGCATCTGCGCAGGCGCCCTTCTTGACGAGACGGTTGAGGCGCGGGGCCAGCTCGCCCTCGCTCTCCATCTTGCGGCGATCCATCAGGCGCTCTGCAATGATAAGGTTCAGCACGCGGTCGCCCAGGAACTCCAAACGCTGGTTGGAATCCCGCACCGGATCCCCCCCGCCCACAGCACTTGGATGCGTCAGCGCCCGAACGAGCAGGGTCGCATCCTTGAACTTGTAGGCGATCGCCTCCTGCGCCGCCTTCAGGCGTTCCTCAGACAGGGTTGGCGCAACGGCCTTCCCCTTCCCGCGCAGGCGGGTGCGTTTCGGACGGGCGGGCTTCATGGTCCAACCACCGGGAAGGCTTCGATAATCACGTGCGCCTCTGCCCACGGATGATCGTCCGTAATCGTCAGATGAATAACAACATCGTGCCCGGCAGGCGTAAGTGCCACCAGACGCTCGGCAGCGCCACCTGTCAGGGCAAGCGTAGGCTTGCCCGTAGGCAGGTTCACGACGCCCAGGTCTTTCCAGTGCACGCCGCGCCGCGGCACGCCGGTGCCCAGCGCCTTGGCGCAGGCTTCCTTGGCGGCGAAACGCTTGGCATAGGTCTCTGCCGTCCGGCGGCGGCGGCGGGCCAGCGCGATCTCCGTTTCAGTGAAGACGCGGTTCTCGAAGCGCTCTCCGAACCGGACAAGCGTACTTTCAATCCGCTCGATATTGCAGAGATCATT
>JACXUV010000055.1 GCA_014763715.1 Rhodobacterales bacterium | reverse complement strand
ATTGCGGTTGGCGCCCAGCGCCAAAAAATCGATCCAGTGGATCGATTTTAGCAATCGAATGAATGGAGTCTTGTTGGATAGATCCCCGCTCGCTGTGCTCGCGATGGATCGTGCTCAAGGCTGCGATGTTTCCCGCGCGTCTGGGAATTTCCGTAACGATTTCCGGTGTCTGTGCCTGTTGGGCCACAGAGGGGTTGGGTTTGCGCCACCGTGGAACAGAACTGTCCCAGTGTGACACAGAATCCTCAGCTGATTCGAAATGATCCGGCTTCAAGGCGCCGGCCCATGCGCAAATGGCATGATTACTATATAGTTACTCGGGGAACTCAGCGGGGTGGCACGCCATATGTAGTGTGCCGGTCAACCCGAAGGATTGAGTTTCATGTTCCGCACGCTCCTAGTCTCCGCTGCTATTGCCCTGGCGCCGTTGCCTGCGCTGGCTGGACCGGAAGCCGAAGCCCTGATCGCCGGGGCGGCTGCCGACATGGCAGACCCCGTCAAAGGCGAGGAAGCCTTCACCCGTTCCATTGATGTCGCAGCGGTTGCGCGATTTGCCCTTGGCAAACATGCCCGCCGTGTCAGCGCGGATGAGCAGGCCCGTTTCACCGAGGCGCTCAGCCACTTCCTGGCGGACACGTTCCGCGACAATGCCGATACGTTCCGTGAGGCAGAAATTGCCGTCCTCGGCTCGAAGGACCGCAGCCCCAGTGATTCCATCGTGGAAACCCGCGTCACCCCGAAAGGGGAGGACCCGATGATGGTGCGTTGGCGCGTGATCGAGCGCGAAGGCCAATGGCGTGTGGTGGACGTCGAAGTGCTTGGCCTGTGGCTGGCCATCGAACAGCGCGCCCAGATCGCCGCGATCCTGGACCGTCCCCGCGCCACGATCGACGACGCCATCGCCGCGCTGTCCTGATCCGAGCCTGCTGGCCTAGACTTTCAGCCAGTCCGGACGGACATAGTCTTCGCCCAGATCGTGGGCGACGGCCTTGTGGGCGATCTTTCCGCCATCCACGGTGAGGCCGTTGGCGAGGTGCGGGTTGGCATTGATCGCCGCGCGCGCACCCATGTTCGCGATCTGCATCACGAAGGGCAGTGTGGCGTTGTTGAGGGCGTAGGTGGATGTGCGCGGCACAGCCCCCGGCATGTTGGCGACGCAATAGTGCAGCACGCCGTCGACCTCATAGATCGGGTCTTCATGCGTGGTGGCGTGACTGGTTTCGAAACAGCCGCCCTGGTCGATGGCGATATCCACCAGCACAGCGCCGGGCTTCATCGTCTTCAGCTGTTCGCGGCTGATCAGTTTCGGGGCGGCGGCACCAGGGATCAGAACCGCGCCGATCACAAGGTCTGCCTCCTTGATGGCTTCGGCGAGCGCGTGTGCGGTGGAGTACATCGTCTTCAGCCCGCCGCGGAATTCACTGTCGAGTTCATCCAGCCGGCGGTTGTTGCGGTCGAAGACGGTCACGTCCGCCCGCATGCCGACGGCGATCTCTGCGGCGTGGGTGCCGGAAACGCCCCCGCCGATGATCACGACTTTCGAGGGGGCAACGCCGGGCACACCGCCCAGCAGGATGCCGCGGCCGCGCTTGGTGCGCATCAGCGCCCAGGCAGCCACCTGCATCGACATGCGCCCGGCCACCTGGCTCATCGGGCGGAGCAGCGGCAGGCCGCCCTGATCGTCGGTGACGGTCTCGTAGGCAATGGCAAGGCAGCCGGATTTCTTGAGGCCCTCGGCCTGCACCGGATCGGGCGCAAGGTGGAGGTAGGTGAAGAGCGTGTGCGCAGGGGTGAGGCGCGCCGTTTCTTCCGGCTGGGGTTCCTTCACCTTGACGATCAGTTCGGCGGCTTCGAACACCGCGGCCGCGTCCGGCAGGATCTTTGCGCCGACGGCCGTATAGGCGTCATTGGCGAAACCGGAGCCAAGTCCGGCGCCGTCCTGCACCATCACGTCATGCCCGGCGCGGACAAGTTCACCTACGCTTTCCGGCGTCAGTCCGACGCGGGATTCCTGCTTTTTGATCTCAGTTGGAACACCGATGCGCATTCAAGCCTCCTGAGGGGAAGTCTGTTGCGTATAAATGCCTGTGTGCGTGATTTCCACCCCCTTATGAAGGGTGGGGGGATCAGGCCGCCTGCTCGAGGTCTGTCTCCAGCGGATCGGGCTCGTCATCCTCTTCAGGTTTCGCTTCGCCGATTGCATAGCGTTCGGTGACATGGCTGAGCCAGGCGCTGACCCGGTCTTCCGGGATGCCGAGCGTTGTCAGCATGTCGATCACCATTTCAATGCCGCGTGGTTCGCCGATCGCGAAATGCGTGCGGATGCCGAGTGCAGAGAAGCGCTCCATCTCTTCCGGCGTGTCCACGGTGACGAACCGTATGAGATCGGGAAAGCGGCGCATCACCATGGGGGTCACCGACTGCGACACCTCGAAACGGGGTATGCCGATCACCATGGCGCGCGCTTTCGCGCCGCCGAGGGCTTCGATCAGTTTCATGTTGGCCGCATCGCCAAAGGAGACACGATAGCCATCCGCGACGGCAGAGAGCATCCGGTCGGGGTCGAACTCGGTCGCGACATAGGGGATGTCATGGTCCTTCAGCGCATCGACGGTCAGGCGGCCGATCTGGGTCATGCCGACGATGATGACCGGGCGGTCGAGCGGGGAATCGGAAGAGACCGCATCTGCCGCTTCCTTATGCGTGCGGCGGACAATTTCGCGGGACAGGCGCCCGCCGAGGCCTGCCCAGACGGGGGCGAGTGCCAGCGACAGGGCAATGGCGGCAACCACGCTGCTCATCAACGGGCCGGGCATGCCTGTCACGATCGCGCCGAGCGAAAGGACGACCAGGGTGAACTCCGATCCCTGCGCCAGCAGGAAGGCCATTTGCGTTGCGCCCGGAACGCTCCACCCGTTGAGGCGCGCCGCAACAAAGCCAAGTGCCGTTTTCAGGCCGAGCAGGCCGCCCGCTGCCAGCAGGACCAGGGGCAGGTTGCGCAGCAGGGCAGAGACGTCGATCGAGAGGCCGACGCTGATGAAGAAGAAGGACAGAAGCAGGCTGCGGAAGGGGGCCATCTCCGTCTGCACTTCGTGGCGGTAAGGCGTGCCGGAGACGGCGAGGCCAGCCAGGAAGGCGCCAAGCGTGAGCGACAGGCCCGTCATCGCGGTCGCGCAGGCCGCGGCCAGGACGAACAGCAGGGTGAAGGCGGTGAAAGCCTCCTCATTGCGGATGATGGCCAGTGTGCGGAAGATCGGGTTGATCAGGTATTTGCCTGCCAGGATCGCCGCGACGAAGGCGAGGCCTGCCTGGACAAGCGACAGGCCGAGCGAGACGGCGAGCGGCAGGTCCGCGCCGCTTAGGAGGCGGGTGGAGATCAGGCCCGCGAGGCCCGAGGCGCCGGTTTCGGCGCCGCCGAGCGAGGTTGCGTAGATCATCAGGAAGATGGCCACCATGTCCTGGAAGATCAGGACATGCGTGGCGCTGCGCCCGATGGGGCAGGAATTCTGCTCCCGCTCCGTCAGGATGCGGGCGACGACGGCGGTGGAAGAGAGGCCAAGGCTGAGCCCGACGGCAAGGGCGATGGGCCAGGCAATGCCGATCATCCAGAGGGCGCCTGCGCTGATCAGGCCGGTCAGCATCAGATGCGCCGGGGCAAGGCCGAGCAGATCGCGCCGGCTTTCCTTCAATTCCCGCATGGAGACATGCATGCCGATGTCGAACAGCAGGAACACCACGCCCAGTTCTGCCAGGAGATGGGTGGCCTGGCTTTCCTGAATCAGGTGCAGTCCGTGCGGTCCGATCAGTATGCCAACAATGAGGTAGCCAACAATCGGGCTGAGCCTGGCAGCCCTGGAGACAAGTGCCGATGCCGCGCCGAACCCCAGCAGGGTAATCGCGGGAACCAGCGCATCGACAGCCTGCACAGGGGTGAACTCGGCTGCCACGCAATCGTCTCCTTCAGGTCATGATGTGATGGGGTTCCCCCTTGAGGATACAGATAGGAAGGGATTGCGGTAAAACAAAGGCCGCCAGTTCCGGCGGGAACCAGCGGCCTTCACCTTGCTGCGCGTGGAGGAGGGCATGATCCCCGCGCAGTTGGGAGGTGTTTAACGCCTTAGAGAGACTTCGCGAGAGTCAGGACGACGCGCTCTTCGGCAATTGAACCATAGATGTCGTCGCCGTCGGTATCCCAGTAGCGCAGATCGACATCAATGCCGATCGGCAGGGAGTAGGTGCCGCCGAGAGACCAGTTGGTGTAGTCGCCGCCAGCATCGAAGCTGTAGTTACCGACAGTCGCATCCATCGAGAAGCTGTCCGTGAAGGAATAACCCGCAGAACCTTCGACGTAGATGTTCTCATTGTCCGGATCCCAGTACACCGCGCCGCCGACAGACACGCCGCTGGTGAAGGTGTAACCGAGAGCACCCTGCAGTTCGACGAAGTCGTAGTCTGCCGTGTCCGTGTCCGGATAGGCGTAGTAGATGAAGCCGACATCCCAGCTGATTCCGCTTTCAGTCTCCCCCGCGAGACCGCCGTACAGATCCAGCTCCAGATTGGCGTCTTCGGCCCCGTCACCGAAGTCGATGTTCGACGCCCAGGTGCCGGCATAGAACATGCCGTTGGAGTAATCGAAGCCGCCCTGGATGGCGAAATCTTCGTTGGACTGCGAAACCCCGCGCCAGACATAGTCAGTCGTCAGTGCAACGTTGCCTGACCATTCGCCTTCGGCATAGGCGCCACCCGCTGCTGCGGCGAGTGCGATAAGGGCGACCCCCGCCCGTGTGACCTTGGATACCATGATTGAACTTCCCCGTTCTTTTTATTGCGCGCTTCGTTGAGCGCCGGGGACAGATTGACGCGCCTTTGGGTGGCGGCAGACTGAAAAAGAAGTTATCCGGGTACCGAGTGAAAGAACGCCGCTGAATTGAGCAGACTTAAGGCACGACTGCCTCAAAATTGAGCGTCACGAATTGGTCAGCGAGCTACCAGCGGGGCGTATCCAAGGTGCATTCCGGCGTCCACCAGGAGGGTTTCCCCGGTGACATGCCGACTCGCATCGGTGCAGAAGAAAACGGCCGAATCTGCAATGTCATCAGGCCCGCTGGCGACATGCAGAGGAACCGAAGCAGCGACGCCCGCTTCCATTTTTTTGTATTGTTCCTCGCCCATTTGGTCCTTGAACCAGCGCGTGCCGATGAAGCCCGGGCAGATGGCGTTAACCCTGATCGCCGGGGCCAGGGCGCGGGCCAGCGACAGCGTCATCGTATTGAATGCGCCTTTCGAGGCGGCATAGGCCACGGATGAGCCCACGCCGGTTACACCTGCGATGGAAGAAACATTCAGCACCGCAGCGGCCCGGCCAGTGTCTTCATAGCATTTCGCCAGCAGCGTTTTGCAGGCCTGCATCATCAGGAAGGGGCCGGCGACGTTGACGGCATAAATGTCCAGGAAGTCCTGCCGGGAGAGGGCGTCGAGGTCCGCATGATCGCGGGCGTGGCGGGTGATGCCTGCATTGTTGACGAGGATATCGAGACGGCCCCAGACGCTGGCGGCGTCGGCCAGGGCCTTGCAGCCTTCTTCGGTGGAGACATCCGCCTGAACCAGCCGCGCCTGCGCCCCGGCAGCCTGGCAATCGGCAACCGTCTGTTCGGCATCGGCGACGGATTTGGTGCAGTTGATGATCACATCGGCGCCGCGCTCTGCCAGCCGCAGCGCGATGGAGCGTCCGAGCCCGGTGGCCGATCCGGTCACGATCGCCTTGCGTCCTGCGAGATCTTTCATGTCTGCCATGCCGGGCCTCCCTGCCTGTTCTGTTGTTTCTGCGCTTGTGGCGGCAGATTTTGGCTGCGTCAACGAAAGCTAAATGGCTGCGGGGTTAGACAGGCCTTTATATTTGGAGGCTCAGGCTATGGTTCTGTTCCTGAATCTGGCTGTGGCGACCCTGATGGTCGCGATCACCTTTGCGATCCACTTCGCAGGCCTTGTCGGCCTTACGGCCCTGCTGCGCCAAAGAAGCCGGGAATTCCAGCGACGTACGGTGAAGCTTGGGGGGACGCTGGGGCAGGGGCTTGGCATCCTGATCGTGGTGTTCAGCCTGTTTGCACTGCATTCGCTGGAGATCTGGCTTTACGCCTTTGCCTATCTGCTGGTGGGCGAGCTGCATCAGATCGAGACGGCGGTGTATTTCTCCACATCGACCTTCACCACGGTCGGCTTCGGTGACGTGATCCTGTCCCATAAATGGCGCATGCTGGGCGTGGCGGAATCCATGAACGGCTTCCTGCTGATCAGCTGGTCGACGGCCTTCCTTGTCTCGCTGACGGCGCGTGTGCGGGCGTTCGAAGCCAAGATCGAAGGTCTGGACGACTGATCAGATACTGGCAGACTGTTTCATCAGCTTTGCCGCGCCGACAGCCAGTCCCACAAGGGCCAGACCGCCCAGCAGCAGCGTCCAGGGATGGGCGCCGAAGGTCTCGAAATACTGCGTGTAGGCGTGGATCGCGAGGAAGACGGTCGCCGTGACCGACAGGAAGCCGCCATTGCGAGTACGCAGCATGACTGCGATCAGGAAGACCGGCCAGCCGATCGAGAAGACGGCCTCCGGCACATGCGGGGTGGTGTCGCGCCAGGCGTCCCAGTCATTGCCCTCGCCATAGCGATAGTCCGGCCCCAGGTCGTCACCCCAGAGCGAACCGACCCAGAAGGCGAAGTTGACAAGGAAGAAGGCTGTGCGTGCCGCGATGCCGGTCAGGCCTTTCCAGGCTTCGCCTATCCGGCTGCGCAGGCCGTAAAGGGCAAGCGCAAGGGCGCCGAACACGATGATGGTGATCGTCGGCTGTTCGACGAACAGGCCATAGCAGGCATGCCAGTAGCCGGTGCCCGTGCCGAACACGGCGCCAAGCGCAAGAACCGACAGCACCATCAGGAAGGCCGAGCGGAACCAGAGGGCGCCTGCACCGAGCAGGAGTGTGATAAGAAGAGCGGGCAGGGTGGTGTCGGCGGCATCCTCATATTGCCAGCCAACCCAGCCGGCGAGGCCCAGCGTGCCCATCAGGGCAAGGCCTGCTGCGAGCACTTTCAGCGAGGCGCCGGGGGCGAGGCGGCGGATTCCTTCGGCTGACGCTACGGCAAGGATGGCGAGGGCCAGGCCGGTTGTCGCGTTCGGAACCAGCGCAATTGCGCCCGCCGCAACCGCCAATGCGCCCATGATCAGGGCCAGGTTCACGAACAGGCCGAACCGTGTATCCGGCACGGCGTGCGCCTCGATCAGGCGGGCCGTATCGGCGCCAATCAGGCCATCTGCCTGCAGTTTCTGAAGATCGATCCGGATTGTGGCCATGGCGGCCTCCATCTAAGTAGTGAGCAATCACTAACATAAATGGCTGCCATTCACAAGGCCTTTTGTCGCTCCGTCACATGTAGACAAGTTCCAGCGTGCGGCGTAACTGCGGCAAGCTGTAAGTTTTATAAGGCCTGCCGGGGTACCCATGTTCAAAAAGATCCTGATCGCAAACCGGGGCGAAATTGCCGTCCGCGTCATCAAGACCTGCCGCCGCATGGGGGTACAGACGGTGGTTGTGTACTCCGACGCCGATGCCGGCTCCATGGCCGTGGAAATGGCGGATGAAGCTGTTCATATCGGCCCGTCTCCTGCATCGGAATCCTATCTGGTTGCCGACAAGATCATCGAGGCCGTGAAGGCCACCGGCGCTGAAGCGATCCATCCGGGCTTCGGCTTCCTGTCCGAGAACCCCGGCTTCGCGAAGCGCCTGGAAGAAGAGGGGATCGGCTGGATCGGTCCGAACGCCTTCGCCATCGACGCGATGGGCGACAAGATCAGCTCCAAGAAGCTGGCGGCTGAAGCGGGCGTGAACACAGTGCCGGGCCATATGGGCTTGATCGAGGATACGGCCGAGGCGGTGAAGATCTCGAAAGAGATCGGCTATCCGGTGATGATCAAGGCGTCTGCCGGCGGTGGCGGCAAGGGCATCCGCGTTGCCTATAACGACAAGGAAGTCGAGGAAGGCTTCCCGGCGGTGAAGGCCGAGGCGAAGAACTCCTTCGGCGACGACCGCGTCTTCATCGAGAAATTCATCCTTGAGCCGCGCCACATCGAAATCCAGGTTCTGGGCGACAAGCACGGCAACTGCATTTACCTGAACGAGCGCGAATGCTCGATCCAGCGCCGGAACCAGAAGGTCATCGAGGAAGCGCCGTCGCCGCTGCTCGATCCGGAAACCCGCAAGAAAATGGGCGAGCAGGCCGTCGCGCTGGCCAAGGCCGTGAACTATGACAGCGCCGGCACGGTGGAGTTTGTCGCGTCCGGCAAGGACAAGGGCTTCTACTTCCTTGAAATGAACACCCGCCTGCAGGTGGAGCACCCGGTGACCGAAATGATCACGGGCGTTGACCTTGTGGAGCAGATGCTGCGCGTGGCCTATGGCGAGACGCTGAAGCTCAAGCAGTCCGATATCGGCATCAATGGCTGGGCTGTTGAGAGCCGTGTGTATGCGGAAGACCCGTACCGCAACTTCCTGCCGTCCATCGGCCGTCTGAAGCGTTTCCATCCGCCTGCAGAAGGCAAGCTGGGCGAGGGCGAGGTGCGCATGGACAGCGGCGTCCGCGAGGGCGACGAGATCTCCATGTTCTACGACCCGATGATCGCCAAGCTGATCACCTGGGGCAAGGATCGCGATGCGGCGCTCGACACGCACACCGAGGCGCTCGACCGTTTCCACATCGAAGGCATTCAGGACAACATCCCGTTCATCGCCGCAGTGATGGATGAGAAACGCTTCCGCTCCGGCAATATCACCACGGCCTATATCAAGGACGAGTTCCCGGAAGGCTTCGACGGTGTGCCGCCGACGGAAACGCAGGAGACACAGCTGATCTGTGCGGCGGCCTATGTGCACGGCTTCCTGTCGCGCCGCGCTGCGCTGACCTCCGGCCGCATGACGCCGGTGCCGGAAGCGCGCCGTGAATGGGTGGTCGTCCTTGGCGACAAGCAGCATCCGGTGACGCTGGAGCTTGGTGGGGATGGCGATGCCGAGATCACCATCAATGGCGGCAAGCCGCACGCGCTGGTGACGGATTGGTGTCCGGGGCAGCACCTGCTCGAGGGCTCGCTGGATGGCGCACCCTTCGCGGTCAAGTTCGCCGACCGGACCGAAGGCTATGTCTTCCGCCACCGGGGTGTGGCCCTGCGGGCGCTGGTCTGCACGCCGGAGGTTGCCGAGCTGCACGCGCGCCTGCCGGAGAAGCCGAAGCCGGACACGTCCAAGTTGATCATTTCGCCGATGCCCGGCCTGGTTGTGTCTGTCGACGTGGCCATGGGGCAGGAAGTTCAGGAAGGCGAAGCCGTCTGTGTCGTCGAAGCCATGAAAATGCAGAACATTATCAGGGCCGAAGCAACCGGAACGGTCAAGGCGATCAATGTTGCGGCGGGCGACAGCGTCGCTGCAGACGAAATTATGGTCGAGTTTGCCTGATCCGGGGGTGAATTAACCTCCCAATAAGGAAATTACCGCGCTATCCTGCCGCAGGACGCTGTGACGGGTCGAAGGATCTGTTTGCGTGTGACCTGTGGGGGCAGGGCAGTCGTGCTCCCACATCGATAGCTTTGTGGGGATACAGCAATGGAACTGCTCTTCAGTCCGAATGGCCGCATCGACCAACCGACCTATTGGCGGGCGGTCGTCATCCTGTTTGTCATCAGCGCGGTGATCAATGTGGCAGCGGCTTATGGGTCGCCCTTCCTGGGCTTTGCCGGCATCATCTTCATCTGGCCGTGGATCGCGGTGCATGCCAAGCGTTTCCATGATGCGGGCAAGACAGGCTGGCTGACGCTGGCCATGATCGTGCTCGCGATCATCGTCTCTGCGATTTCCGGAATGCTTCTGCCTGCGCTCTTCGGAGTCGATATGGCGGCCATGCAGCGCGAGATGGAGGAGAACATGCAGGATTACATGTCTTCCAACGATCCGGGCGCGGCGATGGCCTATGTCATGGAAGAGACGAAGCGGATCTCCCAGGCTCAGCTTCTGCCTTCTATCCTGTCTGCCGGTATTGTGACGGCTGTGGTCGGCTTTGTGATGAGCCTGTTCAAGACGGACCCCAACGACAACCAGTACGGCCCCGGTCCCGGCGGTTCGGCTGAGGCCTTCCTTTAGTTTGCGCGTGCTGCCGGCTTTCCGGCATAGCGAAGTTTTTCAAGATCAACCGAATGGGTGCCTCAGAGAGGGCCCGTCAATCAAAGGAGACCTGAAATGGTCAGCTTTCCAGACGCAGTAAAAATGTTCTTCTCACGTTATGTCGATTTTCAGGGACGCTCAACGCGCGCTGAATATTGGTGGGTCTATCTGTTCAATCTGATCATCTTTGCTGTTTGGGCCGTGCTTTTCTTTGCATTGGGCGGGATGAACATGCGTACTGAGGAGATCTCGCCGATAGGGTTCATCCTCATCGCACTGATCGCCATTTACGCTCTGGCGATTATTATCCCTGGTATCGCCCTGTTCGTGCGCCGCCTGCATGACATCAACCAGACGGGTTGGATCTATCTCGGCCTGGTCGTGGCCAACTTTGTGCCTGTGCTGAACTTTATTGCGGGCATTGCCATGATCGTCATCGCCTGTATTCCAGGCACCAAAGGATCGAACAAGTACGGTCCGGATCCGAAGGATCCGATGGGTGCGACTGCCGACACCTTTATCTGATTGGGCCATTCGCGCCTGTTTCCGGTGTCAGCCGGAAGGAAACAGAGGAGCCGGGCCCGAAAGGTCCGGCTCTTTTTTGTGTTTGTATCCCTTGCGCAAATTTATCGTTTATTGATAAGAACGCGGCAGCATAAGCTGACCTGACCACAGGAGAATCTTGTTTCATGGACATCTCTCATGTCCTGCTGAGCCCGAAAGGACGGATCGGTTCGCGTGATTTTCTGCGCGGCATGATCCTGCTGACCGGGGCATCCCTGATCATTCAGGTTCTGGTGGTCGGCGTTTCGGTCGGCGCCTCGCTTCTCCAGTACCCCATGCTGTGGGGCTATTTCTGCGTGCTCGGCAAGCGCCTGCATGATGCCGGTCAGACGGCATGGTTCAATCTTCTGTTCCTGCTTGGCTTTGTGATTGTGTATTCGATCCTGAATACTGTCCTGTTGCCGCTCCTGTCGCCGGGCATCATGCCCCTGATGACGCAGATCCAGGAAATCGGCCTGAAGGATGGTTTCGGCAGCATGCTGGAAGCCCAGCAGGAACATGTGATCCAGATCGCGCGCGGTACGGCGCTGCCCCGTCTCGCCAGCTTCCTGATTTCCACGGCAGGTCTTGCCCTGATCGGCGCGCGCCTGCCTTCTGATCCGAATGCCAACAAGCATGGGCCTGCGACTGGCCCATCCGATGCTTCCTGACTCCCCGCAAGGATTGTTCCCGCATGCACCACCAATACAACGACCCGACCGCGATTGATCCGCACCGCCCCTGGATCAAGGATGCCCGTGACAATCCGCACGAGATGAAGTGGGGGCAGGTCCTCTTCAATCCGCTGGGAACGAGCCCGAAGCTGCACTTCAGCCGGGCGTGGACGTTCATGTTCCTGGGACGGGTCCTCCTGTTCATCGTGCCGGTGTTCAGCGTTTTTATCGCTTCGCTGGCCGGGGCCGATCTCAGCGGGGCCTGGAAGCCGGTTCAGGCGCTTGTCCTGCCAATTCCGGAATTGCTGTTGCCATTCTTCCTGTTCACGGTCGTGACGGAATTCACCTCATGGGTCGCGCATGTGCGCCGGTTCAACGAAGTGCACAAATCACCGCTGATGGCGATGATCGTGCTGGTTCCGCTGATGCTGGCTCTGGTCGGCTTCTATCTGGGGGCACAGGGGGGCATTCAGCAGTATGAGCAGATGCATGCGCCGAAGCCTGCCGTGACGGCTGAAGCGCCTGCCGATGCTGCGGGGGAGGTCCCTGCCGCCGCCAAGGCAGAGCCGCAACACCGTCGTCAGGGTCCGCCGCAAAGCGAGCGTGACATGGCCGCGGGTGCCGGTCTTGGCCTCGCCATGCCGATCTGGGCTGTGTGTTCCTTCTTCGTGATGCTGTGGTCGCTGCTCTATGTCGCCCGCATGCCGAATGGCGGCGTTGGCCGCTTCAAGACCGGCAGTGACATTGCCCAGGGTGAGGAAGACCTGCCGCCTGCTTACGCCGCAGGCTGAAGCGGGCAGGGCACCGGCACCAGCTGGCTGTCGAACACGGTTTCAAACGCGTCGCGCAGGGCGATGTCGGCATCCGCCATCGTGGCCGGAATGCCGAGATCGGCGAGGCTGGTCACGCCATAGCGCGGATCGGCGATGCCGCAGGGCGTGATGCCGGAGAAGTGTTCGAGGTCCGGCTCCACATTCAGGCTGATGCCGTGGAAGCTGACCCAGCGTTTCAGGCGCACGCCGATGGCGGCGATCTTGTCCTCGCGTAGCGGGCCACCTGCCTGGGTCCGGTCAACCCAGACGCCGACACGGCCCTCGCGGGGACCGGCGTCGATGTTGAAGCTTTCCAGTGCCGTGATGATCCAGCGTTCAAGGTTCTGCACGAAGGCGCGCACGTCCTTGCCGCGTTTGCCCACGTCCAGCATCACATAAGCCACGCGCTGGCCGGGCCCGTGATAGGTATACTGGCCGCCGCGCCCGGCATCGAAAACGGGAAAGCGGGACGGGTCGCGCAGGTCGTCCAGCTTCGCCGATGTGCCCGCCGTATAGAGGGGCGGGTGCTCCAGAAACCAGACGAGTTCAGGGGCGCCGTCCTCGTGGATGGCCCGCGCCCGCGCCTCCATGAAGGCGAGCGCTTCTTCATATGGAACCGGGCGATCCGACACGGCCCATTCGACAGGAGAAAATTTGTGCATCACGGGTCGCATATAGGATGTATTCGGGGCTTCACAAAGCGGCAGGTGGGCCTTATACGGCGCCTTCGCCTCGAATGAGACAAGTGCGGTCGTGGCGGAATTGGTAGACGCGCAGCGTTGAGGTCGCTGTGGGGCAACCCGTGGAGGTTCGAGTCCTCTCGACCGCACCATTCGATCACGGTGCCGCGTTGCGGCACGAATCGATCCAGTGGATCGATTTGAGTGATCGAATGAATCCTTCGATGCTTCCCTCTTCGCTACGCTCCGCGATGAAGCAGGCTCAGGGCTGCGATCTTTCCCCGTTTCCGCTCTCTTCTCGCTGAATCGTTCCAGCGCCGTCCGGCTGCGTCGGCGCGCAGCCGGAACGCAGATGTGACCTATTCTGCCGAGACGAGCTGGAATTGCGCCAACGCCTCTTCTGCAGGGGCATAGCCCGGCTTGAGTGCCGCGCTGGTGTAGAAGTCGTGATAGGCCTCTTCGGCATGCTCCAGGGACCAGTAGGCCAGCGCGCGGTTGTAATAGGCCAGGTGCTGGTTTTCCGGTGAGACCGAGTTGATGTCCGACAAGGTGTTGATGGCTTCCTCCGCCCGTCCAAGCCGGATCAGCACGGCGGCCAGGCTGATGGCGATGTCTCCAGCTTCAGGGGCGAGACCGGCCGCCTCATTCAGGCGGAGGAGGGCTCCGTCGAGATCGCCAAGGCGCAGGCTGACAATGCCGGAATTCGCGAGCGTGGCAGCCCTGTCAGATTGGCTGAGAGCCTGTTTGCCGAGCGCATCTTCGCAGGCTTGTTTCAGGGACTGGGAGGCTGCGCCGGGTTTTGCGACACCGGCGGCGCAAGTCTCTGCGGGTGTCGGGCCATCATAATAGGTCACGGGCGCGGCGAAGGCCGGGTCGTTCGCAAAACCGAGGGCGAGCAGGCCGGCAAGGACGCTTTTGGGAAAAGTCATGGGAGGGCTCCTTGGTGTATATGCACGTTATAGGGCGTGCTGGGAAAGATCCCGTCCGGCCCGAGGGCTGGCCGGACGGGGAGGGAGAGAGGGACCTGCATACGGAGGCGTTCACAGGACGATGCAGATCCCAAAAATAGTGTATATGCACTATAATGTATTTCCAGACACGGCACCTAAACTGTGAAGACAGTAAAACTAGGCGTGATTGGACAATCCTGAAAAAGACTGCATATACACGTTATGATGTCAGAGACGATAAATCAGGACGAGCTCCTGTCGGAAGTGACCGGCACATGTGTCGCTGGCCGTGTGCTGCGGGCAGCGCGCCTGATCACCCGCCATTATGACGATGCCCTGCGCCCGACCGGACTAACGATTACCCAATTCGGACTATTGCATGTCATCGGCCGGTATGAACCGGACTCGATCTCTCGCGTCGCAGAGATGATGAATCTCGACCGTACATCCCTGTCGCGGAACCTGAAGCCGCTGGAAAAGGCGGGCTTCGTCCATCGCGGCAATGAAGGCACGGGTCGCAAGCGCCGCGTGCTGCTGACCACGCTGGGCCTGAAAAAGCTCGAAGAGGCGCGGCCCTACTGGAAAGCGGCGCAGGCGAAGATGGAGGCCGTGCTTGGCGAGACCCATCTCGGAAATCTCACCGAGGCGCTGCGGGAAGTGCGTCCGGACGTGCTGTCGCCCTGAAAGATGTGGGACAGGCCCCGCCGCGGCGACGTTGCGGCAGGCCTTGTCCACGGCGGTCCGCATCGGCAAGACACGCCACGTAACATCAGCGCAGAGGTGAACCATGTCCTATCCTGACCAGGCCCTGGCCGAGGAAATCGGTGAACGCGTCGAGCGCTTCGTCCGTGAAACCGTCGCCGCCTATGAGCGCGACCCCCGGCTGGAGGATCATGGTCCGTCGGAGGATCTTGTCCGGGAGCTGCGTGCGAAGGCGCGTGAGGCGGGCGTCATGACCCCGCACATCCTGCCGGACCACACACACCTCTCGCAGCGGGGTACGGCGCATGTGCTGAAGAAGTCCGGCCTGTCGCCGCTGGGGCCGGTCGCCTGCAACACGGGCGCGCCGGATGAGGGCAACATGTTCCTGCTGGGCAAGGTGGCGACCGAGGCCCAGCGCGCCCGGTTCCTCGACAAGCTGCTGACCGGGGAAGCCCGCTCCGCCTTCTTCATGACCGAGCCGTCGGCCGACAATGGCGCCGGGTCCGATCCGTCTATGATGAAGACCGTCTGTGTGCAGGACGGCGACGAGTGGGTGATCAACGGCCACAAGACCTACATCACCGGGGCTGAAGGCGCCTCCGTCGGTATCGTCATGGCGAAGGCCGAAGAGGGGGCCTGCATGTTCCTCGTCGACCTGCCGCATCCGGCGATCCGGATCGTCCGCCTGCTGGACACGATCGATTCCTCCATGCCCGGCGGGCACGCCGAAATCCGCATCGAGAACCTGCGCGTTCCAGCCAGCGACATGCTGGGCAATCCGGGGGAAGGCTTCCGCTATGCGCAGATCCGCCTGGCGCCGGCGCGCCTGTCGCACTGCATGCGCTGGCACGGTGTTGCGACCCGGGCGCACGAGATCGCCACCAGCTATGCCTGCCGCCGTCAGGCGTTCGGAAAGCTGCTGGTGGACCATGAGGGCGTCGGTTTCATGCTGGCCGAGAACCAGATCGACCTGAAACAGGCCGAGCTGATGATCGACTGGTGTGCCGACGCGCTGGACGCGGGCGAGAATGGCAATGTCGAAAGCTCGATGGCGAAAGTCGCCGTATCCGAGGCTTTGTTCCGCGTGGCTGACCGCTGTGTGCAGGTCATGGGGGCCATGGGCGTTACCCGTGACACGATCGTGGAACAATTGTTCCGCGAGGTCCGCGCCTTCCGTATCTATGACGGGCCGACCGAAGTGCACAAATGGTCGCTCGCCAAGAAAATCAAGAAGGCAGAACTGAGCCGGACTGCCTGACGCCCTCTTGCCGGGGCGCGGCAACACCGGCAAGACAGGCGCCATGACGGATGTGTCCACCCCGCCCAATCCGGCGCCAGAGCCGCCGAATGTCGATCCGGATCTGCTGGATGACCTCGTCGATGCTGTCGACGAGAAGGATACACGCTGGCTGGCGCGGACACTGCAGCGCATGCACCCGGCCGATGCGGCGGACCTACTGGAAGCGCTGCCCTTCGATGCGTTCTCCGAGGCGGTGGAACTGCTGGGCGGGGAGCTGCCCTCCGACATCCTGATCGAGCTGCGCGATTCCTACCGGGAAGAGGCCGTCGATGTCCTGCCGGATACCGCGGTCGCGAGCGCTCTCGACGAACTCGACTCCGATGATGCGACCGTCATCCTGGAAGACCTTGAGGACGAGCGCCGCGAGCGCATCCTTGAAGACCTGGAGCCGTTCGACCGGGCCCAGCTGGAACGCGGCCTCGCCTATGAAGAGGAATCGGCCGGCCGTCTCATGCAGACGGAATTCGTGGCCGTGCCGGAATACTGGACCGTCGGCCATGCGATCGACCATGCCCGGGAACTGGGCGAGGAGCTGCCGGAGGTCTTCTACGAGATCTATGTCATCGATCCGGCCTACCGCCTGATCGGCATTGTGCAGCTGGCAACGCTGATGCGCAGCCCGCGCGATGTGCAGCTGTCAGACATCATGACCGACCCCTTGTCGGACATCCGCACCGACATGGACCAGGAAGAAGTGGCCTTCCAGTTCCAGAAATACTCGCTGGCCTCGGCGCCGGTGAAGGACGAGTCCGGGCGGTTGGTCGGGATGATCACGGTCGATGACATGGTCGACGTCATGCAGGAAGAGGCCGAGGAAGACCTGTTCTCGCTGCTCAACGTCAGTTCGGCCGACGGCGCCGATTCCGTGGTCGACACGGTGCGCGCGCGGGCGCCATGGCTGGCAGTGAACCTTGTCACGGCCTTCATCGCATCCGGCATCATTTCCCTGTTCGAGGGGACGCTGAACCAGGTGGTTCAGCTGGCGATCCTGATGCCGGTGGTGGCGGCGCTGGGCGGCAATGCGGGCAGCCAGGGCCTCGTTGTGGCCGTGCGCGCGATTGCCGAGCGTCAGCTGGAAGGGGATGCCGTACGCCGGGCCATCCTGCGCGAAGCGCTCAGCGGTATCGTGAACGGGCTGTTGTTTGCTCTGGGGGTCGGCCTTGTGGCACTGCTCTGGTTCCATGATGTGAAGCTCTCGCTTGTCCTGGGATCGGCCATGCTGGCGACCTTCCTCTGGGCGGCCTTCTCCGGCATTCTCGTGCCGCTTGGCCTCAAGAAGCTGGGCGCTGACCCGGCTGTGGCCTCATCGGTCTTCGTGTTGACGCTG
>JACXUV010000102.1 GCA_014763715.1 Rhodobacterales bacterium | reverse complement strand
CGCAGGCGTTGCAGGCAGTGCCCGCCGCTACCTCTACGCCGACGAGCGCGGCTCGATCGTCGCGGTGACCGATGGCAACGGCAACAAGCTGGCGATCAATACCTACGACGAATATGGCATCCTCGGCAGCGGCAACACCGGGCGGTTCCAGTATACCGGGCAGGCATGGGTTCCCGAACTCGGCATGTACTACTACAAGGCCCGCATCTACTCGCCCACCCTTGGACGGTTCATGCAGACCGATCCTGTCGGGTATGAGGATCAGGTAAACCTATACGCATACGTCGCAAACGATCCGGTCAATGAGGTCGATCCGACTGGAAAATGTCCGCAATGCCAGGATGACGAGCGGGCGTTTGATGAATCGCTTCAAGGAAAGACACCTGAAGAGATGAAGGCAGCGCTAATGGATCGCGCTGCCGAACAGATCCCAGCGCTCGCCATAGCGGCGGCAGGAGAAGTCGTCGCAGTTGAGGCGGTCGTTGCAAAAGGAGCGCAATTGCTCGGGCGGGCTCTTGGTATCGGTGGGAAAGCGGCCCCGGTAATCAAAGCCGGGGCTGCCGGCAGAGAAACCGCAGGTAAGGCTTTTCCCAAGGCAGTAAAGGATGCTGCTAAGGCAGAGAACCCAACTGCGACTTGTGTCTATTGTCGGAGGCCGGGAACCGGAACACAAGTTGATCATGCGATACCGCGTGCTAAAGGCGGCAATGCCACATTGGAGAATGCACAACTTGCTTGCAAACACTGTAATCCGTCGAAGGGGGCGGGTGAGTATCCGAAAACGCCACCTCCTGGTTATCGCGGTAAGTGGCCACCTGATCATTGGTGAACAAGCGAGTTTAGTATCATGAGGTATAGCGATGGCGACTACGAAGCTGTTCACTCTTCTCCAGTCTGGCAAGATCGAGCTAACTTCATTCTAGCTGCTCATCTTGGAACGAAAGATGGGCGCAATGAATGGGAACAGCTGTGGGGAGAGGAGGTAGGTCCGAATAGATATGTTTTGTGCTGCATTCCTTTTTTCGCTTATGATATTGCTCTAGGCGATGAAGTGGAAACTGACAGTAATTCAACTATCGAGAAGGTTGTCAGACGTTCGGGGCAAGTTACCTTTCGCATCTGGTTGGGAGGGACAACACCCGAAAATTGTCAGAATTTGGTGTCCGAGGTTGAAGCTGCTGGTGCACTTCTGGAATGCTCATCTGAGAATCTACTTGCTCTGAGCGTATCGGAGAGGCATGCGCAGAAAATCGCGAACATCCTTCAGCAGCATGAGGAAAGTGGGCATCTCCAATATGAGACTGGAGTAAGCGTCAAGCGTTGAAAATCGGAATTACGGTGCCACTTTACTGAATCCCAAATTGCAGAATCCCGAGTTCGATCGTGGCAAGGTGAGCTTGGAGGAATAGCAAGATAGAAGGACTGGCTCCCCCTTTGGGGTAAGCTGTTGTTTGCACATCGTTTTTCATGGAGATTGACGGCACTGGTGTGGAGACGCCCAGTGCCGTTCTGGTGCCGATCGCGTGGTAAGCGGTTGATCTGTTGCAGAAATGATCCTCTCCCGGTTGGAGTGACGTGATCCCCTGATTTTCCTCCACGAGCGATTAGAGTCTGGCCTGAAGGAAGGACAGACGATGAAGCGTGCAAGGTTTTCAGAAGAGCAGATTGTCGGAGTGCTGAAGGAGGCAGAGGCGGGCGCGAAGACCGCTGATCTGGCGAGGCGGCACGGTGTCTCTGAAGCGACGATCTACAACTGGAAGGCGAAGTATGGCGGGCTGGAGGTATCCGAGGCCTTGCGCCTGCGGGAGCTCGAGAGCGAGAACGCGAAGCTCAAGCGGTTGCTGGCCGATGCGATGCTGGACCAGGCTGCGCTGAAGGATCTTCTGGCAAAAAAGTTTTGACGCCCGCCGCCAAGCGGGAAGCTGTCGCTCACTTCCAGGCGTGCCACGGGATGAGTGAACGGCGGGCGTGCCGTGTCATCGATGCCGATCGCAAGAGCGTGCGTTACCGTTCCGTCCGGGACGATGGCGCCGGTCTGCGAGCGAAGCTGCGCGAGTTGGCCAACCAGCGTCGCCGGTTCGGCTATCGACGTCTGCATATCCTGCTGCGCCGGGAGGGGATCATGATCAACCGGAAGAAGACCCAGAGGCTCTATCGCGAGGAAGGGCTGGCGGTGAGGCGGCGATGCAGCCGCAAGCGTGCAGTCGGCACTAGGGCACCTGCTCCGGTGCTGGCCATGCCGAACCAGCGCTGGAGCCTGGATTTCGTTCACGACCAGCTGGCTTCCGGCAGACGGTTCCGGGTGCTCAGCGTGGTCGATGACGTGACCGGAGAGTGCTTGGCAGCGGTGCCGGATACCTCGATCTCGGGGCACCGTGTCGTGCGCGAGCGGACCCGGCTGATCGGCGGACGAGGCAAGCCGGGCATGATCGTCAGCGATAATGGGACAGAGCTCACCAGCAATGCCGTCCTGGCATGGTGTGGCGAGATCGGCGTCGAGTGGCATTATATCGCTCCGGGCAAGCCGATGCAGAATGGCTATGTCGAGAGCTTCAACGGACGCATGCGCGACGAGCTGCTTAACGAGACGCTGTTCATGAGCATGGCCCATGCACGTGTCGAGATCGCGGCCTGGATGGAAGACTACAACCGGGAGAGACCGCACTCATCCCTCGGCTACGAAACCCCGGCGGCGTTCGCCGCCAAACTGGATAAGCAATGGCCTGCTTCGCTACGCCCTGCGGGCTCCGCTACGCAGCCCATTGCTTCAACCGCGCTCATGCGCAACAACGCGGCCCGGCTCTAACTCCCGCTGGAGGAAAGCTGGGGGGTCACGTCAACACCTACGTCTACGATGTCGAGAACCGTCTGGTGAGCCGCAGCGGCGGCGGGACGAGTGCGACCTTGCGCTACGATCCGCTGGGGCGTCTGTACGA
>JACXUV010000101.1 GCA_014763715.1 Rhodobacterales bacterium | reverse complement strand
GCGGAGTGCGCCGAGCCGGGTCGGTTCAGCCAGGGCGGAGAGGATCGAAATCATGGCTTGCCTTTTTGCTTATGCGCATATCCGCATATAATGGCGCTGGCTGCATTGCACCATTCGGCGTTGCTGTGGCGGAACGTCTCAGAGGCTCTTCTGGTTGACCCGTTTGGAAAGCTCTGCGGGGCTTTCCTTTCGTTCGGAATAGCGGTCCACAAGATAGTCGGCACGGTCGCGTGTCAGCAGGGTGAACTTCACGAGTTCCTCCATCACATCGACCACGCGATCATAGAAAGGCGAGGGTTTCATCCTTCCGTCTTCCTCGAATTCGAGGAAGGCCTTGGCGACGGACGACTGGTTCGGAATGGTGATCAGCCGCATCCAGCGGCCGAGGATGCGCAGCTGGTTGACGGCATTGAAACTCTGCGATCCGCCGCAGACCTGCATCACGGCCAGCGTCTTGCCCTGCGTCGGGCGAACGCCTCCAAGGGAAAGCGGTATCCAGTCGATCTGTGATTTCATGACGCCTGACATTGCGCCATGGCGTTCGGGCGAGCACCAGACCATGCCTTCTGACCAGATGACCCGCTCTCTCAATTCCTTGACCTTGGGATGAGACTCTTCAGCGCCGTCCGCAAACGGCAGGCCAGCCGGATCGAAACTGCGCGTCTCGCAACCGAGTCTGCGGAGGATGCGGGCCGCCTCTTCATTCAGGAGGCGGGAGTAGCTCCTTTCCCGGAGCGATCCGTGGAGAAGAAGGATGCGCGGTGCGTGTGTGCTGAGCGCTGGAGAGAGCAGCGCTTTGCGGTCGATCTCACGAAAGCTATCTTCATGGAGGGCCGGGAAGTCGTCTTTAGACTGCATATTGATATTCTTTTCTTACGCCAGACGATGAATTATTTCTCTGAAATGGCGCTCGCCAGCGCGAGCTTGCCCATGCTGAGCTTGTAGCAATGATCGAAATCGCGGCAGGCTAGGCAATCTTCCCACTCTTCCGGGATGACACTGACGTTTTGTCCCGATCGACCAAGGCCGAGACTTTCAAGCTTGCAGTTGAACGCCTTCCCCCGAACAGTCACGTTCGGTTCGACATGGAGCGTGTCCGGAAACATCGTCCCGTAACAGGGCTTTCTGTCGGCAGCACCGGATGCCGTCTCAGTCGCAGGATGTTCAGCCAATGCGTTCTCCCTTCTCATTGATCAGCATTTCGCCATCTTCCTTGTAGAAAGGCCCTGGGGGTATGCGGTCAAGAAGATCCAGCACGGTTTCACTTGGCCGGCAGAGACGCACGCCCTTTGGGCTGCACACGATAGGCCGGTTCACCAGAATGGGGTGTTCCAGCATGGCGGCCAGGATCAAATCCTCACTGACGCCTGGTTCAAGCAGGCCAAGCTCTTTTGCAGGCGATTTGGTTTCTCGCAACGCGGCGCGGGGTGTGAGACCCGCGGCGACAAATAGGCCGAGCAGCTGAGACCGCGTCCACCCTTCTGTCAGGTAGTCGATGACAACGGGCGTTTCGCCGCTCGCCTCGATCAGGGCCAGAACATTGCGCGACGTGCCGCAGTCGGGATTGTGATGGATGACGATCATGATTTGTCCTGAGCGTGTTCGGAGGAATTGCGGCGGATTGTTCCTGAAAGTTCAAGCGCATCCGCTACCGTGTTCGAGATCGTTCCGTATTTGCGGACGTTCTTGTGAAGCAGGTCAAGACGGCTATCGGACTCTTCCGCATCCACAACGATGTCGTAGGTGACCGACAGCATTCTGGGCGGAGTGTCCTGTCGGACGCCACGCAAGCTCACCGACACGCCCTTCAGCTGAAAATTGAGCAGGGGCGTTACGCGCTCAATCCCCTTCAGCATGCAGGCCGCGATCGAAGCCAGGAACAGTTCTGAGGGATTGAACGCATCCGCCCGGCCGGAAAGGTCCGTATCAATGGTCAGAACTGCGTCTCCTGCGCGGGCTTCGCTGCCATGCGCGTCGATACGCCGGGCGGTAACAGTATATTCCAGCATTCAGATCTCCGGATCAGCCAAGGTGTTCAGCTTCGAATTCCGCGAGCTTAGCATGAATAACATCGCGCGCCTTGGCGAAGCGTTTGCGCATGTCGTCGGGCGTCAAAGAGGGGTCATCGCTCGCCGGATCGTCAATTGGCCAGTGCAAGCGCTTTGTAGTGCCCGGAAGCCAGGGGCAGACTTCTTCGGCGCAGAGCGTGATGACATAGTCGAAGTCGCCCGCATTCATTCCGTCTACCGATTTTGAAGTATGCGACGTAATGTCGATCCCGAGTTCAGCCATGGCTTCGATGGCATAGGGGTTTGGTTTGGTTGGTATTGAACCCGCACTTGCGACTTCAGCGCGCTTGCCGAAGCGATGCCGGGCAAGACCTTCAGCCATCTGGCTTCGTGCAGAGTTGGCGACGCACAGGAAGAGGATGCGCATGATGGGTATCCTTCAGTTTTCGGGGAACGCATTGCGCGTCCGGTTGGCGAACGCGACCAGCGAGAGCATGACCGGCACTTCCACCAACACCCCGACAACAGTGGCGAGCGCCGCACCGGAATTGAGGCCGAACAGGCTGATGGCAACGGCGACGGCAAGCTCAAAGAAGTTCGACGTGCCGATCATGGCGCAGGGTGCCGCGATCCTGTGCGGGACTTTCCACGCCCAGGCCGCGGCATAGGCAACGGCAAAGATTCCGTAGGACTGGATGAGAATCGGCACAGCGATGAGGGCGATAACGAGCGGCTTTGCGAGAATCGTTTCGCTTTGGAAGCCGAACAGGAGCACCACCGTCGCAAGCAGGCCGATGACCGACAGCGGTTTGATGCGGTTCGTGAAGGTGCTCACAGACGCCTCACCGCGCTGTTTCAGCAGGACATTCCGGGCCAGAACCCCCGCAATCAGCGGAATGACGACATAGAGCGCGACTGACAGGATAAGCGTCTCCCAAGGCACAGCGATGTCAGTAACGCCGA
>JACXUV010000054.1 GCA_014763715.1 Rhodobacterales bacterium | reverse complement strand
AAACAGAGCCTCACTGCCTTCGAGGAAGGCATCGCCTGCGCCGGTGATGCCGGGCACGCGGCCGGGGGCCGAGGCGAGGGATGTTTCAGCGAAGAAGCCCGCAAGGGCGAGATTGCGGGCACGCGCCGCCGGATCGCCAGAGCGGGCAGCCGTCGCTGCGCGCGTCAGATAGTGGCCGCCGATGACATCCCCGGCGAGCGCCAGATAGGCCGTCGCCCCGGCCAGCGCCTTGTCCTGATCGCGTTCCCTCATGGCAGCCAGCATCCAGTCGGTTGCCTCGCGCAGGGCATCAGCCCCGGCGCGCAGTCGATCCGCAATCTGAACAAGTTGCGGCTCATTCGTGGCGCGAGCCTCGCGGATCGTCGCGTCGATGTCGCCAAGGATCAGGCGCATGGACTCGCCATTCGTGCCGGACAGTTTGCGGCCCACAAGGTCAATTGCCTGAATGCCGTTGGTGCCTTCATAGATCGGCGCGATGCGGGCGTCACGGTAAAGCTGGGCGGCCAGTGTCTCGTTCATGAAGCCCATGCCGCCATGGATCTGCAGACCGAGGCTGGCGACGTCGACGCCCATATCGGTGGACCATGCCTTGGCAATCGGCGTCAGCAGGTCTTCGCGCAGCTTTGCCGCGTGGCGCGCCTGCTCATCCGGCGCGGTTTCAGCAAGGTCTGCCGCGACACCGCAGGCATAGCAAATGGCGCGGGCCGCCGCAACACGGGCACGCATGGTGGTCAGTGTACGGCGCACATCGGCATGGTGAAGGATCGGGGCGGGGCCGTCGACGCCCTCTGCCCGGCCCTGCTTGCGCTCCTGCGCGTATTCGAAAGCCGCCTGATAAGCCGCCTCGCCCACGGCAACGCCTTCAAGGCCGACATTCAGGCGGGCCGAGTTCATCATCGTGAACATGCAGGCAAGGCCCTTGTTGGCCTCACCGATCAGCCAGCCCTTCGCGCCATCATATTCCATGACGCAGGTAGGGGAGGCGTGGATGCCGATCTTCTTTTCGAGGCCGATGCATTTCAGGCTGTTGCGCTCGCCCAGGCTGCCATCCTCGCCAACGAAGAATTTCGGCACCAGGAACAGCGACACGCCGCGTGACCCTGCCGGGGCATCCGGCAGGCGAGCCAGAACGAGGTGGATGATGTTCTCGGCGATATCGTGGTCGCCCCAGGTAATGAAGATCTTCTGGCCGGTGATGGCGTAGGAGCCGTCTTCGTTCGGTACGGCTTTCGTCTTCAGGGCGCCGACGTCAGAGCCGGCCTGCGGCTCGGTCAGGTTCATCGTGCCAGTCCATGTGCCGGCGACGAGGTTGGGCAGGTAGGTCTGCTTCTGGTCGTCGGTGCCGTGGTGCAGCAGCGCCTCGATGGCGCCGAAGCTCAGCAGCGGGCAGAGACCGAAGGCCATGTTGGCCGAGTGGATCATCTCCATTACGGCCAGCGCCAGCGCCTTGGGCAGGCCCTGTCCGCCCCATTCCTCCGGCGCCGACAGGCCCATCCAGCCGCCTTCGCGGAACTGGGCATAGGCCTCCGCAAAGCCCGGCGCGGCCTTTACACCGTCTTCGGTCAGCACAGCGCCCGCAGCATCGCCGGACTGGTTCAGCGGCGCCAGCACATCGCGGGCGAGCTTGGCCGCCTCTTCCAGGATTGGGGCAATCAGGTCCGGATCATAGCTCTCGAAGCCCGGCAGGCCCTCCAGCTTCGGCAGGCCGGCAACGGACTGCAGGGTGAAGGCCATGTCGTTGATCGGGGCTTCATAAGCCATGAATTTATCTCCGATTGTGCATAAGTGATATTGAGCGGACGCTTTAGCGCCGGTGTGGCGACTGTCCAGCGGCACACTATACTCTGCGTCAACCTGACCAGAAGAAGGCTATACACTCATGCGCACATTCCTCCTTTCCGTATCTGCAATTGCCCTGGCCGCCTGTGGCGCGCCCGCGGCAAGCGATTCCACCCCGGCCGCCCCGGCTGCAAGCGTCGCCGAAGCCACCGCAGGCCCGGCAGACGCCCCCGCACCGGAACTCGGCCCGGCCGGCACCTATGACCTCGACCCGACCCATGCGTCGCTGACCTGGAAAGTGAACCATTTCGGCCTGTCGAACTACACTGCCCGCTTCACCGGCATTTCCGGTACGCTGGTGTTCGACCCGGAAAACCTCTCTGCCAGCTCGCTGGAAGTCTCGGTCGACCCGGCTTCCGTCGAAACCGACTACCCGGCTGACTTCAAGGCCGGCCACCCGGACAGCCCGTTCGACACGTTCGACCAGGAAATCTCCGAGAGCGACGCCTATTTCAACTCGACCGTCTTCCCGACGATCACCTTCAAGTCGACCGAAATCACCCCCACCGGCGCAAATACCGGCACCGTGACCGGCGACCTGACCTTCCGGGGCGTGACCAAGCCGGTCACCCTGGACGTGACCTATAACGGCACCGCCAGCTTCCCGTGGGCACCTGACCAGCCGAAAATCGGCTTCTCGGCCACCGGTTCGCTGAAACGCTCCGATTTCGGCCTCGACATCATGGTGCCGAGCCTCGGCGATGAAGTCGACCTGCTGATCGAAGTCGAGTTTGCCAAGGCTGCCGACGCCGAATAAGGACAGGTCTTATGACCTCTTCATCCTCATCACGTTACACGGTCGTCGCGATCCTCCTTCACTGGGTGATCGCGGCGCTCCTCCTTTTCATGATCTGGCTCGGCTGGAACATGGAAGACAATGAAGCCCGCTTCCAGCTGCACAAGTCGATCGGCATCGCCATCCTGTTTCTCAGCGTGGCGCGGATCCTGTGGCGGGGCATGAACCCGCCGCCGCCGCTGCCGGATGACATGAAACCGTGGGAGAAACGCCTTTCCCATGGCGTGCACATGGGCTTCTACGTGTTGATGATTGCCCTGCCGCTGCTGGGCTGGCTGCTGGTATCGACCTCGAAGTTCCAGGTCTCAACCGTGCTGTTCGGCACCGTCAGCTGGCCCCACCTTCCGTTTACAGAAGGCCTGCGGGGCGGGGTGGTGCATGAGGTGGCGGAGTTCCTGCACTCCAAAGGCGCCTGGGTGCTGATCGTCCTGCTGGCGATGCATGTCGGCGGGGCCGTGAAGCATGAGATCGGCGCCGAGCAGGGCGTGTTCAAGCGGATGATCCCGCTGTTCGGCAAGCCGGACGCCCCGCGCCCGGCCCGCGGCTATGTCACCGCCTTTGGCGGTGCCGCGCTCCTGTTTGCCATCATCGCGGCCGTGCCGCTGATGAAGTCTGCCGCCCCGGCACCGGCCGCACAACCGGACCCGGCAGGCGCCGCAGCCGAAGCCGCCGCGAGCAACTGGGATATCGACTACGCCAATTCGGAACTCGGCTTTTCCGGCACCTATCAGGGCAAGGCTTTCTCAGGCACTTTCACCAGCTGGGCCGCCAATGTGCGGTTCGATCCGGAAGATCTGGAAAACGCTGCGATCAGCGTCCAGATCCACCCCGACACGGCCCATACCGGCACGAAGCTGTATGACGACACGCTGGAAAGCGGCGAATGGTTCGACACCAGCACCTATCCGCTGGCCCGGGCAGACCTGATCGACTTCGCCGCCGCGCCCGATGGCGGCTACATGGCGGAAGCCTCGCTGCTGATCAAGGACACGTCCATCAATGTGCCTTTCGAGTTCAGCCTGATCGTCGATGGCGATACGGCCACGTTCGAAGGCCAGACGTCGCTCTCCCGCAAGGCGCTGAACCTCGGCCAGCAATCCGACCCCGGCGCAGACTGGGTCGGCGACGAAGTGAATGTCACCGTCAAAGGCACCGCCACACGCCGGGAATAGATGCGGCGGCGGCTTCCGGCCGGACGGGACGGGTGCTAAGCCGCGCGTCATGACTGCCATCGTGCCCATCCAGCCCGGAACGCTCAGCCTCGCCGCCATGCACCTTCGCGGCGGCGGCCTTGTCGCCATGCCGACAGAGACCGTCTACGGCCTCGCCTGCAATGCTGCGAACCAGGACGCCGTGGTGCGCCTCTACGAAGCCAAGGGCCGCCCGCGCTTCAATCCGCTGATCGCGCATGTCGCCAATATGGAGATGGCGGAGCAGGAGGCGGTCTTCTCCGATCAGGCGCGGGAGATCGCCGCAAAGTTCTGGCCGGGGCCGCTGACCATGGTCCTGCCCGTCGCACCGACCGGAACGGTCAGCGACATTGCCCGTGCAGGCCTCGACACGATTGCCCTGCGTATGCCGGCCCATCCGGGCGCGCTCGCCCTGTTGCGCACGTTCGGCCGTCCACTGGTCGCCCCCTCCGCCAACCGCTCCGGCCATGTCAGTCCGACCACGGCGCAGCATGTGAAGGAAGACCTGGACGGGAAGGTGGACCTGATCCTCGACGGCGGCCCGTGCGAGCGCGGGATCGAGTCGACCATTGTCAGCTTCGTTGGCGAGCGCCCTGTCCTGCTCCGCGCCGGTGCGCTGGAAACGTCCGAACTGGAGGCCGCCCTCAGCCAGAAACTGGTGGTGCGCGAGGAAGCCGATGCCATCTCCGCCCCCGGACAGCTGAAAAGCCACTACGCCCCCAACGCCCGGGTTCGCCTGAACGCCGAGGCGCCGGAACCGGGCGAAGGTTGGCTGGCCTTTGGTGAGACACCCTATTCCGGCCTTAATCTTTCGGAGACGGGCGACCTGCACGAGGCCGCGAAGAATTTGTTCGCGGCCCTGCGCACCCTCGACGCGGACTATGACCGCATCGCCGTCGCCCCCATCCCGAACGAAGGATTGGGCGAAGCCATCAATGACCGCCTCGCCCGCGCGGCACACCGGGATTAGGATCAGGCCATGCACCCTGCCCGCCGTTTCCACGAAACCGACCCGGTCACCCTGCGCCAGCGCATTCTGGACAATCCGTTCGCGCTGATCATTGCGGTCAGCGACGGACGCCCCCTGTCCGTGCACGCACCTGTTCTCCCTTCCGGGGAAGGGGCCCCCATCTCCTTGCGCTTCCACCTCTCCGTCGCCAACCCGGTGGCGAAGGCCCTGATCGCGGGCGCGCCGGCCCTCGCCATCTTCACGGGCGCCCACGCCTATGTCTCCCCGGACTGGTATGGCATCGATGATCAGGTGCCGACCTGGAACTATGTTTCGGTTGAGGCCGAAGGCCCGGTCACCCGGCTCGACAATCAGGCGATGCGCCAACTGATCGACGACCTCTCGGACCATTTCGAAGCGGGCCTCGCGCCGAAGCCGATCTGGAAAACCGCCAAGATGACGCCGGCCCGGCTGGAAGCGCTTTACCGTGGCCTTGTGGCCTTTGAACTGCGCCCTACGCGCCTTGAAGGCACGACCAAGCTGAACCAGGACAAACCGGCCAGCGCCCGGGCCGGCGTGATCGACGCGCTGGATGCGACGGAAAGCGGTGTCGCGCTCGCCGCGGAAATGCGTAAAATGGAGCCATGACCCGGATGCTGCCCCCTGACTTTCTCGCCGCCCTGAAAGACCTGCTCGGCCCGCAAGGCTGGTCTGAGGATCCGGATGTGCTGTCCGAACACGCCCAGGCCTGGCGCGGCGTCCTGAAGGGCGACACGCCCATCGTGGCAAAGCCTGCCAGTACGCAAGAAGCGGCCGCGCTGGTGAAGCTGTGCGCGCAGCATGGCGTGGCGATCTGCCCGCAGGGCGGCAATACGGGCCTTGTCGATGCGGGCGTGCCGCATGGCGAGATCTGCGTCTCCATGCGCCGCATGAACAAGGTGCGCAGCGTCGACGTGTTCAACAATTCCATGGTGGTGGAGGCGGGCGCTCCGCTGGTCACCGCGCAGGCCGCGGCGGACGAGGTGAACCGGCTGTTCCCGCTGTCGCTCGGCTCTGAAGGGACGGCCACGATTGGCGGGCTGATCTCCACCAATGCAGGCGGCGTTGCCGTGCTGCGCTATGGCATGATGCGTGACTTAATTCTCGGCCTGGAAGTCGTGCTGCCCTCCGGCGAGGTATGGGACGGGCTGTCGGGCCTGCGCAAGAACAATACCGGCTATGACCTGAAGCACCTGTTTGCCGGGGCCGAAGGTACGCTGGGCCTGATCACGGCGGCGACGCTGAAGATGTTCCCGAAAGTGCAGCGCGCCACGGCCTGGGTAACGGTCGAATCCACGGCAGATGTCATCGCGCTTCTGGCACATGTGCGCGAGATTGCCGGAGACACCGTCACCAGTTTCGAGATGATCCCGGCCAATGCCGTCGACATGGTGCTGGCCGATATTGAAGGTACGCGCGACCCGCTGCCGTCGAACCTCGCCTGGCGGGTGCTGATGGAAGTCTCCTTCTCTGACGAGGCCATGGCCCGCAAGACGCTGGAAGCCGCGCTGGAGACTGCCTTTGAAAAAGGCCTGATCCAGGACGCCGCGATTGCCGAAAGCCTCGGCCAGGCAAAGGCCATGTGGATGGTGCGCGAGACGATCCCGCTGTCCAAGCGCGCCTATGGCAATTCCCTGAACCAGGACATTTCCGTCCCGGTCAGCAAGATCCCGGCCTTCATGGACACCTGCAATGCCCGCGTGAAAGAGGTGCTGCCCACGGCAGACTTCGTCATCTTCGGCCATGTCGGCGACGGGAACCTGCATTACTCCGTGATCGAACCGCCTGAGAGAACGGGCCTGCGCGAGAACTTCGATGCCCTGACGCGCATCATCTACGACACAGTGATGGAGTTCGACGGCTCGATCTCTGCCGAGCATGGCGTCGGCCGCCTGAAGCGGGACGAACTGGCCAAGCTGCGCCCGCTGGCGGCGACGGAAACCATGCGCGCGATCAAGCGCGCCATCGACCCGCAGAACATCATGAACCCAAACCGGGTCGTCAGCGTGTAAGCACCTTTCCGGCGGCACGCACGGCTGGCTCGAACCAGATATTCACCGTGCGGTGCAGGCTGGAACGCGGAAAGTCCTCGCCGGAGCCCGTGATCGCATAGGCGATTTCCGCATCCATTTCCGGCGCATGCCAGGCACCGGAATAGAGCCCGTAAGCCTCTCCATGATGCCCGACCAGCTTCACGCCCGGCACAGGCGAATCCGTAGCCGGATGGATCTGCGGCCCCTCGCCATAAACAGAGAAATAGCCGTCATCCGTGTCGCCATTCTGCATGGCAGAATCATAGACCCAGGCGGGGCTGGACGCGACCGGATGCGCCGCAATCGTGCGCACGAGCGGGCAGAGTTCCTCCAGGCTGGCCCGCAGGCCGCCTTGCGGGCTGAACAGCGTGCCGTTCGTGCCGACGGTATAGTCTTCGAGGTCAAAGCCCTTCGCCTTCAGCACGGCCGGGCCAGTGCCTTCCAGCACTTCCGGCGCGTCCGTCTGCGCTTCCCATTCGCCGTTGATCTTCTGGCTGAGCGTGGCGCCCATGCGGCGCTCGGCCTCCGGCACGCCGGACCAGTTGAAGCCTGCCGTCACGCCCAGCGGGCCGAGCGTGATCCGGTCTGCCAGCAGGTCAAAGCGCTCACCCACCTGACGTTCCAGCACCGTGGCAAGGATACCCCAGCCGAAATTGCAGTATGTGAAAAAGCCGCCCGGCGGCCCCGGCAGCCACATGTCCGGCGTGAACAATTCCTCGATCCGGCCAGGGGCAGACTGCCAGTAAACCTCCGGGTCCTTCAGGCCGGACGTATGGCTCATCAGGTGGCGCAGCGGGATCTCCACATCCGGATAATTCGGATGACGCAGCGCGTCGCCAAACCATGTGGAGAGTGGCCCGTCGAGGTCCAGCTCGCCCCGTTCGGCAAGCCGGTGCGCCGTCAGCGCCACGGCCAGCTTCGAAACGGATGCCACGCGCATCTTCGTATCTGTCCGGAAGGGGTGAGGGCCGTTTGCCACACCGGCGCCATGGGCGAACACGGTCTTGCCGCCCTTGCGCACCACCAGCCCTGCCGCGGGGGCAAAGCCGTTCGCAACGATGCTGTCGATCATTTCAGCCGGCGACGGGCCGTCATCCTCGCCCGGTTTCGCGCCGCGACCGCAGGCGCCCAGAACAGACAGGCCAAGGGCGATAAAACTGCGACGGTCCATCAGCGGCGAAGCCTCAGCAATGTGTCATCAAGATCGGCAAGGCGCGGCACACCCAGCAGGCCGAGGCCACGTTCCACATCATCCTTCAGGATACGGATCGCCCGGTCAACGCCAGCCTCACCGCCCGCTGCCAGGCCGTACAGATAGGCACGCCCGATCGCCACGCTGGTTGCCCCGCGTGCGATCAGCTTCAGAACATGGCTGCCCCGGCGCACACCGCCATCGGCGATGATCTCCACTTTCGGGTCCACCGCCGCGCGCATCTCCGGCAGCAGGTCGATCACCGGCACGGACGTGTCGATCTGGCGCCCGCCATGATTGGAGATCCAGACCGCACTCGCCCCATGGTCCACCGCACGCACGGCGTCCTTGGTGGTGGCGACACCCTTGATGGCAAACGGGCCGCCCCATTCATTGGCCATCCATTCGGCGTCCTTCCAGGTCATGGTGCGCTCGAACAGATCGTTGATCACGTTCATCACACCGCGTCCGCCCGTATCGAGCCCTTCGAAATTCACCGGACCGATCTTTGGAGAGGTCAGCATCTCCATCAGATAGCCGGGCCGGGCCAGCGCCTGCGATACGGTCTTGCTGTTCAGGCGCGGCGGCACGGTGAAGCGGTTGCGCGGATCACGTTCCCGCGCTCCGGCGACAATCGTATCGACCGTCAGCACGCAGCCTGTGAACCCGGCTTCCTTCGCCCGGTCCAGCAGCTCCTTCACAATGCCCCGGTCTTTCCAGACATAGATCTGGATGATCTTTGGCACATCCGGCGCGGCAGCCGTGATGTCCTCCAGTTTCTGGCTGGCCAGCGTGGAGGCGGAATAGGCGATGCCGGCCTTCTGCGCCGCGCGGGCCACGGCCAGCTCGCCTTCCTTCGGATGGAACAGGCGCGAGGCCGCCGTGGGTGAAATAAAGAATGGCAGCGGCGACTTCTGGCCGAACACGGTCGTTGTCGTGTCTATCTTTGAAATATCGACCAGCGAGTTCCATTGCAGCTCATAGTCTGCATACCGATCGACCTGTCGCCGCAGCGTGATTTCGTCTTCCGACCCGCCATCGATATAGTCGAACACCATGCGCGGCAGACGCGCCTTCGCCATGGTGCGCAGATCGTCGATATTGATCGCCCTGGATGCCCTGCTCATGCCTGAAACTGTAGTGCGCTTTGCAGGCGGCGGCAAATTAAAACAGGGCGCTTGCCACCCTCCGGCCAATCGCTAACCTGAGCAGAAAGGGAGTCTCTTCCATGAAACGCATCACCGGCTTTGTCCCCGCCTTCGCTCTGTTCGGCCTCGCCGCCTGCCATGCCCCGTTTGAGCCCATGGTCGGCGGGCCCTGCACCTATGACACATCCATCGTGGAAGGCACGGTCGTCTATGTGGAAGAGTCCGGCGCCCGCCTGAAAGGGAAGAATGAGGAGGTTTTCTGGGTGCCGCTGGAATATCTGGGCACGCTTCCGGAAGTGGGCGACACGCTGACGCTGCAGCGCGAGCTGATCACCGAAGGCACCTGCACGCCGGAAATCTACACCCTGCTCAGCGAGACGGACGGCTAGGCGCCAAACGCCCTTGCGATGTCGCCATGCGAGGCGAACACGGCATGCGCCCCAGCGTCTGACAAGCGCCCGGCGAGCCCTGCATCGGCATGGCCGCCGCCGGTGAAGCCCCAGGCTGTCATCCCGGCGGCGCGCGCAGCTTTCACGCCGTTCACACTATCCTCGATCACCACGCAGGTTTCCGGACGCGCACCGATCCGGTCTGCCGCCAGCAGGAACAGGTCCGGCGCGGGCTTGCCGTTCGCAACCAGGTCCGACGAATAGACATGCGGCGCGAAGGTCTCGTGCAGGCCGGCCAGCTCCAGCTTCCGCACCAGCTTGTCGGCTTCGGACGATGACGCGACCGCCTGCAGGCCGGGGAATGCGGCCACCACGTCCAGTACACCGGCAATGGCCGTCAGTTCGGCCTCAAACCGCTTCCAGTGATTGGCGTGCAGCGCCGTGCGGAAGTTATCCGGCAATGCCAGCCCGGCGGCCTGCGCATCGGCGGCGATGGCATCGTGAAAGTCCCGGTTGTGCAGACCAACAAAGCGCTGGACGAAGGTCTCGAACTCATAGTCGAGCCCCCAGTCCGCCAGGATTTCCCGTTCGCACTGGATGGCGATGACTTCGGAGTCGACCAGCACGCCATCGCAGTCGAAAATCAGGGCTTCGAATTTTGTCATGTCTCAGCGGCGTCCGAACAGTTTTTCGATATCGGCCAGTTTCAGTTCCACATAGGTCGGCCGGCCATGGTTGCACTGGCCGGAATGCGGCGTTGCCTCCATCTGGCGAAGCAGCGCGTTCATCTCCTCGCCATTGAGGCGCCGGCCGGAGCGGACGGAACCACGGCAGGCCATGTTGCCCATGACCTCCTCGAACCGCTCCTTCAGGGCGAGCCCTGCATCGTATTCGGCAAAGTCGTCCGCAAGGTCGCGGATCAGGCCTGCGGCATCCATTTCCCCGAAGAGGGCGGGGGTCGCCCGCACACAGACGGCACCGGCGCCGAAGGGCTCAATCTCCAGCCCCAGCTCCGACAGCTCGTCCGCACGTTCCACAACGCGGGCCGCCTCATCCTCGCTGAGCTCGACAATATCCGGGATCAGCAGCGCCTGGCGTTTCACGCCGCCTGCCGCCATCTGGCGCTTCATATCCTCATAGACGAGGCGTTCGTGCGCGGCGTGCTGGTCGACGATGACAATGCCGTCCCGCGTCTGCGTGACGATATAGGTTTCGTGCAATTGCGCCCGCGCGACACCAAGCGGAAAGTCATCCGTAACCGGCCTTTCCGGCTCCATCCGCGCACTGGGCGCGACATCCGGTGCGTAGACATCCGCTTCATAAGGCGCGGCAGGCTCCGCCCATCCGCCGGGCGGCGGGGCGGGCTCATAGGCAGACGGCGCCCGCACGGGCGAAATGCTGGTGTGATTGTAAGCGGGCCGGGAGGCAAACAGCGCCCCGGTCGGCGCACCTTCCGGACGCACCTTGCCCAGCGCATAGCCTGCCACCGTGGTCGATGCCCGATGCCCGGCATCGGCCAGTGAGTGGCGCAGCGCGCCGATCATCAGGCCACGTATGTTCCCGGCATCGCGGAAGCGGACTTCCGTCTTTGCCGGATGCACGTTCACGTCCACGAATTCCGGGTCCAGTTCCACGAACAGGGCCGCCATCGGATGACGGTCCCGCGCCAGGAAATCCTGATAGGCCGCGCGGATCACGCCGGTCAGCAGCCGGTCCTTCACCGGGCGCCCGTTGACGAACAGGTATTGCATCTGCGCATTGCCGCGGTTCAGCGTCGGCAGGCCCGCAAACCCCTTCAGCGTCACGCCGTCACGCTCGGCCTCGATCGCCACGGCGTTATCCCGGAACTCCCGCCCCATGATCGCGCCGAGACGGGCGAGGCGGCCCGCTTCGCCTTCCGCCTCTGCCGCATAACGCAGAACGTTGCGGCCATTGCTTTCGAAGCTGAAGGAAACATGCGGATTGGCCATGGCGAGGCGCTTGACCACATCGGTCACCGCCATGGTTTCGGACCGTTCGCCCTTCATGAATTTGAGGCGCGCTGGCGTCGCATGGAACAGGTCGCGCACTTCGATGCGCGTGCCGGTCTCGCCGCGCCCGGTAAAAGCAGCGGGCCGGGGGCCTTCGATACGCCCGGCCTCGATAAAAACCTCGGCGGCCTCTTCGCCCGCCGCGCGGGAGGTGATCGTCATGCGGCTGACGGAGGCGATGGACGGCAGCGCCTCACCGCGAAAGCCCATCGTGTGAATGTTCAGGAGATCCACCCGGCCATCGGCGCCGGGTGTCAGTTTGGAAGTCGCGTGGCGGTCCAGCGCGAGCAGCAGATCGTCCGCGCTCATGCCACAGCCATCATCCTCGATAGTGATGCGCTTCAGGCCGCCCGCCTCGATCGCGACAGCGATGCGCGTGGCGCCCGCGTCCAGCGCGTTCTCGGCCAGCTCCTTCACGGCGGCAGCCGGACGCTCCACCACTTCGCCCGCCGCGATACGGTTTACGACATCAGGCGGCAGCTTGCGGATCTGGGGACGGGAACGAACGGAATCAGCCATACACAAACTCTAGCGTGTCACCCCGGTTTTGTCCCCCGGCAGAGGGCAGGCCCGCACCCTGCCCGGCCCTGCGGCAA
This sequence comes from Rhodobacterales bacterium, assembly GCA_014763715.1. Lineage (GTDB taxonomy): Bacteria > Pseudomonadota > Alphaproteobacteria > Caulobacterales > Hyphomonadaceae > Hyphomonas. The sequence goes on along the minus strand of JACXUV010000054.1, from coordinate 6,148 downwards.
TACGACGAAAATTGAATTAAATCAGGGCATTAATATAATTCCACAGGGACCAGAGCCCCTGTCATCTACCCCCTTCACATGTTGTTTCACCTTGTTTTGAAAGGCTTTTTACCCCTGTCCGCAGGCCTGACAGGACGGTTTGCATTGTCTCGCAGGAACGATCAGTATGCAGGCTGGATCACAGTCTGGGGCCTTGTTTCTATGCGACTTTCTTTCGTTTCCGCTTCGCTTATCGTTCTTGCTGGCGTGACCACCGCCTGTGGCGGGTCAGGTGACAGTTCCGCACCTGCGGCACCGGCAGCCGAAACACCGGCAGCCACGCCGGAAGCCGCTCCTGCTGCGGCAACTTCGTCAGCCGATACGCCTGCACCTGTCGAAGCAGCTTCTGAAGAGCATCACTCCGAAGAACACCACTCTAGCGAGTTCGCCAATCTTCCGGCTCCCTACAACACAGCCGACTATGCGCGCGGCCGGCGCACCTTCAAGCTCTGCCAGTCCTGCCACACGACGGCGGAAGGTGCTGGCCCGCTGGTGGGTCCGAACCTCTATGGCCTCTTCGGCCGCGAAGCCGGCTCCGCACCGGGCTTCGAGTATTCACAGGCCCTGCAGGATGCCGACTTCATCTGGACGCCTGACAAGGTGGATCACTGGCTGGAGAACCCGCAGACCTTCCTGAAAGGCAACCGGATGACCTTCGCCGGCGTCCGCAAGCCGGAAGACCGGACGGCCGTCATCGCCTATCTGATGACCGAAACGGGATACACGGGCGAGTAATCCCACCCCTCTGTTCAGCGGCGCACCGTCACGGCGAGCAGGATGGCCTGCTCGTCGAAGGCGCCGCCGAACTCCTCCCGGTATCCGACAGACACATCCGCAAGAGGGAAGTGGTAGCCGAACTGGGTCTCTGTCTTGATCGACTCCGCTGACTGCCGACCGGTTTCCAGCCAGACCTGCTCTGTCGTGAAGAAATTGCCGCCAAGGTCTGCCCCATAGCCGAACTCAAACCGCTGACGGTCACAGCCGCCTTCCTGATGGACCCAGGCGGCATCGGCAAACAGGTAATAGTTGCGCCCCTTGCGTACGCCGCTACGCCCGAGCGAGATACGCGCCTCACCGCCCAGCCCTTCACAGCCATAGACGCCCGCCAGCGTGGTGCCATGCAGCAAGGCGCCCTCGGCACCGATGGCCCAGCCCTTGCTGCTCGACCAGAGCTGGCGACGCGCTGACAGCCGGTAGGCATCGCTGCCCGCCGTGCCGCCATCATAGCGGACAGCCTCCGCCTTGCCGGTCAGCATCCAGCCCCGGCCCAGTCCGTATTCGCCATAGAGATCACTGCGCCAGCCGTCTTCGCCATCCAGCCTTTCGGCGGATACGTTTGCGCGGGCGTAGATATCGCCCCGCAACTGCGACCATGGCCCGGCTTCCGCATGACCGGCGGCAAGCAGTGCCGCGCCCAGACATATTCCCCTCAATCCCCGCATGAGAGAGAACTAGCGAGGATTGAGGGGAACGCCCAGCAGACTCTCCTGAGGGTTGACGCGCTAGATATCCCAGGAGGCGTTCTGCAGGACGATGCGGTATCCGTCCGGGTCTTCGAAAGTCACGCCCTTGTCGTCCCAGTAGGGATTGAACGCGATAACAGGGAAGAAGCCGCCCGCACGCAGGCGGCGGTAGACGGCATCGAAGCGGTTTCGCTGCGGCAGGTAAAAGACCAGGAGGTTGTCTTCTGTCGGCGCACGGCCCGCGATGTGCCCGTGTGCGACGGTGAACTCCAGATGATATGGCGCATCCGGATGGCCCAGCATCACGCCGTCGAAACTACCATGCCCGCGGAACTCATAAAGAACCCGGAAGCCCAGCCCATCGCGGTAGAAGGGCAGAAGCGCATCGAGATTGTCCGTCGGCCGCGCAATGCGGATCTTTGCCTCTTCGAGGGTCATTGAGAAGCTCCCTGTCATTCAGGGACGCCTTGTCGGACCTCAACCAAGGTTTAGGTCAAGCGGCGATGTGCATTTCACGCAAACAAAAACCCCCGCGCAAGGCGGGGGCTTTCTCCCAGGGTATTTACCGAACCGCTCTTAGAGGCGGAAACGGATCTGGTCGGACCAGAAGCGCTCAAGGCGCGTGATGGTCTTGTTCAGCTGCGAGAGGTCGTCCGGACGGACGCTGGCCGTCGGCTCAAGCGCGCTGGCCTGTTTCTCGAACAGTTTGGCGACGCGGGCGCGGACTTTCAGGCCACGCTCGGTCAGGCGCAGCGTCACGGTGCGTTTGTCGTCTTCCGAACGCGTCTGGATCAGATAACCGCCTTCCTGAAGCTTCTTGACGTTGTAGGACAGGCTGGTGCCGGCAAATGCGCCGCGGGCACGCAGAACCGAAGCCGGGGCTTCGCCTTCGCCAATTTCGTACAGCAGCAGGGCCTGCACGCCGGTCAGCGAACGCTCGCCGCCACGCTCCAGGTCGTCCTTGACCACGTCATGAAGACGACGGTGCGCTTGTTCAAGAAGAGAGAGAGACTTCAGGAAAGACTCGCCCAAGCTCAGTTCTGCAGTTTCCTGCATTTCAGCAATCATCATTTCAACCACCACTCAACTTTTGTTGTAGTTTGAACAGAACTACACGAGCTATCCTAATAAACTGATAAGCATGTTGGTGTTGGGCAAGTCGTTCGTTAATATTCGTCCGTTTTGATTAACCGTTACTTTTACGAAACAAATTTACTTCTGATTCACGAAACAGCTGCGCGCACGCAATTTGCGGTTACGTCAGGCGTTCCGGAAAGCTTCAGACAAATGCGTCTGCAGAGGGGTCATACTTCGGGCTTGGCCCGTGCGCATTCGGCTCGGCGCGGGAGTCGATCAGCATGAAGACGAAGATCACCAGCCACCCGATATAGGGCACCCAGGTAATCAGGTAGAGCCAGCCGGACAGGTCCTGGTCATGCAGCCGTCTCACCGTCACCGCGATAGACGGAATGATCTGGTACAGGAACCAGAGCCCCGTCAGAAGCGGAACGAAATTCGGGTCGCCATAGTCACTCTCACCATACAGGGCGACACTCAGAATGACGTCCAGAATGAAGGTCACGAAATAGGTGAGCACGTTGAACAGCGTGTAGCCCCAGTATTCCTGACGCCGGGCACGGCCGGTGAACTTGAAATAGTTCCGGGTGAGGCTGCGGATAAAATAGGTCCAGATGCCATCGCCGCGCACGGGCTGCGGCTTGCCATATGTGAAGGCCGGGTTCGCGGCGGGGGCCGCCTGGCGGGGATAGGGCTGGTGGATCGGCGGTACGGAGGCTGCTGGCATGACAGGCGGCGCTGTAGGCTGGGGCAGCGACGGGGCCTGCGGCGGCGGGCCGAGGGCGTAGATGTCCCGCGCCTCGTCGCCCAGGCTGATGAAGTCCACCTTCTGGCCGGGCGCGAGTATACTGTCCCCGCGCACCTGCCCCTGTTCGAACTTGTAGCGCGCGCCATCGTCGCCGAGGATCAGCCCCGGCCCGTCTGCACCATCCGCCTTCAGGACCTGGCCGCGCATGCCCCTCTCCTCAAATATTGCCTCAGGAAGACTATCGGAAATACTTGCAGGACTTGTCCAGTGCTTCCTTAGCCATTTACCGGACCACTTATTGGGCCATTCAGAAGGTCAACTCGTCTTCGCCCAGCGGCTCGAAATACTTGTCGACCATGCTGGCAGGGACATCCTCGATCCGCGCAGGGGACCAGGCAGGGGCATTATCCTTGTCGATGATGACCGCGCGCACGCCTTCCTGGAAATCATGGCTCTGCACTTTGCGCCAGCCGATCCGGTATTCCATCTGCATGTTCTCGCGGAAGGTCTTGCACCGGCGCCCTTCCCGCAGCTGCCGCAAGGCGACCTTCACGGTCTCGGGCGATTTCGACCTTAGCGTCTTCAGCTGGGCCAGCGCCCACTCGCCCCCATCGGCCTCCAGCGCGGCAAGGATCTCTTCTGCCGTGTTGAAGGCGAAGCAAGTATTGATCGTCTGCTTGTGCGCCTCGAAGCTGCCTGCCGGAATGGCATGCGTCAGCGTGCGGAGAATCTCGTTCAGCATCTCCGCCGCGCCGACCGAGAAGTCTGCCGAGGCAATCTGCTTCATCAGGTTCGGCACCAGTTCGGATGGGAGGAAATGCGTCGCCACACGCGCAGCCGCAACATCCACGCCTTTCAGGCGGTCGCCGGTCAGCGCCAGCCAGGTGCCGAGTTCCCCGGCAAGACGCGGCAGGAACCAGCCGCCGCCAACATCCGGGAACAGGCCAATGCCCGTCTCCGGCATGGCGAACAGGGTCCGCTCTGTCGCGATCCGGTGAGAGCCATGGACAGACAGGCCGACGCCGCCGCCCATGGTGACGCCATCCATGATGGCCAGGACAGGTTTCGGGAACTCGTCCAACGCGACGTTCATCCTGTATTCGGTGGCGAAGAAGCCCCGCGCCTCACTCGCGTCGCCCGCGCCGCTTTCCGCCAGCATGCGGATGTCACCGCCGGCGCAGAAGCCGCGCGTGCCCTCCTGATGGTCGATCAGCACCAGATCCACAGACGGATCCCCTGCCCAGCCCTGCAGCGCCGCCAGGATCGCCGCGCACATGGGCGTGTTCAATGCATGCAGTGCCGACGGGCGCGTCAGCGTGATACGGCCGACGCCGCCTTCGACGCGGATGGAAACCTCTTCAGTCATCAAAACCCCTCACTTTGCATGCAAATTTTACCGATAAACCGCGCGCGCTGTTAACCCGATTCTGACATGCCATTCTGGTTTCGCTCAGATGGGGAGTCTGACGAGTGTACGCGTTTGAGGTTGAGGCCCTCGACCGCAGGGATGTCCGGTGCCCGGTACAGGCCATCGGACGCGTGCGGATAGGTTGGGGCAAATGGGTAAGCTGTGAGATCCGGGACATCTCACATGGCGGCGCACGCATCGCGGTGACCGAAGGCATGGAGCTGCCGGAGCACTTCATCCTCGTGTCGCCCCTGTTCGAAGGCAAACGCGTCTGCCAGCGCCGCTGGGAATGCGGCAGCGAAACCGGCGTCGAATTTCTGTAATCCGCCTGGGCGCGCGCCATCAGTTGAGGGCGCAACCGTCCAGTGTGATACGGTGCATGATGCGCCGGTGGCCGTGATAATCGTTCAGCGCCCAGTGCCAGGTTGACCGGTTATCCCAGAACGCGACCGACCCCGGCTGCCACTGAAACCGGTAGGCATTCCCCTTGTCCATCGCGTGCGCGAAGAGACGTGTCAGCAGCTCCTTCCCCGCTTCCTCATCCATGCCCGCAATCCCAACGGTGAAGGCCGGGTTCACATAGAGTGCTTTCTTGCCGCTCAGCGGATGGGTGATCACCACCGGGTGGGTCACGTCGGTCAGCACATCGGCAGCGGCTGCATTGCCGATCCGGTTCCCGCCCGCATCCGTGGTTTTGTAATAGGTGTTCTCGCCAGTGCCGAAGACATGTTTGGCGGAGTGAACCGCGCGCAGGTTTTCGATCTCTGTCCTGGTTGCCTCATCCAGCGTTTCATAGGCGCGATACATGGAGGCGAACATCGTGTCGCCGCCGCTTTCCGGCAGCACGCGTGCGACAAGGATAGAGCCCATGGCCGGTTCCTGGTCATAGGAGTGGTCCGTATGCCAACCGCCGCCGATATTGTCCTTCTGCTCCTTCTCCTTCGCCACCATGGCGATCTGCGGATAGTCCGGATGCGCGGCGAAGAAGCGGTTCACATTGATCGGCGCCCAGCGCTCGGCAAAGGCGATATGGTCGTCTTCCGTCAGGTCCTGATCGCGGAAGAAGATGACACCATGATCGGCATAGGCTTGCCGGATGGCATCGAACTCCGCATCGGTCAGCTTGTTCAGGTCAACGCCGGTGATCTCCGCACCGACGCCGGGCAAAGTCTCGATCTGCATGGTTTCCTCCCATATCCTCCGGTCTTTGCCGGATATGACAGGCACCTTACTGCCGTCCCGCCAAGGGGGAAACGGCTTCCCTTACGCAAACATAATCATACCGCTGACCCGATTACCGGCATGGCGCGTTCAATCAGGCGGGCCTGATCGACATCCTTCGAGACGTCGCCATAGAGCAGGCCATTACAGTCTGCGCTGAGACGCTGGGCACAGAAGGCCTCGAACACGAAG
>JACXUV010000053.1 GCA_014763715.1 Rhodobacterales bacterium | reverse complement strand
CTGAGCCGTCTTGCCCCATTCGAGCACGCCGACCAGTGTCTTGGCGACATAGGCAACGATGGAGTTGCCGCCCGGCGAGCCGGTGACCATGAACAGGTCACCATCCGGATCAAAGACCAGTGTCGGAGACATGGACGAACGCGGACGCTTGTTGCCAGCGACGGCATTGGCCACTGGCTTGCCGCCTTTGGTGGGCTCACGTGAGAAGTCGGTCAGCTGGTTGTTCAGCACGAAACCGTGCACCATGACAGAGTTCCCGAAGGCCGATTCGACGGTCATCGTCATGGAGACGGCATTGCCATAGGGGTCGATAATCGAAAAATGCGTCGTGCCCGGACGATGATCCGTCGGATCTTCGCCCCACATCTGGCGCATCGGGCCACGGCCGAGGGCAATCCCCGGATCACCCGGCGTTGCGTGCTGGTCCGGGGCGAAGACTTCGGTCGCCCGCACGTCGAGATATACCGGATCGATCAGCTCTGCTGCTGGAACCGGAACGAAGTCTGCATCGGCGACATAGTGGTCGCGGTCGGCATAGGTCAGGCGTTGTGCGTCAACGAAGGCTTTCAGGAATGCTTCCTCGGTCGCTTCTTCCTCACTCGTCGGCTTCAGGCGGTCATAGAGACCAAGGATCATGTTCTGTGTCACACCGCCGGAGGAGGGCGGCGGGGCCGAACAGACCTTGTAGCCATCGGGCTCAACGCCGCACAGCGCCGGGCGGACGGCGACTTCATAATTGGCGATGTCTTCCACAGTCATTGCGCCCGGTGTGGAGGGGTCGTGGGAGACGGCATAGGCGATCGATTCGGCGATCTCGCCGGAATAGAAGGCAGACGGGCCCTCGGTCGCGATCCGTTTCAGCGTTTCGGCATAGGCTGGATTGGTCTTGATCGTCCCTTCGGCCAGCGGCACGCCTTCCGGATAGAAATAGGCCGAGGATTCCGGCAGGTCGTCGAGCCGCATGAATTGCTGCAGGCGTTCGCTGGCAAGCGCGGCGGCGAGTTTGCGTTCGACCACGAAGCCATCTTCTGCAAGCGTGATGGCAGGTTGGAACAGCTCGTCCCATTCCAGTTTGCCGGCAGCGTCATGAGCGGATTTGTAGAGGGCCACGGCCCCCGGCACGCCGACGGATTTTCCGGATTGCCATGAGGAGACGTAGTCCATCACCTCGCCATCTTTCATGAAATAGTCCGGCGTAGCCGCCGCGGGGGCGCGCTCGCGCCCGTCAAACACGGTGATCTCGTCGCTGGCATGGTCGTAATAGACCATGAAGCCGCCGCCACCGATGCCGGAGCTTTCCGGTTCGACAAGGCCAAGCGCAGCGTGCACCGCGATGGCCGCATCGACGGCTGTCCCACCCTTGCGCAGGATCTCGAGACCGGCTTCCACCGCTTCAGGGTTGGCGGCTGCTACCATGGCGCCCTTGGTCCAGGCGCGGGTATCGGTTGCTTCCGGCGCAGCGGCTGTTTCGGTTTCGGCTGCCGTCGCTGCTGCCATCTGTGCGGCTTCGGATGTCGAGACGGCCTGCTTCCCGTCCGGTGCTGCACAGGCAGACAGGATGAGGGCTGCGAGGAGGGGACGGGCGATCTTCATGGCGGTGTCCTTGGCTTGCGTGAGTCGCGGCGGACCTTAAGAGAGGGAATCCCAAAGGGAAAGACTGACAGGACAATGTAATGGCTGCTGTTGCAGGGAAGCGGAATCTTATCACCGATGTGGCAGGCCTGCGTGTCGGACAGGCACAGGATGCCCGTATCGATACCGGCGTGACGGTGATCCTGCCGGATCAGCCGGTTGTGGCGGCCTGTGCCGTGGCGGGCGGAGGCCCCGGCACACGCGAGACCGACCTTCTGGCCGCCGGGACGCTGGTCGATCAGGTTGACGCGATCTTCCTGTCGGGTGGCAGTGCTTTTGGGCTTGGCGCTGCGGATGGCGTGATGGCGGGCCTGAAACAGGCGGGTCGCGGGTTCAGCCTGGTCGACAAGCCCGGTGTGCCGGCAACACCGATCGTGCCCGGTGCCATCCTGTATGACCTGGCCAATGGCGGCGACAAGACCTGGGAGGGTATTGCCCCCTATGCCGCGCTTGGCCTCGAGGCGTTTGACAACGCCGCGGAGGATTTCGCGCTCGGCCGGGCTGGGGCAGGACATGGCGCGCGCGCGGGTGAGCATCCGGGCGGCACAGGCTCGGCCAGCATTGTCACGCCGGACGGGTTTACGGTTGGCGCCTTGGCCTGCGTGAACTGTTTCGGTTCAGTCTTCATGCCTGGCACGGAAGCATATTGGGCCTGGCACCATGAGCAGGGCAGTGAGTTTGGTGGCATGCGCCCACCAGAGGGGTTCACCATGGACGCCGATGACTGGGGCGCGGCCAAGGCCAATCCTGCCCTGGGTCAGAACACGACCATCGCCTGTATTGCCACGGATGCGGCGCTCACTCCGTCTCAGGCACGGCGTGTGGCTCAGATGGCGCTGTCAGGCTTCTCCCGCGCAATCCGGCCCGTATTCGCCCCCTTCGACGGCGATGCCCTTTTCGTGTTATCAACCGGACGTTTGGTGCTGCCGGAACCGGAACCGCTGATGGTGACCCGGATCGGGGAGCTTGCCGCCTCGACGCTGGCCCGTGCAATTGCGCGGGGCGTTCATGAGGCGCGCAGGCAAACCGGCGCCATGGCCTAAGCTGCGCCGGGACAGGGGGCCAAAACAGGGGAAGGATGATCCGTATGAGACCAGGCTGGAAATGGGGGCTTGCCCTTGGTGCGCTTGCTCTTGCGGCTGCGTGCGTCATCGGGGGGCGTGAAGCCAATCCTGAAGACTGGCCCGGTATGGTCTCGCTTCAGTCCCAGCAGGGCCGGAACATTTATCATGAGTGCGGCGCCTCCATGATTTCCCCTGAATGGGCGCTGACGGCGGCCCATTGCATGGACACCGTCCGGATCGAGCCGGATGTAGGGCGGGCCGTGCAGTATTATCCGGATGCCAGAGGCGAGTTGAAGCGGTTTGGGCCGCTCCACGTCGTCATCGGCGCGGGCACTTTGCTGGAAGTGCCAAAGGATTCGACCTTTCCGGTCGACAGGATCATCATCCATCCGGACTATCAGGAAGGTCATGCCGAACTCGGGGATGACCTTGCGCTCGTTCACATTGTCGGCCGCTGGGATGGCCCGCTCGCCCGTCTCGATGGGCTGACGGGCATTGCGCCGGATCTTGCTGCATCGGCAACCGAAGTGGTGGTCGCCGGATACGGAAATACGGAAGAGCAGGGTAGCCAGAAGGAGGGCTTCAACCGGACCGGCCGGCACGTCAGCGCGCCGAGCCTCGCCCTGATGGAAGGCATTGTTCCGCCGGTGGAGCCAGATACTTGCAGCCAGCAGATTGCGGCCCTGATCGACAAGTACGGACTGGACCAGGAATTTGCCGGAGTTTCCATTGATCCTGTGGCGCAGGTCTGCGCCGGGGCGGGGGGCACCGATTCCTGCCAGGGCGACAGTGGCGGGCCATTGGTTGCACGGACCTGGGAAGACGGTCCCGTGCAGATCGGTGTCGTGAGCTGGGGGCTTGGCTGTGCCCGGCCGGACAGTCCCGGCATCTATTCCCGGGTTTCGGCCTATGCTGGCTGGATTACCAGCATAACCGGCATCCAGCCGGACCTTTCGACGCCACCGCCTTATCGCCCTGATTAAGGCCGGCCGGTGGATGCCTCCGGTGGCTCAGGCCACAGGGAGAAACAGGTTCTTTCAGGCCTGCTGCAGAAGGCAGGGAAAACAGGCTTGCATCCCTCCGGGGCTGACTGTATGTGTCCGCCTTCCTTCGGCAGGCACCCGTAGCTCAGCTGGATAGAGCACCAGACTACGAATCTGGGGGTCAGGAGTTCGAATCTCTTCGGGTGCGCCATTTCCTACAACAGGATGCAGGCTTCTAGGTCCGGACCGCTACGGTCTGGCGGACCGTTTTGGATAGGGCGGCGGTCCGACCTGCCAGCGGGTCCTGCCAAGTTCTTTCGACGGCAAGGGCGCATCCGACAGGTACCAGCCTTCCTCCCTTTCGCCCACTTGGGCGACGAAGATGCCGTCCTTGTCTCTCAACATGAAGATAGAGCCACGAACTTGCACCTCAGTGAGACCCGTCGCCTGCATCAGCTGAGCGACGTTCTGGGCCTTCGTGTAGGACAGCTGTTTGTGGACGATCTGCCGAATGGTCATGCCTTATGGTGCCATCCACAGGTTGATTTTCTTCTAAAGAGTTGGTGCCTCTGGCGTCAGTCTTGCCCGCCTGGGCTTATTTCCTTCCTGTCCAGATAGATTTTTGCAAGGTTGCCCAGAGAACCAAGTTTGATTCGGAGGGGCCGCCGTGGACACCAAGCAAGTAATCGCCACAGCGAGCCAGCATCTGGTCGGCCTCAGCGGGCACGTATTCGATCTGTTGACGGTGGCGAAGCCAGTTTCTCCGGAAGCGGCGACCAATCTGTCTAAGGTTGTCTCGAAACTGTCCCCACTGTTGGGGAACCTCATCGAGTTCAACACCGTGGAGTACTTGAACGATCAGCCAGACTTTCAAGGGCTCGGGGAGTGGTTGCGGCAAGACCCTGGGTTCCCAGACACCGTCTTCAACGGTGTGACCCCGACACCCGGCTTTGAAATCAAGGCTTGGTTCCCGTTGGCAACCGAGATCACCGCGCGGTTCAAAGACTCACAGAACCATTTTGTCGATGACAACACATACGTCTGCATGCTCGCCTGGCTCCCGGAGCACATTATATATGGCAAGCCCTACATTCTTGACGTGGTGATCACCTCCGGCGCGTCAGTCGCGAAGGCCCGGGATACCCACTATCACAATCCGCCGGATTACATCGTGCTCGAACCTGAAGACACCTCAGGGCGCACGGTGAACCTGCAACAGACCAATACGAATGGTTACAAGCTGCAATCGACAGATCCAAAAGTGTTGGCGGATTTGCAGCGGACCGTCGCTTCGTGGGGAGCAGATGGAAGGCAGTACTCTCCGTCAGCCAACTACCAGGCACAACTGCGCGGATTGATGTCGATGGCGCCATACCGCCTCGACACCAACTACGCCAAGATGGATCGCATAGTTCACCCAGACCTGGAGGCGTTTAAATCGCGGGTCGGCGGTACAACGGTCCACGGTCTGACAATTCGCCAATGGGGGAATTTGTTCAGGAACGGCACCGACGCGCAGATCAAGCTACAGCTTGAGAAGAGCCTCGGTATCACAGAAGGCGATGCTGACGATCTGCTTCAATGATCCGATCAAGCCCATAGTGGAAGTAGGTCGGGTCAATCTCGGCGGCGAATGAGCGAAAGCCCAGGTTCTTGGCTGCCAAGGAGCCGGTGAACAAGCCGCCAAACGGTTCCCAAACAACACCACCTTTCTCGGTAGACGCCTCAATAATCCGCGTCATCAGGTCGAGCGGCTTTTGGTTCAAGTGAACAGCCTTGCCAGTCTTTCCGTTGGTCTTGATACGCTCCTCGCCGCGCAATGCGGGTCGTTGCCAGACGTTCGTAACACCATGTGGACAATTGAACGCTGAACGGGTCTTCGCCCAGTCGTCACCTGTCATGGGCTTCTTGCCGTTAGCAGAGAAGTAGGGGCGTCCCTCAGGCGCGCCATGCTCGTTCGCGTAGTCCACCAGCATTTGGAATTTCTCTGGCGGCATCCAGTACCATAGATGGCCTTGGTCCAGGTATTTCCGAACGGCGGCATCAGCCACGCCACACGCGGTATTGGCGCGCTTCACTGGCAGGCCAGTCCTCTTCCACTCGTCCATGAGCCAGTGCTTCAAAAGTTTCCCATCAATGCGAGCTTCAAACACATATTGGACGCAGACTTCCGAGACGACAGGAAACCTTCGGATCTTTGCCGTGTTCACGTTGCCCGCGATGTGCCCGATCCCTTTGTCCCAGATGTTCGCATTGACGTACCGCCAGCCGTACTTCTCCAAAACCGGGTGAACGGAAGCCCATCCAATCTCAGAGTTCCAGAACCATAGGACGGTCTGCGGGGTGGCCCGTTCTGACCATTGGGCGATGTGCGGCTCATACCACTCCGGCATCCCAGTGTGGTCCGAGGTGTCGCCTTCAAAGCCCAGCACACCATATGCCCCGTCGGAGACGATGCATGTCGGCGACTCCCACTGAGAATACTGCTCAAGGCTGTCGCCAAAGGTGATGGATGTCAGTCCGTCATCCCAATGTTCAGCGGAAAGCGGTTGTTCCCGGACCACCGCTTTTCCCCGACCCACCGTGGAAGTAGGCGCACTTTTTCTCTTGGTTGTTTTTGTTGGGATTTGTTCGGGCGCTACTGCGCTCTTAGCCTTCGCCATTGATTTGCTTTCGGTATTTCTCATGGGAATCACCTGCTGATGTTAGAGCATCTGGCTAGGAAGTCACCGACGGGGGTGCGATGGCCCGAAGGCGTTCCCCATCTTCCGAAGGTTCAATCCCATACCCATGCGCCTTGTGTGCGAGACCAATGATGTCACGCACGCGCTGGGCGACGTTGCCCTCCTTGCTGTGGGCGAGGACCATCGCGACGATCTCGTCGTAGGAGGCGCCCTCGGGGCGGAGCATCAGAGCGATGCACCGGGCGCGCTGCGTTCCCTCCCTCGGCGGCGAGAGAGGCGAGAGAGCGGGGCGGCTCGGCACGCGGGCGAACGGGCCGGGCTTGGCGGGCAGGCGAGCGAGCATCTCCGCGACGCGGCGCTCAGCGGTCTCCCGGTCCCGGAATTTGGTGATCGGCTTCTCGCCCAGGGAGGCGGCGGCCTCGTTGTAGGTGGCGACGAGTTCTGCGAGGGTCTTCATGGCTATCTCCTTGATGTGCGGATATGTCATCCGTAGTCGGATCGATCTCTTGATGAGATGCAGAAGACAACAGCTATTCGTGGCGCAACATGCTGGCTCGGCAGGGCGGGCAATAACGTGGACCGTGCCGCGTTGTCTCAAAGGGTTTCCTGCACTTCAGGCAGTCGCGCGTGATCGTCTCTGCCGTTACCGCACGCTCCTGAGCGAGAGTGGCCAGGGGAGCATCGGGCAGCCGAAATAGCTGCCGGGGGCGCTGCCTGGCTGTCTTGCCCACTGACGGACGGGCGACCCTCTTTGGCTTTGCCTTCTTCCGGTTCTTGCCCGCCTTCGGCGCCTTCTTGGGCATAGGCGCGCGCTGATCGGGGAGGGGGTCACGCGCGTGATACACCCGGCTGGCGTTGAGAGGGCCGACGCCCTCAATCCTTACATCACGGTGGCGAAGATTGATGATCTCCGCCCGGACCCGGTACTCGGTGAGCCCAGTGCGCTCCATGATCTCGGCGACGGTGCCTGGCATGGCGTTGTAGACCAACTCCTGCTCAGTCACCGCGTCTTCTCCGGGGGAAGGCGGTGAGCGAGGATCGCCGCCGCCTGATCGGGGCTGAGCGCGGCCCTGCCGTCGCCCTCGGTAAGGCGGCGCATTGCCCGGTGGGCGGCGCGAAGCGTCTCCGGGGTGGGCGGAGGCCCAGGGCGGCGACGGCGCCGGGCCATTACTGACCCAGCTTGTCCATTGCCGCGCGGGCGCGGGCCGCCGGGGTGTTCTTGAGGGTGGTGATCTCGCCGTAGTAGGCGACGAGCTGCCCGCCAGCCTCGCGCACTCTTTCGAGCACCTTCTCGGCGGCGTGGAGCTGCGCGCTCTCGACCTGCGCGAACGTCTCCTCGGCCATCTTCCGTGTGAGGTCTGCCTGCTCCTTGGAGAGGCCGGACAAGTACGCCGGGGCGGACAGGAGGGCGGCGACGCTGACCTTGTCCTTCGCGTTGATGGCATCCCGGATGAACGCCATGCGCTTCGTGTCGGTGAGGCCCTTCGCGTGCGCGCGGATCTCTGCCGCGATGGGCGTCTTCGTGGACGGGTCCGACAGCATGGTCTCGACGCGGGAGGCGAGCGAGGTGATCTTCGCGCGAATGCCAGCGTCAGCGGAGTCAATCTGACGGGAGGCGCGCTCCATGGCGCGGTCAACGCCGGTGAAGAACTGCTCCGGGTACGCCACCTCGCGGACGACCTTGCCATCGCGGACGATCTCGCGGCGCGTGGCGAAGTTCTTCTCCACGTCCCGGCGGACATCCCGGAGGCTGCCCATGCAGGTATAGGCGACCGTGAGCGCGGTGTGCGCGTCGGTGTAGACGTGCTGGCCCATCGTTCCCTGCACGTCGAGCGCGCGGGCGTGGGCGGCGAGGGAGGTGGGGTGCATCGACGGCGAGACGTCGCCGCGAATGTCGGGTGCTTCGAGCATTAGTAGTGTCCTATCGTTCTGCCTGAGCCGCCTTGGTTGAGCGAGTACATGCACGCGTACCGGGCGGCGTCGGCGGCGTGGTCGGGTCCGGTTGTGATGATGTCCTCGGGGCGCTGCGGGTCGCGCTCCACGAACGGGACAGTCTGCCAGAAGTAGCCGCACCGGGCGGAGACAAGCAGGCCGGGGGCGCCGGTCCCGTCCCGAGTGGCCACGAGGCGGTCGCGCATGCCAGCCCAGCCAGCGACCCGGTTCTTGAACGGGCGCTGCATGTAGATGCCATGTTCGCGGAAGATGTTGATGAGCGTGTTGTCCAAGCCCTTGGCGTCGTCGGCCACGCCCTCCGGGTGGATGTTCCAGAAGTCGCAGCGCTCATTGATCGCGTCGGCCAGCTTTGACGGTGGCCAGTCGAGGCCCTCGTTGAGGGTGCCGGGGCGGACGGTCGCGATCTCGTCGATGAGGAGCAGGGTGTCCTTCGGCCATGGGCCAACGTCGCCCGGTGCCTGGAGGCAGACATAGCAGACAGACGGGCTGCCGGAGCCCCAGTCCATGGCGAGGAAGGGCGCCCAGCGGTTGGTGACGGGGATGTGCCACGCGACCGGGAGCTGGTGGATCTTCTGATCAAGGCAGTCGGCGAAGAAGGCGCCGCGCGCGATGTTCCAGTCGCCCTCGGACCACGCCTTGAACAGCGCCTCGTCGGAGGTCGATGACTTGAGGCGCCGGATGTAGTCCTCATGGTCGAGGAACGGGTTGTCGAGGTAGACGGACGGCGCGTTGACGAAGGTCTCGCCGTTACGCTCGTAGGGATGCCACGCCGGGGCACGGGCGACGTGCTCGCGGTGGATGAAGCTGTGCAGCGGGCCACCGGGGTTGGCGGTGTAGACTGTCCGAAGGGGCACGCCATGGGCGGAGCGAAGACCAGACTTGAGCAGGGCGACGAGGTTGTTGTCCTGCCACTCGCCCCACTCGTCCACGACGAGCATGGTGATCTCGCGGCCATGGTACTTGTGGTAGTCGGACTGACTGTCGAGCTGGCCGAGCTCGATGGTCGCGCCATTGGCCAGGCGGAACACCTTGTCGGCGCGGTTGTAGCTGACCGACCGGGCGCCGTACACGGACAACAGAAGCCTGTGCAGCTCCTCCTCGATGAGTTGCAGCGAGCGGTAGGTTCGGCGCACGATGAGCACGCGGGCGTTCTCGGTGTGGGCCTCGACATGGCGCAGTACGAGGAACATGGTGCCCATGGTCTTGCCGCCACCGCGACCGCCGCACGCGACGATCGAGTAGTGCTCCGGGATGGCGAGCATTCGGGCTTGGTAGGGCGTGGGCGACAGGGCGTCAGACATCCGCCTCCTCCGGTGTGACGTTGATCATCTTGAGGTACGCCTCCTCGGACATGCTGCCCGGCAGGTTGATGGTGATGGCGGGCGGGCGGTCCTCCTTGGGCCTCGGATTGTCCGAGTAACCGGCCATGGACTTCAGCGCGAAGATGGTGGCGGCGATGTTGCCCTTGCGCGCGGCGGTGAGGAGGTGGCCGACGAGCTCGTCTTCAAGCGCGCCCCGGCCAGCGGTCCATGCATTGGCGACGCGCTCGTCCTTCGCCCGGAGGCGCTGCAGGGTCTTGTCTCCGATGCCCAGGTGCTTCGCGATGGTGGCGGCGCTGTTCCCGCGCGCGGCCAGCGCTTCAATTACCTCAACGCCCTCGTCGGTGACATGCACCTCGGCGGTCGGCTCGGTGCCCTGGCGCTCAATAAGTGCCGGCAGACGGTCGGCGACGGTCCGCTCAACGGTCTGGCCGGGGGAGGGGTTGGCGGGGGCTGTAGCATCTGCAGCGGTCCGCCGCTTCTGCTTCCCAGATTGTGTATCTGTTGTCCCGCGCTTCGTCATGCCCAGAGCGATACGGCAGGGGGCTGTCGGGGTATGTCATGAAGTCGATGGGGGCTGGTGGGCGGCTCTTTTTTTTGCATTGGCCGAGGGGCGGTTGAGCGGGCCATTACGCCTCCGGCCCGGTGCCACCCGTCAAAAGCCCAAGAAAACCCGGCAAGCAACCCGACAACAAACCCGGCAAGCGCAAGACTGCTGTAATTGCAGGAGTATTCTTACTCTCTTGTCGGGTTGTCGGGTTGTCGGGTTAAGTAAGGAAAGAAGAGAGAGCATTCATGTGCGGAAGGACATCGCTCCCCTTGGGCCTGTTCTCGTCCAAGCCGGCACCCCGCCGACAACCCGGCAAACCCGACAATCGGGCCGAATAGTCGTGTAGTAACAGCGCGTTACAGCTTGTCGGGTTTGTTGCCGGGTTCTTGGGTCAACCCGACAATGCGGACTTCAGAACGGGATATCGTCCTGCTCGGGCGGCTTCGGCGGCTCTGGCCAAGGTTCGCACCCGGCCCAGTGCTCAATATCCGTGGTCCACGAAACAGTGCGGCCCAGGTGCTTTTCCCAACGTGCCCTCGCTTCGTGCAGGGCAGGGAGGAGGTGTCCCCGGCGAACATCACTCTTGCCGGTCGCGGCATTCGGGAAGGACTCTCGCGGGTCGTCCATGGGATCGGCCAGCTCACGCAGCAACCTGCCAACGGCGGTCGTGGTATCCTTCGCGTTCGGCCCACCATCCAGCTTGTTGTGTTCAAGGAAGCTCTTGGTCGCGACGAACACCGCGCCGTCATTCTTCTTCTTGTGCAGCTCGGGAAGCGTGCCATCGTCAAGCATGGCCTGAATCGCGGCCTCAGCAGCGGAGAGACTCAGGTCCTTCTGTTCTTGTAGCGCCGCCGTCACCGGGCGTCGGTTCCAGTCCCAGTATTCAAACAATCCCTCGGCGTCATCCCTCAGCCAACGGAACATCGCCTCGCGGCCACCTCGCTCCCATTCCTTCTTCAGCGCGCCGAAGTAGGCTGCATTGTTGTTGTTCTCTCCCGCGTCGACGTTCAGAATGAGGTAGCGGCGGTCATCCTTCTCAATGTGCGCCATGTGCGCGTCGTTGCTGGCGGCGAAGACCCGGAAGACCTTGCGACGGGTCTCAATGTCAAAGCCCTTGCGTTCAATGTTGATGGTCTCAGTGGCAACCAGTGTCTTCAGCTTTGATGCTTCGCGACGCATGTCGCCGCCCTTTGGCTCGTCAAGGAAGACCATGATGCGCGCGTCAAGGTGACGGTTGAACTTGCTAAGCAGCCGGTCGGCATCCTCGGCATACAAATAGTGTGGCCCGAACCACTGGCCGATCAACTGGCAGAACATTGACTTGCCGGAGCCCTGTGGGCCCTTCATCAGAACGGCGATGGGACGGTTCAGGTGGGGGTTCAGGATCATGTCCCGCAGGAAGCCCAGGAACCACATGGCCAGGTCGCGGTCGCCTCCGCACATGTTCTGCTCAATGTGGTCAAGCATGAGCTCGCACTTGTGCTCGTCGGTCGGCTGGCCAGCATCCTCGGCCCGGCAGCCATCCGGCCATCCCTGCCAGAGGTTCAACACGCCATCTGGCGCCTCGCGTCCCGGCAGGAAGTCAACGCTGTCGTAACGGTCAATGATTTTGCGGGTATTCGGGGTCAGGCGGCCATTGGTCGGCAACTCCAGCCAGACCTTGGCGGCGGGCTCCAGTCTCGGCTTGCCCGTCTTCGGATCAATGCTGCGATACTTTCTGTCTTGGTACGAACGCTTGAAGTCGTCAAAGGTCTGGGCCTCAAGCTGGCCGTGCTTGTCAAAGCGACAGACCGCAGGCTTCGCGCCCAGGTGCCGAACAACAAAGAAGCCAAGTTCGGCGAACTCGTCTGGTCCGTTGCTGTCGGCGTAGCGCTCCCGCACTGCATGGACGATGCAGGTGCGCAGCTCGCTCTCATGCAGACCGGACAGGTATGGAGAGAGCAATGAAGCCTGCTTTCGGGGCGACTTACCTTGGTCTCCGTCATCGGTCTGGGGTGTTCGCCCCAGCTCTCGTATCCGGAATATTTCCTCGGGCGTCAGGAAAGATATTAGTTCGTACACCAACCTGAAGACATCCCGATCAAGCGGGCCGTTGACGCATTCATAAGCGAGCGTTCGTGCGAAGTCGTCCGGGAAGTGGATTTGCACCGGCTTCCACACGGTCTTCTGTATGATCTCGCCCTTGTGCTCAACGTTCGTCTCCACCTTGGTGTGATGGATCATCGGCTCAGGCCGGATCTTCCGAAGCAGCGCGTCGATCTCGGCGTTCCCGGTGACCGGGTATCCGTCACCTTCTCCTGCCACCTGGTTGTCCCGCAGGGCGTCTTGTCCAATGTCTCCGTCAGCCACCGGCCCGGTCCTCCCGCCGTGTTGTCTCGCAAACTTTGTCGGTGTTCTTCGAGGCCCGAGCTCTCATGGCTCGGGCTTCATCCGTCTTGAGCCAGGGCTCAACATCTTCTGGAAAGTAGATTACGCGCTTGCCGACATGCTCAAATGCAGGCGACAGCCCGTGGTGCCGCCGGGCCTCTAGGGCGCGCGGTGTGCAGCCGACCACCTCGGCCAGCTCAGTCGTGGTATAGAAGCGTCGCTTCAAAGAAACCTCCTGCCGTTGCTCGCAAGAGGACAGATGTCCTCCCTCAGGTTGGAGGACAATTGTTGCTATGTCATGAAGTAGACGCGCGACATTCGCGTTTGTCGGCCCAGTCAAGGACACGGTCGCGGCGATAGCGGACAGTGCCCCTGTGCTTCAGGAACGGCGGGCCGTCGGCGCGCAGGCGCCACTTCTCAAGCGTGCGGGCAGGGACGCCCAGCAGGGCGGAGGTCTCGGCGGTGGTGAGGTATGCAATGTCTTCCATGCCCACGCTCTTACACCCAGCGGCCCCCGCACGATGTCTCATTCAGCGACAGCGACACCGCGCAGCCGGTCCAGCTCCGCGCTGACCTTGCACTGGGCAGCCAGACGGGCCTCAAACATGGCGCCCTCGGTGACATAGTGCGCCTCAATGCCCTCCTGCCGATGGTCAAGCAGCGACCGGGCCATGGACTGCGGCACGCCGACGACCTCGGCCACTGTTCGGTGCGTTGATCGCAGGATGTGCCCGCACTGGCCGCGCAGTCCCGGCTCGCGCCACATGACGGTGTGCCCGGTCGCGGACGCCGCCGGGAACAGCCACTTGCTCTCGCTGTCCTGCACCTTGGCCTCCTTCAAGGCGCGCTCAAGCAGGGCGACGATCTGCGGGCTGGCGGGCATTACAAACTCGCGGCGGGACTTCATGGCGTCGCCCGGCACAACAACGCGGTCCTCACCGACCCACTCCCGGCGAAGCGCGACCAGCGTGCCCGGACGCAGGCCAGTGTACAGGCCCAGCAGGTGCATCGTCGCCCTGGGCACCGCCTCCACGCGGCGCGACCAGTTCGCCAGCTCCGACAGGGGCAGGCCGCTCTTGTCGCGGGGCATCTCGCGGTTGAAGCGGACGCCTTGCACCGGGTTACTGTGCAGCGTGTCCTCGTCGTCGTAGCGCAGGGCGTTGTTCCATGTCGCGCGCAGGCAGCGCATCGTGCCGTTGGCGACGTAGGGACCGTGCGCCTTCGTGATGTGCTCGTGGCGTGCCCGGCAGTCGGACTTGCGGATCTCGGCCAGCGGGCGGTCGGCCCAGTCAAGTAGGTAGCGGGCCATGGCGTCCTTGTGGTTGGTGATGGTGCCCGCCGTGCGGCCCGCGTCTGTAAGGTGCCGCTCGTAGGCGTCCCACGCGCGCTGCAGCGTCCACGCCGCTGGGCCGGGCTGCTCAGCGGACTGCGCGCCGACCGGGGGCAGGGGACCTTCTCTCAGCTCCGACAGGACGGCACCGGCCCGGACGCGGGCGGCGGCCAGGGGAAGCTCCTCTCGTGTGCCCAGGGTGCGCTTCAGGGTGCGGACGCGCGGGCCGTCCCGCCGGTCGCACTGGACCTTCCAGACGACGCTCTCCTTGTTGATGGTCAGGATAAGCCCGGTGGTGTGGGCGTCTCGGATGTATTCGGTGCGCCCGGCCCAGCGGGCGCTGTCTACGTGCTTCTGTGTAAGCCGGATGGCTGGCATGGTGGTCTCCGTCTGGGCATCCGTCTGCAGACCGTAATGGCTGGAAACGAATGGGTGTGAACAGATACTCACTCTTCGCATTTAACGTGCAGAAGCAACAGGTTGGGTGCCCATGGGTGTCTGTATTTGGCGTCTACGAATCTGGGGGTCAGGAGTTCGAATCTCTTCGGGTGCGCCATTCTTCTTTGAAAATGAAGACGCTGTGCGGTCTGCGAAAGCAGGATCCCGCGCAGTATAGCTGTGTTGTCCGGAGATCAGATGGCACGCCATCCCTCCCATTTTCGCGGTTCAGAGTCACACCATCTCCTTCCCCATCTCTCGGGGATGGCGCAGGATGTGGATCAGCGCGCGTCGTTGGTCAGGCTGTTGCAGACCCGGCGCGCTCCGACAGCAGTTTTCCGGCGATCTCCATGGCCTCCTCCCGAGACGAGGTGAGCTTCAGCGGATAGCCCCAGAATTTGGCAAAGGCTGCACCGAAAGGCTTCATTGCCAGACGCTTGGTGGCGCTTGGCTCAATCACGATCATTGCCAGCACGAGGGTCCGCAGTTCGGCTTTGTGCTTCTTCATCCAGAGCGCAGTGCGCTTCTTTTCTTCATGGCTGTGGTGGTGATCTTCAGTTGGAGCGTTATCGGTCAGGATCACGAACGGCGCGCCGTGCCTGAAGCTCGCCTCCAGCGCCTCGAAGTCCTTATCGTGGTCGTGATCTGGCGCTTCGTCATAACTCATCCAGACGAGCGGGAAGTTCGTATTGTCCAAAGGCATGTTTCGTCTCCTGGCGCGCACCCATCTTGCCTGAAAGCAATAAGTCCGTCGGCGAATGGCGTCGTTGCGAAATCCGGCCATTATATGTTTTAATCCGGCCAACATGGAAAATGCCGGGGCCTTTGATGTATCTGGATGTCCGTAGCGATTGGCTTTCTTACGTCGATGAGATCCCTCGTGCCCTCGTCGCGGCTAACGCTGTCGCCAATCTTGAGGCGCTGGAGCAATCGCTGCCGCACCATCATGAGAAGGCTCAGCTGCTTTTCACGGTGCGCGGCGTCATCAACTGCGAGGTTGAAGACGCTGTCTGGATCGTGCCGCCGCAATGCGCCGTGTGGATTCCGGGTGGGCTGCCCCATACGGTTTTCGGCTCAGGCGAGGTGGAGTGTATCTCCCTCTTCATCGATCCTCCTGAGTCTGCGAACCTGCCGAGCGAATGCTGCACGATCGCGGTGTCGAGCTTCCTCCGTCAGCTGCTGATACGGGCCAATGCGCTTCCGGAGCTTTATGACGTCAACGGTCCGGACGGCCGGATCGTTGACGTCATCTTCGATGAGCTGGCTGTGGCACCGGTCGAAGACCTCCGCCTCCCGATCCCCAGCGATCCGCGTCTGAAGAAGCTCACCGACCTGTTGATTGCGGCGCCTGCGGATCATGCGACCGTCGCGGAATGGGCCTCCCGCATCGCGCTCAGCGAGCGAAGCCTGAGCCGTATGCTGGCGGAAGAGGTGGGCATGAGTTTCGGCCGCTGGCGTCGGCAGTTGCATATTATCCTCGCCTTGCGACAGCTGAGCGCTGGCCAGACGGTGCAGGCCGTCGCGATGGATCTCGGCTATGAAAGCGCCAGCAGTTTCGTGACCATGTTTCGAAAAATGGTCGGCAAGCCACCAAGCCGCTATTTGCTTGAGCGGCTTGTGCCCGCGGGTCACGATCATGGAGGGCATTAGAGAACCAGAGGGCTATGGCATACACTTAGTTCTCATCTTCAGCCCCCCGGTGTACCTTTTCCTCAACAAGAACAGATGCCTGAACCATCAGGCAACGGCGCTTGATGCCGTTTTCTGGTCGGACGCGCCGGATGTCGGTTCAGTTGGTGCCGGGCTTGAAGGCCGGTAATCCTGCGCCTGCTGGTCGGCGAGGCGGGCGCCGATGAATTTCAGGAATGGCATCAGGAGGAACGAGCCTGCCTGCTGAACCTTGTAGCTGTGCCCGACAAAGGGGATCTTGCGGATCAGGGGCTTTGCCACGCCTTCACGGTAACGCCAGCCGGTCAGTTTCAGATACCGGTCGAAATAGGGGTCATTCTCCAGTTTCCATTTTTTCTGGAAGTGGCTGAGGCTCTGGCGTTGCCATTTCGGCGACCAGCGCAGCAGGAAGAAGGCGCGGTCCATTGGTTCCACCGGATGCGCCCGGCTTGGTACGCAGAAGGTCACGATCGAGGTCGGCTCCAGCATGATGCGGCCGCCCTTGCTCCAGACGTTCACGCTGAAATCGACATGGTCCTTGGAGCAGGGCATGTTCTCGTCGAACTCACCCAGCCATTCGAACGAATCCCGCCGCACTAGGAAGCAGTGAACTTCGGTGACCTGCGTTTCGGTGCGCGACAGTTCGACATCGCTGACCTGTTCGCCCTGGTGCCAGAGGTGGCTGTCGGACAGGCGGCGCTGGTCTTCCGTGCCGTTGAAGAATTCGTCCATGTCGTCGGTGAAATTGCCGCCTGCCTGGTGGATCTCGGTGTGCAGGGGCGTGCCCTGGCAGATCAGCGGCTGGACGACTTCTGCGCCGGTTTCCTCAGCGCATTTGACGAGGTTCTCAAGCCAGCCTTTGGTGACCATGACGTCGTTTTCGCAATAGACGACATAAGGTGTCGTCGACAGGCGATGTCCGATATTGCGGGCCTGGCAGGGGGCGAGGAAGTGATCGTAACGCAGATAGCGGAAGCCGTTCTGCGCGCAGATCTCCCGGATCTCCTCGGAGACCTCCCTGGGGCTACCACCGTCGACATAGATCAGTTCATAGGGCTTGGCAGTGACCTTGGCGATCTCGCCAAGTGCGCGGACAGCCATGCTGAACCGGTCGCGCGCGGTCATCACAATGGTGGCCTTCGCGGCAGGGGGCAGTACTTCGGTCATGTCAGGCTGCTTCCTTTGAGATGGGGAGAGTGTCGTCTGAGGTCGGGGGCATGGGGCTGAGGATGGATTCGTAAACGCCGATCAGGTCTTCTGTTGTCCGTGACAGGGCATAGGTCTGCTCGACGCTAGTCCGGGCCCTGGCAAGCATTTGCGGCCATGCATCTCGCATGCCGAGAATGCGGTGGGTCGCCTGCTCAAGCGCTTCAACGCTGCCTTCCTCGCAGAGGACGCCTGTTTCGCCATCGATGACCAGTTCGGAGATGCCGCCATGGCGGGTGCCGATAACCGGCCGTCCGATGGCCATGGCTTCCTTCAGCGTGTTCACAGGGCCGTCCTGACTGCCTTTCGGGCAGGTCATTGAGGGGGCGATGAAGACATCGCACTGGCGGATGAAGTCCGCGATTGCAGCATGGCTCTGTGCGCCATGGAGCGTTACGGCCTCACCGAGACCGCAGGAGGTTGCCAGTTCCTGCAATGTGTTGCGCAAGGGGCCGTCGCCAACGATGTCGACATGGACAGCGCGTCCGCTGGTGCGGGCAAACCGGCCCAGTGCGGCAAGGGCAATATGGAAACCCTTGCGCTCAATGAGCCGCCCGACCATCAGGAAGCGGATTGTGCCGTTATCCTCAGGGGCAGGGGGTAGGAAGGGGAAGCTTTCCAGTCTGAGGCCGGAGCCGACTACACTGATCCGGTCTTGTGGGCAGCCGATGGCGATGGCCCGCTGGCGGAAATACTCGCAATTCGAAATGAAGGCATCGGCTTCCGGCCAGATATGGTCGTAGAGGTGTTCACCATGCGTCGCGATCAGTTCGGAGATGTCATAGCCGCGGAAATTGACGACCAGCTGGCCGGACAGGAAGCCGGCCCTGCGATGCTTGATAACATGCTCAGCAAGCGGAGCGAACTGGCAGTGAATGATGTCGTAGTGCCCCTGTGCGGGCAGCTTCGCGGCCTGGTAAATCGCCGAAAGGTCCATGAACGTGCGGCGATAGATGTCCGGGCGTAACCGGATGAGGCTGCTGGCCCCATGTTCCCTGACGAGGGTGCGCAGGGTTTCTGGCAACTGGCGCCAGCGGGTGGCGCGACTGTCAGGCCAGCGAATGTTCGTCGTCGATTGTTCAAGGTGAAGGGGTTCGATTTCGGGAACGGACAAGCCGGTTGCGTCAACATTCCCGATCCCGAAGATGTCGACGCTGTGTCCGGCATCGACAAGAGCAGCCGCACTGTTCGCGATGAAGGCTTCCGACATCATCGGGAAGGCGTTGGTAAAG
>JACXUV010000052.1 GCA_014763715.1 Rhodobacterales bacterium | reverse complement strand
TCTTCGCGGATCCGGTAGTGCACGGCAATGTGGACCGGGCCGGCGCGCGGCTCGATGGGCACTTCCACATCCGGCGCTTTCCAGCGGCCCACCAGTTCCAGGTTCAAATCCTTCACTTCGGGCAGGCGCAGGAAGAAGCCGGTGAACAGGCCGATGGCCTGGACGCCCGCCATGATCAGGATGGCTTCGGCAATGCCGTATTCCTCGGCGAGGCGACCGCTCATCCAGCTTCCGAGCGCCATCGTGCCGAACACGCACATCTGGTAGAGCGAGAGCGCCCGGCCGACGACCCAGCGCGGCGCCGACATCTGAACCGTCACGTTCATCGTCGCCATCGACAGCAGCCAGCCCCAGCCGAAAATGATCAGGCCGAGCACGGTGAGCGCCAGCCATTGGCTGAGGGCGATGATGACGGCCCCGGCAATCATCGCCGCGACGGTCAGGCGCATGGTGACTTCGGTTGTCAGGTGCGTGCGGATAGGGCGGTTGGACAGGGCGCCGGTCACCGCGCCGATCCCGAAGGAACCGGAGAGGATGCCGAAGGTCACGGCGCTGCCACTCATAAGATGGCTGGCGACCAGCGGCAGCAGGGATGGCACGCTGACAGCGGCGAGTCCGAAAAGGGCGGCCCGGAACATGACGCGCCGGATGGGCGGCGACAGGGTGACATAGCGCACCCCGGCCATCATCGCGCTGCCGAGGTCCTCGCGCAGGCTGGGCCGGGTGGGCGTCTCCGGCTGCCAGCGGAACAGGACCCAGATGATGCCAAGATAGCTGACCGCGTTGACGGTGAAGGCGGCGGCGGCCCCGAGCGCAGCCACGATGGCGCCGCCCAGTGCCGGGCCAGCTGTCCGGGCAATGTTGAAGCCCATGGAGTTCATCGACACGGCTGCCGCAATCGTTCCGCGCGGCACGATATCGCCCACGGTCGCCTGCCAGGATGGCGCGTTCATCGCCGTGCCGCAGCCGATCAGGAAGGTGAAGCCCAGCAGGGCCCAGGGCGTCATGTGCCCGAACCAGGCAAAGACGCACAGCATGACAGACAGGACGAACATCCACAGCTGGCAGACCAGCATCACCATGCGGCGGGGATAGTTGTCGGCAATCGCACCGGAAACCAGCGCCAGGATCATGATCGGCAGGGTCACCGAGGCCTGGACGAGGGCGATCTGTGTCTTGGTGCCGCCAAGTTCCACCATCAGCCAGGCGGCGCCGACGCTCTGGATCAGACTGCCGAACTGGGAGGCCACGTTCGCCACCCAGATCCGCCGGTAGAGCGGAATGGAGAAGGGCGTGGGGGCGGTCGTATCTGTCATCGTGTCCGGCGTGAGTTTCAGCTGCCAATCGTGGGTGTGATCGCCGCCGGGTTCAAGGCGTTGCCTTCACAGCCCGCCGCTATGTGAGTCCATTACGCCGTTTCCATGGCTGCGTAATAGGCCTGCCAGCATTTCCGGCCGGTATTGTTGTACTCCACCATCGTCTCGACCATGCGGAGGAAAGCGGCCTGATCGCCGAGTTCCGGTGGCAGCAGCGGATCGAAGTTGATCGTGCGGATCACGGCCTGGCCGATCAGCAGGGTTTCCCGCGCCGCCACATCATGCGGCAGGCCGGGGATGCGCTTCAGGCTGGCGGTCATGGCCTGCATGGCATCGGCATAGGAGCGGCCGAGGTCGTCGGATGACCAGAGCGTTTCCCAGGTCTCGCCGCCCGGCATGGCACGGTCTGCGACCAGCAGCAGGGAGATGGCCTCATCTGCGCCGATGCCGATCAGGTCTTCCCGGTGGTCGGCCAGCGTCCGGGCCAGATTGGCCGGGCGCACCCAATAGCCCGCCTCGGTTTCCTTGTAGCCGGACAGGGCCAGCGCCCGCTCCCGCGACCGCAGCTGTTTGCGGTCCGTCCGGCCGAGGTGGCCTGTCAGCGCGAGCAGCCAGGCGCCATCCCACGGCACGATCCGGCTGGCGACATCCTTCCATCCCTGCACGCGCCGTGTGAGGGCGCGCGATTTCGGGCCGGGCTGGTAGACGCCGCGGTCCGGGCTTTCCAGCAGGCCTTCTTTCAGCAGGCGGGTCACCGCCACGCGCAGCGTTGCCGGCTCGATACCGAACAGGGCCGCCGCATTGATCAGGCGCCCGATCGACTGCGGCGCCGTGAAGGCGCTGCTCATCAGTGACAGGACCAGGGCCCTGGGCGAAAAATCCTTCGGATCGAGCGGCTGAAAATAATACATGAATTGACCTAATATGATGTTTGGCGTAATAAACTGTAAAAGAGCTCTTAGGGAGAGAGACGCCGTGACTAACCAGCTCAAACTATCGGATGTCCTGTCGAAAGACGAGTTGCGCGAACTGCGCCAGAAGTCGAATTTCAGGGCGTTTGCCACGCTGAGCTGGAACTGGGCCCTGATCGCCGCGGCTTTTGCCGTGGCGATCATCTGGCCGAACCCGCTGACCATTCTGGCAGGCATCATCATTCTTGGCGGGCGCCAGCTGGGCCTCGGCATTATCAATCATGACTGCGCCCACCACGCTTTCTTCAAAAGCCCGAAAGTGGACGAGTTTGTCGGCCACTACTTGGTCGGCGCGCCGATGAACATCTCACTGCCGGCCTACCGGGCCTATCACCTGAAGCACCACAAATATGCCGGTACGCCGAACGATCCGGACATCGGCTTCGTGAAGAACTACCCCGTTTCAAAGGACAGCCTGCGCCGAAAGTTCATGCGTGACTTTGCCGGCCGTACCGGCTTTCGCGACACGATGCGCAAGATCCGTCATTTCAAACTGAAGCGGAACTGGCCGTGGCTGACCTTTCACGTCCTGCTGCTGGGCACGCTGACACTGGCGGGTGCGCCATGGGCTTACCTGATGTGGTGGGCGGCGGAACTGTTCGTCTATCCGGCCATCGTGCGCCTGCGCCAGATCGGCGAACATGGCACGGCAGCAGACCGTACCCAGCTGGACCCGCGCCTCAACACCGGCACGACGACTGCGCCATTCTGGCAGCGTGTCCTGATCGCGCCGAACGATGTGAACTACCATCTGGAGCATCACATGTTCGCGTCGATCCCGCCTTACCGGCTGAAGCGGCTGCACCAGATGCTCGCCTCGCGCGGCTATTATGACGGCTACGAGTGCATCTCGAAAGACTATTTCGACGTGATCCGCCGCGCCGTCCGCCCGGACGAAAAGCCCGCCATGGTGGCAGCAGAATAGGCGAGCCTATTCTGCGTCGCTCTCCGGGTTGCGGACCTGGATCATGCCGTTCGAGACCATGGTCATGACGATCTCGTCATTCTGGTTGTAGACGGTCTGCTCTGTCTTCATCAGGCCGATCTCAGGCCGGCTTTTCATGCGCCGTTTGAAGATTAGTTTCGATTCGACGCGCAGCGTGTCGCCCGGATAGACCGGCTTCTTCCAGCGCAGCTCGTCGACACCGGGGGAGCCGAGCCCGGCCGTCGGTTCCTGTGTCTGCCAGCCTTCGACCATCATCCGCATTGTCATGGCCGCCGTGTGCCAGCCAGAGGCAGAGAGGCGCCCGAAATGCGTTTTTGCGGCGGCCTCGTCATCCAGGTGGAAGGCCTGCGGATCATATTTGCTGGCAAAGTCGATGACTTCCTCGCGGGTGACTTCATAGGTCCGCTCGGATTTCGTGACCGTACCGATCACCAGGTCTTCATAGTAGCGCATGGGCAGGGATTCCTTGATGACAACAAAAAGCCGCGCCTGATTGGCGCGGCTTTCGTAACGTCATGCAAGGTGGCGGACAGGCCTTCCGGAAGCCCCCGTTACGCAGAGCTTCCGGAAAATTTGCAAATCCTAGCGGCCGCCTTTGTGCGGAAGTTCCGTCGCGGTTTGCACCGCGGAGGAGGCTGTCACCAGCGGGTTCTTGGCCGGTGCATGGTGGAACGCGGTCCACAGCATCAGGCTGGACGTACACAGCAGGTAGATGCCGAGGGCCTTCTTGAGCTTTGCCGAGTCCAGGCTGTGGGTAAGCGCCGCACCGATCGGTGCGGTGATCATGCTCATCGAGATGATGGCCAGCATGGCGATGACGTTGACATAGCCGATCGATCCGAAAGGCAGGCCGGGCTCGCCGAGGCCGCTGATGATGGAGCCGATCGTGCCGGGAACGGCAATGATCGTGCCGAAGCCAGCAGCCGTGGCGATGGCACGGTGAACCGGCTGGCCGGACAGGGTCATGATCAGGATGGCTGGTGTGCCGCCGCCGATGCCCAGCAGGGTGCAGAAGCCGCCAAGGAAGCTGCCGAGGCCGCCACGGGCAACGCCTTTCGGCATTTCATTCGACACGGTGCGCTTCGACAGGATCGGGAACAGGAAGTGCCAGGCCATGATGAACACGCCGACGCCGAAGATCAGCTTCAGGGATTTGCCGTCCAGGAAGCGGGCGACGCTGAGGCCCAGGATCACGCCGAGCACGACCCACGGGGCCCATTGCTTGAGGATGTTGAAGTCCACAGCCCCCCGTTTGGCGTGCGCCTGCACGGATCGGAGGGATGTGAAGATGATCGTTGCCAGCGATGTGCCGATGGCGACGTGCATGATCTTGTCGTCAGAGATCGGGTGATCCGCTGTCGACAGGATGGTGAAAACAGCGGCCAGGGCCGGCACGACGACGAAGCCGCCGCCAATGCCGAACAGGCCAGCCAGCAGGCCGGCAAAGGCACCGGCAACCAGCATGGACAGGATTAGGGGGAGTGCATCAGCAAGCATTGGACCTACTCGGTGTCAGTTTGAGAAACAGGTTACGTTCGCGCATGATCAGAACCGGACTGTCAGGGTGGCTTGGAAGGTGCGTGGGTTCAGCGGGCGGAAGTAGGCGGACCCGGCATAGACGAAGGCCGTGGTGACTTCTTCATCCAGCAGGTTGTCGATGTTGAACCGCAGGCTGACATTCTCAGGCACGCCGAAATCGTTCGGGCCGCCAAGATCCAGATAACCGCTCAGCACGGTGTAGCTGTCCATCTCGTAGCCTTCGGTATAGTCGGCATAGCGCTTGCCGGTGTACTTGCCGGAGATGTTGGCAACCATCCACTCGGTCGGTTCATAGGTCACGCCGCCGGTGAACAGCCATTCCGGGCTGTCGGCCAGGATGAAACCGGATTCATCTTCGGCGTGGTTGTAGGTCAGGTTGCCGTCCAGATAGACCTTGTTGCCCAGGAAGTCCGGCTTGTAGACGCCGGAGAGTTCAAAGCCATAGGCTTCGGTCTTGCCGGCGTTGATGTAGAAGGCTTCCGGCTGTTCGGTTGCCGGGTTGATCACGCTGCCCGCAACAAGGCGGTTGTCGAACGTGGTGTAGAACAGGGCAGCCGATCCGTAGAACTGAGAGCGGTTGGTACGGACACCGATTTCGTAGTTCTCGGATTCTTCGCCTTTCGGTGCCGGCAGCGGCTCTGTCGAAGCATCTGTCGAGGCAATGGAGAAGATATCGTCGGCGCCGCGCGGCAGGGCGTAGTTCTGCGAGTAGGAGGCGAAGACCTGATCGGTGTCGTTGAGGTCATAGACCGCACCGACCATGGGCAGGAAGTTGTCGCTGTAATCTTCGCCAACTGTCTGCGGGCCGTACAGTTCGTAGTCGTTATAATCGCGATAGCCGCTCAGCTGGTAGTCAACGCTGAGGCTCTTCACGCCGACTTCGACGTTCAGCTTCTCGTCCATCAGGCTGATCGTGTCCTTCAGGTAGAGCTGCGTCGTCTTGCGGGTGGAGGTGTAGTTACGGCGGTAGTAGGCGACCTCATCCCAGATCACATCGCCATCGGCCGAACCGTTGGTTTTGTTCAGGCGCATCTGGGTGCGGTTGTAGTCTTCGTCTTCATACCAGGCGCCGACTTCGACCTTGTGGTTTGCGACCTGCCATTCGAGACCGGCCACAGCGCCCTTGCGGGTGCCTCCTACGCCGGAGAGACCGTACTGCACGCCGCGCGGGTGCACGACGTCGAGGCCGGCAGCCACCTGGCGGTTATAGATGCCGAGGGAGTTGGAGTAGCTGTCCGGTGAAACGCCGAAACCGTCCTTGTCTTCCTGATAGGCCGTGGCCGTGAACATCAGGTTCGGCGTGATGTCGGTCTGGAAGTTCAGCGAGTAGAGGCTGTCGTCGCGGACGTTGATCCGGTCTTCATAATAGCTGGTGCAGTTGGACCCGGTGAAGATCGGCGAGAAGTCGTTGCCGTCGATGACGTTGTCGCCATTGTAGTCGTAGACGTTGGAGATCGGGTTGATACAGCCGGTTTCCGGGATCGTATCCAGATAGGCGTAGTAATAATTGTTCTCGAACGTGGACTGCGGGCCGGATGGCGAGTCGTAGTCGTGGAAGTCGTTGTGGACGTAGCCGAACTTGATGAACGTATCTTCGTCGAATTCGTACTTGATTTTGCCCTCGATGTGCTCGCGGTCGATCGTGCCGGGGCCGCGCCACAGGCTGCTGTCCGTCTTGGAGCGGCTGACATAGGCCGACAGGCCGTTAATGTTGCCGGTTTCCAGCTTGATGAAGCTGCGCTCCAGATCGTCGTCGCCCATCGTGTAGGAGATCATGCCGCCGGGCGTGTCGGAGGTGTCGATCGTATTATAGGAGACGATCGGGCCGAGTGAGGCATAGCTCGGCAGGGAGACATCGCCTGCGCCGGGGGATGCGACGACGGAGCCGAGGTTTTCATTGTCCACATAGCGGAAGATAGGGCTGCCGCCGAAAGCATCGGAGCGGCCCATCGGCACGCCGTCGAGCACAAAGCCGATCTGCTGCAGGTTAAAGGCGCGTACGGTGACCGAGTTGCCGAATTCATAGAGGCCGAGGGCGCCGTCGGTCTGCACGTTGAAGCCCGGCAGGGACTCCAGCATTTTCAGGCCGGAGATGCCGCCCGGTGCCGAGAGGAGTTCGTCACGAGTCACGGCGACGGTGTTGGTTGCTTCTCCCTGGCCGATGGCGGTGTCGGCCGTCGAGACGCGGCGGCCCTGCACGACAACCGCCTGCATGGTTGCCTGATCCTCCGTTTCCGCTGCTTCCTGTGCATGTGCCACGGTCGTCATCGACGCTGCGATCAGCGAAGCTAGGCATATTCCAAATTTCAGGCGGTTGTTCAGACGGCGCATCACAATTTACTCCCAGAAGGTCTGCTCGAATGTGCGCGCACGATGTCTATGCAGAGGGGATGCGGGAACTGCCCATTATAAAGTGTAGGTGCGAAATGCCGTGACTTGCCCGCATTCTGGCGCAAATGCGCAAAGCTGAATGTTTCTTGTGCAGTGCACGCGGGCGTGGTTTCGGAGGCTGCTGAGTCGCCGGGAACCGGCGTGCTACCTGCCGCGAATTATGCACAATCCGAGATTTATTTTATTGGCCGGTTGCGGGCTGACGCAGCGGTAGTGTCAGTCTTTCCGGGCGTTCTGCCAGGTCTTCGACCAGTCGCTCAGCTGCATCAGGATAGGGCCGAGTTCCTGGCAGGGCCTGGTTGGCTGGTAGCCTTCTTCGGTTAGCTCCACCAAGCCGGCATCGCGCAACAGGGAGAGGCGCTGGTTCAGAACCGTCGGTGAGATCTGGTCGCACCGTTCGCGCAGGGCGCGAAAGGTGAGCGGCGCCTCGCGCAGTTCCCAGATGATCCTCAGCACCCACTTCTGACCGAGCAGGTCGAGCAGGGCCATGATCGGCCGTTGTGTTTTTTTATTGTTATTCGGCATCAAACCCTCTTGCGCTACGGAAAATGTAGCGTTAAGTGCGCTACATAATATGTAGCAAGAAAGATTCTTGTCCAGAGTTGCTGGCGGGTAAAGCCGTTTGCTGTGGCGCACCGCGCCAGACCGGGGAAGCCGGGCCGGGATGGGGATCACCTAGTCGCGTATGTGAAATCGAACGAGGGACACGCACCATGAAGACGAGTGGATAACAGGTCCTCCGGCCTGGCCTGAGAAGGCTGCCTGCCGGTCTCACCCCAACAATTACCGAACACCATGAATGGGCTGGGGGACAGCCCACAGGAGATACTTATGACTCGCAGTCTCGCTGCGCGTGCAGGCTCGCTCGCGCTGAATTCCGCTTCCGCCCTTCTGACGGGCGCTGCCGTTTTGACGGTTTTTGCGCCGTTCGCCCATGCCGAAACGGGCGATGGCAACTGGTACTTCTTTGGCGACAGCAATGTCGGCCAGGGCAATTTCTCCGCGATTGTCGGATCGCGCGGGGAAGACTTTTACCCGAACTCCTCGAACAATGGCTTCGAGCGGGATTCCAATGGTTTCATCTGGGCAGAAATGATGGGGCGCGATGTCGACATCATACTTGATCCGGACATCGACTCCCCGAACATCAATTTCGGTGTTTCCGGCGCCCACATGGATCGCGGCGGAGATCTCGTTCCTTACGGCATCGAAACGGGCGTCCGTGTGCAGACGGAGAGCTTCGCAGGTCTGGTCGGGCAGGGCGCGATCGCTGTCGGCGAGGACGATGTGGCCTTCATGATTGCGGGGGCAAACGACTTCCTTGACCGTCTCGCGGTCGATGATCCGGCCGACGAGATCATTGCCGATGTTGCGTCGGCGGCAGCGGCCAATGTGCTGGAGCTTGCCAATGTTGGTGTAAAGACAATCATCCTGTCGGAAATCCAGCCGCTTCAGTTTGCGCCGGATTATGCTGATGAGCCGGAAGTTCAGGCTGCGCTGGCTGAGCTGGTCGAGGTGGCGAATGCCGAAATGTTCGCCGTCATCGAAGCGGCGGGTCTTCCGGATGACGTCAATCTGGTCACGATGAAATACAAGGACTTCATCACCTATGTGACCAGTCATGGGAATGCTCTCGGTTTTTCCAACACGACGGAAGCCTGCTATCGTGAAGATGAGGGCACGCTGTGCGCGCCGGACTTCGCGGGCCAGAACACACATCTCTGGTTTGACGAACTGCACATGACCGAATCCGGGCACCGCCTTGCGGCCCAGTGGTGGCTGGCCACACTGAACGGTGCCAGCGGGCAGGCCTCCCGTCAGACCGGGCGGATGCCGCGGATTGCCTATGAGCAGATGGAAGGCCATCGCGGTCTGGTGCGCCCTGGCACGCATGCCGGGCCGGACCAGCGCTTCGCGGCCTGGCTCTCGCCGGTCTCATCAGAGATGAAGCTGGAAACGGCTGGCGGCAATCCCTCTGCGAAACTGGACCTGGATGGCGCCGTCTTCGGGATGGAACGCCGCTTCGCGGAACATTTCATTCTTGGCGGCGCGTTGTCGGTCGGCAAGACGGAAGCCCTGTTCAACGATGGCGGACGCTATCGCATGGAAGGCGGCGCGGTATCGCTCTACACGGCGCTCGACTATCAGGAAGAAGGACGCCTCAGCCTGAGCGTCACGAAAGGTGGTCACGACATCACCGGTATCAACCGGGTCACGGGTGTCGACCTTCTGTCAGCTGGCGGTGAAACCGAGTCCTCCTACTGGGATGTTGAACTTTCTGCCCGCACGACGGACAAGATCGGGGTCTTTGAGGTCGATCACGGCATGTCCCTCTCGATAGGGCGCATCTCGGTCGATGGTTATTCCGAGACCGGCGCGGCCGGGCTGGCGCTCGCCTATGAGAAACAGGCCTTCAATTATCAGTGCCTCGGCCTCGATGCCGTGGTGCGCGGGCCTGCCTACCGCCTGACGGAAACCGTCAGCATCGCCCCGGTCGCGGATGTCGCCTATGCTTGGCAGTTCGGGGATGACGACTATCGCGTGACCTCCCAACTGATCGGCAACACGGCGCAGGCCGCGAGTGTCCGCAGCCAGGCCCCGGCAGAAGACCGTTTCGACGTCGGCGTAGGCTTCCAGCTTGGCCTCGGCGCCCGGTGGACCGTCTCTGCCCGCTACGCACAGAAATGGGCCAGCGACATCACGCGGGCCGATGAAAGCATGGTCTCCCTACGGATGGCCTTCTGATCCTCTCACTCCCTCCCAGACATGTCAGATAAAAGGAAAAACAAGATGACACGTATCCACCTTGCAGCACTGCTTGCTTCCGGTCTCACCCTGGCGGCTTGTGCAAACTCCGGCGCCAGCTACGAGCCGGTTGCCGATGGGCCGACCGACGCCGTCTATGCGCAGGACCTTGAAGCCTGCCAGGCCGTGGCGACGGAGCGCGGCTATATCAATGGCGACACACGCAACAATGCGATGATCGGCGCAGGTCTCGGCGCGCTGGCCGGGATCGCGGACGATGACGTCAACGACACCGAAGGCGCGCTTGCCGGTGCGATCGTCGGCGCCGTTGCCGGGGCAGGTGCGACAATGATCGAGACGCGCGGTGAACGCCGCGAGATCGTTGTCGAATGCATGAAGGGCCGCGGCCACCCCGTTGTGGGCTGATACGGCACCTTCCGGGCGCGCGGCGTAACGTCCCCACACCGCCGCGCGCCCGTTTTTTCCGGTGGTTGGAACAGCGCGTACACGCATGG
Source organism: Rhodobacterales bacterium (assembly GCA_014763715.1). Lineage (GTDB taxonomy): Bacteria > Pseudomonadota > Alphaproteobacteria > Caulobacterales > Hyphomonadaceae > Hyphomonas. Next base: position 8,128 of record JACXUV010000052.1, on the reverse strand, counting down.
TTTCTTGTCCCGGTTTTCCATTAGAAGGGGCGATCGTCACGCTTTGTTAAACCGGTGCCTTCTAGCCTGGGGCAGGATCTGTGACGTGATACAGGATGTGACACGATGAATATTTCCGGTGCTGGCTGGAATGCCGGTCTCACGACGCTTCAGGCGCGTAATGGCGCTGCCGGCGTCGATGGTCAGGCTTCTGCTGCGCAGGAGACCGGCGGCAGTACGGCTGATCCGGTCGCGGACGTGATGAGCCGCTATAACCTGCAGGATATTTCCCCACTGGAGGTAGACCAGCTGGTCAAGGACCTGCAGGCGACCGGCTATGCGATGAACGAGACGCTGCTGATCCTGTCCACGCGCGGGGCGGAGTTTATTAGCCATATGAGCGAGTCTCTCGGCGGCACCTTCAACCCGAACCAGCGCATGAACCTGATCTCCCAGACGGAAAATCAGGTGCGTATGGCTCGCAGCCGCGGCGATGCCACCGAAGCCATGCAGAATTTCCTGGATTTTCTGAAATCGCATGATCGCGACCGGGTGAGCGCAGGCTTCACCAACACGGACCTGACGCGCGAAACCATCATGCGCGAAGCCTTCGCCGCCAATGCAGACCGCGCCACCGACTAAGCCCCCTTGCGCGTGTGACAAAACCGGCTCAAATACCGCCCGGCGCGCGGGTGTAGCTCAATGGTAGAGCAGCAGCTTCCCAAGCTGACGACGAGGGTTCGATTCCCTTCACCCGCTCCAGTTACCCGCTGTTCCGCAAGTTTAGGGCGCTGGCATGAGCCGCTGGCGCCGCGGTGCGGATACGGCTAGAAGGCGGGCCATGAACGGTTTTCTTGCAGTTGCAGCAGGCGGCGCCCTCGGCGCGGCGATGCGTCATGGCGTTGGCCTCCTCACGGTGCGCCACATGCCGGACCATTGGCCCTATGGCACGTTTGCGGTGAATATCCTCGGCAGCTTCTTCATGGGCTTCCTGATCAGCTGGCTGGCCTTTCGCGGGCAGGGCGGGCCGCAGGAGCTGCGTCTTTTTCTGGCGACCGGCCTGCTGGGCGGCTTCACCACGTTTTCCGCGTTCTCGCTGGAAGTGGCCAATTATGTCCGCGCTGGCGACATGACGCGCGCAGTTCTCTATGCGGCCCTGTCCGTCGCGCTGGGCCTGACGGCGCTGCTGGTCGGCCTGTGGCTTTCCCGGAAGGTGTTCGCATGAGCGGCCAGATCATTACCGAAACCGTCACCTCGAAAGAGGAAGGCACGCGTCTTGACCGCTGGATCAAGCGGCGCGTCCAGCTGACCCAGGGCCAGGTGGAGAAGATGATCCGCACCGGGCAGATCCGGGTGGACGGCGCGCGGGCGAAGTCCAACACGCGCCTCTCCGCCGGCATGCAGGTGCGCCTGCCGATCCTGAGTGGTGAGGCATCGAAGCCTGCACCGGACAAGGCGACGAAACTCTCTAAAGAAGACCGCGATTTCCTGCGCGAAATCACGCTCTACGAAGACGATGACATGATCGCCCTGAACAAGCCTGCCGGCCTCGCCGTGCAGGGCGGTTCCGGACAGGGCAAGCACATTGACGGCATGCTGGCTTCGCTCAGCGATGGCGTGCACCGGCCGGTTCTGGTGCACCGTCTGGACAAGGACACGTCCGGCGTTCTCCTCGTGGCGAAGCATCCGGCCGCTGCCGCGCGCCTCGCCGAACTGTTCCGCAGCCGCGACATGGACAAGGTCTACTGGGCCGTCACCGTTGGCGTGCCCAACCCGCCCTTCGGCCAGATCCGCTGCTGGATGGTGAAGGGCGTGCCGGACGAGAATGATGAAGATGGCTACCGCGTTGTGAACCCCAAGGCGCGCGGGCGCCGGGATGCAGACCGCGAGCGCATGTTCCGCTCTGCTCAGGGCGTCGAAGGCGCACGCCATTCGATCACGGATTATGCGGTTATCTCCACGGCAGGCCAGCGTGCGGCCTGGGTGGCGCTTAAGCCGCTGACCGGGCGCATGCACCAGCTGCGCTTCCACATGCTGGAAATGAACACGTCCATTCTCGGTGACTATAAATACCAGTCCCGCCGGGAAGTGCCGCAGGGCCTCGCCCCCGGCATGCACCTGCATGCCCGCGCGCTGGTCATTCCGCGCCCGAACGGCAAGCCGCTGCAGATCGTGGCGCCGCTGCCGCCGCACATGAAAGAGACATTCGAAGCGCTCGGCTTCCTTGAGCAGGAAGCAGGCAAGAACCCGCTGGCGCCTTTCGTGTAATGACAGATCTGCGCCTTGCCATCTGGGATGTCGACGGCACGCTCGTCGACAGCCGCGAGACCATTCACAATGTCATGGTGGAAGCTTTCCGCCAGTCCGGCCTGACGCCGCCGGAATATGACGCGACGCGCCGCATCGTCGGCCTCAGCCTGTACGAAGCTTGCGGACAGCTCGCCCCAGAAGCCACGGCGGACGAGATCGAGCGGCTGGTCAATGACTACCGCAACACTTGGGTGCGGGCGCGTGCGCGGCCGGATTTCTCGCAGCCGCTCTATGAGGGCGCGCTGGAAACGCTGGAAACCCTGCGCGATGAAGGCTGGTTGATCGCCATGGCCACCGGCAAGACGCGGCGCGGCATTCAGGGCCTGTTCGAGCTGCACCGGCTGGAGCATTTCTTCGACACGATCTGGTGCGCCGATGACGGCCCCGGCAAGCCACACCCCTATATGGTGGAACAGGCCATGGGCGCCCTCGGCATGGAGCCGGGCGCGAGCCTGATGATCGGCGATGCCATCCACGACATCGCCATGGGCCGCGCGGCCGGCGTGCGCACTTACGGCGTCAGCTGGGGCTTCGGCGCCGCCCATGAGCTGGAAGAGGCCGGCGCCCACGAAGTGCACCACGACTTCACCACCCTGCGGGCGAGCCTGAAAGCGTTTGAGCCGGGCGTCTGACGCACGGTTTCTGCTTGTGCAACCTGGGGTTTGAGGGCATGTTTTCCAACATGCCGCCATCTCAGCTCCCTGAATTCGGTCCGAACGGCGCTGTCCTCAACAGTCCGGCAATGACGGACGAAATGCGGGAGAAGATTGCGGGAGCATCTCGCGCGGCGTCCATAGGTGATTTGCCTCTGAAAGCTCGCCTATTCCGACTGATCTCGAGGGTGATACTTGCCTATACTTGGACTGTGATCCTTCAGGTTCCTCTCTGGGTACCACTGATCCCGATTGGCATGATGACGGCAGAGGCATTTCGAAATGGGCAGGCCCGGAAAGGCTTTGAGCCATGGTTCTGGAGGGTAGCGGGTATCCTCTCTCTTCTCTGGTTCATTTACTGTCTGGCATTCTGGGATTTCGGCGAAACGCGGCCTTAGGGTGTTCCCTTGGGCAACAGCCACTTGCAACACGCTCCCCCTTGGAAACCGGCTCCGCTCAGCGTACATGCGCGGCCATGACGATCTCTCCTTCAGATAAGCCGAAGCGCTTTTACAAAGAGGCCGCCGCGGAGCAGATGCCCGGCGGCTGGACCGTGGCCCTCGACGGGCGCACCATCAAGACACCCGCCCGTGTCGCGCTGTGCGTGCCCAGCCAGCGGCTGGCTCGCGCCATAGCTGCCGAATGGAACGCGCAGGGCGAGATCATCGACCTTACCGCGATGCACCTGACGCGCCTCGCCAATGTCGCCATCGACCGCACGCCGGAAGTGCGTGAGGAAATGGCTGACGAACTGGTACGCTATTGCGAGACGGACCTCTTGTGCCACATCGCGGAAGGCCCGCAGGAACTGGTCGAGCGGGAAGAGGCCTATTGGGCCCCGATCCGTGAATGGGCCGGGCAGGAGCTGGACATCTTCCTGGTGCCGGTGGAGGGCCTGCTGGCCTCGCCACAGCCGGATGCCTCGCTGGAAGCGGCCCGCAATGCAGCGCTCGACATGGACGATTTCCGCCTTACCGGCACGCTGTACGCATGCGGGCTGTACGGTTCGGCTCTGCTGGCGCTGGCTGTGGCCGAGGGGCAGCTTTCGGCGGCCGATGCGTTTGAAGTGTCCCGCGTGGATGAAGCCTGGCAGATCGAGCAATGGGGCGAGGACGAAGAGGCGAAAGCCGCGACCGAAGCCCGCCGCAAGGAAGCGCGCGCGCTGGAAACCTGGATGCGGGGGCTCCGCTAACCAGACACAAAAATATAAGCCGTATGGGAGGAAAACATGACGGACAGAGATCACGTCAACGGCAAGATTATCATCGTGACAGGAGGCGGCGGAGGATTTGGCCGCCTTATCTCGCAGCAGGCCAGTGAGCGTGGGGCGAAGATGGTCTGCGCAGACATCAACCAGGCTGCCGCCGAGGAAACGGCGGCACTTGTCCGTTCCGCCGGGGGCGAAGCGATCGCCGTGAAGGCGGATGTCACCTCAGCCGAGGACATGGCGGCACTGGCTTCTGCCGCGGTAGATGCCTTCGGCCGTATCGACGTGATGATCAACAATGCGGGCATCATGCCGCTTGCCTTCTTTGCCGATCACAAGGAAGCGCTGGGTGCCTGGCATCGCTGTATCGACATCAATTTCCGCGGTGTACTGAACGGCATGGTGGCCGTACATGACCAGATGCTGGTGCAGGGGCGCGGCCACATCATCAATATCTCGTCCATCTACGGCAATTTCCCCGTGGTCGGTGCGGGTGTCTATGGCGCGACCAAGGCGGCGGTGAACTTCCTGTCGGAATCCCTGCGCATGGAGTCACGCGGCCGCATCAAGGTGACCATCGTCAAGCCGACGGGCGTGCCGGGCACAGGACTTGGCGCTGGTGTGGTAAACCCGGCGGCCGTGGTCGGTATCGTGGGTCAGAACATCATGGAATTCGGCGCCACGCTGGAAGCCCTGCGCGAGGGCAAGCTGGACGGGCAGGCGCTGGACCCGGACAATATCGATTACCTGGTACTGGACCCGGCCTTCATCGCGCATGAAGTGCTGCACGCCATCGACCAGCCCTGGGGCGTGTCGGTCGGCGAAGTCACCGTGCGTGCCGCGGGTGACCATTACCTGCTGTAAGGCAATGGACGGGTGTGGGCGTCAGACGCCCACACCCATCATGTTCGCCACAGGATTGGCCGCAGTGAAATTGCCGAGGTTCGGCAGGGCTGCGGCGATTTCGCTGTCGTTCAACCCGAACCAGCGGCCGAGCGGTTCGGCATATTGTTCCACTGAGATTGTCGGGATCAGGCGGCCGCTGTCGGCGTCCTGATCGTGGCCGAACTCCGCTGGCGGAACATCACCATAGATCTTCTGTCCCTGAACGGCGCCGCCAACCACCAGGTGGTGCGAGCCCCAGCCATGATCTGTGCCGTCGCCATTGGCTGCCAGCGTGCGGCCGAAGTCTGACGCGGTGAACGTCGTCACATTGCTGCCTAGGCCGAGTTCCTTCATCGCGGTGTGGAAGGCGGTGAGGGACTGGTCGATATCCGCAAGACGAGCCGGCAGGTCTGTCGCCTGGGTCGAGTGGGTGTCAAAGCCGCCAATCGCGGCGAAGAACACCTGACGGCGCACCGACAGGCTGTCCCGGATCGCGACCGAGTTGGCGATGGCTTTCATCTGAGCGCCGAGGTGGGATTGCGGGAACGAGGTTGTCAGCGGAATGAGGTTCGCCACGGCCTGGTTGTAGTTCTCGTTGAGAACGACGGACTTGTCGGCAATCCGGGCAACATCCTTTTCGATCAGGTTGCTCTGATTGAAATCCGCGGCGGAGAAGTGACGCCGCAGCAGGGTGGAAATGTCCGCATTGTCGAATTCGGTCAGCAGGTCGATCTCTTCGGCGCCGTTGAGGCCGATCTGGTAGGGCAGCACTTCCTGGCCGGTCAGGAACAATTCGTTGCCGACCGCCGTGATAGTGCTGAACTCGCGGTTCGTGTTGGCGCCGGAGAGGACGGCGGCGTCGGCAAACCGGCCGCCCCAGCCAAACTGCGCGCCTTCCGGTGCGCTGGCGGCCCAGGTGGATTGCTGGTCATTGTGCGAGAACAGCTGCTTGGGCACTTGCACGGTGCGTGCATGCCATTGCGACCGGTTCAGTGGACGGATCAACGGGCCGGTATTCGCCACGAAAGCCGCGTCTCCGGACTGGAACAGACCGTGCAGGCCGCTCATTTCCGGGGGCATGGCGAACTGGCGGCCGCCGAAGTCGCCGGAATTGGTGGGCGACAGCGCCAGAAGCTGGTTGCGGTCACGGCTGCCATTGTAGCCGCCGAACATGGATGAGCGGATGTTGCGGAAGCTGTCATATGAGGCCTGGTCATAGGGCAGCAGCACGTCATGCGTATCGCAGCCGCCAAGCAGGAACACGCAGACCAGCGCCTTGTAGCCTGTCACTTCCGCCGCATTGGCCGCCTGGAAGCCGTGCATCGCCGTGCCGAGTGTCGTCAGGGTTGCCGCGCTGAGGGTGCCGGCGCCGATACCTTTGAGCAGGTGTCTACGGGAAATGCTCATATCCGTCTCCTAGCGCTGCACGAGATATTCAGGGCACGTCATGGTCAGCAATACCGCTGTGCCGACCCGGGTCAGTGGCCCATCGTAGTTGTAGATATTCTCGTTCGTCAGTGGGATGGCCCGCACGGTCTGAAGGATGTTGTTCCGGGTTTCGTCGGTCATCTGTCCTGAGACCAGCAGCATGTTGAGGTGGTCCACCAGCGCGGCCGGGCGGCCAGCCAGGGCGAGTTCGTCGGTATAGTCCGGAACGAAACTGGAGCTGTGTTGGTCGTTGCCGAACCTCTGCTCCACAAAAGCGAAGTGGGCCATGAAGTTGGCGTAGCCGACCAGTGTGGAACTGTTCGTGATCTGAAGTTCTGGCACGGTCATGCCGGCGGCGCCTGTGGCGCTGCCCGGGGCGACGTATCCGGGACGGTAGAAGTTGAATACCGAGGGGGATTCATAGGGCGACTGGCCCAGATCCGCGCGTGTCGTCGGGTCGTATGGGTCGAACGAATTCTGCGGCGTGACTGTCGATGCATCGAAGGCGCGGGCCCATTGCGAGAAGCGAAGCGCCGGCTCACGGATCTTCCCGAATGTGTCAAAGGCCAGCATTTCTTCAGACCGTGCTTCGGCATCCATCAGGATCGCCGCAATCATGGCCTCCATGGAGCCGCGCTGGCCGCTTCCGACCACTGTGCCGTTGGGCAGTGTGTAACGGCCGGTGTCGAATGCTGTTGCCACGCGGTCCACATATTCCGGCGACGGGTCACTGGTAACGAGCCGCTGGATCATTTGCCGTCCGATGAAAGGTCCGACATTGGGGTGATCGAACAGGGTGTCGAGTGCAATCTCGATGCTCTGCGTGCCGCTTGTGCCGGCTGGAATGGTCGTGCCGAGGAAGGATTTTTCCGACGAGGAATGGTAGCTGTCGAACATCTTCATCGGCGTGGACTGAAGACTTTCCGGCACGTTCCAGATGGAGTCCATGAAGCCGCTGCTGTTCAGGCTTAGCCCCGTGAACACCTTGGCGAGCCCTGTGACATCCGTGTTGTCATAGGTCGGGATCGGTTGCCCGTCATTGCCCAGTTTCGGCGTGCCGTCATGGTTCAGCTCGTTCAGGCCGATCGTAAACAGCTGCAGGATTTCCCGTGCATAGTTCTCGTCAGGCATGCGCTGGGTGGCGGGGTCTTCCTTCTGGTTCTGGTAATAGGTCAGGTACAGGCCCATGGCGGGCGAGTAGGTGATCTCTTCCAGAATGTCCCGGTAATTGCCGAAAGCATTCCGGGTCAGGATGTCCTGGTAATAGGCGACGGCGCGCGGGCGCAGATATGTGGCGCTGGCTGTGTCGTGGTGAGACACGACGATGATCTGCGACAGGGCATAGGCCACGCGCTGGCGTAGCTGGTCATCCCCGGTGATGGCGTTGATCCAGAAGGAGTGCGTCGGTGCGGCGCCGCCCCGGTCGTTGATATAGCCTTCGATCGTGCGCGAACTGGGCACTTCCATGAAATTGATCACCCAGTCGAGATTCAGACTCGCCGGTTTGGCGAATTCCTGAACCAGCCACTCGGATGCGCTCGTGCCGGTCAGGGCGTCGATATCTTCCGTGGTCGGGCCGAATGTCGCCTGCGTCAGGAAGCGCGACGTGCTCAGCTCTGTTGCAAAGCCGGAATCCCCCTGGGTCACCGGTGGAGGCGGCGGGGGT
>JACXUV010000051.1 GCA_014763715.1 Rhodobacterales bacterium | reverse complement strand
TGACGGCACCACGACCGCAACGGTTCTCGCTCAGGCCATCGTCCGCGAAGGCATGAAGCGCGTTGCCGCCGGCATGAACCCGATGGACCTGAAGCGCGGCATCGACAAGGCCGTCGCGGAAGTCGTCGGCCATATCAAAGCCGAGTCGAAAAAGATCTCGGCCAATTCGGAAATTGCGCAAGTCGGCACCATCTCCGCGAACGGAGATACCGAGGTCGGCGCGATGATCGCTGAAGCCATGGCGAAAGTCGGCAATGAAGGCGTCATCACGGTCGAGGAAGCCAAAGCCCTCGAAACCGAACTCGACGTCGTCGAAGGCATGCAGTTCGACCGCGGCTACCTGTCGCCCTACTTCATCACCGACGCCGAGAAAATGACGGTGGAGCTGGATGACCCCTATATCCTGCTCCATGAAAAGAAACTGTCGAGCCTGCAGCCCATGCTGCCCGTGCTCGAATCCGTCGTTCAGTCGCAGAAACCGCTGCTGATCATCGCCGAAGACGTCGATGGCGAAGCGCTGGCAACGCTGGTGGTCAACAAGCTGCGCGGCGGCCTCAAAGTGGCTGCGGTGAAAGCTCCGGGCTTCGGCGACCGCCGCAAGGCCATGTTGCAGGATATCGCTGTCCTCACCGGCGGCCAGGTCATCTCCGAAGACCTCGGCATCAAGCTGGAGAATGTGACGCTCGACATGCTCGGCCAGGCCAAGCGTGTCTCGATTGCAAAAGACGACACGACAATCGTCGATGGCGCCGGGGCCAAGGCGGACATCGAAGCCCGCGTGTCCCAGATCCGCAAGCAGATCGATGATACCTCGTCCGACTACGACCGTGAAAAGCTGCAGGAACGCCTCGCGAAACTCGCTGGCGGTGTTGCCGTGATCAAGGTCGGCGGCGCAACCGAAGTCGAAGTGAAAGAGCGCAAGGACCGCGTCGACGACGCCCTGAACGCAACCCGCGCCGCTGTCGAAGAGGGTATCCTGCCGGGCGGCGGTACCGCCCTGCTCCGCGCTTCCCGGGCGATCGCGGTCAAGGGGGCCAATGAGGACGAACAGGCCGGTATCGACATCGTCCGCCGGGCCCTCGAAGCGCCGATCCGTCAGATCGCCGAGAACGCAGGCGTCGAAGGCTCAGTGGTTGTCGCGAACGTTCTGGCAAAGAACGACCGGAACTGGGGCTTCAACGCCCAGAGCGAGGAATATGGCGACCTTGTCGCGACCGGCGTGATCGATCCGGCAAAAGTCGTCCGTTCGGCGATCCAGAACGCCGCTTCCGTGGCAGGCCTGCTGATCACGACGGAAGCCTCCATCGCCGAAGCGCCCAAAAAGGCAGCCCCTGCAAGCGCAGGCATGCCCGACATGGACTTCTAGTCTTTTAGTCTTTCAATTGCTCTCCGAAACAACTGAGGCGGCCACTGGCCGCCTCTTTTTTGTGTCGCAGGAAAGGGCGCAGCCAGGATCAGAGCGCGACTTCCATCTTGCCGTTGACCAGTGCGGAATAGTCATTGACCAGCGCTTCGGAGATCTGGGCCGGCTTGAAGGTGTGCGCGCCGATCTCGGCAACCGGCGTGATCTCTGCGGCAGACCCCGTAATGAAGCATTCGGAGAAGGTCGCCAGCTCATCCGGCATGATGGCCCGCTCGACCACCTCGATCTTGCGTTGCTTGGCCAGCTGGATAGTCGTCTGGCGGGTCAGGCCATTGAGGAAGCAATCCGGTGTCGGTGTGTGCAGCACACCGTCACGCACGAAAAAGATGTTTGCGCCGGTCGCTTCAGCCACCTGCCCGCGATAGTCCAGCATCAGCGCATCGGCATAACCGTCCCGCTCGGCCGCATGCTTGGAGAGCGTGCAAATCATGTAGAGGCCGGCCGCCTTGGCATGACACGGGGCCGTATCCGGTGCCGGGCGGCGCCATTCGGCATGCGTCATCCGGATACCCTTCATCTTGTCGGCAAAATAGTCGCCCCAATGCCAGACCGCGACCGCCAGATGGATCGTGTTGTTCTGGGCCGAAACGCCCATCATTTCCGACCCGCGCCAGGCGATGGCCCGGACATAGGCGCTGTCGAGACCGGACTTGGCCAGCGCTTCACGCTTCACTTCCTCAATCTGCTCCACGCTGAACGGGATGTCGAAGCCCATGATCCGGGCGGAATTGTGCAGGCGTTTGGAATGGTCCAGCGAGCGGAAAATCTTGCCATTATAGGCCCGCTCGCCCTCGAATACCGCGGAAGCATAGTGCAGCGCGTGCGTCAGGACGTGGACCTTGGTGTCACGCCACGGCACGAATTCACCGTCCATCCAGATGTAGCCATCGCGGTCGTCATATGGGGTTGCAGCCATTGTCTGTCAGCGCTCCTCGCTTGCACTTCTCTGCTTTTCGCGTTCATTTCACCGGATGGCCCCTGACGTCAACCTGAACCGCCCATTCGATCCGCGCCTGTTCCTCATGGATCAGGAGCTGGACCGCGGCGTCGGCCTCCTGCTGGCCGGTGCCTCTGAATTGACCAGAGCCGCCGAGAACGCCCGGCGCAAGGCAGGCCTCAGCAAACCTGAGATGCAGATTCTCATGACCATCCGCTACGCGCCCGGCCAGACTGTCTCGGAGTTGCGGGATTCCCTCGGCATGACCGTGCCGACCTTTGCCCGCACGCTCGGCCAGTTGGATCAGAGAAACCTGATCGAAAAGGAAGTCGGCACCAATGACGCACGCCAGCGCAAGCTGACCCTGTCGGATGCCGGCATCACTCTCACCACGCAACTGGCCATCGTGCTGCGCGAGCGCCTGCGCCTCGCCTATCGCAGTGCTGGGCCGGATGCGGTGGAGGGCAGCCGCCGCGTGCTCGATGCCCTGGTGCGCTGATGCCGGACGCCGCCCACATCCTTGTCGTCGATGACGATGACCGTATCCGCGACCTTCTGAAGCGCTTTCTGGCGCGGGAGGGATACCGGGTCACGACCGCTCCGAATGCCGAAGCAGCCCGCCGCCTGATGGGCACGATGGCGTTCGATCTTGCGATTCTGGATGTCATGATGCCCGGCGAGGATGGTCTCTCCCTGCTCTCCGGCATCCGGCAGGGCACCTCGCGGGAAACGCCGGTCCTGTTGCTGACGGCGCGCGGCGAGGCCAGCGACCGGATCGACGGGCTGAAACGCGGGGCCGACGACTATCTGCCCAAGCCGTTCGAGCCGGAGGAACTGGCCCTGCGCTGCGCCGCCATCCTGCGCCGGTCCCACAAGGAGGAACCGCCGGAAGAGGTGGAGATGTCCGGCCTTGTCTTCAATGCGGCGCGCGGCGAACTCAAATCCGGCGATGAACGCATCCGCCTGACCGATGCGGAACTGCAGCTGCTGACGGCCCTCGCCGCCCATGCGGGCGAAGCGATCAGCCGGGAAGACCTCGCCCGTATCACTTCGGCCGGCATGGAGCGGTCTGTCGATGTGCAGGTCACGCGCCTGCGCCGCAAGATCGAGCCAAACCCGAAAGAGCCGATCCATATCCAGACCGTGCGCGGTATCGGCTACCGCCTGATGCCGGACTGACGCGCATGTTCCGCCTGCGAGACATCACTCCCCGCGGCCTCTATGCCCGCAGCCTGCTGATGGTGGTGCTGCCGGTCTTCCTGATCCTGACGCTGACGACCTGGTATTATTACGACAGCCACATCGCCGAGGTGAACCGCAAGCTCGGCCAGTCCATCGCACGCGATGTCAGCGTGGTGCAGGATTTCTGTGAGCGCCGCTCCGGCTCCCACATTTCGCGCGACACGATCGCCACCCGCCTGGACCTCACCTTCAGTTGCGACGCGCCTGATGCCGTCCCGGAGGAGGAAGGCTTCCTTGAGGCCTTCTCCTATCGCAATGTGCTGCGCGAAGAATTGCGCGTGCGCCTCGGCGTGCCGGTCGCCGTCGGCCTCAGCCCCAACGACTCGCTGATCCATATCCGCTTCCCGGCGGCCGGGCGGACAGCCGAAGTCCTGATCGAGCGCAAACGCGCCGTAACGATCACATCTCACTTCTTCATTGTCTGGGTCATTATCTTCAGCCTCCTGATGGTCTCCCTGGCCGTTGCCTTCCTGAATCAGCAGGTGCGCTCCATCCTGCGCCTGTCCGAAGCGGCACGCGCCTTCGGCCGGGGCCGCGACGTGCCGGACTTCCGCCCTTCCGGCGCCAATGAAGTGCGTGAAGCCGCCCGCGCCGTGATCGACATGAAAAACCGGCTGACCGCCTTCACAGACCAACGCACCGCCATGCTGGCCGGGGTCAGCCACGACCTGCGCACGCCGCTCACGCGGCTGAAACTCGCCCTCGCCATGATGGAAGAGACCGACGAAATCCGCGCCATGAAGGCCGATCTCGACGACATGGCCATGATGTTGGACGGCTATCTCGCTTTCGCAAAAGGCGAGGAAAGCGACGAGCCGGTCGAGTTCGATTTTGCGGCCCTTGTCCGCGACGTCGTGGCCGGGTTCGGCAATGACATTCCGGTAACCGGGCCGGACGCAATGACAATCAAGGGCCGGCGCCTCGCCATCAAGCGGGCGGTGACAAACCTTCTCTCCAATGCGGTGAAGTTCGGCGACACGGTCCAGGTGACGCTGATCGACGGGCCACACGCTGTCGAGATGCATGTCGATGATAACGGGCCCGGTATCCCCAAGGACCGACGTGAAGAAGCCTTCCGCCCCTTCTCCCGCCTGGATGAGGCTCGCTCGCAGAATACGTCCGGCACCGGCCTCGGCCTGACGCTGGCCCGCGATACGGCCCGGGGCCATGGCGGGGACCTGCGCCTTTCCGAAAGTGCATTGGGTGGCTTGCGCGCGAGCCTTCGCCTGCCGCATTGATACTCTCTCAATCCGCACATGCCATAAATTGCGGAAAGACCGAACAGGTAGGCCTCCATGTCCGACAAACCCGCCAAGCTCATCGTCCGCAATGCCGAAGTCCGCGACATTCCCGGCATCATGGCCGTATCCGAACGCGTCTATGGCACCGGCATGGGCTATGCCCAGAGTGAGTTGTTCGGCCAGATCAACCGCTTTCCGGATGGCCAGTTCGTTGCCGAATATGAAGGCGTGATCGTCGGGTATTGCGCCACATTCATGATCTCCAGCGAGGTCGCGCTGAAGCCGCATACCTGGACCGAAATCACCGGTGCCGGTTTTGCCGCCCGCCACGATCCCGATGGCGATATGCTGTATGGCATGGACGTGATGGTACACCCTGACTATCGCCGCCTGCGCATCGGCGAGCGATTCTACCGGGTACGGAGAGACCTTTGCCAGTGGCTGGAGCTGAAGGGCATCGTGTTCGGTGGACGGATGCCGGGCTATGCCCGCCACGCCAAGGACTATCCGAACCCGCAGGACTATGTCGACGCCGTGGTCGACCAGAAGCTCAAGGATCCGGTGATCAATTTCCAGCTGCGCCAGGGCTTCAAGCCTATCGGCGTTATGCGGAACTACCTGCTCGGCGATGCACAGTCGAAAGACTGCGCCACGCACATGCTGTGGGAAAACCCGCTGGAGCAGGACAAGATCAAGGCCAAGCCCAGCCTGGGCGACACCGCCCTGCCCGAACGGGTGCGCATCGCGACGGTGCAGTTCCAGATGCGCAAGATCAATTCCATCGACGAGTTCGAACAGCAGATCGAATATTTCACGGACATCGCAGCCGACTACAAATCGGACTTTGTCGTCTTTCCGGAACTGTTCACGCTGCAGCTGCTCTCGCTGGAGCACAAGCCGTTGGGCCCGGTCGAGGCAATCGAGAAGATCACCGAATACACGCCGCGCTTTGTCGCCTTCATGGAAAAGCTGGCCGTCTCCTACAACATCAACATCATCGCCGGCACGCATCCCAGCATGGTGGAGAACGGCGACGTCCTGAACATCTGCTACGTCTTCCTGCGCGATGGCTCTGTCCACACGCAACAGAAGCTGCACCCGACCCCGTCGGAGCGGATGTGGTGGAACATCAAGGGCGGCGAAGGCGCGCTCGCCATCCAGACCGATTGCGGCCCGATCGGTGTGATGATCTGTTACGATTCCGAATTCCCGGAACTCGCCCGCCACCTGGTGGACCAGGGCGCACTGATCCTGTTCGTGCCCTTCTGCACGGATGAACGGCGCGGCTATCTCCGTGTGCGCTATTGCTGCCAGGCCCGCGCGGTGGAGAACCAGTGCTATGTCGCCCTCTCCGGCGTGGTGGGGAACCTGCCGAATGTCGAGAACATGGACATCCACTATGCCGAGAGCTGCATCCTGACACCGTCGGACTTCCCGTTCGCCCGCGATGGCGTGGCCGCCGACACGGCGCCGAATACGGAGACCATCGCACTTGCCGACCTTTCGCTGTCCGACCTGCTGACCGCCCGCCAGTCCGGTGCGGTGCAGAACCTGAAGGACCGCCGGTTCGATCTCTATTCGGTGAACTGGAAAAAAGGGCCGCTGACGCGCGCCTGATCAATCGCCGCGGTTGCAGGCGCGGCGCGCGCTTTTTAGTATCCGGCCGATCCCGAGGAGGACGCCGCATGATCCCCATCCGCGCTGTTGCCATGGCCACGCTTCTGGCCGTTCTTGCGGCCTGTGCCACCCCGCCCCGTGAGCCCGCGGCCCCACTCTCGCCGCCGCGCGACCTGCTGGTGGAACTGGGCGATGCGGAAGCCGCCGGCGATCGCGACGCGATGCTGTCCCTCGCTTCAGAGCTTTGGGCAGACCCGTCCACCGACATGGAGCTGCGCCAGGATCTCGCAGAACTAATGGCGCGCGAAGGCGACACGGACGGCGCCTTGGCCGCCTATCAGGACCTTGCCGATGCCGAGGCCGCTGCCCCGGAAACCGACTGGGCAAGACTGATCGAGCTTGAAGCCCGGATGGCCGAGATCGCTGCGGCGGCTGGCGACACGGCCACCGCAACGGCCCATGCCGGACGCGCCGTCGCCCTCGTGGCAGACCATCTCGGCGTGGATCATCCGCGCATGGCGCCCCTGCTTGCCTTTGCAAAGGCAAACGGACTCGACCTCGCCCGGATCGCCATGGCCGGGGGCTTTGCCACGATAGAGGAGATGGAACTCGCCCTTGCCGACAGCATTGAGCGCGCGCGCGACACCGGCGCGGCCATGCCCGCGGGCCGCCGCCTGTCTCCCCGCGTGTTCGGAGAGGAACCTGACTTCGACCTCGTGAAAGTCTTCTACGGCACAGACCGCGCCCCGGCCCCCGGCGAAAAACTGATCGTGGACGGCCAGCCCGTGCTCGATGCGCGCACCTATTACAGCGCGGACCGCGGCAAGCTGGAGACCGGCACCGTGGTCGTCTCCGTGCCGCGCAACCGGGCGCTTGGCGAAATTCCGAAGCCCAGCGTGCTGCGCTTCGATGTGCGGCCGGACCCGGCCCGCCATGTCATCGTGGGCGACATGAAGATCCATCCGGACATGGAAGCCTTCGTGCGCGAGCTGAAACTGGAACTCGCCAAATCCCAGCGGCGGGAGATCTTCGTCCTGATCCACGGCTACAACACAAAGTTCGACGCAGGGATCGAGCGTACGGCGCAATTGTCGACCGACCTCGAAATCGACGGCGCCGCCGTCTTCTATGCCTGGCCTTCGGCAGGCAGCCTGTTCGGCTACAAGGCCGACCGCTCCCAGATCACACCGGAAGCCGTGAAGGACCTTGAAGACTTCCTGCTGATCCTGGCCGACCGGACGGGGGCGGACCGTATCAGCGTCGTTGCCCATTCGATGGGGAACGAGTTCCTGACCCTTGCGCTGAACCAGATGGCGCAGGACCGGCCCGGCGAAAAACTGTTCGACGAGGTGGTCTTCGCCTCCCCCGATGTGGATGCGGATGAGTTCATCGACCGGGTTTCGCAGATCAGAGGGCTGGCGGATGACTTCACCCTTTATGCCAGTTCGAAAGACCGGGCGCTTCAGGCGTCCCGCCGCTTCAACGGCACAGGCCGCCGTGCCGGAGATTCCGCCCAGCCGGTCCTTCTGCCCGTGCTGAACACGATCGACACGTCTGCCGTCTCCGATGGCGGGCTCGGCCATTCGGATATTTTCGGCGGCGCCTTCACGGACTTCCAGGCCATTCTCTGGCTCAGCCTGGAACCGGACCAGCGCTGCCTGCTCGGCCGGCGCGAGGAAGGCAATGCTGTGGCCTGGGTGCTTGGCAGTCCGCGCACGGAATTCTGCGATCCGAAAGCCTTCTCCACCGCCATGACCACGATGCGGCGGGTCGGTGTGGAACAGTCCGCGAATGTCCTGTCCGAACAGATAGCAGAAGCTGAATCCCTCGGCTCACCCGACGCCTCGCTGTGGCAGGCCGCCCTGCGCATTGTTCAGTGGCTGGGCACGGCGGGCCTCTTCATGCCGGAGACGACGCCGGCGCCTCAGTGATCGTCCGGTGCGGATCGGAATGGCTCCATTCCGCCAGCAGGGTCCGCAAGGCCGCGATGAAGGCAATCGGCTGGTCCAGCATGACATGATGGTCTGCATGCGGAATGGAAATGAACGGCACCTGGTAGCCGAGCAGCTTGCGCATGTATTCGCGCACATAATCCGGCATCAGTGAGCTGTTCTCGCCGCGGATGATGGCGACACGGCAGCGCGCGGCCTGCAGCATTTCACCCGGGTCGCGGCCGGGATCGAAGTGCTTCCAGATCATCGGATCGAATTTCCAGGTCCAGCCGCCTTCATCCGCCTTCTTGAGGCTCCACCGGGCGATATAATCCACGGCATAAAGGTTCTCGCAGAGCTGCGGCGGCGCGAGGCGGAAACGGCTGAGCGCGGCAGCAAGGTCCGGATAGACCCGGTTCGGGCGGCCTTTGCGGTCTGGCCCCCGGTGCGGGCGTTCCGGCGGATTGACCGGACTGTCCACGATCACCATGCCGTCGAACCGGTCGCCATACTCGGCACCGGTCACGAGCGTGACGAAGCCGCCAAAGGAGTGCGCCACGATGATCGGCTTGGTCGGCCCCTCGAACAGGCCAGCAGCCTCGGCCACGGCGACTTCCTCCTCCGCGAAGGTCGCCATGTCGTAGCTTGCACGATAGTCGCTGTCGCCCATGCCTGCGAAGGTGATCGCGGCGACATTGTAGTCTTCGGCGAAATACGGCGCGATGAAATCCCACCAATGTGCATGGGCGCCGTTGCCATGCACCAGCAACAGGCCGGGCGCGCCACGCCTGCCCCAGCGCTGGTAAGTGACATTGGCGCCCCTCACCACCACCGAGCCCGTCTCATAAGGGGTGGCAACCGCCTTGCGGAACCATTCCGGCGCCGGAGGCACCGCTCCCTTGAACTCGGCCAGCGGCCCGCCTTCGGAGGGGATCTCCTGCGGCTGGTCCCTGACGATGCCTTTATTCTCCCCGCTCATGCCGTTTCTTCCTCTTTTCCCGGAAGTCTGGGATGCGGCCCCCAATCTGACAAGACCGGCCCCTAGGGAAGCCCCTCCCCGGCCTGAAACCGGAAAGCGCTAACGGGCTTTTTGCGACCGGCGGCGTTTCGTCATTCTGAGACCATCGCGAATGTTCAGCCCCATCAGTGTCAGGTTCACGAGACCGGCCGCAAGTTCCACCGCCTGCACAGCGTAGAAGACCTCGCCGAAATCACCCGCCACGGCGAGCCGATGCAGGAACACCGCGCACGGCACCAGCACGAGCAGGCCGTTCGCCACGATGAAAGGCATACGCCGCTGCTTTGTGCCAGCGAGCCCTTTCGCCCCCGGCCCGGCCAGGCGGAAACCCGTCCCGCCAGCAAGCGCGATAGAGGGGATCAGAAGAATCATTCCCCACAGCACGCCGGTCTTCACCGCAACAATGACAGCCGCCTGCCCGGAGAGTTCGGACAGGACCGTGGACGTCCAGAACGTCAGGATCACCAGAAAGCCGATCAGGCCTGCAATGGGATGAATGCGCTTCAACATGTCCGGTCTCAGCTCCCCTTGTCTTCCGCGCCATTTTCGAGATGCCGGATCAGCTGGGTGACAACTCGCCGTGCGGTCACGATCTCTTCTGCCGAAAGGCCTTCAGCCAAGGCGTTTGCCCACGGCGCTTCCCGCGCAGTGGCGGCGGCATAGGCTTCCTGTCCTTTCACCGTCAGCACGACGAGATGGGCGCGCTTGTGGTGAGGATTAGGTTCGAACGCGACGAAACCTTCTGCTTCAAGATCGTTGACGACGCGCTGTACGGCCTGCCGGCTGAGACCCATGACGCGGGCAAGATGCGCCACGGGCAACGCAGAGTAAGACAGAGCAATCGACCCCAGCACCTGCCAACGCGCACTGGTCAGCCCCAGCGGAGCGACGAGCCGGTCGCCAGACGCCAGCAGCGCGCCGTTCGCACGGAATATGTCCAGCATCAGGTCCGTCAGGGCCGCGCCGGCATCTGTATGATCAGGAGAGTGAGCTTGCTTCATGAGCAATATGTTGCCCATTTGACAATATATTGTCAACTTGAATTCAGTTATTCTACCTGGGCTTAAGCTCAGGGCCGGAAAATAGCGCCAGAGTCCTCCAGCAGCTCATAGGCGACATGCGCCTTCAGCTTCTCGGTCAGCTCGTTCGTGTCGCCCTGCAGCAAGTCCGGGTCGATCATCTGGCCGAATGTCATCCGGATCTTCGAGCCCTGCTTGTTCAGCAACTCATGGAACAGGGTGATGTCGCGCAGCTCGCCACTGAGATTGCTGAACAGGTAATAGAGCCGCGAATTCCAGGCATCGAGGTTGAGCGGCAGGATCGGTGCTTTCTGCTTCTTCGCAAGGCCGATGACAGTGGAGAACCAGTCCTTCTCGATCAACCGGTCACCTTCCTTCCGCGCCAGGCGCCCTGACGGGAAGATCACGACGCATTTTTCTTCCGCGAAAGCCTCCCCTGCCCGTTTCAGCGTTTCCCGCGTCTTGGCCGGAGAGCGTTTCTCCATCACCCATTCGACCGGGATGATGACATCCTCGAATTTCGGATTGACGCGGATCGCATCGGCATTGGCAAAAAAGATGATGTCTTCCCGCACCCGCTTCAGCAGGTCCCACACCGCCACCCCGTCGGCGAGGCCGGTCGGGTGGTTGGCGGCAATAATCAACCGCCCTTCGCGGGGCATCCGCTCGATCCCTTCAATGGACAGGTCGAAGGCAAGCTGACGGGACAGGCGGTCAAAGGATTCACGGCCGTTCAGCTGGACAATCTCGTCGGCCATGCGCCGGGCCTTGTCATAGCCGAGCATGGAATAGAGCACCGGGCGCACCACCGGCCAGGCAGGGCTCGCCCGCAGTTTCGGGCACCGTTCCTCGATCAGCACATCCACGATATGCAGGTCATCCGGCGTTTCCACATCCAGGAAGGCCGATTTGCGCGGCACGTCGGATTCTTTCGGCAGGGCTTCGTCACTCATTTGCGGGCGTTTCTCCAGATGCCAGCATATGCCAAGGCCCAGAGGGGCGGAAGCTCTGCTGTTACAGCCAAAAATGCCTGGAACGGGCAGGACGGCGCCAATCGCAATTCGTTGAGTTTTCAACACTTCTGAAAGGAACGCTTTACTAAGCCGTAAGGCCCGCGTGGCAAAGTGAATGCACATCGGGGGCAGGTTAAGGACCCGCCAAACAGGAAAGTCATCGGGGTAGATTTATGAAAGTTCTCTGGGTTGAAGATCATGCGCCGGTGCGCGACATGCTGGCCATCGCTGCAGACAAGGCCGCCCGGTCTCGCGTGCAGGTAGATCTTGTCATGGCCCCGACGCTGATGGCGGCGGAATCACGCCTGCGTCTTGAGCGTTTTGACCTTGTCGTCCTGGATCTCGGCCTGCCGGATTCCCTCGATCCGGACATGACCATCGCCCGCATCGCCAATATGGGCAAATACCGGATCGCCGTCGTTTCCTCGATGGATTCGCGCGATGACGCAGTTGAAGCGGCCCTGCGCTGCGGTGCCAACATTCACCCGCAGGCGATCTTCAAGGCCGGCCTGCCCTTCAACCGGTTCATCCAGCGCCCGGATTCCTTCGAGGACTTCCTGATGGACCTGATGCCGCACGCCGCCGACACCCCGTCCCTGACTGTCCGCGCGGCCTGACCGGTCACCTGATCCCTTATGCTTGCCCTTCGGGGCCGGAGCTTGCTAAGCCGCTCGGAACCTGTTCCGGGCGGTTTTCTTTCGCCTGCCACTGATGGAAACTGCCTCGGTATGGAATTTTTCACGTCATCGCCGATCACGTCCAGCCTGCTGCTGGCCAATATCGTTGCCAGCATGGTCGGCTTCGCCGCGCCGGACTTCGTCAATCAGAACTCGCTCTGGATCCGCCCGATCCGGGAACAGGGCCAGTGGCACCGGGTCCTGACCTCCGGCTTCCTGCACGTGAACGGCATGCACCTCTTCGTGAACATGCTGACGCTCTATTATTTCGGCCCGCCGCTGGAGCATGTGTTCGGCAGTACCGGCTTCCTGATCCTCTATTTCGGATCGCTGCTGGGCGGGTCGTTCTGGGAAATCGTCGACAAGAGCCGCCAGCCGGATTACCGCGCCATCGGGGCCTCCGGCGCGATTTCGGGCCTGATGTCGGCGGTCGGCATCCTGTTCCCTTTCGCGACCATCTATCTGATGTTTGCCCTGCCGATCTGGGCGGGCCTCTACGCCCTTCTCTTCATCGTTATCAGTTTCATCTATTCCCAGCGTGAAAACACGATGATCGCCCATGGCGCCCACCTTGGCGGCGCGGTCGCCGGCCTTGTTCTGACGCTGGTGCTGAGACCCGAATCGTTCAGCGAACTGCTGGACCAGATTGCGCAACAGTTCGGCTGATCCCCGCATGGCAAATGTCCTCAGCCAGTACCGGGAACGCGTGGAGGCCGGCCTCCTCAGCAACGACCCCATTCAGGCGGAAGCCGCCGCCCTGCTGGACGACCTCGCCCGGCGCCTGGCCGAGCCGCAGAAAAATGGCTGGTTCTCGAAATCCGAGCCTGCCCGCGGGCTCTATCTCTGGGGCGGCGTGGGACGCGGCAAGTCCATGCTGATGGACCTGTTCTTCGAGAATGCCGCGCCGAAGGCCAAGCGCCGCGTGCACTTCCACGAATTCATGGCCGAGATCCAGGACCGGCTCGACACCTGGCGCAAGATGCCGGAAGGCGAACGCAGGCGCTCCCCCTGGCGGGTGAAGGGCGCGGGTGACGACCCGATCCCGCCCGTGGCAAAACAGGTCGCCGCCGAGGCGCAGCTTCTCTGTTTCGACGAATTCCAGGTGACCCAGATCGCAGATGCGATGATCCTCGCCCGGCTGTTCGACCAGCTGTTTTCGCGCGGCATCACCATGGTGGCGACCTCCAACCGGGAACCGGATGATCTCTACAAAGATGGCATCAACCGGCCGCTCTTCCTACCCTTCATCAGGCACCTGAAAGACCGTTGCGACGTCTTCCACCTTGCGTCTGATCGCGATTACCGGCTGGACCGGCTGATCGCTGCACCGGTCTGGTACGCCCCGCTTGGGCCTCAGGCGGATGCATCGCTCGAAGATGTCTGGACCCGCCTCACCTCCGGCGCCCATGCCCAGCATGTGACGCTCACCGTGAAGGGCCGCAAGCTGGAAGTCAGCCGCGAGGCGGCCGGGGTCGCCTGGTTCAGCTTCGATGAACTCTGCGCCCGCCCGCTCTATTCGCGCGATTATCTGACCATTGCGGCGAACTTCCACACGATCATCCTGCGTGGCATTCCCCAGCTCGGCCCCGACAAACGCAACGAGGCCGCCCGTTTCGTCGCCTTGATCGACGCGCTCTATGAAGCAAAGATCAAGCTGATCGCCAGCGCGGCGGCAGAGCCGGAAACCCTCTACCCGGAAGGCGACGGCGCATTCGAATTCGAACGCACGGTCAGCCGCCTGCATGAAATGCGCTCTACGGACTATCTTGCCGAGGAAAAGGTCGAGGTCAGCGTCGACTGACCCGCCGGCGCGGCTTGCCGGAATCGTCGTTCAGCAGGTCTGCCGCAACGCTGCGCAGCACGTTCCCCATTTCCATGATCGGCTCTGCCAGCGGGGAGCCTTCGCGCCAGATCAGGCCGATCTTGCGGCGGGCGAGCTTGTGCCGGATCGGCCGGACAACCTGGCCGGGATCACGCTGAGCTTCCACCACGGCATAGAGATTGGGCAGGATTGCCACCCCTTCCCCCATGCTGGCCGTCTGACGCACGGCGTCCAGCGATGTGCCCTCATATTCGGTACTGACATGTGCGCCTGCCGCCGTGGCGAGCTGCTGGATGATCAGGCTGAGCCGGTGCCCCGGCCCGAGGCTGAGCAGCTCGCGCCCCTTCAGGGCCTCAAGGTCGACCGGACCGCTTTTGGCGGAGAGTTCATCCTCCTGCGCCGCACAGACGAACAGCGTCTCCTCGAACAGCTCCATGAAGGCGCCATTTACATGGTCTTCCGGGGTCGAGATGATCATGTCGAGCCGGCCATCCATGAGGCGCTCGTCAAGGTCGGCCGTGCGGGCCTCACGCACACTCATCCTCAACTCAGGGTACAGACGGTGAAGTTCCTTGATGGCGCCGGGCAGAAGATAGGGCCCGATGGTCGGCACCGTGCCGAGCCTGTAACGCCCGGCCACCTCCCCTGACGGGCGAAGCGTGAAAGCCTTCAGATCCTCCACCTGGATCAGGATCAGCCGGGCCCGGCGCACAACCTCTTCCCCCAGCGGGGTCATGATGGCGCCGTGGCGGCCGCGCTCCACCAGCACGGCGCCCAGCTGCTGCTCCGCCTCGGCGATCTGCGCCGACAGGCTGGGCTGCGACACGTTCAGCATACGGGCCGCCTCGTGAAACTTTCCGGTGTCGGCCACCGCAACCAGGTATTGGAGCTGTCGGAGGGTGGGGCGCATTCAAGCAGATCCTGCCTAATTTTTCATCACTTTTGATAGGTTTTTCCTACCGTAATGTGAGCGTTTTTATATTGGAACTATCTATTGCGCCATACCAAATTGCATTGTGCAGACCCAAGGAGCCACCCTCTGTGCACATACAGATAGCGCCTAACCGCAGTGCGTGCCGTCGCTACAGCGAGGTGTCGCGGTCTGTCGTGGACCCGCCGTCTGAAGCATAAGCGCTCACCACGCCCCTTTATACAATCCAGTGTTTCCTCCCAGCACGAAAGGAGTTTCGCATGCCGCGCTTTGCTGCAGGCGTTGTTCGCTTCAAAAACGACGTTTACCCTGAAAAACAAGACCTTTTCGAAGAACTCAGCAAGGGCCAGTCCCCTGAGGCCCTGTTCATTGCCTGCTCCGACTCCCGCGTCGAAACGGCCATGATCACCCAGACCGAACCGGGCGAATTGTTCATCTGCCGGAACGCCGGCAACATCGTCCCGCCGCACACGGAACATACAGGTGGCATGACCGCCTCGATCGAGTATGCGGTTGCGGTCCTGAAAGTGCCGCACATCGTTGTCTGCGGCCATACCGAATGCGGCGCCATGAAGGGCGCCATGAACCCGGAAGGGCTCGACAGCCTGCCGCACGTCAAGAAATGGCTCGCCTATTCCAAGGCCGCCGTGGATGTCGTCGGCAGCCTTGCCGAAGAAGACACCCCTCCAGAAGAGCGCATGAAGATGCTGATCGAGCAGAACGTCCTGCTCCAGCTGCAGCACCTGCGCACCCATCCGAGCGTTGCCGCCGCCCTCGCCAAAGGTACGACCGAGCTTCACGGCTGGGTTTACGACATTCGCACCGGCGAAGTCGAAGCCTGGGATGAGGCCGAAGGCAAATTCATCACCATCGACACCCGTTATGCCGCCCAGATCCGCGAACTCGCGGGCGAACACACCTGCGCGGCCTGATCGGGACACTGACAAAACGGACCTGATCCCATGTCTTCTTCCCAGACTGCCGCGCCTTCCGGGCGCGGCGCCTTTCTCGACTTCTCCAATCTGAGAGGCGACCTGTTCGGCGGCCTGACCGCCGGTATCGTCGCCCTGCCCCTCGCGCTCGCCTTTGGTGAAGCCTCCGGCGCCGGCCCGATTGCCGGCCTCTGGGGCGCCATCTTTGTCGGCTTCTTCGCCGCCCTGTTCGGCGGCACAGGCTCTCAGGTCTCGGGCCCGACCGGCCCGATGGTCGTCGTCTTTGCCGGCCTCTATGCCGCGCTTGGCGGCAACCCGACCCTCGTCTTCGCCGCCGTCGTTCTCGCAGGCATCCTGCAGATCGGTCTCGGCGTCCTGAAGTTCGGCCAGTATGTGAAGCTCGTCCCCTATCCGGTGATCTCCGGCTTCATGAGCGGCATCGGCGTGATCATCATCGCGCTGCAGCTCTCCCGCCTGTTCGGGCATGAGCCGGATGGCGGCGGCACGATCCCGGCCTTCACCGCCGTCCCCGGCGCCGTGATGGACCCGAACCTGATCGCCGTCGGCATTGCCGCGCTGACCCTGTTCATCGTCTTCACCTGGCCTAAGAAATTTGCCGCCTATGTGCCCGGCCCGCTGGCCGCGCTTGTGATCGGCACACTGGTCAGCCTGGCCCTGCCGGGCGCACCGGTCCTGGGCGACATCCCGACCGGCCTGCCGCAATTCGTCCTGCCGAGCTTCAGCACGGATACGGCGCTCGTGGTGCTTGAAGCCGCCTTCATCCTGGCGGTGCTCGGCTCCATCGACAGCCTGCTGACCTCGCTCGTTGCCGACAACATGACCCGCACGCGCCATGGCTCCGACCGGGAGCTGATCGGCCAGGGCATCGGCAACACGATCGCCGGCATGTTCGGCGCCATCCCCGGCGCAGGCGCCACGATGCGGACGGTGATCAACATCCGCTCCGGCGGCCGCACGAAAATCTCCGGCATGACGCACGCCGTCGTGCTGCTGGCCATCGTGCTCAGCCTTGGCCCGCTCGCCTCGAAGATCCCGCATGCGGTTCTGGCAGGCATCCTGGTGAAGGTCGGCTTCGACACGATCGACATGTCCTATCTCAAGCGTGCCCACAAAGGCCCGCGCTGGGATCTGGCGCTGATGGTGCTCGTCCTTGGCCTGACGGTCTTTGTTGACCTGATCACCGCTGTGGCTGTCGGCGTGGTGCTTGCCGCCCTCGCCTTCATCAAGAAGCTGGCCGACGACCAGATCGCCTCGGTGCAGCGTGAAGCCCCGCGCCAGTCCACCGAGGAGGAGGTCAACCTGCTCTCGCGCTGTGGCGGCCGTGTGATGCTGTTCGACTTCGGCGGCCCGCTCAGCTTCGGCGCAGCGGCAGACCTTGGCCACCATGTCCGCAGCAAGGCGGGCGACAAGGTCGAGGTGATCGTGCTGGACTTTGCCCGCGTGCCCTTCATCGACGTCTCCGCCGTCCGTGCGGTCGAGACGATCATCGAGGACGCACATGATGCCGGCAAGGATGTCTACTTCACAGGCATGAGCCCGGATGTCGAAAACCTGCTGCAGAAGTTCGCCACCGACCAGGTGCCGGGCAGCCAGGACAAGCGCTTCGGCAACCGGCTTGAGGCCCTCAACGCGGCCCTTTCCCGCCTTAACGAGAAGCCGTCCCCCGTACCGGCCGAATAACAGGAGATACCCCCCGTTCCTGATCCTGCCCCGCTCCCCCTCTCTCCGGGAGCGGGGATTTTTTTGCCCTGTGAAACAGTAAATCAGACCTACGACATCCCCCTTCCCTAAGAACGCCGCAATTCCTATCTATACCCGAGCGCGATGATAATCATGCGCAATCCGGTGGAAGACGCCGCCGCCAGACGGGGCTAAAAGACCGGACATTCCATATTGGAACCGTCGCCGGTTTCACGGGACAGGTTCCGGAAGGAGGATTTGAAGATATGGCAAACAAGATTTCTGCCAGTACGAGCATGACACTCAGCCCCGAACAGGGCCTCAGCCGTTATCTCACTGAAATTCGCAAATTCCCGATGCTCGAAAAGAACGAGGAGTTCATGCTGGCCCGACGCTGGCGCGAGCAGGAGGACACCGAAGCCGCCGAAAAGATGGTGACATCCCACCTGCGCCTCGTGGCCAAGATCGCCATGGGCTATCGCGGCTATGGCCTGCCGATGGCCGAGGTCATCTCGGAGGGCAATGTCGGTCTGATGCAGGCCGTGAAGAAGTTCGACCCGGACAAGGGCTTCCGCCTGGCCACTTATGCCATGTGGTGGATCCGCGCCGCGATCCAGGAATATATCCTGCGCTCGTGGAGCCTGGTGAAGCTCGGCACGACGGCCGCGCAGAAGAAGCTGTTCTTCAACCTGCGCCGCCTGAAAGGCGAGATGGCCGCCCTTGAAGAAGGTGACTTGAAGCCCGAACAGGCTCGCCTGATCGCCGAGAAGCTGAACGTCACCGAAGACGAGGTCTATTCCATGAACGGACGCATGTCCGGCTCGGATGCCTCGCTGAACGTGCCGATGGGCACCGATGGCGACATGGAATGGCAGGACTGGCTGGCCGATGACGAGCCGAACCAGGCCACTGAATTCGCCGACAAGCAGGAATTCAACGCCCGTATGGAACTGCTGAGCGCGGCGATGGAAGACCTGAACGAGCGCGAGCGCCACATCCTGACCGAACGGCGCCTGACCGACGAGCCGAAGACGCTGGAAGAGCTTTCCGAGGAGTACAATGTCTCCCGCGAGCGCATCCGCCAGATCGAGGTTCGCGCCTTCGAGAAACTGCAAAAAGCCATGAAACGCATGGCCAAGGAACAAGGCCTGCCGGCGGGG
>JACXUV010000050.1 GCA_014763715.1 Rhodobacterales bacterium | reverse complement strand
CAGCTCTGCGGACACGCGCCGTTTCACCGTTTTCGAGATCCGCTCCGGCACCTGATGCAGGTCCGCATGCACGCCAACTTTCGCGATGGCGTAGGCAAGCGTTTTCCAGGCATGGGAGAGAAAATCGGTGAGGTCTGTCATGGGGCAGAGCGTGGCATAAGGGCCTATCCGGGAGGATAGAGGGCACAACTGACACCCTTTCAACCTTGAAAATAAAGGCATCCCTGCTTGCAGGAGGCGGAGGACAGGCGCGAAATTACCCTACAGCTGCAACTACAGACGCGCGCTGAAGCGGATGTAGTAGAGGCCGCCGTCTGTGTCATAGGGGGCGTTGCGGGAATAGATCAGCCCCTTGCTGGCCTCCAGCGTCGCCTCGTCCGGGTATCCGTTGAAGAGGTTTTCAGCGCCGATACGCATCGTCAGCCGGTCGGTCAGGTCAAAGGCGATGCTGGCATCGACAAACAGTTCCGATCCGAACACCTGCACGAAATCCGCATCCTGATTTGTGAAATCCGCCCATGAGCCGATCCATCGCAGGCGCGTATCGAAGGAGATAGCCGAGCGGGTGTAGCGCAGGGAGCCAACCATGGAATTGCGGGGAAAGAGCCGCTCGAACCGGTCGACACGCGACGCATTGCCGATGCTCCCCGCATTCAACACTTCGGTGTTGTTGTAATTGAAGGACAGGCCAAGGTGCAGGTCTCCGCTGGCAAGCGTCCTGTCATAAGCGACCACCAGATCGACGCCAGTTGTGCGCGTGTCGAAACTGTTCTGGTAGAAATTGACCGTGGTGATGCTCTCCCCGCCCGGCACGCCCAGCGCGGCAAGGCGGGCGCGTTCCGTCGCGTCCAGCGTAAAGCTCTCTGAGGTAAAGATCCGGTCTGTAACCTCGATGTTATAGGCATCCAGCGTGGCGACCAGACCATCTGACGGACGGAAGACAAGTCCCGCGGAAAGGTTGACCGAGCTTTCCGGCCGGAGTGGCCTGATGCTGACACCTGACCGCTCACTGATGATGTCTGCCACAGGCCCCGTCGGACTGAAGCGGCCATTGGTGAAGACATCCAGCGTGTCCGGCGCCACCCCCTGGGAGGTTCGCTCCGAATAGATCTGCGCCGGTGTCGGCGCCTTGAAGCCGGTTGAAACCGTACCGCGCAGCATGAGGTTCTCCGTCAGCTCATGACGGAGAGAGACCTTTCCGCTCAGACGGCTGCCGAACGTGTCGAATTCTTCGAAGCGCAAGGCGATGCCGAATTGACTATGGTCATCGGGGCGGGCTTCGACATCCGCATAAGCGGCCCAGCTGGACTGGTCATAAGTCCTGGCTTGCGCCTCTGTGTAGCCCGGGAACCCATTGGAGCCGGAGGTCAGCCCATCCGCCGCGCCGGGACCAATTTCGTATGAAGCCGGATCGCCAGCAACGATGCTGTATCGCTCCAGCCTGCGCTCAAGGCCGAATGCGAGGTTCAATGGCTCCCTGAAAGCCGGAGGCGCGGGAAGTTCAGTCTGAAAGTCTGCATTCAGATTGTATTCCTGCTGGCGCAAGCCGCCTGTATCGAAGCGGGTCGGGCTGTCCGGCCCCATGGATGCGTTGACTGTGTCATAGAGGAAATAGTCGATCCTGTTCTGCCCGAAACCAGCGCTGAGATCATATGACAGTCCTCCCCCGGCTTCCCCCTTCAGGCCGAGCGTCGTGTAGGCATCCCTCTCCTCCTGTCCGAATTGGGGCTTGAAGCCATAGGGGTAGATCTCGGAAAGGGACCAGTCACCGAACGCGGCGCTGGGGGCATAGGCGCTGGGCGTCATCGGGCTGCGCCAGTTGAAATCGCTTACGCCCTGCCCCTGGCTGGCATTGACGAGGCCATAAACCTCTCCCAGCGCGGTGGTGTGGTCACCCGTCAGGAGGGCACGGAAATCCTCGCGCTCAGGCTGTCCCCACTTCTGCACCGGATCGCCAATGTCCGCGTCCGGGTGCTGTTCCAGGTACTGGAGCGCATCAAGGCGTTGACGGGCGCGCGAGGTGGAAGCGGCATCGCTGTAATCGAGGCTGAGCCTGACACCGCCGTCTGGACCTCGCAGTCCGCCGCCATAGCCGAGACGCTTCTGGATGCCGTCCCCCTCATAGTACTGACTATACTGTGCGAAGGCCTCCGGTGCGGCATCGTCGCGGGTGATGATGTTGATCACGCCCGCAATTGCATCGGAGCCATATTGAGCGGACGCACCGTCGCGGAGCACTTCGACGCGCTGCAGGGCGTTCGTGGGAATGTTCGCGAGGTCGGACGACTGGGAGCCGCCCGTGTTCAGCATCGCAGACCTGTGACGGCGCTTGCCGTTCACGAGGATCAGCGTGTGGTCCGCCGAGAGGTTACGCAAGCTGTAGGGCCGCACGAAGACGGCGCCGTCGCTGAGCGGCCGGCGCTGAACGAAGAAGCTGGGGAGCACGTCCGCCAGTACATCGGCAAAATCGTCAGAGACGGGCGCGGCAAGGTCCGTCTGCCCCAGCACCTCGATCGGCGACATGCTTTCATAGGCCGGCAAACCGATGCGGGCCCCGGTCACGACGACCGTGTCATACGTGCGCAGCGCTTCGGTCTGCTGCAGCCTGGGCTTGATCACCGGAGCGAGGACCGGGACGGCTTTCCTCTCTGCCGGACGTCGCGCTTCAGAAGCGGCAGGCCGGATCACCCAGACGCCATTCACATCGGAACTGTACCGCAGCCCCGTGCCGGACAGGAGCTGGCCCAAGGCCTGCTCAACGGGCATATCGCCTTTAACGGCCTGCCCACGCAGACCTGTCAGATCTGACGCCTCGGCAATGATCACACTGCCTGTCTGCTCCGACAGGAGGTTCACCGCGTCCGCCAGCGGCATGTCCGGCACACGCAGGAAATAGGTCTGCGCCATCGCCGGAGACACAGCGGCCGCGCAGGTCAGCAGGAACAGGCAGACCGATCGCATTGGCCCCTCAGGGAGAACCTCGCATCACGCGTTGAAGTCGCCCCTAAGAAACCGATTGCGATGACAGGCAGATGACAATCACGGCTCCGCACAGCCATTCCTGTACGGGTGAAACCCAAATGCCGCAGTCTGCCTTGCTCCGGACGCCTCAGACTTCCGCCAAAAGCGAACGCAATGCCCGCACAAGCTGAACGCATTCGCCGGCATTGTTGTAGAGCGACGGCGTCACGCGGATACAGGCGCCATTGGTGACACCGGTCCGGATGACCGTGAAGATGCCATGCTTTTCCACCAGGGCATTCACGATGGCTTTATTGTCATCCGCGCTCGTCTTTCCCTTGAAGCGGAAGGACGTGATGCCGGCATGCAGCCGGTCGTCATTCGGCGTGAGGATCTCGATCCGGTCGTCACCACGCATCTCCTCGGCCCAGAGGTTCCGCAGATAGGCAACCCGTGCCGCCTTGTTCTTCGGGCCGACAAGCTCGTGGAAATCAAGCGCATCATTGACCGTCAGGAAGGTCGCAAAATTCGTCGTGCCCGTGTGGACGCGATTGAAGATAGCGCCGGTGCCCTCGGGCCGTTCTGAAATGTTCGGAGAGATGTCCGCCAGCCGGTCGCGGCGGATATACATCAGGCCCGCGCCGATCGGTGCGCCGATCCATTTGTGCAGGTTGAAGCCGACAAAATCCGCGCCGAGGTCTTCCATGCGGAAATCGGTCTGGCCCCAGGAATGAGCCGCATCGACGATACAGTCGACACCGAAGCCGCGCGCCATGTCCACAATCTCGCGCACGGGGATCATCAGACCGGTCCGGTGGCTGATATGGGTCAGCAGAAGAAGACGCACCTTCGGATTGGCGGCCAGCGCCTGGCGATAGGTTTCCAGCAGCGTGTCGTAGGTGACAGGCTCAGGGATGGTGATGCGGACAACGGAGGCGCCAGTGCGCTCGGCCTGCGTATCCATCGCCGCCTGGATGGAGTCGTAGTCGAGGTCCGAATACATCACGGCATCGCCCGGCTTCAGCCGGTTGTAGCCGCCGACCAGGCCCTGCAGGGCCTCGGTGGCGCCGCGGGTGAACACGATCTCGTCTGCCCCTGCGTCGAGGAAATCCGCGAGGCGCTGATGGATGGGCTGAATGTCGGCGTAGTAATCCCGGCGGGCATACCAGGAATTGTTCCGGTTCACTTTTTCCGTGTTCCGGAAGAAAGCTTCCATGACGGGGTTCGCCATCAGGCCCCAATAGCCGTTTTCAAAATTCACGACGTCCGGGGTGACATCGTAATGCGCCGCGATGGTGCGCCAGAAGGCTTCATCGCCGGCAATATCCTGAGCCGTCCGATCACCCGCAACAGCGGGTGCCGGCGCAGCGGCGCAGGCGGTTTCTGTCGTAAAGGACGCCGCTGCAACAGCGGCGCCCTTCATGACCAGTCGTCTGGTGAAGTTCATTTGCCTTCCCGGGATCAGAAGCTGAGGTCCAGGCGGACATAGTACTGGCCGCCATCGGTATCATAAGGGGCATTCCGGGAGTAAATCAGCCCCCGGCTTGCCTGATACGTTGCTTCATCCGGGTATTGGTCAAAAACGTTCTCCGCGCCGACGCGAACTGACAGATTATCGTTCACCTGATAGGTCGCGCCGAGATCGAACAGGACCATCGCACCGAAGTCCTGATAGATGTCGCCCGTGGAGTTGCCCGAATAGTCGCGCCACTCACCGTAGTAGCGCATGCGGCCGAACATATCCCACTTGCCGAGCGTGTAGTTCGCCTGAAGGTTTGCGGTATTTTCCGGAATGCCCTTCTCGAAACGGTCGGCAGATGTCGTGTTCGCAGCGAAATCACCGCCCGTCACGTCTGTCTTGTTATAGTTATAGGCGCCGGTGAGGTTCACTTCGCCGGGACCGAAGGCGAAATTGTAGGCCAAAACCAGGTCGAGCCCTTTGGTACGAGTGTCGAAGTCGTTCTGGAAGAAGTTGACCCGCGTGATGCTTTCAGCACCCGCAACGCCCAGCGCAGCAAACTCGGCGCGTTCCGCATCGGTGACGGCAAATGTTGCCGACGTGCTGAGGCGGTTGGTGACATCGATCTGGTAGACATCGAGCGTCGCCGTCAGGCCGAAATTGGTATTCCAGGCGAGGCCGGCCGTAATGTTGTCGGACTCTTCCGGCTCAAGCGGGCGGATATCAACGCCATCACGCTGGCTGATGACTTCAGCAACAGCGCCCTGCGGGCTGAAACGGCCGCTGGTGAAGATGTTCAGCGTCGTCGTGTCGAGGCCCTGCGACGTCCGCTCCGAGAAGAGCTGGCCCGGGGTCGGTGCACGGAAGCCGGTGGAGGCCGTTGCACGAAGGGCGAGGCTCGGCGTCAGCTCGAAACGGGTCGAGAGCTTACCGGTCGTGCTGCTGCCGAATTCGGAGAAGTCTTCGTAACGGACAGCGCCGCCAACGGTCCAGCGATCCGTAACCGGAGCTTCGATGTCGAGATAAGCAGCATAGCTTGTCTGGTCGGAAGAGCCGGACTGGTCCGGCGAGAAGCCGGGGAAACCGTTGGAGCCGGACGGGAAGCCTTCAACAGCCAGCGGGCCGACAGCATACGAGGCGTATTCGCCGTGACCGACTTCATACTCCTCGTTACGGCGCTCGGCACCGAAACCAATCGTCATGTCGTCAGCCAGGAAGTCGAGGCTGGCGAGGTAGACGAAGTCGGCATTGAGGTTGAACTCGGTCTGCGTCAGCGTGCCGATGTTGAACGAGGTCGGGCTGGCCGAGCCAAGCGATGCGTTGATCGAGTTGGACATGAAGTACTCGATCTGGTTGCGGCCATAGCTGGCGCTGAGATCGTAGGAGAATGCCCCCTCGCCTGCACTGCGATATCCGCCGGTCAGGGAGAAGTCATTGTCGTCCTGTCCGAAGCGCGGCGTGAAGCCGGCCGGGAAGATCGCGGACAAATCGTAGTCCGGGTCGATGACACTGTCGCCATAGGCGCTGGTTGAGAGCGGGTTACGCCAGTTGAAGTCCGTCACACCATTGCCGAAGCCATAGGTGCTGAAAACATAGGCCTGAGCATTGGCGAAATCATAGGCGCCGTTCAGGGCAAAGCGATAAGCCTGACGCTCCGGCTGGCCCCAGTTCTGGACCGGGTTCGGCACGTTCAGGTCCGGGAAGGCTTCCTGAAGGGCGAGGGCGTCGGCGCGCTGGCGCGAGCGGGAGGTCGGCTGGGCGTCGGTGTATTCGCCCGACAGGTTGAGGTACCCGTTGTCGAACACGAAGCCCTGCTGGGCGCCGAGGCGGTATTGCTCGCCGTCACCTTCATAATATTGGCCTGCCTGGGCGAATGCCTTGGTGCCTGCCTGGTCGTCGAGGATGATGTTGATCACGCCGGCAATGGCATCAGAACCATATTGGGCAGACGCGCCGTCGCGCAACACTTCGATCTGCTTGATGGCGTAGGACGGGATCTGGGCAAGGTCCGGCGCCTGTGCACCATTGGAGCCGAGCAGTGCAGAGCGATGCATGCGCTTGCCGTTGACCAGAACCAGCGTGTGGTCTGCAGACAGCGAACGCAGGCTGGCCGGACGCACGAAGACCTGACCGTCAGCCATCGGAAGACGCTTCACATTGAAGGACGGAACAAGCTGCGAAAGCGTGTCCATCACTTCATCCGACGCGGTGAGGTCGATGGATTTTTCGGAAATGACGTCGACCGGTGCAAGGCTGTCGAACGCTGTACGCGGGGCACCGCGCGAGCCTGTGACAATCACCGTTTCCTGGACGGCTGCATCATCCTGGTTCGTCTGGTCGGTGGCGGTTTGTGCTAGCGCAGCGTTGCTGAAGCACAGGGCGGCGCCCGATGCCGTCAGAACAAGCGCCTTGCGCAGGCTGATCGAAGAATTCATGACTTTCCCCTCATGGTGAACCGTACGGGGTGAGGCATCACACCCGCGCCACGCTCCTGCGTGGTCAGGGGGAAGACAGATCAGTAGCCTGCGTCTTTCAGCGATTTTGCGATCTTCATAAAAGGTTCATCGCAGAGAGCGTCAGAGGCCGTCCGAAATCAGGATTTCGGTATCGCTCTCCCGCACCTGAATCGGATAGGCCGCGTCCAGCCCGGCAAGGACCTGCCCGATCTGCTGGACAGAGAAAGACAGCGTGAGCCGCATATCCGCAGGGGCGCCGGGGCCGAGCCTGACGGGCCTGTCGCTATACTGGTTCATGTCCGCGACGATGTCCCGCAGCGGCGCATCGACAAAGGACAGGCGACCGGAACGCCAGGACAATTCCTTCTCGGGATCGAATCCCTCGACGGGGCCAAGGCGCAAGGCAGCGGTCGAGACGATCTTGTCGCCGGCCAGCAGGTCTCGCGTCTCTGTCAGGTTCACTGCCATGACGCGCACATGGCCGCTATCTACAGAAACGGAAACCCGATCTGCCCGCTTCTTGATGTCAAACCGCGTGCCGAGGACCCGGACCTGAACATCCCCCGTATCGACGGTAAGCGGACGGTTTTCATCCCGCGCAATGTCGAAATAGGCGTTTCCAGCGGCCAACTTCAGGTCACGTGTCTTGCCGGTAAACTCCCCGCGGACACGGCTGGCACCGCCCAGCGTGATCTGACTGCCATCCGACAAGGTGAACGTCTTGATTTCACCGCGTGCCGTGACAAGCATGATCTCTTCAGCCGGGGGCGGTTGCAGCGCCAGCAGGCCGACAGCCGCCGCACAGGCGAGGCCCGCAGCAAGGCCGCCGCCAAGCAACAGGCGCCGTGTCAGCGCCGGACGCTGCGGCAAAGCCCTGACATTGTCCCGGTCGGTCAGCAGGTCTTCAATCCCGTCGACCTCCGCAAGCCCCTCCCACAGACGGTGGGCGCGCTCATAGGCCTGACGGTTTTCTTCCGATGCTGCCAGCCAATCCGTGAAAGCCCGCTCCATTTCAGGCGATACCTCTTCCGACGCAAAGGTCAGCAGCCAGGCCCGCGCTTCGGCGTCCTGCTTGCCTGCCTGTACAGGCGGGCGATTGGAGTTGGGCGGGCGGGACCTGCTCATTCGACGACTGTTTCAGTTGTCCAGTTCGTCTTGCAGCAGAGCCATGACCTTGGTGAGCTGGCGGGAAATATCCGCCTCGCTCCAGCCGGTCTCCTGTTTGATCTCTGCATAGGTCTGCCCCCTGAACCGGCTTCTGAGCAGGATCTCCCTCTGCTTCGGCGACAGCTGCCGTATGGCGCGCGCTACCCGTTCAAGGTCCTGCTTTCCCATTAAGACAGTTTCGGGCGAGATTTCTTCCACATCCGGGAAGAAATTTCCTTCCAGCTGGCTTTTGACGAAGTTTCGACCACGCCGGATCTTGTCGTTGGAATTGAGGCCGATATTGATTGCCGTGCGGAACAGGAATGCGCGTGGAGAGCGGATCCGGCCGAGATCGGTCAATGCTGCAAGCTTTGAAAAGGCGGCCTGGGCCACATCTTCCGGATCAGGCGGACCTGCCCCGAAGACCTTTCTCAATCGCCCGACCAGTTCGCCATAATGTTCCCGGAACAGGTGGTTAAGAAATGCTGTCCGTTCAACCGCAACCGCTGCAGCATCAACCTGCACAGGCACGACTGCCCCATCTGCAAATGGGCCGGGCAGAACCGTGTTGTCCGGACAGAATGGCTTCGCCTGCATACTGGGCCTTCAAAAATCTACCTGCGCTCTTGGAGTGGAAGCGCGACAGATTCATGACCGCCTGTTGAAACTACTGTAACAGCGGCTCCACCTTCAGTCCGGCTTCACTTTTTCTCCTCATACCCGACAACACCGTCCCGGCGCGGATCTGCCGCTCCGTGCCAAGCGCCTTCTTCCAAGGCGATGGCATGAACGCCGCCAAAATACGCATTGAGCCCATTCATCATGAGATCCGTTCGAGGCTCTGTCAGATCGAAACCCAGGGCCTCCACATCCAGCCCTTCCGGCATCTGCTCGACATAAGCATTGTCACGGCCATCCGTCGTATCCACGACGACATGCACACGGGGCGCCGCAACGGCCGCTTCAATTCCCGCATCAATATCGATCCAATGACTGATAACCTGCGTTACCGTGGAAATGATCCGTGCACTTCCGGGGCTGCCAACGATGAGGACTGGCTGATTGTTTTTAGAGACGATGCTTGTGCTCATGGAGGAGTAAGGCATCGCCCGCGGCGCCAGGGAGAAAGTTTCGCCCGATGCCAGACTGAAAGTCTGCATATAGTTGTTATAGACGAAGCCGAGTTCAGGGCTCGCCGCCCGCGATCCGAAATAGGAATCGACACTCGCAGTGACTGACACAGCCAGACCATCTTTGTCGACAACAGAGAAGTGCGTGGTTTCGCCATGTCCCCGCTCATTCAGCAACTCCGCGGCTGTGGCCTTGTCGATGCGCTGGGCCATATCAGCTCCGAAGGAAACAAGGTCTGCCTCCGGGTTGTCCGCACGGGATGCATGCGCGATGTCCAATGCCGTCAGAAGCGCGCCGGCACGTATATGATCCGGTTCATCAAGGTCTGTCCCGGGCATCTGTTCCAGAAGGTTCAGGGCCTGAAGCACGACCCAGCCACCAGCCGGTGGCGGCAAACTCGCAACGTCATAGCCGCGATAGCTTGTCTTGAGAGGTTCCATAAGGACAGGGTCCGGCGTATTCGCCAGATCTTCCAGCGTGATCCAGCCGCCATTCGCGGCCATGTCTGCCGCAATTTTCTGTGCGATGTCGCCGGTATAGAAATCATCGGCGCCTGCGCTGGCGAGACGTTTGAGTGTGGCGCCCAGCACAGGCTGGCGCATCACGTCACCCTCTTCCGGCAAGGATCCGTCAGAGTTCAGGAACAGGCTGCTGACCACTGGATTGACACGCAAGTCTTCCTCATGGCGCGCATAGACAAGCGCCCGGAATGGTCCGACGGCATAGCCCTTGTCTGCATAACGGATCGCCGGCGCCAGGGCCTCCGCCCAGGAGATCTTTCCACTCCCATACCTGCGCATGGCGTAGTCCATGACCTTCACAGTCGACGGCACGGTGGTAGATGTATACCCGGTTTTGAGATCCGTTTCCGCCACGATGTCAGGGATGTTTGCCGGAGCGAAGGACGTCCCGTTGATGACGATTGCAGGCTCTCCCGGCTTCTGCAGAACGATCTGTGTCTGGCCACCAAGACCGGACATGGCAGGCTCCGTCACACCCAGCGCGAATTGCACCGCAACCGCCGCATCGATGGCATTGCCTCCCTGTTCGAGAATTACCACGCCCGCCGCCGTCGCCTCTGGAGAGCCCGACGATACAACACCATAGGCAGGCTGAGTTTCCGAAGTCGCCGTGGCGCATGCAACGACAAGAAGACTCGCGGCAACGCCGCACAACAGAGAGAAACGTGAGGACATCATTCCAGGGAACCCCCTTCCGGTGACTGATACAATTGATCTGTCGACCCCGCATCAGGGCCGCAGGCAAGTCTCGCGCTCAGGCAGACATATACCCGTTAAAGGAAACTGGCCGGACAAATGCCCGGCCAGTCTGAAAACCTTAGAAGGTCTTGGAAAGCTCCAGGTACACGACCCGGCCCTCGATGGAGTACAGCCCCGGCAGGTAGCCGCTGGACTCGTCTGCCTTCGGAGGAAGTTCGTCGAACAGGTTCCGCACGCCAAGTCGAACGTTCGCATTGGACATGATGCCCGTATCCTGCTCGAAAGAGTATCCAACATAGCCGTTGACGGTCATCCAGTCATCGACTTCCCAGTACTCGCCAGTATCGTCATTCGTCGCGCTGGTGTCATAGACATCCGAGACGTAACGCAGCTGGGCGCCTGCGCGCCAAGGACCAAGGTCCCAACGGGCGAACACACTGGCACGCCATTCCGGATTGCCGTTGCGACGCAGCTCGTCATAGACCGTGTCGCCACGCGTCTCCTTGTATGACTCCAGCTTGGTTGCTGATGCGCCGACCGAGAAGTCACCGGCAGAACGAGTGCTGAAATCATAAGATGCGGCAATATCGTAGCCTTTGACTTCCCGTCCATCGAGGTTGATGTAGCCATCAACCACATACAGCACCTCGCCAACGGCCGCGCGCTGATCGGCTGGATTCGCGGCATTGTAGGCTGCGAAGGCATCCAGATCTTCCTGCGTAACCGCACCGCGCACCACGTTGGAAATACCGGGCCCACCAGCAATCAGGCTGGCGAAGTCTTCTTCCAGAAGACGATCAACACCGAGCGTAGTGATGGCGTTCGTGGTTTCGACCTGCCAATAGTCCAGCGAGAAACGGAAGCCCTCAAGCGCGCCACTCTCTGGCTCGAAGATCAGGCCGAGAACGCGGCTTTCACTTTCTTCTGCTTCAAGATCCGGATTCCCGTTGCGGATTGAAGGGCGATAGGTGTCGCCAACATCATTTGGTGTTGCAGTGACATCTTCACGGTACAGGTCAGCATCGCCCTGGTTCCGGCGTGTGATCGTTCCCTGGTTGATCTGCACAAGGTTTGGCGCCCGGAAGCCCTCACCATACGCAGCCCGCAAGGAAAGTGCCGGCGTGATGAACCAGTGACCGGCAATCTTCGGATTGAACGTGTCGCCAAAATCCGAGGAGTCTTCAAAACGTGCGGCCAACTGAAGGTCGAGCGAGTAGATCCCCGGAACACGGTTCGCTTCGCCCACGATCGGGATCGACAGTTCCGTGAATGCCGCCCAGACATCACGATCCCCACTGAAGTCACGGGTTGCGGAAACGCCGACCAGATCGCTTTCGTCCGGAATGGCGCCATTGGTGAACTGGATCGTCCCATCAAGGCGCGGGTCGCTGTCTTCCGAAATCTCTTCGCGGCGGAAGTCCACCCCTGCGGCGATACCGACATCCCCACCCGGAAGAGTGAAGAGATCAGGACGGGTCACTTTCGCGTCCCAGGTCAAAAGAGAGGACTCCCCTTTGCGGACAGAACTGACACGAATGTTCTGCAGCACGCTTTCAGGGTTCACACCGGGACCGCCGAACGGATTGAAAGCATCCGGCGTGCTCAGCGCGATCTGTTCCTGAAGCAGAGTTTTGGAGATGCGGTTGAATTCCTCATCGGTCGCGGTCGCTTCGGAGTAACCAAGCGCCGTCTCGACATCCCAACCACGCATTTCCCAACGCGCGCCACCGAGGAGCCGATAGAGATCCTGGTCCACCTTGATGATACGCGGTCCCATCTCAAGCGGGCGATACCCCTGAATGACCAGGTCCAGACCTTCGGCCGGAGCATCAATATCCGGCAGGCGGTTAACGCTGCCAACAGCGCCGAACGGGTTGTAATAGTTGGCGGCCGGCACAACGATCAGGGCAAGCGATTGATCGAACGGCCCCGCAGCACGCTGAGTCGTGGACTCCGAGTCGTAGTACATGGCCTCGCCAAACAGCTCGACGCCATTCTGAAGCTCATGTGAGAACGTTGCAGCCAGGTTCAGGCGGGTGACATCCGGGATAACGCGCTGCGTATCATTGAAATTGTAACGCAGGTCCCTGTCCTGAGACCCATCGTCAATGGACACGCCACCGCCGAGTGAAGCAAGGCTGCCTGGAAAATCATCAGGCTGGACATGGAATACCCCCGAACTGGAGGTCAGGCTCGATCCATTCTGGGTGACCCCCAAACCACCGAACGTACCGTCCGGATTGAGAACACCGACCTGGAAACGTCCATACGGCCCAAGCGTCGAGCGATTGTCGAACTGGGTATCGCCCTGCCAGTTTTCCGGCAGCATTTCACGCCGGTCGAGATCGCAGAACCACTCACCAACATCGCATGCCTCAACCGGGTCGCGGCCATAATAGCTGCCCCCGACCGTGAGATGGGTACGGCCGCCATTGAATTCAAAACCCGTCCGACCACCGATAGAGTATTCAGCCAGGTCCGTTTCGGTCGATGCGCCATACTGGGCTGTGACATAGGTTTCGTCATAGTCGCCAAAGAGGGACAGGTTGACGACACCCGCGATCGCATCTGAGCCGTAGAGCGCCGAGGCGCCGTCTCGCAACACCTCAACCCGCTCGATCAGCGTGGAAGGGATCGAGTTTACGTTGAAGAAGGTGACCGGCACGTCGTCGACAGCTTCCGATTGGGGGTGCCCGGTAATCCGGCGGCCATTGACCAGCACAAGCGACCGGCCAGACCCAAGGCCACGCAAATTGATGCCAGTCACGTCACCGCGTGCACCATTGGTGCCGGTGTTGCCATCCGAAAACTCAATGTCGCCAACAGACGGGATGTTCACTAACATTTCACCGGTAGACAACGCCCCGGTCACATCCAGTTCATCCCGGCCAAGCACAGTTACCGGCAGGGCACCGGAGTCGCCCACGCCCTCAATGTAGGAACCGACGACAATGATCTTGTCTTCGATCCGCGCTTCATCTTCGGTTGCCGGGTTTTCTGGCGCGGCAACAACTTCCTGTGCCCAAGCCTGGAGCGCCGAACTGGCAACGCTGGCGACAAGCAACGCCCGGAGGGCTGGTCGTACGACTTTCAAATTCATGGATCTTTCCCCGCGTTGAAAACTTCAGGGCTCAGATCCTGATCATCATGGATTCGGATATGCCCTTCCGGGGAACCCCATAACCCAATTGCAGCAATTGAAAAATATTATTCTTAAAAGTTATATGTGTATATCTGAATTTAAGGCAGACGCGTCCAGGAAGCGTGCATTCCGCTCCATCAGCACTTCCGCGAAGCCATCCACAAAGCGTCTTGTGTTGACGGGCAACCCACGTGCAAGCGGGTAAATCGCAGTGACTGGCAGCGACAATGTAGCGTCAAATCTGCGAAGGTCGATAATCGGATTATTCCGTGCATGGCTTGCGGCCGTCATGGCATCGACAATAGCCAGCCCGACGCCGCGTTCAGCCAGCGCGCATGCAATGCCATATGTCTGAACCCGCATCTGCGTATCGAGCGTCAGCCCCAATTCCCGCGCTTTTTCCGCAAGCAAGCGCCCAAGCGGCTCACTCTCGTGCAGGCTGATAACAGGGAGCGAGGCGAGATCCTCAAGACCAATCTCTTCCGGATACGCATCAAGCACCCCCCGGCGCGCTATGCACGCCAGTGACACCGAGCCGATCTGTATTGATCCTACAGGCGATTCAGCACCTTCGGCCCCGAACGTGAAGCCAACATCAAATCCGAAACTCCGGCGCGATATCGCTGCCAGAATATCCCCGGAATGATGGGTCGAGATATCGAACAGGCTTCGTGGCTGCAGCTGGCGAAATCGCGCAACAGCGTCAGGAAGCACCTGCAAACCCAAGGCTGGCGTTGCTGTAACCCTGAGCTGGCTGTCATCCCCTTGGCGGAGCCTTCGGGCAAAAGTCCGCACATCCTGAAGCGCCTCCCGGGCACGTTCAGCTTCCTGAAGTAAAGCCCTGGCTTCTTCGGTCGGTTGCAGCCTCCCCTTCACCCTGTCGAACAACAGATATCCGAGGTCATGCTCCATGGTCTGGAGTGTTTTCGAGACTGCAGGCTGCGAAAGCCCCAGCCGCTCAGCAGCGCCACTGACGCTGCCAGATTTCATGATCGCGTAAAAAACTTCAATCTGCCGATAACTGAGCATGCCTAAGTATATCCGAGAGTTATACATATGGAAATATCTGATATTTGACGCATACCAAAGCCCCCGCCTATCTCCAGCGCCACATGGAGTTGGCTATGACATCTGTTTTTCATCGTTCACCCGGCGCATCCCTACCAACCGCGACTGGAGGACAAGGGGTCTGGCTGGAAGACTCTGACGGCAAGCGTTATCTGGATGCGTCTGGCGGCGCAGCCGTGTCGACACTGGGCCATGGCCA
Source organism: Rhodobacterales bacterium (assembly GCA_014763715.1). GTDB lineage: Bacteria > Pseudomonadota > Alphaproteobacteria > Caulobacterales > Hyphomonadaceae > Hyphomonas. The sequence goes on along the minus strand of JACXUV010000050.1, from coordinate 3,963 downwards.
CCCGCGCGTGATCTCCGCCATCTGTGATCAGGCGACGAAAATGGCCTTTGCCCACACAGCCTTCTTCACCAACGAACCCAGCGAACAGCTAGCTGAATTCCTGGCCTCCCGGGCGCCGGTCGAGAATGCGAAAGTCCTATTCTGCTCCGGAGGGTCCGAAGCAACAGAAGCGGCCCTGAAACTGGCCCGCGCCTACCATTTGGCACGGGGCGAAAACACTCGCTCAGTCTTTATCGCCCGAGAGCAAAGTTATCATGGCGCAACGCTTGGTGCACTGTCAGTGAGCGGAAACCCCGGACGCCGCGCCCCCTATCTTGATATCCTGTCTCCCTGCCGCTTTATCGCGCCCTGTTATGCCTATCGGCACCAACAGCCCGGCGAGACACAAGAAGCCTACGGAAAACGCGCAGCCGATACTCTGGAAGCCGAAATCCTGGCAATCGGCCCGGAAAACGTAGCAGCATTCATCGCGGAACCCGTCGTGGGCGCGACACTTGGAGCCGTGCCGGCTGTGCCGGGCTATTTCAGGCGCATATCGGAAATCTGCCGCAAATACGGCGTCCTGTTCATTGCCGACGAGGTGATGTGCGGCATGGGGCGCACAGGCACACTTTTCGCCGTTGAGCAGGAAGGCGTTTGCCCGGACATCATCACCATGGCGAAAGGCCTGGGTGGCGGATACCAGCCAATAGGAGCCGTAATGGCCTCCGGGCAGGTCTACGATACGGTTGTTTCCGGCTCGGGCCACTTCGAACACGGGCATACTTATATCGGACACGCGACAGCATGTGCCGCAGCACTTGCCGTCCAGCAAACGATCGAAACTGACAGGCTTCTTGAAAATATACGTACCCTGCACGTGAGCCTCGTCACGCTTTTGCGGCAAGCGCTCGAACCGACAGGCATTGCCGGTGATATCCGAGGGCGCGGTTTTCTGGTCGGCGTCGAACTTGTGCGCAACACAGAAACAAAAGCAACTTTCCCGACCGAGATGAAACTCGCAGCCAAAATCAAGAAAGCCGCAATGGCCGAAGGCCTGATCGTATACCCGAATGGCGGTTGTGCCGATGGCCAGCGAGGCGACCATATCCTGATTGCCCCCCCTTTCATCGCAAACGATGCAGAGCTGGAGGAAATTGCCTCTCGTCTTGCCCGCGCGGTCACCAATGTTCTGGCGGTAGCCGCATGAACAACCGCCGCCTGATTGCCGTTGCCCCCAATGGAGCACGCCGCACGAAAACAGATCACGCAGCGCTTCCGACACGGCCGGAAGAAATTGCCCATGTCGCCCGCGAAGCCTTGCAGGCTGGCGCAGGCCTCATTCACCTCCATGTCCGGGATGATGCCAATCAGCATAGCCTGGACCCGGCCCGCTACCGTGACGCCTTGTCCGCCATCAAGGATACCATCGGTGACGCTCTTATCGCACAAGTAACGACAGAGGCTTGTGGGATCTATAGCCGGGACGAGCAGATGCGTGTGGTACAAACCCTGCGTCCGGAAGCCTGCTCCATTGCCCTACGGGAATTGTGCCCAACGGATCAGCCTGAGGACACGGCAACCTTCCGGCACTTTCTGGAAGATTGTTACAACGAGGGCATCCTGCTTCAATACATCCTGTATGATAATGTAGACCTCGCACGCTTTCGACGCCTCCAATCCGAAGGCATTATCCCCGATGGCCGCCCCTTCGTTCTCCTTGTCATCGGCCGATACACGTCTAATCCGGATCACTGGCAACCAGAGTTCCTGACACTGATGAACGCACTCCACGCCGCACCGGACATGATGCCAGATTGGGCCGTTTGCGGCTTTGGCGTTGCCCAGCTCTCCATTCTCACGGCAGCCGCCTCGCTTGGCGGGCACGTCCGGATCGGCTTCGAAAACGGCCTACATCTCCCTGATGGAACTCTGGCGCGCACCAATGGCGAGCTTGTCGGGGCTTGCACCACTGCATTCAAGGGCCTTGGCCTGTCTCCCATGACAGCCGCTGAGGCACGTGACATGGGCGGCCGCATCTGACGCTTTAGCTATGCTGTAAAGCGTCAGATGCTACCCGACGCGCCTCGACACTCATATACTGTCAGTTGGTTTCTTTCATGCCTTTCGAAGGTGCCGCAGTGACATCCAGGAAACATGTCGCCTCATAATTAGGGTCTGTGATTGTGCTGACGCCAATGTATCTTGCCCTCACATCTTCCCGTGTCAGCGTAAGATGGATGAAGCCATGATCGTGCACATTGGCATGTTGCACATCAGGGTTCTTGGCTACGACAGCACGCTCAACCGTGTCATAGAACTCCGCCGTATCGTTGATATATCCATACCCGCCCGGCGAGGTGATGCTGCCTGTGGCAAACTCGAGACCGACAAAGGCTTCTGTTCCCGGGTAGTGAAGCTCATTCGCCCAGAACATGTGGCTATCGCCAGACAGAACCACCAGGTTCGCGTCCGCCGCCAGGGCAGAATCATAGAAACGCGTTCTCGCTGCAGAATACCCGTCCCAGGAATCGAGACCGACCGGAAGCCCAAGCGTACTGCGCTGTAGCCAGCCCGAGACATACCCACCGCTCGCAATGGCAGGCTCCACAATTTCCTGCGGCAGGATGGACAGGAAGTCCGGCGTCCGCATGCGCGCCATAACCGTCTGGTTTGCAATCACTTGCCATTGCATATTCCGTTGCCGGGATTTCTTGAGCGCATCCGCAAACCATTCTTCCTGAGCATAGCCCATCATGGTCCGCTCCGGATTTTCCAGAACATCCCGTTCAAATGCCTCAAGGTCGGGCGAGCCGTCTTCATGCAACGGCATGTCTCGCTCGAAGGACAATTGCTGATCACGCCCCGTCAGGCGTGTTTCAATCACGATGAGTGAAGCAATGGATCCAAAATCATAGACCCGGTTCAGCCGGTCACGTGCAGCCCCCGACGCAGGGTCGCGCATGGGAAGCCATTCGAAATAAGCCTGCAACGCCGCATCACGGCGCGCGTCCCATGTGCCTTCCGTTTCAGGGTCATGGCCTGAGGCACCATGCTGCCAGCTATTGTTGGCCGTTTCATGATCATCCCAGACAGTGATGAAAGGCGCATGCGCATGAGCCGCCTGCAGGTCTTCATCCTCTCGATACTGAGCGAGCCGCTCACGATAGTCCGCAAGGGTCACGATTTCATTTGCAGGCAGATGCACCCGTCCGATGCGTTCACCAACAGCGCCATCATATTTTCCTGCGGCATGTTCGTAAATGTAATCCCCGACATGTATGACGGCATCCAGATCTTCAATAAGGGAAATCTCCCTATAGGCATTGTAGAAGCCAGAGGGATAGTTTGCGCAGGAGGCTAAAGCGAGATTGATCGGCCTTTTATCCTCAGCTGGCAGCGTCCGGGTCCGCCCGACTGGCGAATACGTGCTGCCTGCGCGGAAACGGTAATAATAAGTTTGTCCAGGAGTCAGCCCCTCAACATCCATCTTGACCGTGAAATCCCTGTTGGCGGATGTCTGAGCCACACCTGCTTTCAGCACGTTACGGAACCCGGTGTCTTCTGCCAGTTCATAGACCACTTCGAGCACTGGATTGCCTGGGTTTTCCGGCAAGGCTCGCGTCCAGATGATGACCGACGACCGCGTCGGATCACCACTTGCGACTCCCCACCCGAATACAGCCTCTTCGGCTGCGGCGTGCTTCAGGTCACGGCCGGTAGTCTGGCACGCAGCGACAGCTGCAAGACCTGCCGCGCCTGTCACGCGGGCGAATACACCACGGCGGGTTATGCCCGCGGGAAGAGTACTGGGGGGAGTTCTGGTCATTGGCATCACCGTAGTTGTAAAAAGGTGGCTGGCGAGGAAATCCCTCGCCAGCCATGACAGCCTTAGAATTGATACTTGATCGTCAGCTTGTACGTACGCGGAAGCCCCGGCATCACAGCCACTTCCTTGTAAACCTCAGCCGATGGCGTGAAGTA
>JACXUV010000049.1 GCA_014763715.1 Rhodobacterales bacterium | reverse complement strand
CATGCCGGCGGCAACGCGCTTCATGCCTTCGCGGACGATGGCCTGAGCGAGAACCGTTGCGGTCGTGGTGCCGTCACCGGCGACGTCGTTCGCCTTGGAGGCGACTTCGCGCAGCATCTGTGCGCCCATGTTCTCGAGCTTGTCTTCCAGCGCGATCTCTTTTGCGACGGTGACGCCGTCCTTCGTGGTGCGCGGGGCACCGAAGGATTTCTCGATCACGACGTTACGGCCTTTCGGGCCGAGGGTGACCTTTACGGCGTTGGCCAGCGTGTCGACGCCCTTGAGCATCTTTTCGCGGGCGTCAGAACTGAATACGACGATCTTTGCGGTCATAGTTCAATGCCTTCTTCTTGATGCGTGTACGGATCAGGCAGCTTTCTGTGCTGCGACAGCGGGTTCGATGACGCCGAGAATGTCGCTCTCTTTCATGATGAGCAGGTCTTCGCCGTCGATTTTCACTTCGGTGCCGGACCATTTGCCGAACAGGACGCGGTCGCCCGGTCTCACGTCCAGCGGCCGGACCTGGTTGTCATCGCCGCGCGTGCCGGTCCCGGCCGCAACGATGATCCCTTCCTGCGGTTTTTCCTTTGCCGAGTCGGGGATGATGATCCCGCCAGCGGTCTTGTCAGTTTCCTCGATGCGACGAACCAGAACACGGTCGTGAAGCGGTCGGAAAGACATGATGTTTGCCTCCAGTTGCCATTTGCATGTTGCGACTTCGATACAATTCAGAAGGTCAGCTGCCGGGGGCGGTGCGATTGGCACTCCGGCCCACCGGCTGCTAACGAGGGAGGAATTCGGCAGTCGGGTGTTTTTCTTCAAGTCTTCCGCCAGATGAAAATTTCGTAATCTTCCAGGGGCTGGCAGCAGCCAAACGTGTTGGCTGATAATGCTTTGTTTTAAATGGAGTTATTGACGAATTTGCATCAATATTAAAAGCTGGGTCAGCACAAGGAGGTTCTCTATGGCTGATTCAGATTTCACGGCGCGCATCCAGGGCGGCGGCCTGCTCACCGCGGAAATCCTTTACTGGCGTCCGGACTGTCCATCCCTTCTGCAGACCTTCGCGTTCCAGTCGATCGACCGCGCGCCCGAATTTCCGAGGCTCCACGCATTTCTGGATCATTGGCGCCGGGAAATACATGCCATGATCCACTCCATCCGGATCGCCCATGCAGACTGGGTCGGTCCGGCTGAAGTGCGGGTTCATGACGGCGAATTCCGGCTGAACTGAGCCGGCTCCCGTAGCCTACTTGTTCGGCTGGGCCGTGTAGCGCAGGTAAGGCTTCACGGTCCGGAAGCCCTTCGGGAACAGCTTCCCGGCCTCGTCATCCGACAGGCTCGGCACGACGATCACGTCTTCGCCGTCGATCCAGTTCACCGGGGTCGCCACCTTGTACCCGTCGGTCAGCTGCAGGCTGTCGATCAGGCGCAGCACTTCGTCGAAGTTCCGTCCGGCGCTCGGCGGGTAGATGATCGAGGCGCGGATCTTCTTGTTCGGGTCGATTACATAGACGGCGCGCACGGTCACCTTCGGGTCGGCGTTCGGGTGGATCATGTTGTAGAGCGTCGCCACCTTGCGGGCCGGATCGGCGATGATCGGGAACTCGACCTGGGCGCCTTGCGTCTCTTCGATGTCCTGGATCCAGCGTTTGTGATCCTCGACACTGTCGACAGAGATAACCAGTGCCTTGGCACCGCGCCGGGCGAATTCGTCTTTCAGGCGAGCTGTATAACCCAGCTCGGTTGTGCAGACGGGTGTGAAGTCGGCCGGGTGCGAGAAAAACACGACCCAGTCGTCACCGGCCCATTCATGGAACCGGATCGGGCCTTCTGTCGTATCCGCTTCAAAGTCGGGCGCCACGTCGCCGATCAGCAAGCTCATCTAAACCGTCTCCTGTCTCTTGATTTCGAGGGCGAAAATGGTGCCTAAGAGAGACTGAGCCAATGATCGGTGCCTGAAGGTGTCGATCAGAATTTCTAATCTCCGGACCTGCCCATGAAGCGCCTGATCCTGATGCGTCACGCCAAGACCGAACCCTTCGGCGAAGGGGTCGATGATTTTGGCCGTGCCTTGACCGATCAGGGCCATGACGATGCGAAGCGGATCGCCGAGGAGATCGTCGCGCTGGGCTGGAGCCCGGAACGAATTCTCGTGTCGACGGCCCGGCGTGCCAGAGAGACCTGTTCGGAAGCGGCCCGCGTTTTCGAGGGCGAGAAAGTCCGCCCGATGGAAGCGCTCTACCTGTGCGGCGTACGGGGCCTGGTCGATGCGGTGAAACAGAATGACGGTGCGGGCACGTTGATGGTGATTGGCCACAATCCCGGCATGCACGATTTCGCGCTGGATATCCTGCGCGATGGCGGAAGCCTCGACCATTATGCGTCCCAGCGCCTGGCGGAGAAATTCCCCACCAGCTGTGTCGCCATGTTCGAGCGTGAGGATGACGGCAGCTTTGTGCCGGCCCTGTTCCGCCTGTCGAATGTGCTGCGGGCCAAGGATTACCGCACCGCGCCAGCCTGAGCGGACGTCCCGAAAAAAGCCCCGCCCGGGAGAGACGGGCAGGGCTGGAGGCTGCGGGATATCAGGGTTTGGAGAGGCAGGGACACCCGCAAAATGGGATCGTTTATTTCGTGAGAGACGCCTCATAGGTGGCTGTCAGGTTTGCGTCGCCGATGGTCTTCACAGCGCTTTGCAGGGTGCGGGTTTCACAGAACGAGACAGCGTAGCGTGAGGCGAAGGTCCAGTCGCCGGCTTCCACCGTGCAGCGTTCGTGAACATCCTGCTTGAGTGTCGCGAGAACCTGCTGGGCACCTTCCGAAGTTTTGAGGGCCGCGCGGTCGATGTTGACCTTCATTTCGAATGGTTCGGTCATGCCGGCAAAGGCGGGCAGGGCGGCGACGGACAGGGCGGCAGCGGCGAGAATTGGGCGGATCATGGCGAGAATTTCCTTCCTTTGAGCTTCGTTCTTTTTTTGGGGGGAGGCCGGTGGACGGCGCTGCAGGCCAGGAGGGGTGGCAAGGCCTTTGAGGGTGCAGCGCCGTCCGGGCGGCTTAGTGCGCTTCCCGGCGGAGGAAGCGGCGGCGGCGGCGGACCAGGAGGTTCGGGCGGCCCCGGTCGGCCACATCATTTGCCGGGCGGGACAGCAGCGTCTGGCTGCCGGTGAGGATGGCACCTGCCATCGGCGCAGCGGTTGCGGCGATCTCGTGGTCATATTGACGGGCGCGGGGGGTCATTTTCAAAAGTCCTTCTTGGTTCTTGTCCCGGCGGGACCATCCCGCCGCCGACACAATCAAGATAGGACATCGATTATCGTTTTTCAATGATAAATTATCGAAAAACAATAAAATCAAAGAATAACAAGGCACTCTGATTTGTTGAATTTCGATATGGTACGCCAAGCCCGGCTTACAAGACCAATTAAATGGGCGTCATGGAGTTTTTTCGCCGGAATCACTGCCTGACCGAGACGGATATGCCGGGAAGGGGCCGGTCCGGAGGGGAATTTCCCTAGATCTGGCGCAGGTGTGGGGCCGGCGGTGGCGTGCCGAGATCAAAGCTCAGCTGTGCCGGGCCGTGTTTCGGCTTGCGAAGGCGTCTGGCCTGCATGCCGCGGAAAGGCAGGTCGGCCTGCATGGGCGCTGGCCGGTGGGGCGGCTGAGCCGTAGCCGGGCGGCTCGTCCGGGTGAGACGTGCAATCCGCTCCCGCGCCTCCTTCGCTGCGGCGACATGATCGACCATCCGCATCGGATAGGTCTGGCCAAGGATGACGCCTGCACGGGCAAGCTCCGCCTTCGGTGCCTCCCAAGGCGCATGAAGATAGGAATCCGGCAGGGCCGCGAGTTCCGGGATCCAGCGCCGGATGAAGGTACCGTCCGGATCGAGCTGCAGCGACAGGCGGACCGGATTGTAAACGACGGGTGCCTTTTGCCCCCTGATGGCGGATTGTGCGAGGACCTGCGGATAATGAATGCCCGGCTCGAAATCGGTGAACAGGGCAGCCAGCCGCTCCGCCGGGCGGCGCCAGTCCATCCAGAGATGATGCGTTGCAAAACCAACCAGCATGGCGCGCATACGGAAATTCAGCCAACCAGTTTCGCGCAGTGACCGGATGCAGGCGTCGATCAGCGGGAACCCGGTTCGCCCTTCGATCCAGGTGGCAAGACGCGGATCGTCCATGGCAGGCACGGGGCGGATGTCTTCGCCGCTGCCGGTCTGGGGCAGGGGGTGGTCCTCGAGGGACTGGATGGACCGGGCCCGCCATTCCAGACGTTCAAGGAAGCCGGTGAGCGAGGCGGCGAAAGTCGTATCGCCATCCTGCATATAGGCGGCGCGGGCCCGATGGGCGGCTTGCCAGGCTTCGCGCACGGAAATCGTGCCAAAGGCAAGATGAGGGGAGAGGCGCGAGGCGGTCTTCTCCGCGGCGGCGGGGTGTTCGGCATCCTGTCGGTAGCGCCGGCCGCGTCCGGCCAGGAAGCCGCGCAGCAATTCCACCCCGGCTGTTCGCCCGCCCTTCTGACGGCCGGTGCAGTCGTCCGCGCCGAGGCCGAAATCTTCAGCTATCGGCCAGGGGCCAGCCGCCAGTGTGGCGGCCCGGATCGTCTCCGGCGCTTTGAGGCGGGGCTGTTCGACATGTCCGGCCCATGAGGCGTTACTCTTGCTGTCCCCGGTGCTGCGAAGGATTCCCGGCTGGGGCTGTTCGCGCAGGGAAATACCAGCCTGCAGGGCCCAGCGGCGGACGGCGCGATCCCGGGCGCGCGACCAGGGCAGGCCGGTTTCCTCATACATATGAATGGCAGCAATTCCGTGCCGGCGGTGCAGGTCTGCCAGAATGTCCAGCGCATTGCCCTTGCGCACGATCAGCCGGGCGCCCCGTTCAGTCAGCGCCTCATCCAGTTCCGTCAGGGACTCCATGAGAAAATCGAACTGGCGGCGGGAATGCTCAGCTAGGGCCCAGAGGTCCGGCTCGAAGATATAGAGGGGCAGGACGGGAGCGCCGCTCGCCACAGCCGCGGCAAGCGCGGCGTGGTCATGCACCCTCAGGTCTCTCCGGTACCAGATGAGATGTACGTCTCGCATGGAACAAAAATAGAACATTTAAGGAATGCTGACAAGAGCATTGTTTTCCATACGTGTTTCCAGCCGCGTTCTGTGGCGCCCTTCCGCATCCGCTCTCTTGGCCTTGGCTGACTGGGCGGGGGGTAGGTCTGTGAATATCCCGGCCGGCGATGTGCCTCCCTTTTCAGGTGTTTGCTCTCGCTCCGGGGGAGAATCGTTACGCATTCGTAACGAATTCAACCTGTGATTTGTGGTGTGAAGGTTAACCAAAGGCCATTCATGCAACGATGGGTGGTGAAGGGTTCAACGGCGAGGTGTGGCGCGCACGATTGCGTGGGCCGTTGCTGTGCCCGCAGCCCGACATGGCCATGGCGCTTGAAGCAGCGCATGGGCTGGACCGTCAGGCGCCCGGCCTGTCCGCCCGGCAGACGCTTAGCCTGAAGCAACGCCAGATCGCCACGCGCAGCCTGCTGGTGCTGACCGTGTTAACCCTGATGATGCCCGAACTCCCGGGCATTCTGACCATACTGGTCGTGCCGCCCGCCTTTGTTGCGATCATCCTTTTCCGGCTGTTCCTGCTTGCCGTGGCTGCCCGTAAACGGTCGGATGCTTCGGCGCATTCGGGCGCGATCCCCTTGCTGCCGGTCTACACGATCCTTGTGGCGCTGAAGGACGAAGCGGCCGTCATGCCCCAGCTGGCGTGGGCGATGAATTCGCTCGACTATCCGCAAGACCGGATCGACCTGAAACTGCTGGTGGAAGAAGCCGACCTGCGCACACAGGCGGCCATCAAGGCCCAGACCTGGCCGGCCGGCACGGAGCTTCTGGTCGTTCCGGCTGGTCAGCCGCAGACAAAACCGCGGGCGCTGAACTATGGCCTCGCGCGGGCCAGGGGCACATATGTCGTGGTTTACGACGCCGAAGACCGCCCGCATCCGGAACAGCTGAAAGCAGCTGTCGACGTGTTCAATTCCGACGGACCGGAAACGGCCTGCCTGCAGGCGCCGCTTGTCGGTGTGCCGGCGGTGGGCAGCTGGCTCGCCCGGCAATGGTCGCTGGAATACGCAATCCAGTTCGGCCTGATCGTGCCGGCGCTGGCCCGGCTGGGCCTGCCGGTCGCACTTGGCGGGACGAGCAATCACTTCCGGCGCACTGCCCTGGTCAGGGCGGGCGGCTGGGATGCCTGGAACGTCACCGAAGATGCAGACCTTGGCCTGCGCCTGGCGCGGCTGGGCTATCGCGTCGGGGCCATCCAGTCGCCGACACTGGAAGCGCCGCCGGAAGAGGCCAGGGTCTGGCGGGGCCAGCGGTCACGCTGGCTGAAAGGGTACATGCAGACCTGGTGTGTCCTGATGCGGGGGCGCAACGAAGCTCCCGGCCTGAAGCCGCTGGGCTTTCTGTCGGTTCAGCTGACACTGGGCGCGGCCATCCTGTCAGCCATGGTGCACGGGCCATGGTCGCTCTGGTGTGTGGCCTGTCTGCTCAGCCCAGACCTGTCGCTCGGGCCATTTGGCCTTTTGGCCCTGATCCTGTCGCTGGCAACGGGGGCCTTGTCTGCCAGCCTGGCGCCTGGCGTGTGGAACCGCCAGCGCCTGACCGACATTCTCACCCTGCCATTTTACTGGCCATTGCAGACCCTGGCGATGATCCGCGCCCTCTGGAGCCTGGTTCACACGCCGCATTACTGGGTAAAGACACCGCACGTCTGACCCAGCGGCAACGCTTGGCGCGGGCAAGGCGGGAGAATAGTGTCTTCTCCGGACTAAATTAAAACGAGGAGATCGCCATGGCTGACACCGCCGTCGACGAACTCGAGACCTTCCGCGCCGAAACGCGCGCCTGGCTCGAGGAGAATTGCCCCCCATCCATGCGCACCCCCATGAAAGACGACGAGATCGTCTGGGGTGGCAAGCGTGAGAAGTTCAAGAATCCGGAGTCGAAAATCTGGCTTGAACGCATGGCCTCCAAAGGCTGGACGGCGCCGCAATGGCCGAAGAAATATGGCGGTGGCGGTCTCTCCCCGCAGGAAGCCCGCGTGCTGCAGCAGGAAATGAGCCGCATCAAGGCGCGCCAGCCGCTGTTTTCCTTCGGCCTCTGGATGTTCGGCCCGGCCCTCCTGGAGTTCGGCAACGAAGAGCAGAAGATGCGCTTCATCCCGGACATCGTTCATGGCCGCACCCGCTGGTGCCAGGGTTATTCCGAGCCGGGCGCCGGTTCTGACCTGGCTGACCTGCAGACCCGCTGCGAAGACAAGGGCGACCACTATCTGATCAACGGCCAGAAGGTGTGGACGTCCTACGCCGACAAGGCCGACTGGATCTTCTGCCTCGTGCGTACAGATACGAGCGTGAAGCATGAAGGCATCAGCTTCATCCTGTTCGATATGGAAAGCCCCGGCGTGGAAGCGCGTCCGATCCTGCTGATCTCGGGTGAGAGCCCATTCTGCGAAACCTTCTTCACCGATGTGAAGGTTCCGAAGGACCAGCTGGTCGGCGAAGTGAATGGCGGCTGGCAGATCGCCAAACGCTTGCTGCAGTTCGAACGCTCCTCCATCTCGGCTGGCGGCTTCGGCGGCACGGGCGGCTCTGGCATCCTCGGGCCGGAAGAGTATGCGAAGATACATATCGGCACCGATAGCGATGGCCGTCTCCTTGATGGCGATCTGCGTGGCCGCATCACCGATCACAAGATGTATGCCAAGGCGTTCAGCCTGACCGTTGCCCGCCAGACCGAACAGGCCAAGGCCGGACAGGCGGTGAGCCACACGGCATCCATCCTGAAATATGGCGCGGCCAAGATGAACCAGGACCGCCATGAGCTTCTGATCGAAGCACTCGGCTCCGAAGGGCTCGGCTGGGAAGGGGAGGGCTTCGACCCGAACGCCATGAAGGTCACTCGCCAGTGGCTGCGTTCGAAGGGCAACTCCATTGAAGGCGGCACCAGCGAGATCAACCTCAACGTCATCTCCAAGCGCGTGCTTGGCCTGAAGGACCATAAATAAATGCGAGCGTTGCTTGCCATTGGACTTCTCCTTGCGGTGCCGGCTGGTGCCACACAGGCAGAAGACCTGGAACTTGGAACATGGTGCTGGGAACCTTCGGATGCCGAAGGCGCATCCAACTCGGCGACCGTGATCCTGCGGTCCGACAATGGCCAGTATTCCATGGTGCAGAAGACGGCTGAGGGAGAAGACCTGGTCTATCCCCTGAAATCCGTCGGCATCAATGAATACGGCGTGGCAGGAAGTCCGTCTGGTGACGGAGTGATCCTCCGGGCCGATGGCCTGCTCGAAATGTATGACTCGCAGGGACCGCTTGGGGCCGCAAAACCCCGCGCGCTCAGCGAATGCTTAAAAGGTAATCCACAATGACTTTTCTACTGACTGAAGATCAGGAAATGCTGCGCGACACCGCCATGGCGTTCGCGCGCGATGAGCTGCCGATCACGCACCTGCGCGAACTGCGCGACAGCGGTGCCAACGGCAAGGACCCGGCCACGCGCCAGAAACTGGCCGAGCTTGGCTTCTTTGGCGTGATTGTGCCGGAAGAGCCGGGCGGGGAACACTTTGGCCTTGTGGGCCTTGGCCAGATCCTCGAAGCGCAGGGCCGCACGCTGGCCGCAACGCCGCTGCTGCAGACGGCGCTGATCGGCGCCAGCGCGATCCAGCTGGGCGGCAGCCCGGCGCAACAGGCCGAATGGCTGCCGAAGATTGCCGGCGGCGAAACCACTTTCGCCCTGGCACTCGATGAAAGCGCACACTTCAATCCGCTGAACGTTGCCACCGAAGCCGAGCGCAACGGGCAGGGCTACACGATCAATGGTGAGAAGCGTTATGTGCCGGATGGCCATCATGCCGATATGCTGATCGTTGTGGCGCGTACGTTTGGAGAGCCGGGTGACCGTCATGGCCTGTCGCTGTTCCTTGTGCCGGCAAATGCCAAAGGCGTTTCGATCCAGGAACTGAAGACGGCAGACAGCCACGGCGCAGCGAACATCACCTTCACGGATGTGATGGTGGGTGAAGACGCGCTGATCGGTGCTGCCGATGAAGGCGCAGACGTTCTGGAGCCGGTGCTGGACCGGGCCGCGATCGGCCAGGCCGCAGAGATGCTGGGCTCCGCACAGTCCGCGTTCGACATGACGCTGGAATACCTGCAGAGCCGCAAACAGTTCGGCCAGCTGATCGGATCGTTCCAGTCGCTGCAACACCGCGCCGCGAAGATGTTCACGGAACTCGAAATGACGCGGTCCTGCGTGGCGGCGGCGCTTTCGGCTGTTGATGAGGGCCGCAGCGATGTGTCGGAACTGGCCAGCCTTGCGAAGGCGAAGGCGAGCGAGCTGGTGCATCTTGTCTCGAACGAGTGCGTGCAGATGCATGGCGGTATCGGCATGACCGATGTGGCCGATCCCGGCCTCTACATGAAACGCGCCCGCGCGCAGGAAGCCATGTATGGCTCTGCCAGCTGGCACCGCGATCGCTATGCGAAGCTGAACGGTTACTAGGCTGAAGCGTCCTTCGGGGTAAAAACCTTAGGGATAAAAGAAAGCCGGGCGCAGCGAGAGCTGGCCCGGCTTTTTCCGTTTCCGGAATATATTGTCGCTTACTTCAGCGCAGCGCCTTTGCGCAGGGCTTTGGCGACGAGGTAGTAGACAACCGGACGGTGCTTGGCGCGAACCGAGCGGCCGTATTTTTCAATCGCTTCGGCAAGCGCCGCATCCGCCTTGGCTTCGTCAGTGACGCCAAGCTTCTTCGCGATGAAGGTTTTCTTGATGCGGGCCATTTCGTCTTTCGACGAAGCAGCAACCGTAGCAGAGTCGGATTTGTAGATCGCCGGACCGCAAGCTTTCACGGCGCCTTCGAGAAGCGCCATGTCCGGACGGGCTTCACCAACCTTTTCTTTCAGGTCGGCGACATACTTCTCCATCAGGACTTCTTTTTTCGAAGGCTCTTTTGCAGGTGCCGCCTTGGCGACTTTCGGAGCAGCGGCCTTTTTGGGCGCCGCAGCTTTCTTGGTAGCTTTTGCCACGGGAGTGTCTCCTCTATGGGCCCGTCAAACGGGCGTGATTTCAGATTACGCAGCACTTGTTCACGAATCAAAACGAAACGTAAAAAGACCCAAGCCACGATTTCCACAAGGAAACAACCCTTCGCGACCATGAATCGCGAAGGGGTGCACGTTTTTATTTAATCCGTATTCGGATTTAATGTCAATTTCCAACTGAATAGATCATGCAGACGCTGGAAGAGATGGATTGCTTGCGCTCATCGGATGGCAGATCGAGCGCATCAATGTCTGCCTGCGTAATGCTCACCCGTTTGCGGCCGATCATGCCTTCTGCAACAGGCGCCGGTGGCGGAGCAGCCATGGCGTAGGCTTCCGGTGCGTTGTAGCGGTCATAATAGGAATTGTCCGTGCCGGACGATGTGGACCAGCGCCCGAGGCACGGACCGCCGCCTTCCTGCACGACCAGCAGCTTGCCGAGTTTCGAGCCGGATGCGGACGCTGTTGCCTTTGCCCGCGCAGCCCCATCTGCAACAGCCGCTTCATAGGCGGCGCGGTTCATTTCCGTTGTTGCTTCAAGATAGGTGCGCAGCGGTGTGGAGGTTTCGGGACCAAGGGCGAGGGCGCCTGCACGAGCCTTGCCTGCCATGGGAACATCTTCCACCTGCACAGTCAGGGAAACGCGCGCTTCATAGCCCTCGATCTTGTCTGCCCGGTCATTCTCGACCTTGTCGCCATCCTTGTTGCGGTATTGCTGGTAATAAGGTTCGACAGACACGGACGACTGCACGATGGCCTTGTCGCCTGCGATCTTCTTTATGGCGTCATAGGCGACCTTGCCGCGCTGCACGGCCAGTTTCATCGCATCGTCTGAATTCTTGTCGGTTTCGAGATAGACAACGGAGAAGGAGGCGCGGTTCGGGGCGACCTGCATTTCCGCGCGGCCGATGGATTCAATCACCGGCATGCGCGTCCAGTAGGGCGTCACATAGACATCTTCCTGGTAATCGCGTCCGCCTGTCGGTGAACTGGATTGCGCCATCGCGGCAGGCGCGGCGACCAGCAGGGCGGCGGCGAGAGACAGAACATGTTTCATGGATGATCCTTTCGTGCGGACAGGGAACATCGCTTCCCCCCGATTGCAGGTCTTTCACACTTCATTAGGGGCCGCTAGGCTTGTCATATCGGGAATCGGTCGGGAGGCACCGGACGCCCATGTCACGTTACGCAGTTCTGATTATTGTCGCGCTGGTTTTCCTGGCCGGGGCGTTTTTCTGGCAGACAGGCCCGCTTGCGCAAATCGCGGCCATCCTTGGCGGCCTTGTCACGCTGCTTGGCATCTTTGATCTGATCCAGAAGCGTCACACGCTGTGGCGCAACTATCCGCTTCTTTCGCGCGTTCGCTGGCTGGCGGAAGAGATGCGGCCCTTCCTGCGCTCCTACATCGTGGAGAGCGAGACAGAGGGCAAACCCTTCAATCATGAAGACCGCGCGATGATGTATCGCCGCGCCAAGGACGTCACATCCGTGGAACCGTTCGGCAGCCATCTGGATATTGACCGTCCGCCTTATGAATGGCTGGCGCATTCCATGGCGGCGGTACATTGCGAGGATACGGATCCGCGCGTGATGGTCGGCGCGCCCGGCACGGCGCAGCCTTATTCGGCGAGCGTGTTCAATATCTCCGCCATGAGTTTCGGCTCGCTCGGCGCGCATGCCATTGAGGCGCTGTCCACCGGCGCCAAGGCGGGCGGCTTCTATCACGATACGGGCGAAGGCTCCGTCTCGCGCTATCACCGCAAGGGCGGGGCAGATCTCGTCTGGGAACTCGGCTCCGGCTATTTCGGTTGCCGCGCGTCAGACGGCAGCTTCGATCCTGCGCGCTTCAAGGATGTCGCTTCCGATCCGCAGATCAAGATGATCGAGATCAAGCTCAGCCAGGGGGCAAAGCCTGGCCATGGCGGCGTGCTGCCTGGGGAGAAGGTGACGGAAGCCATTGCGGAAGCCCGCGGCATCGAGGTGGGGGAGACCTGTGTGTCGCCGCCGGCGCATTCGGCCTTCTCCACGCCGATCGAAATGATGGAGTTCGTTGCGACCTTGCGCGAACTGTCCGGCGGCAAGCCGGTCGGGGTGAAGTTCGCAGTCGGCAATCGCTGGGAAGTGCTGGCGCTGTGCAAGGCGATGCTGAAGACCGGCATCCTGCTCGACTTCATGGTCGTTGATGGCGGGGAGGGCGGCACGGGTGCTGCGCCGGCCGAATTCCTGGACCATGTCGGCGCGCCCTTGCGCCAGGGCCTGGTCCTGACACGGAACGCGCTGGTCGGAACGGGCCTCAAGGATGAAGTGCGCCTTGCCTGTTCGGGCAAGCAGATCAGCGCCTTTGCGATTGCTTCCTCCATGGCACTTGGGGCGGACTGGGTGAACACGGCGCGCGGCTTCATGTTCGCGCTCGGCTGTATCCAGTCGCTGAACTGCCACAACAATCGCTGCCCGACCGGCATCGCGACGCAAGATCCTTCACGCCAGCACGGGCTGGACGTTGCGGACAAGGCAGTGCGCGTGACGAACTTCCACCGCAACACGGTGAAGGCGCTGATGGAAGTGGTCGGCGCGGCTGGCTGCAAGCATCCGGGCGAACTGACGCCGCGCCATATCATGCACCGGGTGACGGAAGACATCGTGCGCCCGGCAGATGAAGCCTATGACCTGTTGCACCGCGGCCAGCTGCTCTCCGATGCGGCAGGCACGCATCTCGCCAGCGAATGGGCCATGGCGCAGGCCGACAGCTTCAAACCGGCGCGCTAGGCGGTGCGCTGGATCGCTCCGGTCCTGTACGCTGCGCTGGCGGCCTTTGGCGTCTTCCTCATGGCGGTTGGTGTAAAGCAGCCCCGCCATGACCGCATCTGGTATCCGCACCTCTCGCGCCTGCCGCATGTCGAGCTGCAGGAGGACGCCTTCTCCATCGCGCCCTATGGGAACTGGACGTATACGGATGAGGCGCCGCAGGACATGGTGTGGAGTGCGGTGCCGCCGCACCGGATTTCAGATGTCCGCCGTGTCTGGTTCGTGATGGAGCCGCATCCCGGCCTGCCGGTGATGGCGCATACATTCGTGATGTTCGAATTCGGGGAAGGGGATCTTGTCGGCCTCACCATTGAGGCACGCAAGGAAACGCGGGAAACCTACTCGGCGTTTGCCGGGGCGTTCAACAAGTTCGAGCTGCTTTACTACTGGGCGAGCCCGCGGGACCTGATGACACGCCGCGCGGTGATGATGGACCGGGAACTCTACATGTACCCGCTACAGCTCAGCCAGGCGGAGGCGGAGGCCTATCTGACCTCGCTTCTGGAGAACACGATCTCCATCGAGCGCCGCCCGCGCTTCTACAATACGTTCGTCTCCAACTGCACGAACGAACTCGCCAAGGCGGCGGCCCTGCCATGGCATCCGGCTTTCATCCTGACAGGCGGTGCCGACAAGGCGCTCTACGCGCAAGGCCGTATCGCGGGCGAGGGTGGTTTTGAGGCGGTGCATGAACGCGCGCGGGTCGATACCTGCGCGAGGGAAAATGCTTCCCTGCCTGAGGCTGCGTTCAACGCTGCACTGGTTGCCTGCACAGAATGAAAAAGGCGCCCCGGAAGGCGCCTTTATATGGTCCATACATGGTCTTTACATGGTGTTTTACATGGTCCCGGTAGCGGCTATCCGGTTCCTAGTCGGCCGGCGACGCGTTCGCCTCGGACTGGAGCATGGTGTAGCGCTCGATCCCGATACGTTCGATCAGGCCGAACTGGGTCTCGATATAGTCGACATGTTCTTCCTCATTGTGGAGGATTTTCCCGAACAGGTCGCGGCTGACATAGTCCTGCACACTCTCGCAATAGGCCATTGCTTCGCGCAGCAGCGGGATCGCCATGTTCTCGAGTTTCAGGTCGCATTCGAGGATTTCCTGCACGCTCTCGCCGATGTGCAGCTTGCCGAGGTCCTGCAGATTCGGCAGGCCGCCCAGGAACAGGACGCGCTGGATCAGCCAGTCGGCATGCTCCATTTCCTCGATCGATTCCTTGTATTCCTTGTCGCCCAGCTTCGAGACGCCCCAGTCGTGCAGCATGCGCGAGTGCAGGAAATACTGGTTGATGGCGGTGAGCTCGTTCTTCAGCGCCTTGTTCAGGTATTCAATGACCTTCTTGTCGCCTTTCATGGGAGGAGCTCCTTCAATGGGTTACGTGAATATACGTACCAGATAGGCTGATTGGCCCCGTTCCGCAAGAAAAACCCAATTAAATCAGTTGCATATGAAAGTGCGACACAGTCTCAGACTGTTTGGAAAAAGCCAGCAATACCAGATGCTTGACCTATTCGGCCGCCACCAGCGAGGGGGAGGGGCCGCGATCATTCGCAGTTTCGGCGATCATTTCGCCGATCGAGGGCCGGCATTTGCCGCACTGGAAGCGGCAGCCATGATGCGCCTGCACAGCCTTCGGGCTGTTGGCCCCCGCCTCCACGGCGGCGCGCACGCTTTTGCAGTTCAGGGCATTACAGACGCAAATGATCATGAGAACCATTTGCGTATGGTGAGAATGATTGTCAATACGCTATTTGCGTCATCTCAATCCCTGCCGCGCCAGACCGACAGCGACACACCGCTGCCAATGCCCAGAAGGGTCGTTTCGTAGCCGTTCGCAGCATCCGAAACATAGTCTACGAAAGGCTTCAGCGTCTTCCGGAAGGAGCGGATATTGTCCGCAAAGATCACGGCGCCGGGCGCGAGTTTCGGCTCCATCAGCTTCAGCACCGGAATGTAGAGATCCTTCCAGCCGTCCAGGAACAGGAAGTCGACCGGGCCTTCCAGCGGGGCCAGGCTTTCCAGCGCGTCGCCCTCACGGATGTCCGACCAGCGCGAGAGGCCGGCCTCCTGCAGGTTGGCAAGCGCGATCTGCGTCTTGGCGCTGTCCTTTTCGCTGCCGGTAAAGAAGCCGCCGGCTTCGCGCGCAGCTGCAGCAAGATAGATGGAGGAAATGCCGTAGGAGGAGCCGAATTCCACGATGTTCCGGGCCCCGCGCGACAGTGCCGTCAGATACATGAAGCGGCCGAATTCCTCGGAAACCGGGATGAAGGCCTGGGAGAGGTAAGGCTCTGCCGCCTCGAAGGTGGAGCGGCCGGTGAACTTGCCTGCGATAATGGCCGGCAGCGCGCGGGCGAAGACGCGGGCATCCTGACCGGATGCCTGACGGTGCAGGCGTTTCAGTGTGTGCGCAACATCCGGATGGCTGAGGCCGCGGTTTGCATGGGTGGAGTCCTCACAATCGAAAGGCATGGGCTTTTCTTTCCTGTTTCCAGCACCTACCTTTCATAAATATGAGTGATAGCTCATATTAAAACTCGCATTTGACCATGATCCCGAACCTGCCGCCAAAGCCCCGAAAGACGCCAGTCCAGGCCCGCTCCACCGCGACGGTGGACGCGATCCTTGAGGCGGCGGCTCGCATTCTCGAAACGGAGGGGCTGGAAGGGTACACGACCAATGCAATCGCCAAACGGGCTGGCGTTTCGATCGGCTCGCTCTACCAGTACTTTCCGAACAAGGATGCCGTGACGGCCGCGCTGGTGCGCACGGATTCCGAAACCATGGCCGCCCGGATGGAAGAGGTGAGGTGCGCCTTTGAGGGGCGTCCCATTCGCGATTGTATCGATGCGCTGATCGAGGTGGCGGTCTGTCACCAGTTCGACCGGCCCATGCTGGCGCGTCTGATCGATCTGGAGGAACACCGGCTCGGGCAGGATTTCGGTCTGTCCGAAGCCAAGCAGAGGATCGTTCAGGTCGTGCGCAGCCTGCTGGCGCAAAGCGGCCTCGACCTGCCATTCGATCTCGATACCGTCACCCAGGACGTGTTTGCGCTGGCGCACGGCATTACCGATGCCGCAGGCCTGAATGGCGAAACGGACCGGCCGCGTCTCAACACCCGGATCCGTCATGCCGTGCTTAGTTATCTTGGGGTTCCTGCCAGCTGAACACGTCTTCCACGCCGACGTCGAAGACGCGCGAGATACGGAAGGCGCTTTCCAGGGAAGGAGAATAGCGGCCCTGTTCCATGGCGATCACGGTCTGCCGTGTCACGCCGATAGCTTCGGCCAGGGCCGCCTGGCTCATGTTTCCGTGCTGCTCGCGCAAGTCCTTGATGCGATTCCCGATCGGGGGGCGTTTGGCCATGGTTCACACGCCCCGGCGCAGATACCAGACCAGCGAGGCGACCCGCACGATCTCTGCCCCGATAATGATGCCGATCATGGCATGGGCGAAGCTCATTGCGCTCAGCCCGTCAAAGGCGTGCAGGAAGACGAAGGCCACGCCGCCCGCATAGGCGTAGCAGGTGTTGCGCATGGCATAGAGGCCGACCAAGGCTTCGCGTTCATCGCTCTGCGGGGCTTTGCGGTTTGCGATGCCGAGGAGGATGCCAACGCCGATCATGGTGATCACGATCAGCGCGGTGGCCACACCCACACGCCAGTATAAGGCCATGCCTGAAGATGGAGGCGCCCACCACAAGCCGAGATAGGCGCCGAGGATAATGACCCCGGCGGCAATGGAAACCAGCGAGGCGATGAAGTCGGATCGGAAGTAGGTGGTCATGTCGCGTGTCTCTCGTGTCAAAAATTTCTTACACGCCATGTAGTCAAAGATTTTTGACATGTCAAAAACTTTTTACAAGTAATTGCGGCCCTCGCTTGACGCTGCAGGGCAGGGCCTTTACGCCCGGCCAGCCGGTATCCCCGGTGGAAACCCCGTAATTTCAGACAAAGACAGATCCTTCAGATGACCGACTTCTCCGTCCTCGCCGAATCCGCCAAGGCATGGCCCTTCGAGCTGGCGCGCGCGCTGAAACAGCGCGTCGAGCAGCAGAAGAAGGCCGGCCAGCGAAAGGACGGCGATCCGGTCATCTTCGAGACGGGCTATGGCCCCTCGGGCCTGCCGCACATCGGCACGTTCGGCGAAGTGGTGCGTACGACGATGGTGCGCCATGCCTTTGAAGTCCTGACGCGCGGCGATGTGCCAACGAAGCTGATCTGCGTCTCCGACGACATGGACGGCATGCGCAAGGTGCCGCCGACCGTGCCGAACCCGGAGAAGCTGCAGCCTTATCTCCAGATGCCGCTGACGGCGGTGCCGGATCCGTTCGGCACGCATGAGAGCTATGGCAAACACATGAATGCGCGGCTTCGCGCCTTCCTCGACCAGTTCGGCTTCCAGTACGAATTCCTGTCGGCCACGGAGTGCTACAAGTCCGGCCGGTTCGACGAGATGCTGCTGCGCGCGGCGGAGAAGTATCAGGACATCATGGATGTCATGCTGCCGACGCTGGGCGAGGAACGCCGCGCAACCTACAGCCCCTTCCTGCCGATCCATCCGGAAACCGGACATGTCCTTTATGTGCCGATGAAATCCGTCGACGGCGCGAACGGCACGATCACGTTCGACGACGAGCAGGGCAAGGAATTCACGCTGCCGGTCACCGGCGGACATGTGAAGATGCAGTGGAAGCCGGACTTCGGCATGCGCTGGGCCGCCCTTGGAGTGGACTTCGAAATGTTCGGAAAGGACCACCAGGCCAATGCGCCGATCTATTCGAAGATCACCAAGATCCTCGGCAAGCGCCCGCCGGAACAATACGTCTATGAGATGTTCCTCGACGAAAAAGGCGAGAAGATCTCCAAGACCAAGGGCAATGGCATCTCGGTCGAGGACTGGCTGACCTATGCGCCGGACGAGAGCCTCAGCCTGTTCCAATTCCAGAAGCCGCGCGTGGCGAAGAAGCTCTATTTCGATGTGATCCCGAAGACGGTCGACGAATACCTGACCTTCCTCGAGAAATACCCGTCGGAGGAACCGGCCCGGCAGATCGAGAACCCGGTCTGGCACATCCACAATGGCAACCCGCCCGCCGTGGACATGCCGGTCAGCTTCGCACTGCTGCTGAACCTGGTCGCGGTGGCAAACCCGGAAGACAAGAGCCAGCTCTGGGGCTTCATCACGCGCTATGCGCAGGATGCGACGCCGGAGACGCACCCGCTGCTCGATGAACTCGCAGGCTATGCGATGCGCTACTACACGGACTTCATCCTGCCGCAGAAGACCTATCGCGCGCCAACCGAGCAGGAGCGCACCGCGATGGCGGACCTGTCCACCCATCTCAAGGCCTTCTCCGATGAGCCGACCTCGGAAAACCTGCAGACGCTGACCTTCACCATCGGCAAGGACCACCACTTCGAGAACCTGCGCGACTGGTTCAAGGCGCTCTATGAAGTGCTGCTGGGCCAGGAGCAGGGTCCGCGCTTCGGCAGCTTCGCCGCGCTTTACGGCAAGGACAACACCGCCCGCCTGATCGACGAGTCGCTGGCGCGCGGCTGAGAATTGCTGCGCTGTAAGGTGCCCTCAACACTTCGCTGATCTAGTCTCCCCGGTAAAACGGGGAGACTAGACATGCGCATTATCCGGGCCATCCTGCTTGCGGCCGTCTTCACCATCGCCCCGGGCTGTGTTGCATCCAAGGTCGTGACTGTCCCGGTCGGTCTGGCCGTTGATGCGGTCGGGGTTGCAGGCAAGGGCGTCGTCTGGGTCGGCGGAACGGCCGTCCGCGTGACCGGCGATGCGCTGGACGGGCCGGACGAAATGATCCGGCTCGATGTCACCTACAAGAGTGGCAAGCACACAAGGAAGACGATCAAGAAAAAGTATCTTGAGCGCGAGCTGAAGAAGCTTGGCAAGAAGGGCAAGATTGTCGACGTCGAGGTTTCGCCCGCCGACTAGAGCCTGCCCG
>JACXUV010000100.1 GCA_014763715.1 Rhodobacterales bacterium | reverse complement strand
GGCTGGGCCCGGCCGGTGCCCGCCGGCGACCGGAGACCGGAAGGACCCAGCACCGTGACGCACATCCTCGACGAGCTGCAGTGGCGAGGACTGGTGGCGCAGACCACCGACGAGTCCGCGCTGCGCACCGCACTCGCCGACGGCCCGGTCACGGCGTACTGCGGCTTCGACCCCACGGCGCCGTCCCTCCACTTCGGCAACCTCGTGCAGCTCGTCGTCCTGCGCCACCTCCAGCGCGCCGGTCACCGGGTCATCTGCCTCGTCGGCGGCTCCACCGGGCTCATCGGGGACCCGCGCCCGACCTCGGAGCGGGTGCTCAAGACCAAGGAGCAGACCGCCGAGTGGGTCGCCCGCATCGAGGACCAGGTGCGCCCGTTCCTCGAGACCGGCGGGGAGAACCCGGCGGTGTTCGTCAACAACCTCGACTGGACCGAGGGGCTGTCGGCGCTCGACTTCCTGCGCGACGTCGGCAAGCACTTCCGGGTCAACCAGATGGTCAAGAAGGACGCCATCGCGGCCCGGCTGAACAGCGACGAGGGGATCTCGTACACCGAGTTCAGCTACCAGCTGCTCCAGGGGCTCGACTACCTCGAGCTCTTCCGCCAGTACGGCTGCACGTTGCAGACGGGCGGCAGCGACCAGTGGGGCAACCTCGTCGCCGGCGCCGACCTCATCCACCGCGCGGAGGGACGCTCGGTGCACCTGCTGACCACGCCGCTGCTCACCGACAGCTCGGGGGAGAAGTTCGGCAAGAGCGCGGGGAACGCCATCTGGCTGTCGGCGGACATGACGAGCCCGTACGCCTTCTACCAGTACTGGCTCAACGTCGAGGACGCCTCGGTGGTCACACTCCTCAAGGTCTTCACCGACCGCGGGCCCGACGAGGTGGCGGACCTGGAGCGGCAGGTCGCCGAGGAGCCGTGGAAGCGCGCGGCCCAGCGGGTCCTCGCCGAGGACGTCACGACGCTCGTCCACGGGGCACCGGCGACGGCGGCGGCGCAGGCGGCGAGCGAGGCGCTCTTCGGGAAGGGCGACCTGCGGGCCCTCGACGGCCCGACGCTGCGGGACGCCGCCGCCGAGCTGCCGAGCGGCGCCGTCCACCCGGGGATGTCCATCGTCGACGCGCTCGTCGCGGTCGGCCTCGCCGACTCCCGCAACGCCGCCCGCCGCACCGTGGGGGAGGGCGGGGCCTCCGTCAACGGCGTGAAGGTCTCCGACGCGGAGGCCGTCCTCACCCCCGCGGACGTGCTCGACGGCGGGGTGGTCGTGCTCCGGCGTGGTCGGAAGAACCTCGCCGCGGGGCTCGTGGAGCCTGCCTGACCGACGGTTCGAGCACCCGCGTGAACGAAACCCGCTGCCCGGCAGCGGGTTTCGTCGTGTGGGGTGGTGCGACCCCCGGCACCGGGGGAGCCGATTTGTGTTCTGCGCGGAGAGTCCTCTAATGTTCTCGACGTCAGCCCGAGAGGGAGGAACGGACACCAAGCGGCAGGGCCGAACAGCCCCGCACCAAGTAGGCCGGTCCCACGAGCTGACTCCCACTCCCGAGGGTTCGCCCCGGACGCGCACAGCGCCCGGAGCCGCCGGTTGGAGGAAGCGCTCGAGAGGGTGCTAGAGTGGGACCACCGCGAAGATCCAAGCGCGATCGAAGCCGGCCGCTCCAAGAGCGGGTCACGGATTTGACGCCCAAGCAGAACCGCGGGTAAGTTTGAACAGTTGCTTCCAGGTGACTGGGAGAACACACGGAGTAGCCCCGACGACGAGCTCGCTGAGCGAAGCGTTGGTGCGCGTCCGAACCTTGAGAACTCAACAGCGTGTCAAAAATCGATGCCAATTACCTCGTCGCATCGTATGCCGAACCGGCCATCAGGTCGGGGACGCGGACCGATGCACGAAATATCCTTTGGTTGACAACGAACAACAGCGAGAGCTGGTTGTTCGTGCTCAGCCAGTGAAACAACCCTCCAAGGGTAACGATTTCTCGGCTCTGCCGAGAGTCACACATCAACGGAGAGTTTGATCCTGGCTCAGGACGAACGCTGGCGGCGTGCTTAACACATGCAAGTCGAACGGTGACCCTCGGAGCTTGCTCCGAGGTGATCAGTGGCGAACGGGTGAGTAACACGTGAGTAACCTGCCCCAGACTCTGGAATAACCCCGGGAAACCGGAGCTAATACCGGATACGAGACGGAGAGGCATCTCTACCGTCTGGAAAGTTTTTCGGTCTGGGATGGACTCGCGGCCTATCAGCTTGTTGGTGAGGTAACGGCTCACCAAGGCGACGACGGGTAGCCGGCCTGAGAGGGCGACCGGCCACACTGGGACTGAGACACGGCCCAGACTCCTACGGGAGGCAGCAGTGGGGAATATTGCACAATGGGCGAAAGCCTGATGCAGCGACGCCGCGTGAGGGATGACGGCCTTCGGGTTGTAAACCTCTTTCAGCAGGGAAGAAGCGAAAGTGACGGTACCTGCAGAAGAAGCACCGGCTAACTACGTGCCAGCAGCCGCGGTAATACGTAGGGTGCGAGCGTTGTCCGGAATTATTGGGCGTAAAGAGCTTGTAGGCGGTTTGTCGCGTCTGCTGTGAAAATCCGGGGCTCAACCCCGGACTTGCAGTGGGTACGGGCAGACTAGAGTGTGGTAGGGGAGACTGGAATTCCTGGTGTAGCGGTGAAATGCGCAGATATCAGGAGGAACACCGATGGCGAAGGCAGGTCTCTGGGCCATAACTGACGCTGAGAAGCGAAAGCGTGGGGAGCGAACAGGATTAGATACCCTGGTAGTCCACGCCGTAAACGTTGGGAACTAGGTGTGGGTCTCATTCCACGAGATCCGTGCCGCAGCTAACGCATTAAGTTCCCCGCCTGGGGAGTACGGCCGCAAGGCTAAAACTCAAAGGAATTGACGGGGGCCCGCACAAGCGGCGGAGCATGTGGATTAATTCGATGCAACGCGAAGAACCTTACCAAGGCTTGACATATACGAGAACGCGTCAGAGATGACGTTCTCTTTACACTCGTATACAGGTGGTGCATGGTTGTCGTCAGCTCGTGTCGTGAGATGTTGGGTTAAGTCCCGCAACGAGCGCAACCCTCGTTCTATGTTGCCAGCGCGTCAAGGCGGGGACTCATAGGAGACTGCCGGGGTCAACTCGGAGGAAGGTGGGGACGACGTCAAATCATCATGCCCCTTATGTCTTGGGCTTCACACATGCTACAATGGCCGGTACAGAGGGCTGCGAAACCGTAAGGTGGAGCGAATCCCAAAAAGCCGGTCTCAGTTCGGATTGGGGTCTGCAACTCGACCCCATGAAGTCGGAGTCGCTAGTAATCGCAGATCAGCAACGCTGCGGTGAATACGTTCCCGGGCCTTGTACACACCGCCCGTCAAGTCACGAAAGTCGGTAACACCCGAAGCCGGTGGCCCAACCCTTGTGGAGGGAGCCGTCGAAGGTGGGACTGGCGATTGGGACTAAGTCGTAACAAGGTAGCCGTACCGGAAGGTGCGGCTGGATCACCTCCTTTCTAAGGAGCACTGGTCGCGCAAGCGATCCAGAGCCTGGTCTGACCGCGACTGTCGGTCAGCAGGTGCTCAAGGGTGGAACATCGATTAGTTGGCACCGAGCTCGACTCGGTGGCTAGTACAGCTCCCTCGCGGGAGAGTGGAACGCCACCGGTGAGAGCACGGTGCCTGACACGTTGTTGGGTCCTGAGGGCTCGGGCGTACACGCCCCACCTCAGGCCGGTACTACGGCCCAGGACCTTCACCACGGACGAACCGCCGAGCACGCTCGGTAGGCGCCGGCACATGGTGGAGGCCCGCCCGTATGTTGAGAACTACACAGTGGACGCGAGCATCTTAAAATCTTTGTGCATCAAGTTTTTAAGGGCAAACGGTGGATGCCTTGGCACCAGGAACCGAAGAAGGACGTAGGAATCTGCGATAAGCCTCGGGGAGTCGATAACCAGACTGTGATCCGAGGATTTCCGAATGGGGAAACCCGGCTGGAGGCAAGTCCAGTCACTCCCGCCTGAACACATAGGGCGGGTAGAGGGAACGTGGGGAAGTGAAACATCTCAGTACCCACAGGAAGAGAAAGCAACCGCGATTCCGTGAGTAGTGGCGAGCGAAAGCGGAACAGGCTAAACCATATCTGTGTGATAGCTGTCAGGCGTTGCAGGTATGGGGTCGTGGGACTTCTCGGTCGGCTCTGACAGGCCGACATGGAGTCAGAAATTCGCGCCATAGTCGAAGGACATTGAAAGGTCCAGCACAGAGGGTGCCACTCCCGTAGACGAAATGACGCGAACTCCAGAGAACCATCCCAAGTAGCACGGGGCCCGAGAAATCCCGTGTGAATCTGGCGGGACCACCCGCTAAGCCTAAATATTCCCTGGTGACCGATAGCGGACAAGTACCGTGAGGGAAAGGTGAAAAGTACCCCGGGAGGGGAGTGAAATAGATCCTGAAACCGTTTGCCTACAATCCGTTGGAGCCTCCTCGTGGGGTGACAGCGTGCCTTTTGAAGAATGAGCCTGCGAGTTAGTGCTCAGTGGCGAGGTTAACCCGTGTGGGGAAGCCGTAGCGAAAGCGAGTCCGAACAGGGCGAATGAGTCGCTGGGTCTAGACCCGAAGCGGAGTGATCTACCCATGGCCAGGTTGAAGCGACGGTAAGACGTCGTGGAGGACCGAACCCACTTAGGTTGAAAACTGAGGGGATGAGCTGTGGGTAGGGGTGAAAGGCCAATCAAACTCCGTGATAGCTGGTTCTCCCCGAAATGCATTTAGGTGCAGCGTCACGTGTTTCTTACCGGAGGTAGAGCTACTGGATAGCCGATGGGCCTCACCAGGTTACTGACGTTAGCCAAACTCCGAATGCCGGTAAGTGAGAGCGTGGCAGTGAGACTGCGGGGGATAAGCTCCGTAGTCGAGAGGGAAACAGCCCAGATCACCAGCTAAGGCCCCTAAGCGTGTGCTAAGTGGGAAAGGATGTGGAGTTGCATTGACAACCAGGAGGTTGGCTTAGAAGCAGCCACCCTTTAAAGAGTGCGTAATAGCTCACTGGTCAAGTGATTCCGCGCCGACAATGTAGCGGGGCTCAAGCACACCGCCGAAGCTGTGGCATTGACACATTGCCCGGCCGTGACACCTACGGGTCCACGGTCCAAGCGTGTCGATGGGTAGGGGAGCGTCGTGTGGCCAGGGAAGCGGCGGAGTGATCCAGCCGTGGAGGCCACACGAGTGAGAATGCAGGCATGAGTAGCGAATGACGGGTGAGAAACCCGTCCGCCGAATAACCAAGGGTTCCAGGGTCAAGCTAATCTGCCCTGGGTAAGTCGGGACCTAAGGCGAGGCCGACAGGCGTAGTCGATGGACATCCGGTTGATATTCCGGAACCGGCGAAGAACCGCCCATGACGAACATGTCGATGCTAAGCGCCTGAAGCTCGTTACCAATCCTTCGGGAGAGGTTCTGAGTGGAGCGCGCGACCCAGAATGTTAGTAGTCAAGCAATGGAGAGACGCAGGAAGGTAGCCTCCGCGTGGCGATGGTTGTCCACGTCCAAGGGTGTAGGGAGTGAGGTAGGCAAATCCGCCTCACACATATCCTGAGACCTGATAGTGACCGCGAATGCGGGAAGCAGGGTGATCCTATGCTGCCAAGAAAATCTTCTAGCGAGGTTCGAGCCGCCCGTACCCCAAACCGACTCAGGTGGTTAGGTAGAGAATACCAAGGCGATCGAGTGAATCGTGGTTAAGGAATTCGGCAAAATGCCCCCGTAACTTCGGGAGAAGGGGGGCCCGGACCCTGAAGTGACTTGCTCACTAGGGGAAAGGGCCGCAGAGACCAGGGAGAAGCGACTGTTTACTAAAAACACAGGTCCGTGCGAAGTCGCAAGACGATGTATACGGACTGACGCCTGCCCGGTGCTGGAAGGTTAAGAGGACGGGTTAGATCTTCGGGTCGAAGCTCAGAATTTAAGCCCCAGTAAACGGCGGTGGTAACTATAACCATCCTAAGGTAGCGAAATTCCTTGTCGGGTAAGTTCCGACCTGCACGAATGGCGTAACGACTTC
>JACXUV010000099.1 GCA_014763715.1 Rhodobacterales bacterium | reverse complement strand
GTTTGTACTGGCGCTGCTTAGTGTTCAGGCCGGTTGGTTGAGTTACGCGACCTGGCTGGTGCTGGCGGCTGTTTTTGTGACCGATGCAAGCGTCACGCTACTCACCCGCATGCTGCGCGGGGAACGTTGGTATGAAGCGCATCGCAGCCATGCCTACCAACGCTTGTCACGACGCTGGCAGGGTGGCCGCAAGGCGGGGCATCGCGCGGTGACCTTGCTCGTGGCTGCAATCAATGGGCTGTGGATCGCGCCTTGGGCCTGGGCGTGTGTGCAATGGCCGGCTGGGTCGGTGGCGTTTGTGGTGGCAGCCTATTTGCCGCTGGTGTTGGCGGTTTTGTGGTTGGGGGGCGGCAGGCCCGACTCTTGGTTGCCCGACGATCAGCGCGTGAGGAGCTAATACATGCCGCTGACAAACTCGGTGCTTCCCTTGCTGGCCCTGCCGCGCCCGGCCAAGCGTGCGGTAGCGCTGGCCGTGGATGCCAGCTTGATCCTCCTGACGGTTTGGATCGCGTTTTACCTGCGTCTGGATGAGTGGGTGCGTTTATCAGGCGAAGGCTTATTCCAGCCTATGTGGGCGATAGCAGCGTCGTGGCTCATCGCCTTGCCGCTATTCATCACACATGGGTTTTACCGGGTGATCTTCCGTTACTCAGGCATGGCGGCGATGCAGATGGTGCTGCGGGCCTTTGCCTTGTATGGTTTTCTGTATGCGTTGGTGGTGACGGCCATCGGGCTGCCTGGTGTACCGCGTACTGTGGGCATTATCCAGCCCTTGCTTCTGCTATTGGCCGTAGGTGCCTCGCGAGCGCTGGCGCGCTATTGGTTGGGCGGCCTGTACCAGAGCATTTTTCAGCGCATGAACCTGCCCAAGGCGGTGATCTACGGTGCGGGACAAGCAGGCCGGCAATTGGCGCAGGCGATGGCCCACAGCCATGAAATGCAGGTCGTGGCCTTTTTGGATGATGACGATCGCCTGCATGGGCATGTACTGAATGGTTTGCCGATACATAGCCCGATGGACTTGCAGGGGCTGGTTGAGACGCAAGACGTGCGCACTGTGTTGCTGGCCATGCCCAGTGTCTCGCGCCGCCGCCGTAACGAGATCCTGAGCCAGATTCGCAACGCACACGTGGCGGTGCGCACCTTGCCCAGCGTGACTGACCTAGTACAGGGCAAGGTGAGTGTTTCCGATCTGCACGAGCTGGACATCGACGACCTGCTGAGCCGCGAACCCGTAACGCCCAATCACATCCTGCTGGTCAAGAACATCGTGGGGAAGGTGGTGTTGGTGACGGGTGCCGGAGGCTCCATTGGTAGCGAACTGTGCCGCCAGATCCTGGCGGTGAACCCGGCCAAGCTGCTGCTGATTGAGCAGAGCGAATTTGCCCTCTACGCCATACATCAGGAACTGGAAGAGAAGCTGGCTGGACTGGAAGACGCTACGCCACCCGTTCTGGTGCCCCTGCTGGCCACGGTGCAGGACGGCAACCGCATGCGCGAGATCATGTCCACTTGGCACCCGGACACGGTCTACCACGCCGCCGCCTACAAGCACGTGCCGCTGGTGGAGCACAACTCGGCAGCCGGCATCAAGAACAACGTGCTGGGCACACTTCGCACCGCCCAGGCCGCTCTTGAGGCCGGCGTGAGCGACTTTGTGCTCATCAGCACCGACAAAGCCGTGCGGCCTACCAACGTGATGGGGGCCAGCAAGCGTTTGGCCGAAATGGCGCTGCAGGCCTTGGCTGCCTTCCAACAGGGAACGCAAGGCGGTACCAAATTCAGCATGGTCCGCTTTGGCAACGTGCTGGGTTCATCCGGCTCGGTGGTGCCGAAGTTCCGCCAGCAGATCCGCGACGGCGGGCCCATCACCCTCACGCACCCCGAAGTCACACGCTACTTCATGACTATCCCTGAAGCAGCGCAACTCGTCATCCAGGCCGGTGCCATGGCCAAGGGGGGTGATGTGTTCGTGCTCGACATGGGGCAGCCCGTGAAGATCATGGATCTGGCCCAGCGCATGGTCGAACTCTCGGGCCTGACGGTGAAAGACGAACAGAACCCCAAGGGCGACATCGAGATCGCCGTGACCGGCCTGCGCCCCGGCGAAAAGCTCTACGAAGAACTGCTGATCGGCGACAACCCCAAGCCCACCGTGCACCCCCGCATCATGAAGGCCCACGAGGAGTTCATTCCCTGGGCTGAGTTCGAGGCCAAGCTCACCGCCCTGGAAATGGCACTGAACGTGAACGACGTGGGCGTGATTCGCCTGATGATGCAGCAACTGGTGGCCGGCTACATTCCTAGCGACGACATTGTGGATTGGGTGTACCTGGAGCAAGAGGCTGAAGCAAAGCCGATTGCATGAAGACCAATGTTCATCACTTGGTTGGTTGGAAGTTGTTTTGCGCGAAGTGTCGTGAGGGGGAGGACAGGTTTTGCCCGGCAGCTACCAGAAGGCAACTCAACCGCTTTTACGCAAGGTATCCCTTGGCTGCGCACTTTGAAGCCGTGCATGCATATGGGTACAGCGACAAGGCCTTGCGCGGCTACACCGCTGGACTGCGTTTGCTGGCGGCTTACAGTGCCGCCGAACTGCTTGGCGAAGCCATTGGGAGCAACGTCACATCTTGGAAGATCCCCGATTCCGCGTTGGCGGCAGCGTTGCGAAAAGTCCTGCTTCGACCTTCTGCGGATTCCACAGGACTGTTCGCACAAGAAGAGTTGCGAAAAAAGCTCCAGCTGTTCATGGACGGTGATATTGATATCCGCATTCCTGCCACAGCTTTACGCGTCATGGTGGCCCACGGAAGTTTCACGCCGACAGGAACGGACTCCCTGACAAAGGCGGGTGCCGAAACGCTACAGCGACTGTCTGATGTTTTACTGCACGAGTGCGAGCGGCGTTTTGACGCCTGGCTTCATGAGATGCTTGCGAAGCGTGATGAGGCCGCATGACTCCGTGCGCTTCCGCACCAACCCTCAGGCGTTATTGAGGAAAGTTCGACAGAGTGATAGAATCCACCATTGATGTCGTACGAAAAATGGGCGCGGACATTGTCATCGTTTCCGACATACATGACGAGCGAGCACAGCGAGACAAACTCAAAAGTTTTGTCGACA
>JACXUV010000048.1 GCA_014763715.1 Rhodobacterales bacterium | reverse complement strand
AGACTTCGAGCAGCATGCGCTCCGGATCTTCCAGCGCTTCCTTGACGCGGACGAGGAAGGTCACGGCTTCCTTGCCGTCAACGATGCGGTGATCGTAGGAGAGCGCCAGGTACATCATCGGGCGGATGACGACCTGCCCGTTCACCACGACCGGGCGCTGTTCGATGCGGTGCATGCCCAGCACGCCGGATTGCGGCGGGTTGAGGATCGGCGTCGACATCAGCGAGCCATAGATGCCGCCGTTCGAGATGGTGAAGGTGCCGCCCTGCATGTCGCCGATGGTCAGCTCACCATCGCGGGCCTTCTTGCCGAGATTGGCGATCGCCTTCTCGATCCCGGCAAGGGACATGTCGTCAGAACCACGCACGACGGGCACAACGAGGCCCTTGTCGGTGCCGACAGCGACGCCGATGTCGTAGAAGTTCTTGTAGATGATGTCCTGGCCATCGATCTCGGCATTCACCGCCGGAACTTCCTTCAGCGCGTTCACGCAGGCCTTCACGAAGAAGCTCATGAAGCCCAGCTTGATGCCGTGCTTGGCGACGAAGGCGTCCTGGTGCTTCTTGCGCAGGTCCATGATGGCGCTCATGTCGACGTCGTTGAACGTCGTCAGCATGGCCGCCGTGTCCTGGGCTTCCTTCAGGCGGCGCGCGATGGTCTGGCGCAGGCGGGTCATCCGCACACGCTCTTCACGCGGGCCGGTTTCGCGCGGTGCGCTCGGGGCCGGAGCGGCAGCCGCCGGCGCTTTGGGTGCATTTACATAAGCCATTGCATCAGCCTTTGTGGCGCGGCCGTCACGGCCCGTGCCCGGAATGTTTTGCGGATCGACACCGGCCTCAGCCGAGATGCGGCGGACCGACGGCGCAACCGGACGGTCACCCGTTGCAGCGGCCGGAGCGGCAGCAGCAGGGGCCGCGGCAGGCGCAGCGGCCACAGCGGCGCCCGATGCGCTGATACGGCCAATCACGGAACCCGGCGTCACGGACGTGCCTTCCGCCACCAGCCATTCGGCGATCACGCCGTCTGCCGGGGCGGGCACTTCCAGCGCCACCTTGTCGGTTTCGATCTCGGCGATGGTTTCGTCTTTCTTCACCGCTTCGCCGGGCTTCTTGAGGAAGGTGGACAGCGTGCCCTCGGCAACGCTCTCCCCCATCACGGGCACAACGATGTCTGTGGACGCGCCAGCGGCGGCAGCGGCAGGCTTTGCTTCGGCCTTGGCAGGCTCGGCAGCAGCCGGGGCCGGTTTCGCGCCCCCTGCTCCGCCAGAGAGGCGGCCCAGCAGCGCACCGATTTCAACGGTGTCGCCCGGCTTGGCGAGAATTTCGCCCAGCACGCCGTCTTCGGTGGCGGAAACCTCGACGGAGACCTTGTCGGTCTCAAGCTCGACGAGCACGTCGTCTTTCTTGACAGCATCGCCCTCGGCTTTCAGCCACTGGCCAACGGTGGCCTCGGTGATGCTTTCGCCAAGTGTTGGAACGGTAATGTCGGTCATGGGATGATCCGTATGCGTTATTATGTTTCTGAAAGTCAGGGCGAAACGATACGGTCATCGACCGGATCGGTTGAGAGGGCTGTCATGACAAGAGCGTTCTGCTCTGCATTGTGCTTCGACAGGAGGCCGGTGGCGGTCGCCGCCGAAGGCGCGCGGCCGGCATAGCGCGGACGCGGGATCTTGGCACCGATCTGCGTGGCACACCATTCGATCTCGTCACGGATGAAGGTCCAGCCGCCCATGTTACGCGGCTCTTCCTGGCACCAGACGAACTCTGCCTGCTTGAAGCGGGACATTTCCTTCATCATCGACTTGCGCGGCACCGGATAGAACTGCTCGATCCGCATCAGGTAGACATCGTCGATGCCCAGCTCTTCGCGCTTCTCGAACAGGTCGTAATAGACCTTGCCCGAGCACAGTACGACGCGGCGGACCTTGTTGTCCTTCACCAGCTTGACCTTGCCCTCGCGGCCTTCGGTCTCCGCATCGTCCCACAGGACGCGGTGGAAGGAGGTTTTCGACCCCATGTCATCCAGCGAAGAGGTCGCCAGCTTGTGACGCAGAAGCGATTTCGGCGTCATGATGATCAGCGGCTTACGGAAGTCGCGATGGATCTGACGGCGCAGGGCGTGGAAATAGTTCGCCGGCGTTGTCAGGTTGCAGACCTGCCAATTGTCTTCGGCACACATCTGCAGGAAGCGTTCGAGGCGGGCGGAGGAGTGCTCCGGCCCCTGACCTTCATAGCCGTGCGGCAGGAGGATCGTCAGGCCGCTCATCCGCAGCCATTTGCGTTCCGCCGAAGAGATGAACTGGTCAAAGAAGACCTGCGCGCCGTTCGAGAAGTCACCGAACTGGGCTTCCCACAGGGTCAGCGTGTTCGGGTCCGCCAGCGAGTAGCCATATTCATAACCGAGCACCGCTTCTTCGGAGAGGAGCGAGTCGATCACTTCGTAATGGGCCTGGCCCTCGCGGATATTGTTCAGCGGCGTGTACTTTTCGCCGGTCGTCTGATCGATGATGTGGCTGTGGCGCTGCGAGAACGTGCCGCGGCCGCAATCCTGGCCGGACAGGCGGATCGGGAAGCCCTCATCCACCAGCGTCGCGAATGCCAGATGCTCTGCCGTTGCCCAGTCCAGCCCCTGCCCTTTCGAAATCGTCTGGGCACGGTTGTCGATGACGCGAGCCAGCGTGCGGTGAATGTCGACGCCTTCCGGAACCCTGGTGATGGCTTCGCCAAGGGCCTGAAGCCGTTTCTTGGCTACGCCGGTCTTGCCGCGGCGCTCATCGTCGTGCGGCAGGCCGAGGCCTTTCCACTCACCGTCCAGCCAGTCGGCCTTCTTGGCCTTGAAGGCCTTTCCGGCTTCGAACTCGCGATCGAGATAGGCTTCAAAATCGACAACCTGCTGTTCGACCTGCTCCGCCGTCAGAAGGCCTTCGGACACGAGGCGCTGAGCGTAGATCTCACGCGTCGAGACGTGGTCCTTGATCTTCTTGTACATCACCGGCTGGGTGAACATGGGCTCGTCGCCCTCATTGTGCCCGAAGCGCCGGTAGCAGAACATGTCGATGACAACGTCCTTGTGGAACTTCTGCCGGTATTCGGTGGCCACCTTGGCGGCATAGACCACGGCTTCCGGATCATCGCCATTGACGTGGAAGATCGGCGCCTGAACCATCAGCGCCACATCCGACGGGTACGGAGAAGAGCGCGAATACATCGGGCTGGTGGTGAAGCCGATCTGGTTGTTCACGATGAAGTGGATCGTGCCGCCCGTGCGGTAGCCCTGCAGGCCCGACAGCGCGAAACACTCGGCCACGACGCCCTGCCCCGCGAAGGCCGCATCGCCGTGCAGCAGCAGCGGCAGCACGATGGAACGGTCAAGCTTGCCGGTTTCCCGGTGCGCCATTTCCTGCTTGGAGCGCGACTTGCCGAGCACAACCGGGTCCACCGCTTCGAGGTGGGATGGGTTAGCGTTCATCGACAGGTGCACCTTGTTGCCGTCGAATTCGCGGTCCGACGAAGCGCCGAGGTGGTATTTCACATCGCCGGAGCCGAACGTGTCGGCGCCTTGCGTGTTACCGCCCTGAAATTCGTGGAAGATCTTCTCATACGACTTGCCCATCACGGCAGCCAGCATGTTGAGGCGGCCGCGGTGCGGCATGCCGACCACGATCTCTTTGACGCCGAGGGCGCCACCGCGCTTGATGATCTGCTCCAGCGCCGGCACAGCCGCTTCGCCGCCATCGAGGCCGAAACGCTTGGTGCCCGGATAGCGCTTGTGCAGGAAGCGCTCGAACGTCTCCGCTTCGATCAGCTTGGCGAGGATCGCCTTCTTGCCTTCATTGGTGAAGGCCACGCCCTTGTCCGGGCCTTCGATCCGCTCCTGCAACCAGGATTTCTCTTCCGGATCGGAGATGTGCATGAACTCGATGCCGATCGTGGAGCAGTAGGTCCGCTTCAGGATCTCCAGCATTTCCGGGATCGTCGCCGTTTCGAGGCCGAGATAGCCATCGATGAAGATGCGGCGGTCCATGTCGGCGGCCGTGAAGCCATAGGTCGCCGGGTCCAGCTCCGGCTGGTATTCCGGATTGTCGAGACGCAGCGGGTCCAGCTGGGCCGCCAGATGGCCACGCATGCGGTAGGCGCGGATCATCATGATCGCGTGGATCGAATCCTTCACCGCGAGGTGAACGTCCTGCTCGGAAGCGCCGGGCTTAGCGCCTTTGATCTTCTTCTCGATCTTCGGTTCCAGCAGCGCCCAGTTGCCGTCAAAGGCGGCAACCTGCTCGTCCAGCGCCGGCCGGGGCCAGTCGCTGCGCTTCCAGGTCGCGCCTTCGGCATTGCGCTCTGCGCTCGATGTGTCGTCGCCCAGCTCTGCGAAGAATGCCCGCCAGCTCTCGGGAACCGAGGCGGGATTCTTCGCATAGGCGGCCTGCATCTGCTCGATCCACTGGGCCGAGCCACCATACAGGAATGCTGTATCCAGCAAGGCCGCATTGCCGTTGCTGCGCGAACCATTCATCGGGCTGCCGTCGTCTGCCATGTCCGTTTCGTCCTCTAGGACCTTTTCGTTCCCCACTATTTAGGAACGCAATGGTTTCCCGGTACCTACCGGGTGCATATAAGAGGACGGCCTGGGCGGGGTCAGATCCTGGCCACGCCAGAGTAGCCCCGCCAAGGGCCGTCCTGGCTAATTTATCAGGGCTTTCTAGCCCTTAAGTACCTCGACCATGGTCGTACCGAGGCGTGCCGGCGACGGCGAGACGCGGATGCCTGCTGCTTCCATTGCAGCAATCTTGCTTTCCGCATCGCCTTTGCCGCCCGACACGATGGCACCGGCATGGCCCATCGTCCGGCCCGGAGGCGCGGTACGGCCGGCAATGAAGCCGACCATCGGTTTCTTGCGGCCTTTCTTGGCCTCGTCGATCAGGAACTGCGCGGCTTCTTCTTCCGCACTGCCGCCGATCTCACCGATCATGATGATGGACTGGGTTTCGTCGTCAGCAAGGAACATTTCCAGGATGTCGATGAATTCCGTGCCTTTGACCGGATCGCCGCCGATACCGACAGCCGATGTCTGGCCGAGGCCCACCTGGGTGGTCTGGAACACGGCTTCATAGGTCAGCGTGCCGGAGCGCGAAACGACGCCGACAGAGCCCTTCTTGAAGATGGAGCCCGGCATGATGCCGATCTTGCACTCGTTGGCGGTGATGAGGCCCGGGCAGTTCGGCCCGATGAGGCGCGACTTGGATTTCGCCAGTTTCGCCTTCACGCGAACCATGTCGAGCACCGGAACGCCTTCCGTGATGCAGACGATCAGCGGGATTTCAGCGTCGATGGCTTCCTCGATGGCAGCCGCCGCGCCAGCCGGCGGGACGTAGACCACGGAGGCGTCAGCGCCTGTGCGCTCCTTGCCTTCGGCGACGGAAGAGAAGATCGGCAGTTCCTGGCCGTTGTCGGCCTTCCACATTTCGCCGCCCTTCTTCGGGTGGATGCCACCCACCATCTGGGTGCCGAAATAGGCCAGAGCCTGGTTGGTGTGGAACGAACCGGTGTTACCGGTCATGCCTTGGGTGAGAACCTTGGTGTTCTTGTCGATGAGAATGGACATATCTGGTCTCAGGCGCCTTTAACTGCATTCACGATTTTCTGGGCGGCGTCGTCGAGGTCATCGGCCGGAATGACATTCAGGCCGCTGTCTGCGATGATTTTCTTGCCGAGGTCGACGTTCGTACCTTCGAGGCGGACGACCAGCGGAACCGCCAGATTGGTTTCTTTCACGGCCGCGATCACGCCTTCGGCGATCACGTCACACTTCATAATGCCGCCGAAGATGTTCACGAGGATACCCTTCACGTTCGGGTCCTTCATGATGATCTTGAAGGCAGCAGCCACTTTCTCCTTGCCGGCGCCGCCGCCGACGTCACAGAAGTTGGCCGGCTCTTCGCCGTACAGCTTGATGATGTCCATCGTCGCCATGGCGAGGCCTGCACCGTTGACCATGCAGCCGATGGTGCCGTCGAGGGCGATGTAGGCGAGGTCCCATTCGGATGCCTCGATTTCCTTCTCGTCTTCCTCGGTCTTGTCGCGGAGGGCCACGATGTCCGGGTGGCGGAACAGCGCGTTGCCGTCGAAGGAGACCTTTGCGTCAAGAACGCGCAGGTGGCCGTTTTCCATCACGATCAGCGGGTTCACTTCGAGCAGGCTCATGTCCTTCTCGGTGAACGCGGTGTAGAGGATCGGGAACAGCTTCATGCCGTCTTCGCGGGCCGTGCCTTCCAGCTGCAGCGCGTCGCACAGCTTCGAAGCGTCGGCTTCGGTGACACCGGCGAACGGGTCGATGCCGACGGTGACGATTTTTTCCGGCGTGTCATGAGCGACCTGCTCGATGTCCATGCCGCCTTCGGTCGAGACGACGAAAGAGACGAGCGAGGTGGAGCGGTCCACCAGGATCGACAGGTAGAGTTCCTTGTCGATGTCGGCGCCGTCTTCGATGTAGAGGCGGTTCACCTGCTTGCCGGCCGGGCCGGTCTGGGCGGTGACGAGGTGATGGCCGAGCATCTGCTTGGCGTAGGCGAGCACGTCTTCCTTGCTGAACGCGAGGCGGACACCGCCCTTTTCGCCAGCTTCCGGCTCCACGAATTTACCCTTGCCGCGGCCGCCTGCGTGAATCTGCGACTTCACGACCCAGAGAGGCCCCGGGAGGGAATCGACAGCTTTCTGGACATCGTCCAGGGAAAGGACGGGCACGCCGTCCGCGACCGGCGCGCCGAAGGATTTCAGCACGGCTTTGGCCTGGTATTCGTGGATGTTCATTCTGCTCTTGCCTTGTTTGCCTGGTCCGCCCCGGCAGGGTCACTGCCCCAGCGTGGTGCGGGGCTATATATCAGGCTTGGGTGATGCGGCAACAGGCTGGGTACTAAACTTTGGACTCAGTCCCGCCCTCAACTTCCACCTCGGGTTCCGGCGACTCTTCCGGCGCCGGTTCAGGCGGGGCCTCCGGCCCTGTTTTCTCTGATGATTCCGACATGCGCGGGTCGAGCTTCACGCTGGCCAGAGGCGTCGGCAGGACGGGGCTCCATTCTGCCATTTTGTCTTCGTCGGCCACCGGCTTGCTGCGAACCCGCCACACCATGATCACCGCCAGCACGATCAGCAGCAATCCCGCCAGTCCGAACAGGCCGGACCGGCCCGCCGCCCGCATCGCGAAACCCGACATCAGCGGCCCGATGATCGAGCCGACCGCCCAGACGAACAGGAGGCCGGACATGACCTGCGGGATCAGCACCTTTGGCGTCCGGTCGATCGCGTGCGCCACGCACAGGCTGTAGAAAGACAGCGCCCCTGCCCCCCAGAGGCCGAGCACGACGACCACGCCGACCTCGCCAAGCCCTGTGCCGAAAATCGCAATCGTCAGCGCGGCCAGTGCCGACACGGCCCCCAGAATCGCGATGACCAGGCGGCGCTCGATCCGGTCAGACAGGCGCCCGGCCGGCCATTGCAGGATCAGCCCGCCCATCCAGGCCGCAGCACTGGCGATGGCCGCCGCCGTCGTGCCCCCTCCCCCAAGCTTGAAGCTCTCGAAATAGATCGGCAGCAGGGACTGGGTGCCCGTGTTGACGACCCCGGCGATCAGCGCGCCCAGCACGGCCGCCGGTGCGACCTGGTAGAGCGCCCGCAGCGGCATGGATTTGCGCTCTGGCAGGGGCGGCTGCTCCTTGCGCGTCAGGCAGACCGGCACGAGGGCAAGCGACAGGAACAGCGCTGCCCAGGTATAGGCGCGCGTATCCAGCGGCGACAGGCCCGCCACGAAGAACGGGCCGATCATCAGCGAGAGCTTCGCGCCCGTGTGATAGATCCCCATCACGTTTCCGCGAGACTTCTCCGGCACGGCGCTGCCGAGCCAGCTTTCGATACTGGTAAAGCTGAACGCGAAGGCGACCCCCATGACCACGCGGACCGGGGCCCAGAAGATCGCATCATGCACCAGCGAGAGAGAGAGCACGCTGACCGCATTCATCGCCGAGGCCGCCGCGAACAGGCGGATATGTCCGAAGGTCGCCAGGGCCCGCGGGGCCAGCCAGGCACCCAGCATGAAGCCGGCCGCATAGAGCGCCGCGATCAGGCCGATCGCCTGTGGCGGGGTGTCCATCGACTCCAGGCCAAGCGGCGTCAGCACGCCGATCAGGCCGCCAGCGATCTGCAGAATCATGACCGCGACGATCAGAACGAAAACGTTACGCGTGTCGGACATCGAGGGACTGAGAGGCATTCTGCCTACCTGAATTTGTCGGTTGTTTCCTCGACAGTAGCGCCGTCACTGGCGTGGATTGCGAGCGTCACAGTACCTTCATCCCAGTTAATATCCAGTGAGCCGTAATTGGGTTTCGCATATCCGGCGCCGATCTGGGCGGCGTCCATCTCGTCGCTCGTGTCGCGATAGGACACGTTGAAGGACGATGCCGTCAGCTCATAGGCCGGGTACGGCAGGATACCGTCTTTCCTGTAGAGGAAGCCGGTGTGACGGTCGCCGGAGACAAAGACGACGCCATTGGCCCCAGTATCACCGACCAGCTTGTAAAGCCGCGCCTGTTCCTCCGGCAGGAGCGACCAGGCCTCCCAGCCATGCACGGTCGGGATGACCTGGATCGAGGAGACGATCAGGCGCAGGTCTGCAGGCTTCTGCAGCTCGTTCTCCAGCCAGGTCCACTGATCGTTGCCCAGCATGTCCTGATTGGGATCGGCGGACGGCATGTAGCGTTCCTTGCCGGGCGTTCCGGGACTGTCCGTATCGGTCAGGTCCGAGCGGAAGTAGCGCGTGTCCAGCATGATGACCTGCGTGCGCTGGCCTTCCGGGCCGAAGGTGCGGGAATAATAGGTGCCGGGCCATGCGCCGACATCCTTGTTGGCGAGGCCCCAGAAACGCTCATGGATGCGCTCCGATTGGCGGCGGAAGGCGAAATGCTTGCCGCCATCATTGAGGGCATAGTCATGATCGTCCCACGCCACCATCATCGGATGGGCCTTGCGCACGGCCTGGAAATCCGGACGGGCGGCAAGATCGGCAAAGCTCTCGCGCAGTTCGGTCAGGTCGGCATCGCCGGTGCGGTAGGCATTGCCGTCCTGATCGCCATAGACATTGTCGCCGATCATCAGGAACAGGTCTGCGGGCGTCGCCGCGACGGAGCGCATGGCCTCGCTGTCCCCCTTCTCCTCGTTCAGGCAGGAGCCGACCAGGATGCGCGTCAGCGCCGTATCGGAGGAAGGCAGCGGCAAGCCGTCAGGGGCCTTCGGGTAATAGTCATCGGGCAGGCCGCGATAATAGGCTTCAAGGGCTTCTTCGGCACTCTGCGGGGGCTTGGTGATCCCCGGAATGGAAATCGGCCCCGGGGCCTGGCAGGCCGCAAGACCGATGAATGATGCCAATAGGATTGCCCGTTTCATCTCCCGCCCTCTCTCTGGTCACACTTTCCTGTAGCGGCCTTTCAGGAGGGCGGTAAGAGGCCCAGCCGTCATACGGCAAAGAAAATCGACCAGAGCATCCTTCCGGGCAGGAAAGTGAACAGGCCGGCAACCAAAAGACCGCCAACGAACATGTTCCTCATGCCTCCGGCATGACTGCGGATGTCCCGCCGGCGGGCGGCTGCAACCGCCATGGGAAGCGTAATGACCGTCCAGGCGGAAATGCCATGGATGAAGCTGAAATGGTTGCCGTTGAGCCCGATGATGAAAAAGGAGCTGACCGCCGCCAGCGCCATCGCCGCCACCCAGGTGTAGCCGAGCTTGCGATGCAAGCCCGTACCTTTCACCCCGCGAAGAAGGATCACGCCGATCACGAAGGCCGTCACGGCCCCCAGAACATGAAGCTGGATCATGAAGCTGGCTTCCAGCAGCGGCGTGACATTGATGCGGAACCGGATGGGCGGGCTGCCAACCGATTTGAGGAGCATCCAGCTGATGATCCCATAGGCGATGGGCGCGATCGTCAGCACGATCATGGTGGAGCGCGGCCATCTCGGCAGGCTGAAGCGGCGGATCGTCCTGACCGGATCGGACATAAGCGGTCTCCTCTTTCTGGCCGGATGCCCCGCTGCAGGGCCTGTCCGGCGTTCGATGAGGAGAGATTGGCCAGCCGCCCCGGCCCCTGCCACGCGAACTACGTGGAGAGGCTGGAATCCTTCGCGAAATACGGCCAGAACGCTTCACGAAGCGCGAAATGCACGGGAGGACTCATGCCGCAATACCTGAAGAACCGGCTGCGCGATGCGGCGGTGATCCTCGGTATCTCGGCGATGCTGACCTTTTTCGGCGTCTACGACCAGAACTCGGCCGTCTGGGTCCGCTTCCTGATGTGGGTCGTGACCTGCACGGTCGGTGTCACCACGTCGGATTTCGTGATCCCGCTGATTTTCCAGCGCAAGATGGCGGGGGATGTCCTGCCGGTACAGGCCATCACGGCGGCGGCGATCATCTCCGTTCCGGTGCTGCTCTCGCTTTACCTGTTCATGGGCCTGTTCGGCTTCTGGCTGCCGATGCATCTGCTGCCATTGCAGTTCATCTATGTCTTCGCCATTTCGCTCGTGCTGACGCTGGCCGCCATGCTGATCTCACGCGCCCGGCGCCCCGTCCCAGGTACGGCCCCCGTCCCGGCCGATGCTGCGCGCCGCTTCCTCGAACGTTTGCCGCTGAAGTATCGCGGCGCGGACCTGTGGGCCGTCTCCTCGGAAGACCATTACCTGCGCGTGCATACCAGCCGGGGCGAGGAACTGATCCTGATGCGGCTGGCCGATGCCCTGCGAGAACTGGATGGCGCCGGGGGCGTGCAGACGCACCGGTCCTGGTGGGTCGCAAAGGACGGCGTACAGGAAACCAGGCGCGACAATGGCAAGCTGATGCTGGTGCTGAAAAGCGGGGCGGAAGCGCCGGTCTCGCGCACCTACCAGCAGGATGTCAGGAAGGCCGGGCTCGCCTAGGCTTTCGGCGCGGGGCGGCGCACATTGCCCATCCCCTTCACCTTGTTG
The DNA here is from genome assembly GCA_014763715.1 of Rhodobacterales bacterium. Classification (GTDB taxonomy): domain Bacteria; phylum Pseudomonadota; class Alphaproteobacteria; order Caulobacterales; family Hyphomonadaceae; genus Hyphomonas. The sequence goes on along the minus strand of JACXUV010000048.1, from coordinate 8,611 downwards.
CAGCGCGCATGCGCCAGCTGCAGATTGTCCGCCGTGTCCGGCCCGCCGCGCGCCACCGCGATGATGTGGTCATAGGTCGGCCGCTGGTGTTTCCACAGCGTCGAGTGCGCGAGGTCGAACCGGTTGGACGGCATGGACTGCCCGCACAGCGCGCAGCGCCCTTCCTGGGCTTCCCACAAGGCCTTGAACAGCGGGGTCTCTGCCGGGGCGTAGGGTTGGCTCATCCGATTTCCGGTGCCTGCCAGCCGCGGCGCGCACAAGCCGCATAGAGCGTGTTGCGCAGCAGGCAGGCGATGGTCATCGGCCCCACCCCGCCCGGAACCGGCGTGATATGGCCGGCAACTTCCGCGCAGCTGTCATAGTCCGCATCGCCGACGAGGCGCGTCTTGCCCTCCCCCTTCTCCGGGGCGGGAATGCGGTTGATGCCGACATCAATGACCATGGCGCCGGGCTTTACCCAGTCGCCTTTCACCATTTGCGGACGGCCGACAGCTGGCACCAGAATGTCCGCCTCGCGGCAGACAGCAGCCAGATCCTTCGTGCGCGAATGCGCGATGGTGACGGTGCAGTTCTCGGCCAGGAACAGGAGCGCAGCCGGCTTGCCGACCAGGATGGAGCGGCCGATCACCACGACATGCTTGCCCGACAGGTCCTGCCCCAGCGCGCGTTTGGCGAGGATCACGCAGCCTTCCGGCGTGCACGAGCGCAGGCCCGGCTTGCCCAGCGACAAGCGCCCGGCGGACACTTCCGTCAGGCCGTCGACATCCTTGGACGGGTCGATCCGTTCGATGGCCGCATCCGGGTCCAGCCCGGCCGGTAGCGGCAGCTGCAGCAGGATGCCGTCCACGCTGTCATCGCCGTTCAGCTCGGCAATCACGGTCTCGACCTCTGCCTGCGTCGCAGTCGCCGGCAGGCGGCGGTGCACCGAGACCATGCCGGCCTGCTCAGTGTCTCGGATCTTGTTGCGGACATAGACCTGGCTGGCCGGGTCTTCCCCCACCAGGATCACGGCCAGGCAGGGCTTTGCAGGCAGGTCCGCCACAGCTGCGGCCACCTTTGCGCGCACATCGGCTGCCACTTCTGTTCCACTGATCCGGATTGCGGTCATGTCTCGTCCCCGCTGAGGCGGGCCGCAAGGTCCGGCGGCCCTTCAATTTCGAGGCCTTTTAGCCGAGTCTTGCCGCCTGTCACGACCCTGACCGCAGACTTGGGCACGCCAAGCCACTTGGCGACCAGATTCTGGACAGCCGTATTCGCCTTGCCGTCCTCGGGCACGGCGCGCACGCGCACTTTCAGATAGCGGCGGCCTGCATCATCCTCCGCCCAGTCCTCCACCCGGTCGGCCGAGGCCTTGGGCTGGACGCGGACTGTCAGGCGATGCAGCAAGTCCGGCCTCAATAACCGATCGTCGGACGGGTAAAGCCGATGATCACCGGCAGCAGCCAGTCGCGCGTGAACAGGATGCCCAGCGCCAGCAGGAAAACCGACAGATCCAGCTGCCCAAGCGGCGGCACATAACGCTGGATCGGGCGCAACATGGGCAACATCACGCTGTCCAGGACAGACTGGATCTGGCGCACGGTCGGATTGCGCATCGACAGCACCCCGCCCATGAGCAGCCAGCTCATCACCACATAAGCGAAGATGATGAACAGGAGCAGCGTCAGGATAGGGTTCAGGAAGTAGGAATAGATCGCCACAAGAAGGGAATGCATGCGCGGAAGGTCCGTGGTTTCTGCCGGGGTCTGGTTCGTCCTTAAACTGGTGTGCCCCACCCCGGCAAGCCAGCCCCCTGTCGCAGGTCCTTTCACAGCGCCCACAGACAGCGCCCATGGCCGGAAAAGTAATTGGCAATCCGTGTGTCACGTTCTAGCATCATCTCCCGGACGATATCTGAGGGGGGAGGCAAGATACGGGTGACGGACATTTCAGCCTCCGACACGCCGCTCCTGCCGCTGAGCCGCTTCCAGAAAATGATGATCGCCCTCGGCACCGTGTCCATGGGTGCGGGCATGACGATCAATTTCGTGGTCGTTGCCCCGCTCGCCCGCGAGGCGGGCCTCACCGAAATCGAGATCGCCGGCATCCTGACCTTCTCGTCCGTGCTCTACACGATCTTCACCCCGCTCTGGGGCCGGATCGCAGACCGCGTGGGCCGCAAGCGCGTCATGGTCTTTTCGCTGACGGCGATGGCGCTGACCAATATGGCCTTCCTCTTCGCCCTCAATGCCGCCCTCGCGGGCCTTGTCACAGGGCTGATGGCCTTCCTGCTGCTGGCCTTCGTGCGGGTCTGGTTCGGCCTGCTGGCCCCCGGCCTGCAGCCTGCCGCCATGGCCGCGATGACGGATGCCACCACGCCCGCCACGCGCGCAGGCGGCCTCGGCATGCTGGGCGCGGCGATGAGCCTCGGCTCCATCCTCGGCCCGGCCGGCGCCGCCGTGCTCGCCCGCATCGGGGCGCTTGCCCCGCTCTGGGGGACGATCATGTTCAACCTGGCCGTGGCCGGTCTCATTGCCGTTGCCCTGCCCGCGACCCGGCCCCTGCCGCATGAACACAAGCGCCCGCCGCCTCTGTCGATGCGTGACCCGCGGGTCTTCCCGCACCTCGCTTTCCTGTTCGTCTATTTCGTCGCCGTCGGCATGATCCAGCAGACCATCGGCTGGTTCATCGCGGACCGGTACGAATTCGCCGACACCGCCGCCCAGACCGCGAAACAGGCGGTCGTGCTCTATACCGGACTGACCATGGCGTGCACCTCGGTCGCCATCATCATCGTCCAGTTCGGCTATGTCTCCCGGCGCAGCCCGGACCCGCGGCGCATCCTGCCCATCGGGCTCGGCCTGCTGGCGGTGGGCTATGTTTCCGCTGACCTTTTCCATCCGTTCTGGATGGTGCTTGTCAGCTTCGTCATCGTCGGCATCGGCGCGGCACTGGCCGTACCATCAGCCAATGCGCTGGGCAGCCTGTCTGTCGGACGCTCCGAACAGGCAGGCGCCGCAGCGCTGCTCGCCTCCGCCCCACCGGCCGGATTCGTGATCGGGCCCCTGCTCGGCTCGGTCCTCTATATGGCGAACCCCGGCCTGCCCTTCCTCGCCGCAGCCATCGTCTTCAGTGTGCTGAGCGCCTATGCCCTTCTGGTGACAGCCAGGCGCCCGCTCAGTTCAGGCTGACATGCTGGAATAATACACGTTCAGCTTGTTGCCATCGAGGTCGCGGAAATAGCCGGCATAGAAGGTCTCGAACCGCTGGCCCGGGGCGCCTTCGTCGCTCGCGCCATTGGCCATGGCGATCTCGTAGATCCGGTCGACCTGTTCCTTGCTGGCCGCTTCAATCGCGACCATCGTGCCATTGCCGACCGAGGCCGGGTTCTGGTCCCAGGGATAAGTCAGGGTGAAATCGGCCTTGTGGCCGGGCTTGCCCCAGACGATCAGCTGCTCGTCTTCCATCAGCCGTTTCGCGCCCAGCTCCGCCGCAATGGCATCGTAGAACTTCCCGCCGCGCGCGAGGTCCTTCGTGCCCAGCATTACGTATCCGATCATGGTTCAGCCTCCTTGCCTGAGGCCGGGGGCATAACGAGAACATGGTTTTGGGCAAGCGCAAAAAAACGTGAAGAGGCTATTTCGGAAACCCGCCATTGCAGACGCCGCTCGCCTGCCCCGGCGTTCCGAAACTCAGCGTCTCGAAGTACAGCCCGTCCTCGCCCGCCGTCACGATGCCTTCCGGCACGATGTCACCGGGCACCTGATTGCCGCCCTCGACCTCCAGCCGGATCGCACCCGTCTCCGGGTCGTAAGTGTAGGTGCCCCAATAATCCTTGTAGACCTCAAACGGGGTCCAGGTGACGGAGAATTCCCCGCCGCCGGTGAAGACCAGTTCCTGAATGGCGCTTTCGGCAGGGCAGCCTTCGCCGTCCTGCCGCCACATGCCGACCAGCGGATTCTCCGCGGCATGGAAAACCTCCACCGGCCCGGTCAGGCGGTTCCCGTTATAGGTGGCATCCAGACGGATTCGCGTGCCAGCCGCCACGTCCGGCGCGATGGTCGCGAGGGGAAGACCATCTTCCTGCCGGGTGAAGCTCACCGCCCCTTCCGGAAAAACGCCGAGATCGTCCAGGCATCCTGCCGGCAGGTCATTGTAGGCGCCCGGCATGTCGGTCCAGTAGGGGAACAGCGCAATCTGGTCACCCGGTTCGGCAGAGCGCGGCGCCATCCAGAAGAAATAGGCCTTCTCGCCCATATCGGGACAGGCCTCGCCGCTCAGCGTGGCGTGCAGGGCATCTTCCGGTTCCCCATTGGCTGACCCGGTGGCCACCTGACATCCTGCCACAGCAAGCAGCAGGCCCGCGCAAATCGTCTGAAGTCTCATACGACTGTCCCCCCTTCTCTCAGGGAAGCAGCCTACATGGCGGAGATGCCGCCATCCACCTTCAGTTCGATACCGGTGACGAGTTTCGACTCGTCCGATGCGAGATAGAGCACGGCATAGGCGATGTCGTCCGGCTCCCCCACCTTGCCGAGCGGGATCTGGCGGCCAAGCTTGGCGAGCGCTTCTTCCTCGCCGAACATTTCCTTGGTGCGGTCCAGGATCGGCGTGTTGATGAAGACCGGGTGCACCGAGTTGCAGCGGATCATCCCGCCGGTGGACTTCGCACAATGCAGCGCGATCGACTTCGACATGTGGCGCACCGCGGCCTTGGCCGTGTTGTAGGAAATATAGTTCCCGCTCGCGATGATGCCGGCGATGGACGAGATGTTGATGATCGAGCCGAGGCCGTGCGGACGCATCAGCGGGATGGCGTATTTGCAGCCATGGAAGATCGAGTCGACATCGACATTCTGCACCAGGCGGAAGGTCTCGTAATTCTCGTCCTCGACCGAGCCGAGCGAACCGATACCGGCATTGTTCACCAGCACGTTCAGCCCGCCCATCGCATCATGCGCCTGCTGCAGCACCTCCTGCCAGCGGGCGGCATCGGTCACATCGTGCTGGAAGGCGAAGGCCGTACCGGCGCCATGGGCTTCATTGATCGCGGCAGCGACAGCTTCGGCGCCTGCGCCATTGATGTCCGTCACGGTGACCTTGGCGCCTTCGCGCGCCAGCATGTGCGCCGTTGCCTCGCCAAGGCCCTGCGCCCCGCCGGTGATCAGCGCCATTTTTCCTGAAACCCGTCCCATGCCGGTATCCTCCTGTTATGCGTTGCGCGCAGCTAACAGGACGCAGCGTCACCCGCCAAGGCACGCCCTTGCGGAAAGCAGGAACCGGAACTGCCGAAAAGACCGGCCTAGCCCAGTTTCCTGGCCAGCGTGTCCATGAAGCCCGCCAGTTCCAGGTCCAGCGTCGTCACCCCATCGGCATCATGCGTGGTCAGCACGACGTCCACCCGGTTGTAGACATTGAACCATTCGGGGTGGTGATCCATCTGCTCGGCCTTCATCGCCACCGCCGTCATGAAGGCGAAGGCCTGCTTGAAGTCGTCGAAGCGGAAAGTGCGCGTGATCTCGTCACGTTCGCCCTGCCCTTTCGACCAGCCCGCAAGGGCCTTCACGGCGGCATCGGCGCCAATTCTGTCCGGCGTCATTCTTCTTCTCCATCCTGGCCCAGCACGAAATAGACCCAGTGGCCGTCCTCGGTAATCGCCGTGCGCATGCCGGGATAGCCCTTGCCGTCGCGGATCTTCGCAATCCCGTCCTCGCCGACCAGGTCCTGCAGCCGCTTGCGGTCGCGGAAGGACAGCTTTTCGGGGATCAGGTCCTCGGCATTCTTCGCAGCGAGGTCCGGCCAGACATACCATTTCACCCCGTCGACCTCGCGCACGCCGACCGGCAGTTCCATCAGCGCCCTCAGCTTGCGGTTCGGGTCCACGCCGATCCGGCGCATCAGGTCCCAGTATTCCCGGTGCTCCTCGCCGCCGAGATTGGAGACAAAGCCCTCATTCTCGCGCGCCAGCCGGGAAAGGCCCGACAGCGAGCCGCGCTGGGCATAGGTCAGCATCTCGTCCCGCGTCGCCGCCACGGCGTCAGGGATGACGACAGGTTCCGGCGCCTGCGGGTCCTGCGACAGCGATTCCGGCGGATAGACCGGCTCTGCCGGGGCGGGCGAACACGCCGCCACCCCCACGCTCCCCCCCACGGCCAGGCCCGCCGCCAGAAGCGCGTTGCGCGCGCTAGACCACTGCATATCCCGTCGCCGATTTGAGGTCTTCGAGAAGCTGGTCTTCCCCCAGCACCTTGATCGTGGTCATGCCCATCTCGCGGGCCGGCTTCAGATTGATGCCGAGATCGTCGAGATAGACGCACTCGGCCGGGTCGACCTCCAGTGCCTCGCACATCAGCGCATAGATGCGCGGATCGGGCTTGCGGATGCCGAGTTTCGAGCTTTCGATCAGATGATCGAACAGTTCGAACACCTTGGCGAGTTCAGCCGCCTTGCCCGCGTCATTCGTCATCGAGGCGCCCTTGCCGATGGGCGCATTGTTGGTGATGCAGCCCACCTTGCCGTGGCTCTTGCAGACCTTCAGCGCCTCCACGACGCGCGGACGCAGGCTGCCCGACAGCAGCTTCAGCACATCCCCGCCCGGCACTTCATGGCCGAGCGCCTTCGACTCTGCCCTGAAAAGCCCGTCGAATTCCTCACCGCTGACCTTGCTCTGCTCCAGCTTCGCCCAGGCATTGTCCAGCGGATTGGTGGCGTTGACGGTGCGGATGAAATTCCGGGGCAGTCCCTGCTCGGCTTCATAACGGGCGAAAGCATCGAAGGGCGAGGAGGTAAAAACGCCCCCGAAATCCCAGATCACGGCCTTGAAAGTCTTTGTCATGCGAGACGTCTAGCCGCGCCTGAAGCAACTTTCAAACCTTGAAGATTGGCTGGCCGCTCTTAGGGTGGCGCCAGAACAACAAACAGACACGACAATCGAAGGAGAAACGACAGATGGGCGTGCTTGAAGGCAAAGTGGTCCTGGTGACCGGCGGCGGTAACGGGATCGGCAAGGAAACGGCACTTCTTGCCGCAAGGGAAGGCGCGAAAGTCGTGGTCAACGACCTCGGCGGCGGTCTCTCCGGCGGCGATGAAGGCGATGCGGGCCCGGCCGAAAAAGTGGCGGCGGAAATCCGCGCGGCAGGCGGTGAAGCCGTCTCCAACTCCGAAAGCGTCACCGACATGAAAGCCGTCGAAGGCATGATCGAACAGGCGAAGGATAGCTTCGGCGGCCTCGACGCGATCATCAACCCGGCCGGCATCCTGCGTGACACGATGTTCCACAAGATGAGCGAAAGCGACTGGGACGCCGTGATCGAAGTGCACCTGCGCGGCAGCTTCAACGTCACCCGCGCCGCGGTGGAACTCTTCCGCGAACAGGAAAAGGGCGCCTTCGTCCTCTTCACGTCCACCTCGGGCCTGATCGGCAATATCGGCCAGGCGAACTATGCCGCCGCCAAGATGGGCATTGTCGGCCTCAGCCGCATCGTCGCCATGGAAGGCGAGCGCAAGAATGTCCGCTCCAACGTCATCGCGCCGTTTGCATGGACACGGATGATTGCCTCCATCCCGGTGAAGGACGAAGCCGGCGCCCAGCGTGTCGAGCGGATGAAGAACGGCATGCGTGCCGACCAGGTCGCCCAGCTCGCCGTCGCCCTCTGCGCCGACAAGGCAAAAGACGTGACCGGCCAGATCTTCGGCGTGCGCGGCAATGAAGTCGTCCTGTTCGACCAGCCGCGCCCGGTGAAATCCGTCGCCCGCCTCGAAGGCTGGAACCCGGAAACCCTGCTCGACCAGTGCATGCCGGCCATGAAAGCCGACTTCACAGACCTCGGCGCCACGGCCAGCGTCTTCCCCTACGACCCGATCTGATCCGGCATCCCCATCCGGTCTTTCCTGCGCGCCCCGGACTTCGGTTCCGGGGCGTTTGCACATGTGGTCCATGATAGTCCGCTATAGTCCGGTATAGTCATGACTGGTCATGCATAGTCATGGCGTAGCCGTGTGTGGTCCTGCGCCAGTCATGCCTGACACTCCCCACACGCGCCCCCCTCCGACCGCTTCGCGGCCACCTCCCCCGCTTTGCAGGGGAGGATATGCCTGCCGCACGCACCGTACTTCATCCTCCACCGCTTGCGGGGGAGGTGGCAGACGGCGAAGCCGGCTGACGGAGGGGGCTTATCCACCGCCTCAACCACCCCAACCTGCCGCAATCATTGAGCCGAAAACAAATCCATCCGACAGCTCCGTGTCCGGAAGTATACTCGGCAGCATGTCACTCCTGCACCCACCCAAAGGCTTCCCGCCGCATCTCAAGGTGATCTGGCCCCTCATCTGGTGCCAGCTATTGCTGCTCCGCGCAGCGGTGCGGGCATCCTATGGAAAAGGCGTACAATACCACTGGAGCGTGACACCCAATGGCCGCGTCTTCCTCACATCCATCGACTGGATGCCTGGTCAGAAGAAAGAGCGCTCGTTCCCAAAACCCGCAAACGACCGCCTCGCCGCCGCGTGTGATGGGCGGGCGTTCACGCCTCAGTATCTCCGCCTGCAGCCCCTTCTCCTTGGGGAGAAGGGGTTGGGGATGAGGGGTAATGGCATTTCCGCGAGTGCAATCCGTGCGGCGACTCTGCGTCCC
>JACXUV010000047.1 GCA_014763715.1 Rhodobacterales bacterium | reverse complement strand
GCGGTGACAGCGGTGTGGCTGGCCGGGGTTGCGGCAGGACCGGCTGCGCCTGTGCCGTTTGCGGGGCAGTCGCCTTGGCCGGTTCAGCGGAAACGGGCGTTGTGGCAGGAGCCGTAACTGGCGCAGGGGCTGGTGCAGCTGCAGGCGGGCCGAGGCGATCGGGCAGGTTTGCGGAAATCATCAGGTTTGCCGTCAGCATGGCGCCTTCGTCGACACGGACGGCGCGGGCCGCCACGTCACCGGCCACAACAGCGCCAGACCAGATTTCCAGCGACTGGGACGCCAGAACCGTGCCTTCCAGCTCTCCCTGAACAATGATGGTCTGAGCTTCGATACGCCCTTCGATCCGACCGCCGCGCTGGATTACCAGTGTGGAGTCGCAGCGGATATTGCCCTTGAGCTGGCCGCCGACGACCAGTTGTGACGAGAAATGCAGGTCGCCTTCCAGCCGCGTGCCTTTCAGGATCACGTTTGCCGCTTCTCCGCCGCGCGTTCTGTCTGCAGGTGCCATGGCCGTTTCAACCTTTCTTGAATCCGGTCCGCCTATGCAGGGTTCATGCCTCGGTCGCGGAATGGCTTGATTTCACGGACTATCTGGCCTGTCTGATGGGCAAGATGAGCGATTGCCCCGGTTTGGCCGTGGGCAGGCCGCATGGCTGCCGGGCAGGGGAGGTTGGATCAGAAAATGCGCACGACCCGCCTCATCCTGACTTGCCTCGCCGTTCTGGCGGCCTGCTCGAAAGCGCCGGCCCCCGCACCGCAGCCTGAGGCGGAGGGGCCGTTTGCCCCCGGCAATGAGGGCATCGACCTGTCGCACCATAATGGCCGGGTGAACTGGGAAGCGTTGAGCACGGCCCCGCTCGATTTCGTCTACCTCAAGGCCACCGAAGGGCGGGACTGGAAGGATACGCGCTTTCAGGAGAACTGGCTGGAGGCAAGCCAGCGCGGCTGGCATGTCGGGGCGTATCATTTCTACCTGCTCTGCCGGAACGGGGCGGCGCAGGCAGAGAACTTCATCCAGTCAGTCGAGGTGAGAGAAGGCGCGTTGCCCCCGGCCGTGGACCTGGAATACGCCCACAATTGCACGCCTGAGGGCTCAAAAGAGGCCGTGCTGGCGGAGATCAGGGACTTTCTGTCGGCACTGGAGGCCGAATATGGCGCCCGGCCGGTGCTCTACACGACGCCGGAATTCCATCGGGACTGGCTGGCAGGCCACTTCCCGGATTACCCGATCTGGATGCGCAGCCTGTCGGGCCCGCCTGAAGGCGAGGTGCTGATCTGGCAGTATTCGATGAAGGGGAGTGTGCCCGGCGTGGAGGGGTTCGTGGACCTGAACCGTGTGCCGGGAGAAAAGGCGCAGGCCCCGCACTGAGGCCTGCGCTGGAGATCTCTAGTTGCGGGACTTGTCGACCAGGCGGTCGTTCTGGGCCCAGTGCATCATGCCGCGCAGCTTTTCGCCGACTTCCTCGATCGGGTGGCTGTTCATGCGCTGGCGCATGGCGTTGAAGCCCGGTGCGCCGGCCTGGTTTTCCAGCACCCAGTTGCGGGCGAACGTGCCGTTCTGGATGTCCTCCAGAACCTTCTTCATGTTCGCCTTGGCTTCGGAGTTCACGACACGCGGGCCGGAGACATATTCGCCATATTCGGCCGTGTTGGAGATCGAGTAGTTCATGTTGGCGATGCCGCCTTCATAGATCAGGTCGACGATCAGCTTTGTCTCGTGGAGGCATTCGAAATAGGCCATTTCCGGCGCGTAGCCGGCTTCGACCAGGGTTTCGTAGCCAGCCTTGATCAGCTCCACGATACCGCCGCAGAGAACGGCCTGTTCGCCGAAGAGGTCGGTTTCGGTCTCTTCGCGGAAGCTGGTCTCGATCACGCCGGCGCGGGTGTTGCCGATGGCTTTCGAGTAGGAGAGGGCAACCGCCTGGGCCGTGCCGGTGGCGTCCTGGTGGATGGCGATCAGGCCCGGCAGGCCGAAGCCCATCTGGTACTGCGCGCGCAGCGTGTGGCCGGGGCCTTTCGGGGCCGACAGGGACACGTCGACATCGGCGCGCGGGCGGATCAGGTTGTAGTGCACGTTGAAGCCGTGGCCGAACATGATGTGCTGGCCAGCACGCAGGTGCGGCTCGATCTCGTTGGCGTAAAGCACGGCCTGCTTTTCGTCCGGGACGAGGATCATGATCACGTCGGCCCACTGGGCAGCTTCTGCCGGGGTGACGACTTCCAGGCCTTCGGCTTCAGCCTTCTTGCGGCTGGCGGAGCCTTCCTGAAGGGCGACCTTCACCTGCTTCACGCCGCTGTCGCGCATGTTCAGCACGTGGGCGTGGCCCTGGCTGCCATAGCCGACAACGGCCACTTTCTTGCTCTGGATCAGGGAAAGATCTGCGTCCTGCTCGTAATAAACTTTCATGGGATTCCGTTCGGCTCCGTCGGGGTTGTTCTGGATTGGATTCTGGCGGTCAGGGGGCGTTGCATTCCCAGCCGTCGCTGACATTGGCGACGCCAATGATCAATTCGTTGAGTCTGGCCACATCGTCGGTCTGACGGATGTGGCGCGAGAAGGCACGTTCGCCATTCGCGGTCTGCACGCGGCTGACCACATCATGGGAATCGAGCATCAGGACCGAGCGCTGTGAGCCGTCGGGATTGACCACGACTTCCATACGCTCGGCATAACCTGGCAGTTCGGGGGCAGCGGCCTGCAGCAGGCCGATGGAGACCTGGGATGCAGCCGTATCCGGCATCAGCGTGCGCAGGTGGCAGATGGGCACAGCGCCGGTCTGGTCCATATCTGCGGGCACGGAGCGGGCATTGAGGATCATCGTGCCCTGCACGTCGCTGACGGTGTAGACATAGACGGCGCCGCTGGGCGAAACGGCCGTGTCGACCACGCTGACCAGCGGATTGGAGACGGCTCCGAAGATCGCATCGGCGCGGCCCTCATAGATTGCGGCCCGGTCGATGTCGCATTTCAGCTGCGCTTCGTTCGCTTCCCCGGCCACGGCCAGCGCAACGCCCGCGATGCGGGGCTTGCAGCTCTCTGGCACAGGCGTCTCGGCCTGTGCCGGCATGGCGAAACCGGCGGCGAACAGGACCGGAAGCAGAGTGAGGGCCGGGAGACGCTTCATCCCTTTTCCTTCCCGCGCTTGATGGACAAGACACCCGTCCGGCTGACTTCGACGAGGCCGAGCGGCGTCATCAGGTCCACGAACTGGCTGATCTTGTCGGAGGCGCCGGTGAGTTCGAAGATGAAGCTCTCATTCGTCGTGTCGATCACATTGGCGCGGAAGATCTGGGCGATGCGCAGCGCTTCGACACGCTTTTCGCCGGTGCCTGCCACTTTGACGAGGGCCAGTTCGCGCTCGATGCCGCGCTTGGATTTGGTGATGTCGACGACTTCGCCCACCGGCACGAGGCGCATCAGGTGCGCTTCGATCTGTTCCAGGATGTGCGGTGTGCCCTGGGTGACGATGGTGATGCGTGACTGATGGCTGGAGGCGTCCACCTCGGCCACGGTCAGGCTATCGATATTGTAGCCGCGGCCGGAGAACAGGCCCACCACGCGGGCCAGCACGCCCGGCTCGTTGTCGACCAGCACGGCCAGCGTGCGGCGTTCGACTTCCTCATCCGCATGGTTGAGGAAATAAGCCGACTTTGGCCCGCTTTGGGGCCCATTCTGCGGGGCAGTCGGTGCAGGAGCTCCGGATCCGTCGCTCATTGTATCGTCTCCGGTTGTTCAGGGTGGCGGACAGGGTTGTCGATGGAGACCCCGGGACGCCGAGTCAAGAGTTGCTGCCTGAGCGCTTCAGCGCGATCGATGGCCTGCTGCTGATGGGCACGGGTCTGCCCGTTATAGCGGCCGACGACCTGGTTCAGGCGGCGCGGATCGAGGTGGGCCTGCAGTTCCGAAACCACCAGCCGGCGGCAGTCGTCGATGAAGGCGGCACTGTTGTCGCCGGTCGGCCCGCCATCGCGTGTGAGGGCATGGATTTCGCTGTGCGCCCAGACCATCGCGTCGAGAATAGGGGGGCGGGAGCCGCGATAGGCGCCGTCTTTCTCCACGCCCTTCTTCGTCTCGTCGAGATTGGGGAAGAACATGCGGCCCCGATCGATCAGGGATGACAGGTTGATCAGCGTGGCGGCGCGGGCGGTCTGGAAGGCGCCTTCATTGCCGTGCAGATGGCGGGTCCGCGCCAGCATGGCGGCCCTGACCAGCGTGTCGATGGCGGCGCTGCCCCAGTCGAGACTGGAACTGTCGATCGACTGGCGCAGCTGTTCCGTGCGCAGCTGGCGCTGCTTGCGGGTTTCGGCACGGCTGGCAAGGGCGCCGATCACGGCAGCAATGGCCGACAGCACGGTGACGACCGTGCCGACATTGTCGGCCAGCATCTGCCAGATCGTGTCTATGGCCATTACCATCCCCTGCAGCGGTGCCGGTTTCCGGTCTGTCCGAGGTCAGACCAGCTTGCGCCCTGCCTCATCAATCTCGTTACCAGTTATCTGCCCGAGGATCATCTCGTTATGTGCAGAGCCCGACGGGATCATCGGCAGGCAGTTGCCGTCCTTCTCAATCCGGCAGTCGAACAGGACCGGGCCCGGATGTTCGATCATCTCGATGATCTTCTCGTCCAGCTGGGTCGGGTCCTCGCAGCGGATGCCATGTGCGCCCATGGCTTCGGCCAGTTTCACGAAGTCCGGCAGGCTTTGCGAATAGGAGTGCGAATAACGCTCCCCGTGCAGCAATTCCTGCCACTGGCGCACCATGCCCATCCACTCATTGTTGAGGATGAAGACTTTCACCGGCAGGCAGAACTGAACCGCGGTGGATAGTTCCTGCATCATCATCTGGATCGAGGCTTCGCCGGCAATGTCGATGACGAGGGCATCCGGATGGGCGCACTGCACGCCGACAGCGGCCGGCAGGCCATAGCCCATCGTGCCGAGGCCGCCGGAGGTCATCCAGTGGTTCGGGGCATCGAAGTGGAAGAACTGCGCCGCCCACATCTGGTGCTGGCCGACTTCGGTCGTGATGAACGGATCGCGGTCCCTGGTGAGCTCATACAGGCGCTCGATAGCGAATTGCGGCTTGATGATCGTGTCGGAGCGCTCGTAGGCAAAGCAGTTGCGGGCACGCCAGGCGTCGATCTCGGCTTTCCATGGCTTCAGGTCCGGGCGCTTGCCCTTGCGATGTTTCACAGCGGCCAGGAGCGCTTCGAGGGCGATACCGCAATCGGCCACGATCGGCACGTCAACGCGGACGATCTTGTTGATCGAGGAGGGGTCGATGTCGATGTGGACCTTCTTGGAGTTCGGTGAGAAGGCATCGACCCGGCCGGTGACGCGGTCGTCGAAACGGGCGCCGACGCAGATCATCAGGTCGCAATCATGCATCGCATTGTTGGCTTCGTAGCTGCCATGCATGCCGACCATGCCCAGCCAGTCCTTGTGGGAGGCAGGGAAGGCGCCGAGACCCATCAGCGTGGACGTGACCGGAATGCCCGTCTCGGCCTGCAGCTTGCGCAGCGCTTCGGAGGCCTTCGTACCGGAATTGATGACGCCGCCGCCAGTGTAGAAAATGGGGCGGCGGGCCATGGCGATCAGTTCGGCAACCGCCTCGATGGCTTCCGGCTGGGGTTCTGTGCGCGGGGCATAGGTCGGCTTGTGGACGCCATCCTTGCCGACATAGGTGCCGGTGGCGAACTGGACGTCCTTCGGAATGTCGATGACGACCGGGCCGGGGCGGCCGGAAGTGGCGATGTGGAACGCCTCATGGATCGTGCGGGCCAGCTGGTCGACATCGGTGACGAGATAGTTGTGCTTGGCACAGCTGCGCGTGATGCCGGTCGTGTCAGCCTCCTGGAAGGCGTCCGTGCCGATCAGATGCGTCGGCACCTGGCCGGAGATCACGACCATGGGGATCGAATCCATCATCGCATCGGTGATCGGGGTGACCATATTGGTCGCACCGGGGCCGGAGGTGACGAGGGCAACGCCGCATTTGCCGGTCGAGCGGGCATAGCCTTCAGCGGCATGGCCGGCGCCCTGTTCGTGGCGCACCAGGATGTGGCGGATGTCGTCAGCAGCGAAAAGCGCGTCGTAAATCGGTAGGACCGCGCCGCCCGGATAGCCGAACATGACCTCTACGCCCTGTTCCCGGAGGGCGGAGATTACGATCTCGGCACCGGTCATCAGGCGGGTTTCGGTCTTCTGTTTGGCTTTGACGGTCATGGCTTGGCTCTGGCGTCTGAAGGTTTGAAAGGAAGGGTTTGTCCGGGATGTTTTCTGAAAAGAAAAAGGGTCCCGCTGGGAGACCCTTTTGTGCGCGCACCCGCAACCGGCTCTGGCGAACTCCGGCTACGGGTATCTAAGTACGAGTACCTCTGACATGCGCACGTGCGTTTCCTCCAACGACGGGGGCTAGGAATAATCTGCCTCCATCTCCCTGTCAATCTCCCTATAGAGGGCAAGAATCACCCGCATGCGTTCAGCCATCTCGGTGCCGGGAATTCTCGGCCAGAACGGGAATTGCCTGCCAATCCACGTGAATTGCCTCTTTGCATAGCGCCGCGTGTCGCGTTTGGCGTTCTCGGCAGCGAATTCGGCGCTGATCTCGCCGCGGGCAAAGGCGGCGAGCCAGGGCATGCCGTGGGCCTTCATGGCGGGCAGTTCCGGGTCGAGGTCGCGTTCGATCAGGGCGCGCGCCTCGGCCATGGCGCCCTGCATCAGCATGCCTTCGAAGCGCCGGTCGATCTTTGCATAGAGCTTGGCGCGGGGCGGGGTGAGGGCAAAGCCGATCCATTCCCGGTCCAGCAGGACAGGCGGCTGGCGCTCATTGTGGAAGTCGGTAATCGGCCGCCCGGTGGCGAGCCAGATCTCATAGGCGCGGGCGAGGCGCTGCTTGTCGCCGGTGCCGAGCCGCTCGGCCGTTTCCGGGTCATGCGGGGCGAGGCGGGCGCGCAGGCCCTCGGCGCCTTCGGCCTCGGTAATGTCGCGCACTTCGGCGCGGATCTCTTCCGGCACGGGCGGGATCGCCGACAGGCCCTGTGTCAGTGCCAGCAGGTAAAGGCCCGTGCCGCCGACAAGCACGGCGCGCTTGTTCTGCTTTTGCAGGACGCGGATCCGGGCGCGCGCCTCTTCCAGCCACTGGCCGGTGGAATAACGCTCTGCCGCATCGACATGCCCGAACAGGTGGTGCGGCACGCCGGCCATCTCTTCCTCGTCGGGGCGGGCCGAGATGACTTTCAGGTCGCGATAGACCTGCATGGAGTCGGCATTGATCACCTCTCCGTCGAGCCGCTTTGCGACTTCGATGGCGAGGGCGGTCTTGCCGCTGGCCGTGGGGCCATGGATCAGGATGGCGGGATGCATGCCAATAGACGTAAGGGGTTGTCATCCAAGAGGAAACCCATGATGACGCGGGAAAACCCGGGAATTCTGTCATGAGCCTTAGGATTGTCGCCGTCGCCGCCATGGATGCTGCGAAACTGGAAGCGGACGTTTCGTCCGAACTGGGCCGTGTGGCGCCGTCGCGCGCGCTGGGCAGCGTGGATGGGCTGGTGGCGCTGGAATGGCAGGTGCCGGGCGAGGGGGACGAGGCGGCCCGCCTGCGCACGCGCCTGGCTGAGCGGGGCCGCCCGGTCGACATCGCTGTCCTGCCCGCGGGCAGCGGCCGCAAGCGCCTCCTGATCTCGGACATGGACTCCACCATCATCGGGCAGGAATGCCTTGATGAACTGGCGGATTTTGCGGGCCTGAAAGCCGAAGTCTCCGCCATCACCGAACGCGCCATGCGCGGCGAGCTGGACTTCGAAGGCGCCCTCACGACGCGCGTCGCAATGCTGAAAGGTCTCGGCCTCGACGCGCTGGACCATGCCTATGCCGAGCGGATTTCGCTGAACCCCGGCGCGAAAACCCTTGTCGAAACAATGAAGGCAGGGGGCGCGCAGACGGTGCTCGTCTCAGGCGGCTTCACCTATTTCACCTCCCGCGTGGCAGAGGCGGCAGGCTTCCACACGCATCGGGGCAACACGCTGATCGACGACGGCACGGTGCTGACCGGGGAGGTGGGCCGTCCAATCCTTGGCCGGGAGGCAAAGCTGGCCGCGCTGGACGAGTTCGTGGCCGCCGGGGGCATCGCCCGCAGCGACGTCATCGCGATGGGCGACGGGGCGAACGATCTCGCCATGATCAAGGCGTCCGGCCTCGGCATCGCCTACCACGCCAAGCCCATCGTTGCCGCAGAGGCCCATGCCGCCATCGAGCATACGGACCTGCGCGCCGCGCTCTTCTTCCAGGGCTATGAGGCGAAGGAATTCGTCGGCTGAGGTGTTGGATAAGCGGGCCTTCAGACCGTGTAAAACACCATTTAAAGACCATGTAAGGACCATATAAACCGCCGCTCCGGGGCCTCGCCTTTCCTTAGGGTCAATTTCAAATTGTAATGTCATTACATTGCGTATACTCTGCCTCGATATAAAAACAGAGGGAGGCCAGCATGAGAGGCAGACAACGGACCGGGGCAGAAGCAGCGGAGGTGACCATGACGCCGATGCTGGACGTGGTTTTCATCCTGCTCATCTTTTTCATCGTCACATCGACCTTCGCACAGGAAAAGGCGATCAAACTGGAGCCGCCGGGCCCGGCCGATGGCGCCGCCATACCGGGCCGCAGGATGCTCATCACGATCAGTGCCGACAGTTTGGTGCACGTGAACGGCCGGGCGACAGATATCGGCGGCGTCCGTGCTGCTATCGAACGGGTGAAAGCCGAAGACCCGGAGATCCTTGTTTCGATCTACGCCCATCCGAAATCGAAAACCGGTGTGATAAGCCTGGTTCGCGATGCTGCCTATAATGCTGGGTACACAGAAGGCGTCAGCCTCTCGCTGTCGCGTGAGATCTAGGTACGCCTACTTCCCGAGGTCCACGCTGAGGAACTGGTCGAACCAGCCGCTTTCGCCGCGGCGTTTGACGCGGAGCAGCAGGGGCTCGGACGGTTTGGCGCGGGCGGCTTTCACTTTTTCCAGCGTGTCGGAGACCGTGGTCACGCGCTCGAAATTCACTTCGATGATCACGTCGCCGCGCACCAGCTTGCCATAGGTCGGCCCGCGGGCGGAGACAGAGGTAACGACCACACCATCGACATCCTTCGGGATGCCATAGCGGCGGCGGATGTCTTCATCGAGGCTGGAAAGGTCTGCGCCAAGATCATTGGCCGAGGCGGGCAGGTCCGGCAGCTGGGAGGCATCTTCCTCGTCCTGCTCCTGAAGCTCGCCCATGGTGACGGTGAAGGTGCGGGCGCGGCCGTCGCGCACGAGGCGCACGGGCACGGCCTTGCCGATCGGCGTGTCGGCGATGACGCGGGTCAGCTCCCGCACGCTGCCGACGGGCTGGCCGTCGAAGCTGAGGATCAGGTCGCCGACTTCAAGCTTTGCCTGGTCGGCCGGACCGTCATCGCTGATGCGGGTGACGATCACGCCGCCCTTTCCGGTGGCCTTGTAGGCGCGCACGAGGGCTTCGTCTGCATCCTGAACATTGACGCCCAGCCAGGAGCGGCGGATGCGGCCGGACTTGATGAGTTCGCCCGTGATCCGGTTGACGAGGTTCGACGGCACGGAGAAGCCGATGCCGACAGAGCCGCCGGTGGGCGAGATGATCGCGGTGTTCACGCCAACAACTTCGCCGCCGAGATTGAACAGCGGGCCGCCGGAATTGCCGCGGTTGATGGCTGCGTCCGTCTGGATGAAGTCATCCGAGCGGCCGGAATTCAGGTCACGGTTTCTGGCGGAGATGATGCCGGCGGAGACCGAGCCGCCAAAGCCGAACGGGTTGCCGATGGCGATCACCCAGTCACCCACTTCAGCCGCGTCGCTGTCAGCGAAGCTGACAAAGGGCAGGGGCGTGTCGGACTTCACCTTCAGCACGGCGAGGTCGGTATCCTGGTCACGTCCGACCAGTTCGGCTTTCAGCACGCGGCCATTGGAGAAGTTCACTTCAATCTCGTCGGCGCCTTCGATGACGTGATTGTTGGTCACGACATAGCCGTCGGCGCTGATCACGAAGCCGGAACCGAGCGAGCCTTCGCGGCGGAAGCCGTCTTCATCGCGGCCGAAGAAATCGTTGAACCGCTCCATGGGCGAGCCCTCCGGGAAGGAGGGCATGCCTTCCGGCGCGATCGTCCGGGAGGTGGAGATGTTCACCACCGCCGGCATCAGGCGCTTGGAAAGATCACGGAAGCTCGCCGGGCGCTCTTTCTGGTCTACGCGTTCAAGCGGGCGCGACAGGCTTTGCTGCGCTGCGGCAGGTGCGGCCAGCGGGACGGAGACGAGAAGGGCGAGAGCGGCAAGAGCCGGGAAACGCATGAGACCGGAGCTTCCTCTGCGGGCGGATTATGAAATTATTTTCGCCCCAGACTATGGCGCTTTGCGGGCAAGGTGCAACAGGTTCAGAGGAGGTGAACTGCAAGCCAGATCAGCACGATGCCGACGGCCCCGCCGGCCAGGCCCGCCAGGGTCAGCTCACGCGTGCTCATCTGGGTCACCAGGACGGCAAGGCGGCGCATGAAGTCAGGGGCGACCGCATAGGCCGCCCCTTCCAGTAAAAACCACATGCCGATACCCGCCAGCAGGATCAGTGGCAGAGTCATGTCTGAAAGACTCCCTCAGCTCAGTTGGCGTTCTTGCGCGCGGCGGCGATGAACTCGTCGCACAGGCCAAAGTTTTCAGGGCCGATCACGATCTGCGTGTTGCTCTTCTTCAGCGAGGTTTCGCAGGCGATCAGGGCTCGCTGGAAGCGGAAGAATTCGGGATCGCGGCCATAGGCGCTGGCATAGATCTCGTTCCGCTTGCCGTCGCCTTCACCACGGATCTCTTCCGATTTCTGGTTCGCCTCGGCGAGGATCACCGTCTTGTCGCGGTCAGCCTTGGCGCGGATGGCCTGGGCCTGCTTGTCGCCATTGGCGCGGATCAGCTCGGCTTCCTGGTTCCGGGCCGCTTCCATACGGCGGAAGACGCGTTCGGACACGTCCGCCGGCAGGTCGGCCCGGCGGATGCGCACATCGATGATGTCGATGCCGCGTCCGGCAATGGAGTCCGACAGGTTCTGGCGGATCTGGTCCATCAGCGTGGCCCGCTGACCGGAGATGATCTCTTCCGGCAGCTTGTTGGCCAGCGCGTTCCGGATGGCCGTGTTGGTGAACTGCGACAGCTGGTTCTCGGCCACGCGCTGCGTCTGCAGGCGCTGGTAGAAGGCGAGGGGGTCAGAGATCTGGTAGCGCACGAAGGCGTCCACGATCAGCTGTTCCTGGTTGGAGGCCAGAACCTCGATGTTCGGAATGTCGAGGCCGATATTGCGGCGGTCGTATTTGATGACGTTCTGGATGAAGGGCATCTTCATCTTCAGGCCGGCCTGGTTCTGCCCGGGGGCGTTATAGGCAGCCTGCGCCTTACCAACCTGCAGGACGAGGGCCTGTTCGGTCTGGTTGACGATGAAGAAGCTGTTCATGCCGACGATCAGGACCGCGGCGGCGATAATGAGGGCGAAAATTCCAAGTCCGCGCATGTTTATCGTCCTTATTTGTTGCTGCGGTTGGGATCGATGGGCAGGTAAGGCACCGCACCGGACCCGGAATCGAGCACCAGCTTGTCGGTGTTGCCGAGCACGCGTTCCATCGTTTCGAGATACATCCGCTCGCGGGTCACCTGCGGTGCCTTGCGATACTCGTCGAGAATGGCGTTGAAGCGGGCAGCTTCACCGGTCGCGTTGGCAATCACCTGCTCGCGATAGGCTTCGGCATTCTGGATCACCTGAAGGGCCTGGCCTTCGGCACGCGGGATGATGTCGTTGGCGTACTTGTTGGCTTCCTGGATGGTCTTTTCGGCATCCTGGCCGGCATTGACCACGTCGATGAAGGCCTGGCGCACCTGCGCGGGGGCGGCGGCTTCCTGGATCTCGACGTTCTGCACCTGGATACCGGCGCGGTAGTCGTTCATCAGGGCCTGCAGCTGGGCCTTCACCTGTTCGGAGATCGTGCCCCGGCCCGTGGTGATGACGTCATCCAGCTTCGTCTTGCCGACCACTTCGCGCATCACGCTTTCGGCAGAGGCCTTCAGCAGCTCGGCGCCGTCATCGACGTTGAGGATGTAGTTTTCCGGATTGGCCGGGTCGTAGAACCAGAAGATGCGGAAGCGGACGTCGACGATGTTCTCGTCGCCGGTCAGCATCAGCGCTTCGTTGGAATTGTTGCCGATCTGCGTTTCCTGCTGCTTCTCGGACGGCATGATGACATGCGACTCGATCGGCGCGGGCAGGTGGAAGTGCAGGCCCGGCGTGAAATTCGTCTGCCACTGGCCAAAGCGGAACACAGCGGCGCGCGAGCCTTCGTCAACCACGACGACACCCGTCATCAGCCAGGCAACGAGTGCGATGCCGGCGAGCACAAGGATGCCGAGAGGGCCAAAGTTCGGGCCGGACCCGCCGCCACGGCGCCGGCCACCGCCGCCACCATTGCCGCGCTGGCGGAAGCGTTCCTGCATGCGGCGCATCTGGTCTTCGAGGTCACCCCCGCCATTGCCGCCAGTGGGGCGCTTCCACGGTGAGTTGCCGTCGCCGCCTCCATTGTCGCCGCCACCGCCGCCCCAAGGGCCGCTACCTTTTGTTTTATCATCCCAGGGCATGGCCCCTCCTGTTGCGCGTGTTCGCTTCCATATAGGTGCTTTGCTAATAAGTGCATGCCCTTTTGAGGGCATCAAGGGATAGAGGGTCGCGGTCATGTTCGGTTCCAGGGGGAAAACCCGGCAAAAACAGGCAGATGCTGTCATGAAGGCGCTTGGCAGCCCGCCCTGGCTGGAATCAGTCAGCGTGGATGAGACCGGCCGCGCCGTGCTGGTGATCGAGGCTGATCCTGCAGATACGGCCGCAGCCGAGGCGTTGCGGATGCAGGCAGAAGGCAAGGCGGGGCTGGTTTCCGGCATCAAATCCGTCACCACCGTGCTGACCGCCGTACGCCAGCCGGGCGGTGCTGCGCCGCACAACCATGGGCATGATCACGCACACAGCCATGCGCCCTCAGGGCAAAAAGGCCGCACGGAACTCCTGAACCTCACCCCGTCGGCGCCGCGCCGCGTCTCCAAGGGCGCGCGCCTCTCCGACGAGGCACTGCAGCAGGGCGCGCCCCAGCGCCAGCAGGCAGGCGTCGCGAAGATCCCCGGCATTTCCCGCATCCTGGTCGTCGCCAGCGCCAAGGGCGGGGTGGGCAAGTCCACCGTGTCGGTGAACCTCGCCACCGCCCTCGCCAAGGCGGGCATGAAGGTCGGCCTGCTGGATGCGGACATCTACGGCCCTTCCATCCCCACCATGATGGGCACGCAGGATGCCGAGCCGAAAGGCTCGAAGAACAAGAAACTGGTGCCGGTCGAGGCGCACGGGCTGAAAACGCTGTCCATCGGCTACCTGTCAGACCCCGACGCCCCGATGATCTGGCGCGGGCCGATCGTCATGTCGGCCATCACGCAGATGCTGCACGATGCCGAATGGGGCACGCCGGAAGACCCGCTGGACATTCTGGTGATCGACACGCCGCCCGGCACGGGCGACGCCCAGCTGACCATCGCGCAGAAAGTGCCCGTCACCGCCGCGCTGATCGTGACGACGCCGCAGGAAGTGGCCCTGGCAGACGTGCGCCGCGGCGCGGCCATGTTCACCAAGACCGCCGTGCCGGTGATCGGCCTTGTCGAGACGATGAGCTATTTCCAGGACCCGGCAGGCCAGAAGCATTACCTGATGGGCCATGGCGGCGGCAAACGCATGGCCGAGGCGCTGGGCCTGCCGCTGCTGGCGGAGATCCCCATGCTGCAGGCGATCCGCGAAGGTGGCGACAATGGCGTGCCAGCGGCCATCGGCGACAAGGACACGGCGGAAGCCTTCCACGAACTGGCCCGCAAGGTCGCCATCGGCCTCGACACGCTGGAGACCAAGGCGCCGCCGGAAATCGTGTTCGAGGACTAGTCCGCGCCGACGAAATACTGCGTTGCCAGCGTGCTGGCGATGCCCAGCATGTTCTCATAACCGACTGTGTTGTTGTTGAGGATGACGATCACGCCGTCTTCCTCCGGCACCAGCATGATCAGGCTGAGATACCCGATCAGGCGGCCATTATAGTAGAGGATGCGGGCAGTCTTGCCGTCATTGAGCGGAATGCCCGCCACGCTCCAGGCCATGGGCGTGTCGGCATTGAAGGCTTCTGCGGCGGCCGCCTCTGAATAGGCCTCGCCGTCGATGACCGCCTGGCCCCAGGCCCTGAGGTTGTCCGCGGTTGAGACCATGGAGGCGGTGCCGCGGAACAGGGCAGGGTTCACGACGGGAATGATCTCGTAAGAGCCGTCATCATTCCTCAGATAGTTTGCGGCAAGGCCGTCTGCGTCCCGGTAGAGCTGCCCGGTCGCGCTCATGCCAAGCGGACCCAGGATCTGCGTTTGCAGATAAGCCTCGTAATCCATGCCCGAATACCGGTCGATCATCAGGGCCAGCAGGTAATAGTTCACGTTCGAATACAGATAATCGCTGCCGGGCGGGAATTTCAGCTCCAGCTGTTCCAGCGTGTCCATGAAGCTTTCGCTGGTGAAGGCGCGTTTCACGTCATTGTCGAACCAGCCGGGGATGTCGATATAGTGCGGGATGCCGGAACGGTTCTGCAGCAGGTGGCGCAGCGTGACTTCGCTGGCATAGGGCACGTCGAACTCCGGCAGCAATTCCGCCAGCGTCTGGTCCAGCCCGAGCTTGCCTTCATCCACCAGTTTCAGCACCAGTGCGGCCGTGAAGCTCTTGGTCATCGAGGCGATCGGGAAGCTTGTGTCCGGGGTCACGGCCTGCGCCTCCTCGATGCCCGAGGCATTCACCGCCTCGCGCAGCAGCGTCTCGTCGCCCTTGCTGACAAGAAGCGTGCCTGAAAAGTCCAGCTCGTCCAGCAGGGCCGCGAGGGCGTCTTCGCTCTCTCCGGTATCAGCCGCTTCGACCGGCGCGCCGGGAGAGGCTTGCTCCGCCGTACAACCAAAGGCGAGAAAGGAGGCGGCAAGGGCCGCTACGAAACGCTTTTTCATCACTGCTCCTGTTTTGGGGTGCCAGCGGAGGCAGAGACCTGAAATGATTCGGCCCGCGGGGCGACCGCGGGCCGGGAATTGTGATCTGCTGGCAGGTCGGGGCCTAATCCAGCCGCTTACGGATGATCTTGTCGCTGCCGGCCGGCAGTTCGAAGGCCATGCCGTCTTCGCCCATCAGGATCGGGCCGTCGAAGGCTTCCTTCGTGCCCTTCATGAAAGCCGGGTAGAGAATGCGGCTTGGCTGGGCCGGGACGATATGGGTGAAGACCAGCAGGCCTGCGCCGGCTTCGCTTGCCACTTCAGCGGCCTGGACGGGGCTGGTGTGATAGTCCGGAATGTCGGTCATGATCTTTTCCAGACGCTTCGCGCCGAGTGTATCGAGCTGGCCTGCAATGGTGCCCACCATCTCGTCGTTCAGCGCCTCGTGCACCAGCACGTCCGTGCCACGGGCGAGGTCGATCAGGGCCTGGTCCTTTTTCGTGTCGCCCGAAACCGTGACCGAGCGGCCCATGTAGTCGAAGCGGTAGGCGACGGCCGGATGGACCGGGCTGTGATCCACCGGCACGGCCGTGATGGTCAGGCCGTCCCGCTCATATACGCGCACGGCGCCGCCATCGGTGGAGAAGGGGAAGGCCTCCGCGCCTGTGCCCGAAGGCGGCACGACATCCGCTCCGTGATGGGCGATGCGATAGACCGCATCCTGTGCATAGGCTTCGTTGAAGCCAGCCGCGATCCGCTCCACGCCTTCCGGGCCATAGAGGGCGAGCGGCGTATCCGCCCCGCCCGCGGCCCAGTGCTGCAGCATGACTTCGCCGAGGCCGTCGATATGGTCGGAATGGAAATGCGTCAGGAAGGCTGCTTCCACCCGGCCCCAGGGCAGGGCGAGATCGCCGAAGCGCCGTCCGGAACCTGCGCCCGCATCCACGATGAATACCCGGTCGCCTGCCGCCACCACGGTCATCGGGCCTGCGCGTTTCGGATCGGGCAGGGGGGAGCCCGTACCCACTAGAACGACCGTCAGCCCGTCGGGCGCATCGGCCAGCGCATTGCGCCCGACATTCTTTTTCACGGCGGCCCTGAAGACAGCCTCCCCGATCTGTGTGCTGAAGGCTGTGCGCGCGATGGCTCCGGCCACCAGTACCAGCGCCAGGATGACAAGCACCGGTTTCAGGATTTTCATGAGCGTCCCCCTATCTCATGGATCAGGCGTTGAAGTTGAGCTTCAGGCCGGGCTCCGGCCATCGGCACTTGATCAGGTTCCCTGTGCCTGACAGCGTGATGTAGGCATCGCGCATGTCATCCCCGCCAAAGGCGATATTGGTGACCAGAAGGTCCGGGAAGGCAATATGGCTGTGCTGGCCGTCCGACGTGATCGTGGTGATGCCGCCATTCAGGATAGTCGCCACACAGACATTCCCGGCTGCGGTCATGCCGAGGCTGTCGAAATATTGCAGGCCCGGCATGGTCGCGACGACACGGCCGCCATTCAGCGGGCTCGCCGGTTTGATGACGCCCGGGCTTTCCAGGTCGAAGGCCCACATGCGGCCGGTCATCGTGTCGGCCATGTAGACGGTCTGCTCGTCCGGCGAGAGGCCGACGCCGTTCGGGCTGGAATAGTGATAGTCGAGTTCCTTCGCCTCGCTGGCGCCATTGGCGAGGTAATAGAGCCCGCCGAACTCGCGGTGGCGCGGGAACACTTTGCCGTGGTCGGTGAAATAGAGGTTGCCCGCCTTGTCGAAGACCAGGTCGTTCGGGCCTCTCAGCGGATTGCCGTCCACGGCGTCCAGCACGCGCTCAACCTTGCCGGTGGAGAGGTCCACCCGTTCGATGCGGCCGCCATCATAATTGTCCGGACAGTTGCCGGGGATCAGCATGCCGTCCATCTCGTGATATTCGAAACCGCCATTGTTGCAGACCCAGAGCGCCCCGTCGGGGCCGATGGCGAGGCCGTTCGGGCCGCCGCCGGGCGTGCAGATCACTTCGGTCTTGCCGCCATCCCAGCAGCGCGTGATGCACTTCTTCTCGATCTCGACGACAATGATGGACCCGTCGGCCATGACCACGGGGCCTTCGGGAAAGCGCAAGCCGCTCGCGACTGTTTCGAATTCCATTCATTCCTCCCATTTTTGCGGTCACCCTAGGCAGGACTTGCCGGGACCGCAATATGGCAGTTGGAATGTCAGGAATCCGGGCGCGACGCCGCCGGATCAGCGCCGGGTGACGAAGGCCGGCTCGCGCTGCATTTTCACGATGGAGAAGCGATGGTCGTTGCCGTCGCCTGCCTCGTGGCTGGCCATGGTTTCGGTTTTCCACTCATCGGGGGCGAGTTGCGGGAAGAAGACGTCACCTTCGGGGCTCGCGTCCACTTCGGTCATGTAGATCGTGTCGACATAGGGCAGGGCCAGATCATAGATCGTGGCGCCGCCGATGACGAAGACACACCCGGCGCCCTGCCGCGTGGCAATCGCGCGGGCCGCATTGATGGCTGCCGGAAAGCTGGAATAGACCCGTGCGCCCGGCGCATTATAGGTCCAGTCGCGCGTCATCACGATGTTCTCGCGGCCTTTCAGCGGGCGGAAGGGCAGGCTCTCCCAGGTCTTGCGGCCCATCAGGATGGGACAGCCCATGGTGACCTTCTTGAAAAAGGCGAGATCGTCCTTCAGCCGCCAGGGCAGATCGCCCTCATTGCCGATGACATTATTCCGTCCGCGGGCGGCAATAAGGCAGACATTCAGCTGATCCGGCATGGCGGCAACACCTTTGTTGCGGAAGTCCTGTCGTGGTGGATCGGGTTCCTACCCTGAACACGACTCAGTAATGGCCATTACACGCGTGTAATGACAAGGCTTGCAAGTCAGTCTCAATGGCTAATAATGCAGCTGTGCCGGGGAGTGCCGTGATTAACACCTTGATTTCAGTGCTTACGAATGGGCACGCGGGGCAGTTGCTGCCTGCGCTTCTGGCCCTGGCGTTGACCTTCAGTGCCATCTGGCTGCTGCAGGGACGGTTCTGGGCGATCCTTTATGTCGCCCTGATTCCCTTCCTGAACTGGTCGTTCGGGGTCATCCCGGAATATCAGGTAATCGCGCCGCATGCGGGCACGCTGTTTGCCCACGGCATGTCGCTGCACCCGATGACCATGGTGACCGGCATGGTGTTCGTGGTGCGGGACTTCGTTCAGCGCGAGATGCACCACCGCGTGCTGGTCGTCATGCTGCTGGCGGTGGGCTGGTCGTTCTACTACGCATGGCCCGTGATCGCGCTGGCCAGCGGCATTGCCTTCGCCGTGTCGGAAGGCGTGGACTGGCTGCTGTTCACCTTCACCAAATACCGCCTGTCGACGCGGATCCTGATGTCCAGCGCACTGGCGGCGCCGGTCGATACGACGGTGTTCCTGTACGGGGCTGACCTTGCCAAGCAGATCGAGTTCGGCGCCGAGCCCGGCAACTCGCTGCACATGTGGAACTGGATCGTCTTCGTGATCGGCAAGATGGTCGGGGCCGTGATCGTCTCCGCCATCATCCGGCGGCGAGAGGACCTCGGCCTGACCAATCCTGCCGAACTCTGAAGGCGCCTAGTCGTCGCTGACGGTGAGGTTCATCGTAGCGAGGAGACCGGCGAGTCCTGCGCCGATCAGCGGGGCGACGATGAACAGCCAGAGCTGGGTGAGGGCCTGGCCCCCAACAAACACGGCCGGGCCGAAGCTGCGCGCCGGGTTCACCGACACGCCGGTCACCTGAATGCCGGCAATGTGGATCATGGCCAGCGTCAGGCCGATGGAGATACCGGCAAAGCCTGCCGGCGCGTTCTTCGAGGTGGCACCGAGGATGACCACCAGGAACAGGAAGGTCGCCACGACTTCGAAGATGAAGCCTGCCGCCAGGCTGTATCCGCCGGGAGAGCCAGCGTCATAGCCGTTCTGGCCGAGGCCGTTGATAGCGATGTCATAGCCCGGCTTGCCGCTGGCGATGAGGTAGAGCACGCCCGCCGCAATCAGGGCGCCGACGAACTGCGCGGCCCAGTAGAGCAGCATGTCCTTCATGGACAGCCGTCCGGCCACAAAGGCGCCGAAGCTGACGGCCGGATTGATGTGACAGCCTGAGATCGGCCCGATGCCATAGGCCATGGCCACGATGGACAGGCCGAAGGCCATGGCAATGCCCAGCTGGCCGACGAACTCGCCCGCCAGCACGGCCGCGCCGCACCCGAACAGGACCAGCGTGAACGTGCCGATAAGTTCCGCGATAAAGACTTTCATTGGGTACCCTCCCGAAGAAATCCACCAGGGGCTTTTCCCCGGTGGATCGGCCGAGACTGGTCGAATTCGCGTTTGGCGGCAAACGATTACACGCTCAGGGCGAAGCGGCTGGCCCGTCGCCCCGTCAGGCTTCTTCGATCAGCTGGGGCCCCTGATTACGCACATTGCCCACCGCAGCGCCGACCGGCGTCGTTCGGCTTCGTGGTGAGGATGGTGAAACTGTCGATCTCCGACCCGTCGATCATGGCCCTGTCCCAGAGGCCCGCAAAGCAGAACCAGCGCCGGTTGCGCAGGCCGATGGCAAAGGGCGTGCGATGCGCCTTCGGCCCGGTCCATTCATAGAAGCCGCTGGCGGGGACAAGACAGCGCCGGTGCCGGAAAGAGCCACGGAATGTGTTCGATTCCTGTAGCCCCTCGGCACGGGCGTTGAAGGTGGCGAACTTCTTCTCTTTCAGCGGCTGGTGCCACCAGCTGGGCACGAGGCCCCACATGGCGGGTGCCATCTGCAGCGTGCCGGCCGGCTGGGCCTCGCCCTCCGGCGTCAGGCGGATGATGGGGGCATATTGCGTCGGCGCGATATTGTAGGCCGCTTCCGGCGGCGCGACGCCTGCCGGGGGAATGATCGACAGGGCGTCGTCAAACTCCGCCCAGCTGATCTCATGCCTGAAAAACCGTCCGCACATGGTGGCAGGTTAGAGGCCGTCGCCTTCTCTGCCAATCGGAACTGGCAACCATTCTTGGTAATCGGAATCCGGAAGACGGCATCCATCCGGTTAAACCCTTATTGAAGGTGCCACTTTAAGTGACCAGCTAGGAAACAGTTTGAGCAACAGGCCCGAAAGAGGAACGATCATGAGTGCTGGACCCAAGGATTATGCCGCCATTACCGGAGCCATCAGCCAGGGGATTGGCGGCCTGCGTGCCGGCGGCGCGAAGGAGACGATCAATCACTTCAACGCCATGGCCAAGGCAGCCCTGACCGACGGGGCGCTGGACATGAAAACGAAGGAACTGATCGCGCTGGCCATCGGCACCGCCAAACAGTGCGATGGCTGTATCGGTTTCCACACCAAGGCCCTGAAACGGCTTGGCGCCACGGATGGCGAAGTCGCCGAGGCGCTGGGCATGGTCGTCTATCTGGGCGGCGGCCCGGCGCTGATGTATGCGGGCGATGCCTGGACGGCCTGGGAAGCCCTCAAGGAAGAATAGGCCCTCAGGCTGGCAGGGTCAGACGGCCACCGGCGCCTTGATATGGGCGTGGGCCTGATAGTTCTCCAGCTTGAAGTCCTCATACTCCCAGCCGAACAGGTCCGTCTTGTCCGGGTTCATCGCCATGGTCGGCAGGGGCAGGGGCTCTCGCGACAGCTGCAGCTCTGCCTGTTCCACATGGTTCAGGTAGAGGTGCGCATCGCCGAACGTGTGGATGAACTCCCCCGGCTTCAGGCCCGTTGCCCGCGCCATCATCAGCGTCAGCAGCGCATAGGAGGCGATGTTGAACGGCACGCCGAGGAAGATGTCCGCCGAGCGCTGGTAGAGCTGGCAGTTCAGCTTGCCGTTCATGACATTGAACTGGAACAGGCAGTGGCAGGGCGGCAGGGCCATCTCGTTCACGTCCGCCGGGTTCCAGGCCGACACGATCAGGCGGCGCGAATTCGGATTGGTGCGGATCTCGTCCAGCACCCACTGGATCTGGTCGATCGTGCGCCCGTCCGGCGCGGCCCAGCTGCGCCACTGCTTGCCATAGACGGGGCCGAGATCGCCATTCTCGTCGGCCCACTCATCCCAGATCGAGACCTTGTTGTCCTTCAGGTACTTGATGTTGGTGTCACCTTTCAGGAACCAGAGCAGCTCGATGATGATCGAGCGCAGGTGCAGCTTCTTGGTGGTCACCATCGGGAAGCCGTCTTCCAGATTGAAGCGCATCTGGCGGCCGAAAACGGCCCGCGTGCCCGTTCCGGTCCGGTCGCTCCGCTCGAAACCGTTTTCCAGGGCATCGCGCAGCAGGTCGAGATACTGTTGCATGGCTTGGGGCTCCTCAGTTTCGGCGGCGCTGTCGATGGCAGGCGCAAGCCCATGATGCCTAGCGCGATTCCTTCGCTTGCGCTGCCCTTGTCGGACAGGGCGGGACGGCACGGGGCCAGAAGGGGAGAGTCCCCCCTGAAACCCGCCTGTCTTGGTTAAATCCGTTTTAGCGCCTGGGCGCAAATTGCCATCGGCAACAGAACAGCGGCGCAACCCATCCTATGCATATTGGTTTGGTTTTCCGGGTGGCGGAGCAGGACAATGAAAATGCGGATGTCAGGCTTTCAGGGCCTTCTCAGACGGTGGCGCGACGATACCGGCGGCAACATCATGGTGCTGATGGCACTGGTCATGGTCGCCATCATGGGGCTCGCCGGCATGGCGATCGACCTGCGTTACACGCTCTCCCAGAAGGAAAAGGTCCAGTACGCGCTCGATTCCGCGGTTCTGGCCGGTGCGCTGGAGCGCCAGAAAGGCAGGACCGACGAAGAGGTGAAGGCCGAGGTCCGTCAATATGCCGGGGCCCTGATCGGCATGCAGGGCGGCGGCATGACCTGCGCAGAGATCGCGGTGTCCATGGATAATATCAGCGAGGACATCACGGCCCGTGTCAGCTGTGTCCAGCCGACCTTCATTTCGCAGATCCTCGGCCAGGATCATCTCGATTTCACCGTGTCCACGACATCGACCTATTCGGTCGGCAAGGTGGACGTGGCGTTCGTGTTCGACGTCTCGGGCTCGATGAACAGCTATAACCGCCTGTCGCTCCTGAAGACGGCGGCCACTGCCGCGTTCGATACGCTCCTGCCGGACGACATGCCGGACGACAAGACGATCCGTATCGCGATCGCCACCTACAACAATTCCGTCAATGCCGGTTCGTACATCAATGCGGTGACCGATGGCGTCTCTCTGCCTGCGGATGCCTCGAACCTGGCAGCCTCTGCCAACTACAACTCATACAATGGCAAGCGCATGGTCGATCTGGCGACCAACAAGCGCTTCTTCTACTACCAGACTGGCACCTGCCTCGATTACGGCTATTGTGACCGTAACTCGAACTGGGACTGGGATCCGGCACGCCGTTTCTATTCGGATGTCTCGGTGCCCTCCAGTTGTGTCTATGAGCGGACCGGCTCTCAGGCGGCGACCGATGTGGCGCCCGGTTCGTTCGCCTGGATCGGCGCATCCAATCCGCAATGGAACTTCAGCTCCAGCGACCGCAGCAAGTATGACGGCTGGCAAGAGGTCGCCTATGGCGGGGCGAATTCCAACAGAGGGGCGTTCTCGAACAGTTACGCCACTTGCCGGTCTTCCGGCCCGGTCCCGCTGACCGATGACAAGGCCGCGCTCAAGGCGCACGTGAACGGCCTGACGGCAGGCGGCGGCACGGCAGGCCATCTCGGCATTGCCTGGGGCTGGTACCTGATCTCGCCGAACTGGTCGTCCATCTGGCCGGCTGCGTCCGAGCCGTGGAAGTATGACGAGGTGAACGCCACCAAGGCGATCATCCTGATGACCGATGGTGACTTCAACTCGGAGCACTACACGGCCACCAAGGACTCCTTCCAGCAGTCCATGGACCTCTGTGACCAGATGAAGGCCTCGCCCTCGAAGGTGACGGTCTACACGGTTGGCTTCCAGGTTCCGGATACTGTGCAGCGCACCGGCGACGGGCGCACGATCCTCGAATACTGCGCCACCAGCCCGGCCTTTGCCTATTCGGCTGCCGATGGTGACGAACTGCTGCAGGTCTACAAGGAAATCGCCCAGTCGATCGCTGACCTGCGCATCAAGCAGTAGGCTTCAGCCCTCTACGGTCACCGCGCCTTCCTGCACATGCAGGGCCTGGGCGCGGTCGCCGAAACTGTCGAACAGGAATTTCTCCGTCCCCGTCAGCCAGGCCTGGCCGCCAAGCGCGCAGATCTCGTCGAACAGGGCAGCGCGACGGTCGGGGTCCAGGTGTGCAGCGGCCTCATCCAGCAGCAGCAGCGGCGGCGGCCCGTCGCGCTCTGCCTTCAGCGCCGTGGCCGAAGCGAGGATCAGGCCGATCAGCAGGGCCTTCTGCTGGCCGGTGGAGGCATCTTTCGCAGGCGCGCCGGTCGGCCGGTGAATGACGGCGAGGTCAGAGCGGTGCGGCCCGTCCAGCGTGCGCCCGGCCGCCATGTCGCGGCGCCGTGTGGTGCGCCACGTCTCTGCCAGCATTTCGAAGATGGATTTGAAATCATCCCCGCGCATGGCGGCCTGCTCGGCCTTGCCTTCGAGGGAAATGTCCGCCTTCGGAAAATGCCCTTCCGGCCGGGCCTCGATGGCGGCCTGCAGGCTGTCCAGCACATGGGCGCGGTTGATGGCGATCTCGGCGCCGCTTTCGGCAAGGCGCGTCTCGATCGCATCCGCCCAGGCCGGATCGACATGGCCGCGCTCCAGCAGGGCATTGCGTTCCCGCATGGCGCGCTCATAGCGGCTGGAGGCGCTGGCATGGCTCGGCGTGTGCGCCAGCACGAGGCGGTCATAGAAGCGCCGCCGGTCGCTGGCGCTGCCGCGGAAGACGCCATCCATGTTCGGGGTCAGCCAGACGATGCGGACGATCTCTGCCAGTTCCGTCGCGGTGGAGGGCGCCCCGTCCAGCCGCACGACCCGTTTGGAGCCGCCGCCGGAATTGTCCAGCGTGACACCCACCTTGTGCTCGTCCGCCAGCGTCGCGGCCACGGTCCAGCTGCCAGCAGAGCCGGTGCGGGCCATTTCCGGAAGGGTGGAGGAACGCAGGCCCCGGCCGGGCCCCAGCTGGCTGACGGCTTCCAGCAGATTGGTCTTGCCCGCACCATTGGCGCCATAGAGGCAGACATGCCGGCCATCCAGCGGCAGGGTCAGCGACGCATAATTACGGAAATCGGTGAGCGACAGTCTCGTTAGGGCGGTCATGTCGTCACGCGGCCTGCCTCTGGCGTTCCGGCCGCTCCGTGTCAGGAATTAGACGCGCAGCGGCATCAGAACATAGCGCGCGGAGTCGTCGGACGGGTCCAGCACGAGGGCAGGGGAGGCCGGGTCATTGAACATGAATTCGGCTTCGGCTGCCTCGATCTGGCCGGCGATGTCGAGCAGGTATTTGGCGTTGAAGCCAATCTCCATCGGCTCGTCGCCATACTCGGCTTCAAGTTCCTCATTGCCCACGCCCGTTTCGGCATGGTTCACCGCCAGTACCAGCTTGCCGTCCGAGAGGGACAGTTTCACCGAACGCGACCGCTCCGCCGAAACGGTGGACACGCGGTCGACGGCGGCTTCGAAGGCCTTGTTGTCGATCGACAGCTTGCGCGTGTTGCCCTTCGGGATCACGCGGGCATAGTCCGGGAACGCACCATCGATCAGTTTCGAGGTCAGCGTGGCGCGGCCTGCGCGGATGATGATCTTGGTGTCGGAGACTTCGACGTCGACCGGGCCGTCGAGGCCGTCGATCAGGCGGCGGGCCTCGCCCACGGCCTTGCGCGGCACGATCACGCCTTCAAGACCGGCAGAGCCTTCCGGCGCCTTTGCCTCGGCCAGCGCCAGACGGTGGCCGTCCGTCGCCACGGCGCGCAGCACCGGCTTGCCGTCATCGTCCTTCGTGGCGTGCAGGTAGACGCCGTTCAGATAGTAGCGGGTTTCCTCGGTCGAGATCGCAAAGCGGGTCTTGTCGATCAGGCGGGCCAGGTCCTTGGCGTCGAGCGCGAACTTGATGGCGCTGTCGTCGGTCGTCATGGTCTGGAAATCGGAAGCGGGCAGGGTCGGCAGTTCGAAGTGCGAGCGGCCGGCCTGGATCGACAGGCGCTGGTTCGCAGGCTGCAGCTCCAGCTCCACCTCGGCGCCTGCGGGCAGTTTGCGCACCACGTCGAACAGGGTGCCGGCCGGGGCCGTGACGGCGCCTTCGGTTGCCACCTTGGCCGGGGCGCTGTCGACCGCCTCGATGTCGAGGTCGGTTGCGGTCAGGCGCAGCTCGCCATTGGAAGCCTGCAGCAGCACGTTGGACAGGATCGGGATCGTGTTCCGCCGCTCGACCACGTTCTGCACGTGGGAGAGTGCGTTGAGGAGGTCGCTGCGTTCGATCGTCAGTTTCATCGTCTGTTCCGTCCATCCCGGACAGCCGTGGGAGCCACTGTCCGTTAAACCCTGTTGCGTTTGCCTGCTGGTCTGTCCGGTCGGTACGTGCCGACAGAATCAGCCCGTTCCACGGCAGGGAACGGGCTGAGAACATTTAAACATCCATACGAAAAAGCCAAGCGCTGATCGCGGTCACGGCCTTCTGAGTTCGTTAATGGACGCCTGCGGCCTGCAATTCGAGGATGGCAGCGGCCACGCGGGCGATGTCCGCGGACAGTTCTGCATCCTTCGGAAGCTCCTTGGCGAGCTTGCGGTGGGCATACAGCACGGTCGTGTGATCACGCCGGCCGAAGGCACGCCCGATCTGCGGGAAGGACTTATGGGTCTGCTCCCGGCACAGATACATGGCGATCTGGCGCGGATAGACGACCGTGCGGGCCTTGGACGGGCTTTCGAGGTCGGCCTTCGACACGTTGAAGACCTTCATCGTCGCCTTTTTCACCAGCTCGATCGTCGGCGCGCGCACTTCGCCTTCCATGCGGCGGATGACCCGCTCCAGCATGTCGGACGTCGGCGTCATCGTGCCGAAGCCTGCCTCGGTGAAGAGGTTCCAGACCGCGCCGGTCAGCTCACGGCCGGGGCCGCGAATGCCGGTGTGGATACGCTCGACCAGGGCTTCGTTCAGCACGAAGTCCGGATGGTCCTGCGCGATGTGCGCGGCCAGGCGGCGAACGATGTCGCGGCGCATGTCCTCGTCCGGCAGTTCGACCTCGACGACCGTGGCGCCCTTCAGCTCGCTCATCATCCGCGGCGAGAAGCCAGCCAGTTCGCCCGGCGTCTTGTCGCCCGCGAGGACGACATTGCCGCCCTGGCCGGTGACTTCGCGGATGTTCTGGAACAGCTCCGTCTCGGTGCCCGGCTTGCCGGAAATCCGGTGCAGGTCGTCGATCAGCAGGATGGAGGCCGCCCGCAGGCGCTTTTTCAGGGCGCTCGTGTCCTTGGCCTTCACGCCATCGGTATAGGCCGAGAGGAATTCCTCCGCCGTGAGATAAACCACCGTGGCATCGCCATTGGTTTCCAGCGCGCGGGCGCGCAGGGCCAGCAGCGTGTGCGTCTTGCCGGTGCCTTGCGGGCCGGAGATCAGGTGAACTTGCGTCCCGATCGGCTGGCCATCGGCAATGCGCTTGGCCAGTTCCACGGAAATCGCGTTCGATTTGCCGGTCACCAGCGTGGCGAAGGTCATCTCCGGTGCGCCGGAGGAGGGACGGGGCGTGCTTGCCGCGCCGCCATCATTGCCGCCGGCATTGCTTGCAGCCGCTTCCGGCTCTGCCTCGGCCTCTGCCCACGGATCCTCGACAATGGCGCGCAGCGCCGTGCCGGCATCCTTCCAGCAGACGAGGCGGATGTCGCGCCGCGCATCGTCATGCTCGCGCCAGATGCGCTGGAGGGTGTGACGGTGATCGGCCGACACGCGGTCGTAGGAAAGACGGTCGCGTGCAGCGATGACGATTTTCCCGTCAACTTCCGCGATCAGCTTCAGATCGGTGATCCACCGCTCGAAATCCGCCGTGGAGAGAACCTCCTTCAGATGCTCCCGGACGGCACGCCAGATGGCCTGACCGGGAAGGCTGGAGATCTTCTTGTTGGTATCCGAATCTACGCTGGCTGGAGTGTCAAAGAGTCTGTTTCGGTCCATGCCGAGCCCCATTTTTTTGTTATCTGTTACAGCCACCAAACCGGCACGCAACACCCCTGTCCAGCTACCCGAAACTGGCCCCGAAAATACTCCGTACAGGGATGTTTATCGTTGGTAAACTCAAGGTACCGACGGGCGGTTTCAAAGACAAGTGTATCTTTTTTCGGACAGCCGTGATTGGCGTGTTGACTCTTTTGCCGGCACCCCTCTCAGGCGAGAAAAACCCATATGGCTCAATGCTTTTCTCTTGTGGAGAGCCTGTGTATTTTTTTTCGAGTGAATCACCGCATACAAATGTTCACTTTTGTTCTGTCAACACGGCCTCACGGAAATTGGCTGTGAAATTCGTTCCGGAATGCAGAATTTTTTTGGAACGATTTTGAACGCACCTGCTTTACGTCCATTCGTGCAGGGAAACATGACGCTGCCTTGCAATATCGCATTTCTGTAGGTTCTTCCCGTGTTCGTGTGACAGTAAACCGGGCACTGCCTGACCAAGCCTGAGGCACCGGGAAAGAAAACCCGAAAACCGGATTCCGGGCAAGAAAAAACCCGCCGGGCGAGGGGCCAGGCGGGCTTGTTTTCGTGCCGGTGGTCCGGCCCGTGATCGGTCAGGTCAGGCCTCAGGCCATCGACTTCACGCGGGCAGCCAGACGCGAGACTTTGCGCGCAGAGGTGTTCTTGTGCATGACGCCTTTGGTGACGGCACGCATCAGCTCCGGCTGGGCAGCCTTGAAGGCTTCAGCGGCAGCGGTCTTGTCGCCCGAAGCGATGGCTTCCTCGACCTTGCGGACGAAGGTGCGCACGCGCGAACGGCGGGCCTTGTTGACCTCGGTGCGCCGCTCGATCTTGCGGACCATTTTCTTGGCGGAACGGGTATTAGCCATATCAAACTCCTGTTGCCCGAGGGGCGACCCTCAGGCTGAAGGCGGGGAGATACATAATGGCCGGTTGGGCGTCAACCGGAGAGTCCTGCAGAATGCGGGAAAAATGCACCTTCCGGCCGGTTATTTTACTTGTCGCGGAAATGGGCTGTACGCTTTTCAACATAAGCGTCCATGCCTTCCTTCTGGTCTGCGGTCGAGAAGAGGGACTGGAACAGGCGCCGTTCGAAGCGGATGCCCTGCGAGAGCGGCGTCTCATAGGCATAGTTCACGGCCTCCTTGGTCATCATGGCGCCGGCCATGGGCATGGAGGCGATGGTGCGGGCCAGTTCCCAGGCTTCGTCCATCAGGTCGTCGGCCTTCACCACGCGGCTGACGAGGCCGAAGCGCTCGGCTTCTGCGGCGTCCATCAGGCGGCCGGTGAGGCAGAGTTCCATCGTCTTCGACTTGCCGATGGCGCGGGCAAGGCGCTGGGTGCCGCCGGCGCCGGGCATCACGCCGAGGCGCACTTCCGGCTGGCCGAACTTGGCATTGTCTGCCGCCAGGATGATGTCGCACATCAGGGCCAGCTCACAGCCACCGCCCACGGCATAGCCTGCCACGGCGGCGATGATCGGCTTGCGCAGGCGGGCCGTGCGCTCCCAGTTCCGGGAGATGAAGTCCTCATAATAGGACTCCGGATAGGTCTTGTCCTTGATTTCCTTGATGTCTGCGCCGCCCGAGAAGGCTTTCTTGGAGCCTGTCAGGATCACGCAGCCGACCTTGTCTTCCTTGTCGCAGCGGTCGAGCGCGGCGGAGAGGTCGTTCATCATGGCTTCGGACAGCGCGTTCAGCGCGTCCGGCCGGTTCATCTGGATCACGGCAACGCCGCTATCCTCGTCGAACTCGGTGAGAAGGGTCTCGTAGGGCATGGAAAGGGTGTCCTTTCGGTGGCCACGGTCTGTCGCTGAGACAGCACAGGGGCCCAGTATGAGTGTGTCTTGGTTAAGAAGGGATTGGCGGGGCCGGGCGGGGCCGGCGGGAACCTCATCGTGGTTAACCTGGCATTACAGGCAGGTCATGAATTCGAGGCGCGCGCTATAACGCCGCCTGAATGGCTTGTCACCCCGTGGAGTCAGAAAGCGGGATTGGGGCCTGCGGCGCCGCAAACCCTGTGCCAGATGCGCCCCGGCACTCTATATGAAAGACATGAGCGACACATCAGACCCGTCCGGCACCCCCGGCGCAGACCCCGAACGCAACCGTTTCAGCGGCCGCCTGGCCCGCACGGCGAAGGTGGGCGCGAACCTTTCCGGTGCAGGGCTCACCTTCGCGGCGCAGAGCCTGTTTGGCGGCGATCAGGGCGACGAGAAGATCGCCCGCGCCCTCGCGGCAGCCCTCGGCAAGTCAAAAGGGCCCCTGATGAAGGTGGCGCAGATGCTGTCCACTGTGCCGGACCTCCTGCCGGAACAATACGCCGCCGAGTTCGCCCAGCTGCAGGCCGAGGCCCCCGCCATGGGCTGGCCCTTCGTGCGCCGCCGCATGCGGGCAGAGCTGGGCGGGGACTGGCAGGGCCGGTTCGCAGACTTCGGGCATGAGGCTTCCCACGCCGCCTCCCTCGGCCAGGTGCATGCCGCGACGCTGCATGATGGCCGCAAGGTCGCCTGCAAGCTGCAATACCCGGACATGGCAAGCGCCGTGGAGAGCGATGTCGGCCAGCTGAAGACCGTGCTTGGCCTCTTCAAGCGCATGGACGGCTCGATCGACCCGACCGCCATGGTGGAGGAGATCACCGACCGTCTGCGCGAGGAACTCGATTACGCCCGCGAGGCAAAACATATGGCGCTCTATGCCCGCATGCTGGCGGACAAGGATTTCGTGCAGGTGCCGGAGCCGGTGGAGGACCTTTCCACGCCGCGCCTCCTGACCATGACCTGGCTCACCGGGCGGCGCCTCACCGATTTCGAGGATGCCCCGCAGGAGGTGCGCAATCATATCGCTGAAATGCTGTTCTGGACCTGGTGGGGCCCGTTCAACTCCCACGCCGTGATCCATGGCGACCCGCATCTCGGCAATTACCAGGTAACCGGGGAGGGGACGGGCCTGAACCTGCTCGACTTCGGCTGCATCCGCATTTTCCCGCCAACCTTCGTGGAAGGCGTGGTCGATCTCTACCGCGCCCTCCAGAAGGACGATTTCGACGCGACCTATGCCGCCTATGAGAAATGGGGCTTCGTCGGCCTCTCGAAGGAACTGGTCGAGGTTCTGAACATCTGGGCGCGCTTCATCTATGGCCCGCTGCTGGACGACCGCGTGCGCAGCGTCGCCGATGGCGTCACCGCCGGGGAGTATGGCCGCAAGGAAGCCTTCACCGTCCGCAAGCTCCTGAAGGAGAAAGGCCCGGTGAAGATCCCGCGGGAATTCGTCTTCATGGACCGCGCCGCCATCGGCCTCGGCGCGGCTTACCTGCGCCTGCATGCCGAACTGAACTATTGCCGCCTCTTCGAGGAAAGCCTCGAAGGCTTCAACGTCGACGCCGTGGCAAAGCGCCAGGCCGACGCCATGGGCGCGGTGGGTCTTTTATAATCTCCTGAGGCAGGCCCGCAGCGCAAGCGAAGGGCGGGTCCGGTATAGTCCACTATAGTCCGGTATAGTCATGGGCAGTCATGCATGGTCATGGCGTAGCCGTCTGTGGTCACGCGCCAGTCATGCCTGACACGCCCCACTCGCGTCACGCCCGATGGCTGCAAGCCATCTGGGCGCCCATCTCTGAACGACACC
>JACXUV010000046.1 GCA_014763715.1 Rhodobacterales bacterium | reverse complement strand
GTCCCATACCGGGCGGGTGGGGGTCTTGGTCTGGCTCATGGTATTGTCTCCGGCCTACCTGCTGGCTTGGCTGGAACGTGGCGCCGGGGCCTTGCAGCGTCCATCCGTCAGATGACGCATTCCCTTTGCCGACGGGATCGGCGAGAAGGGTGTATGTCAGATGACGTATCCGGACGCAGGGGCATTTTGGGCGTGGCCGCGCTGTTTGGCGCGATCGCTGTGTTTATTGGCGTGGACCTTGTCACTGATAGCGGGGAGGGCGCTGGCGCAGGACACCTGCTGGCAGAGCTGACAGTGCTGGTGGCGGCGTCATTCGGGCTGGGGGCCATGTTGTGGCGCCTTGGCCGGTTACGCCGGGCCCTGGCCGATGCGCGGCAGGATGCCGGGCGCTGGCAGGCGGAGAACCGCGAACTGGTCCAGGGGCTGGGCATTGCCATTGCGCGCCAGTTCTCGGCCTGGGGCCTGACGGATGCGGAATCAGATGTGGGGCTCCTGCTGCTGAAGGGGTTGTCCCTGCAGGAGATTGCCGACCTGCGAGAGACAAGTGAACGCACCGTACGCGAGCAGGCCCGCGCGGTTTACCGCAAGAGCAATCTGGCCGGGCGGAATGCCTTGTCTGCCTATTTTCTGGAAGACCTGCTGCCCGGCGCGGGCGGTTGAAGATACGCGCTGGCGCCGGCAATTTTCGGCACTAAGATCAGGACATGACAAAGATACGTGCCGCCTGTGTCCAGATGCGTTCTGGTGTGGAAGTTGCCCCCAATATCGCGGCGGCCGCTGCCCTCATCCGTGAGGCCGCCGGGAAGGGTGCGACCTTCATCGCGACGCCGGAGATGACCAACCTGCTGGACATCCGTCCCGGCATGGCGCGGCCGAAGATTGTGGAACAGGACGACATCCCCCTGCACGCCTTCCAGGCGCTCGCGGCGGAGCTTCGCGTGACGCTGCTGATCGGTTCCCTGGCCGTGACGCTGGAAGGCGAGGAACGCTTTGCCAATCGCTCCTTCCTGATCGGGCCGGATGGCGGGGTGATCGCGCGATACGACAAGATCCACATGTTCGATGTCGAAGTCGGCGACGGGCAGAGCTATCGCGAGAGCCGGGCCTACCGGCCGGGCGAGGCCGCGATGCTGGCGGCGGCGCCTTTCGGCAAGGTCGGCATGACGATCTGTTACGACCTTCGCTTCCCGCATCTCTACCGCCGCCTTGCGCAGGCCGGGGCGGAGATCCTGACCATCCCGGCAGCGTTCACGCGCGTGACGGGCGAGGCGCACTGGCATGTGCTGGTGCGGGCACGGGCGATCGAGACGGGCAGCTTCGTCATCGCCCCGGCACAGGGTGGCAAGCATGAGGATGGGCGCGAGACATTCGGTCACTCGCTGATCGTGGCGCCATGGGGTGACGTGCTGGCTGAGGCCGGTGGGGCAGAGCCCGGCATCATCCTGGCGGATCTGGATCTCGATGAAGTGGCGAAGGCGCGTGGACGCATACCCTCGCTTGGGAACGAACGGGAATTTTCCGTTACAACTTCCGGCAGCTGAACACCGGCCTATTCGCAGCCGATGCCATCATTGTCCCGGTCCAGATGGGGGCCGTAACCCGGCTGGCCGCGCCGCACTGGCGCTGCACCGGCGGCTCGGGCTTCGGTGCAGTTGCGATAAGACCAGCCGCTCTGGCCCGCCTGCGGCTGAATCGGTGATGGCCTAGGCGTCGATGTCAGAGATTGCGGCCGGGCGGGCGTCTGTGCGGAAGAGCCGGAGCGATGGCAGTGATAGTCGCCAGTCTTGCGATTAGTGTGGCAGCCTTCCGCATTGACGCCGCCACCATGCGCGGATGCGGGCGGCGCCAGCAGGCAGATCACCAGAAGGCAAAGCACGAGAGAGGCGAGCGCCAGACGGCCCTTCATTATCGTTTCCTCCGAACCCGGAAGTCTCGCACAAGGCGGGCAAGTTCCGGTGAAGGAAATCTGGAAAATTTCAGGGAAATCTATCTGCCAAGACGCCTGCGGAATTCTTCATAGCCGAAATGGGAAATCTGCTCCACACGGCCGTCTTCCCAGCGGATGGCGAGGTTGGCCAGCGGCGTGCCGTTGAACGTGTTCGTCTTGACGAAGCTGTAGTGCATCTGGTCGGTGAAGATCACCTGGTCTCCAGGTTTCAGTGGTTTGTGAAAGGAATAATCGCCGATCACATCGCCCGTCATGCAGGTGTTGCCGCCGAAACGGTAAGTATACGCTTTTTCGCCGGGCTGGCTCGCATCGACCACATCCGGGCGGTAAGGCACTTCCAGAACGTCCGGCATATGGGTGGAAGCCGAGGCATCGAGAATGGCAAGGTCCATCTCGTTCCAGTGTAGGTCCAGAACGGAGGCGTGAAGCTCCCCTGTGTTGACGACGAGGCCGCCACCGGGCTCGAGGATTACGTCCACGCCGAAGCGGGCCTTGAAAGCCCTGATCGCCTCAATCAGCGCGCTGACATCATAGCCGGGTTTGTTCAGGAAGTGGCCGCCGCCGAAATTCACGGCGGAGACCTGCTCGATATATTGCCCGAAATTCTCGGCGACGTGGTGGATCAGCCCGACGGAGCCTTCGTGCAGGCTCTCGCAAAGGGCGTGGACATGGAAAATGTCCACGCCGGACCAGTCGATCTCGTCCA
The DNA here is from genome assembly GCA_014763715.1 of Rhodobacterales bacterium. Lineage (GTDB taxonomy): Bacteria > Pseudomonadota > Alphaproteobacteria > Caulobacterales > Hyphomonadaceae > Hyphomonas. The sequence continues at coordinate 17,241 of JACXUV010000046.1, read as the reverse complement.
GCTTCGCCGGCACTTCGCCAAACCGGCTCATCGGCGCGGTCGGGTTGTAGAGGTCCCCGCCCAGCGTTGCATTGGAATAGCCGGGGTTCACGCGCAGGCCGACATGGCAGCCGGCATCGCGGGCGATGTCGCCGAACCGGGCAAGCTGGGCCGCGGAATTGAAATAGATGTGCTGCGCAATCTTCGTCAGGCGGCGGACAGTGTCTTCCGTGTAGGCCGGGGAGTAGACATGCACTTCCTTGCCGAAGCTTTCCTGCCCCATGATGGCTTCATGTTCGCCGCTGGCCGTGGTGCCGTCGAGATAATCCTTCATCACCGGGAAAGCCGCGGGCATCGCGAAAGCCTTGGTGGCCAGAAGGATCTTGCAGTCGGCTTCTTCCCGTACACGCTTCGCCGTCTCCAGATTCTTCCGGAGGCGGGCAATGTCGAGTACGAAAACTGGGGTAGGAATGTTGGCGGGCAATGTCATGGCCTGTCCCATTTAACACTTTCGGCGTTCGCGTGAGGGATCGTCCGGCAGGAAACCGGCCTCGACGAGATTGAGGACGAATTCATCGGCGCGATTGCAGGGGCGGGCACCCGCTTCGCGCTCTGCCTGTGAAACCAGAACGCCGGTTTCCGTATTGGTCAGCGTGATGAACGGCGTCCTGATGCGGTCGAAGCCTCGCTCGCGGGCGATGGCAGTGACGCCCAGCTCTTCGGCAAGGGCATTGCCGCTCGGGCGGCGGACGTCGATTTTCAGGTTCAGGATCCTGTAATCGTCCTGGCTGGCGAGGGCGGCTTCGCGCTGAGCAGGCGTCAGCGCATCTTTCAGGAAGCGGTCCACCGTCCATGCCTTCTTGCCGGAAAGTTCCGTCTTCTCCAGCGCCATGCAGGACGGGCATTCGTCAAAGCCCCAGACGATCATCAGGGGACGGCCTTCTTCCTGTGCCCGGCTGAAGGCAGCATCATAGAGCTGCCGCGGGTCGAGGCATTTGAAATAGGTCGGCTTTGCCCGCTCGCCGGTGCAGCCCTCGATGGGCTGGAAGGCGGCATAGTCGACCGCCTTCTCGAAGACGAGCGGCCCTTGCGGCGCAGCGGCTTCCTCGCCGCACGCAGCGAAGGCCAGTGCGGCGAGAAGCGAGACGGCAGCGCGGCGCATGCCGTCAGGTTTCCACCGCGAAGAGTTCGTCCTGGTCGCCGGGGTTCACATCGATGACGTGCCAGGGCAGGCCGCGGGTGGCAACGTCTTCGAGGAAGGGTTTGGCCGGGAACTGTTCCACGTTGAACACGCCCTTGCCGGCCCACTCACCACGGAAGAACATCGCCGCGCCGGAAACCGGCGGCACGCCCGTCGTGTAGGAAACGGCCTGCGCGGAGACTTCCTTGTTCGTCTCGGCATGGTCGCAGACATTGTAGATCATCTTGGTCAGCGGCTTGCCATCCTTCTTGCCACGGAAGATCACTCCGATCGAGGTCTTGCCGGTATAGCCTTCAGCGAGGGACGACGGCACGGGCAGGAGGTCCTTCAGGAACTCCATCGGGATGATGTCCATGCCCTTGTGCTTGATCGGCTCCAGACCGATCAGGCCGATGGATTTGAACACCTGAAGGTGCTTGATATATTCGGCGCCGAACGTCATCCAGAAGCGGATCTGCTTCAGGCCCTTGATGTGCTTGACCAGGCTTTCCTCTTCCTCGTGATAGATGAGGTAGGAATCCTTCGGACCGACTTCGGGATAGTCGATGTCGCAATTGATGGAGAGGGCCGGGATCTCGATCCACTCGCCATTCTTCCAGTATTTGCCGTCCTGCGTGACTTCGCGCAGGTTGATCTCCGGGTTGAAGTTCGTGGCGAAGGTCTTGCCGTGGTCGCCGGCATTGCAGTCCACGATGTCGATATATTCGATCTCGTCGAACAGGTGTTCCTGCGCATAGGCGCAGTAGACGTTCGTCACGCCGGGGTCGAAGCCGCAGCCGAGAATGGCTGTGATGCCCTTCTCCTTGAAGCGCTCATGATAGGCCCACTGCCAGGAGTATTCGAACTTGGCGACTTCGCGCGGCTCATAGTTCGCGGTGTCCATATAGTTGCAGCCCGTTTCGAGGCAGGCATCCATGATCGGCAGGTCCTGATAGGGCAGGGCCATGTTGATCAGCAGGTCCGGCTTCACCTTTTCGATGAGGGCGACGACTTCAGCCACATTGTCGGCATCCACCTGGGCGATCTCGATCGGTGTCTTGCAGAGCTTCGCCACTTTCTCGCAGCTCTCGATGCGGCGCGAGGCGAGGGTGATGTGCTTGAACGTGTCGCGGTCCATCGCGCATTTCTGGGCGACGACCGAACCGGCAGCGCCGGCACCGATAATGAGAACGCGATCCATGAGGGCTGTGTCTCCGTGGGTCTGAAGGGGTATGATCTGACCCGTCACATAGGGCAAAGCGGGGGGCTTCGCCAGTGGAGACATGAAGGGGTGCCGCAGCGCAGGCAGAAGGCGTCTATGGGAGGAAACGAGGCTCCGCCCACGCTGCGGCGGGGGAAAGCTCAGGCAGCCTGTCGCAGGGGGGACAGGCGGCTGAGTTCCTCATTCAGCCAGGCATGATGGCGGGCCAGCCGCTCGACCTGGAGGGGATCGCTATCCGGCCGGCTGGCCAGTTCGTCCTGCCAGGCTTCCAGGATGCGTGACTGGCTTTCCAGCCAGCAGAGCATGGCAGAATCGTCGATGGGCAGGCACATGAGCACTCTCCTTGCAATTAAGAAGCATTTGCAAGTCTGTGCATGCCACAACCAACCGTATTTTGCAAGTCATTCTCAAAAGTGTCTCAGGTGACCCTGCATGAGGCGGTGCAGCCTGCTCGCGGCTTGCCTCCGGGAACAAATTCCCGGCCTGAGGGTTCTATCTGAAGCGGACGGGCCCCTGATCTGTGCTGGAGCAGGGCCAGTCAAAGAGGAGGAGGCGTCACATGACCCTTGAAAGTCTTATTGTTTTTCTGCTGGTTGGCGGTGTCGCTGGCTGGTTGGCCGGGCTGATCGTCAAAGGCGGCGGCTTCGGCCTCGTCGGCAATATCATAGTTGGGATTGTGGGGGCTTTCGTCGCGGGCTTCCTGCTGCCGGTCCTGAATGTCAGCCTGGGAGCAGGGATTGTCGGTGCAATCATACATGCCACGATTGGCGCCGTGATCCTGCTTCTGATTGTGCGTGTGCTGAAGCGCGCCTGACGGGGCGCCTGACTGATCGCCTGACGGGCAACAAGGCGGCGAGACCAACAAATCCCAACAGACACTGGTGGTGCGGGCCATAATGCGCTATGGCCCGCGCTTCCTTTTTTCCGGCGCGTATTGCGGGGAGACTTTTCATGGCAGGCCGTCACTTTATCGATCTCTGGCATCTCGATCATGTCGAGCTGCGCGAAATTCTCGACATGGCCCATGCCATGAAGAAAGCGCGCGCTGGCTGGCCGAAGGGCCGTGTCGATACCGGCGCGCCGCTGGAAGGCCACACGCTGGCGATGATTTTCGAGAAATCGTCCACCCGCACGCGCTTTTCCTTCGACATGGCCATGCGCCAGCTTGGCGGTTCCTCGATCACGGCGACGTCCAGCGACATGCAGCTGGGCCGTGGTGAAACGATCGAGGACACGGCCCGTGTTCTCTCCCGTTATGTCGATGCGGTGATGATCCGCGCCAATGACCATTCCGACGTCGAGGCCTTTGCGGAGTTTTCCTCCGTTCCCGTCATCAACGGCCTGACCGACCGCTCGCATCCCTGCCAGATCATGGCGGACCTGCAGACGCTGGAAGAGAAGGGCGTGGAGCTTCGCGGTGCGCGCCTTGCCTGGGTGGGTGATGGCAACAATGTCTGCGCAAGCTTCATTCACGCTGCCGCGAAGTTCGGCTTCTCGCTGGCTGTCGGCACGCCCGCCCGCTTTGCTCCGGACGATGAGGATCTCGATATCGCCCGCGAGCTGCAAGGCAAGATCGACCTCTATGAGACGGCCGAGGAAGCCGTGGCCGGCGCCGATGTTGTCATCGCCGATACGTTCGTTTCCATGGGCGACAAGGATGCCGAGCGCCGCCTCGAAATCCTGGAGCCGTATGCCGTCACTGAAGAGCTGATGGAAATGGCCAGCAAGGGCGCTTACTTCCTGCACTGCCTTCCGGCGCACCGGGGTGAGGAAGTCGACGCCGAAGTCATCGACGGCCCGCAAAGCCTTGTCTTCGACGAGGCAGAAAACCGCCTGCACGCCCAAAAGGCAGTCCTTCGCTGGTGCCTGGAAAAATAATCCCGGCAATCAGGGATTAAGACTTGTCAGCTGCCACGATGGCTGAGACGTTCCCGCTATGCCAGAGCAGGGGACTACGGATGATCATTTTCGGAACCAAAGCGACACGTAAACTGCTGGACCAGGGCACGTTTGATTGCCCGCAATGCCAGCAAACCGCGAACTTTGAAAAGCGCCGCGCGCGCAAATGGTTCCATCTCTATTTCATCCCCATCATCCCGCTTGAGACGTTCCCGGCCTATGTCGAATGCAAGGCGTGCAAGGGCACATTTGTCGAAGGCGTCCTGAACGCGTCGACCGGGGCGACTTCCGATGCGATCCGGGCCGAGTTCGAGACGACAGCGCTCGCCATCCTGGTACGCATGGCCTGGGCCGATGGAAAGATCGAGCCCGAAGAAGTGGACGCGATCGAGCATGTGGTGAACCTCATGTGCGCGCGTGACTTCACCCGCGCCGAGGTCGAGGCGGAAATCGCCGCGGCTGAGAACTCGCTGGACGATGCGCTTTCGGTCGCCACGCGGGCCGGCAACATGCTGAACGATGAAGGCAAGGAGATGATCGTGAACGCCGTATTCCGGATCGCGGCGGCCGATGGTGTCTTCTCGCGTGAGGAAGAGGACACGATCCTTGAAATCGGTGCGGGCCTAGGCCTGCGTCCGGCGCATGTGCGCGGTCTCGTGCGTGACCTGGTCGAGCAGGCGCAGAAATCCAGCGGCCAGCACACGCACTGATCAAACCTTTGTCAGACCGGCATTTTCCCGCTGGCGTGCCCCGCGCGGGCCGCTAGGGTGCGCCCATGGCAGATACAGAATTCCCAGCAGAGAAATTCGTCCATCCGGACATCACGGCGAAGGGCGAGACCCGCGCCAGCGTTGCCTGGACCGGGCTGAAAACGCTGTGGTTCAACACGGGCACGCTCTGCAATATCGAGTGCCGCAATTGCTACATCCTCTCCTCGCCGAAGAATGACCGGCTGGTCTATCTGAAGCTGGATGACGTCACGCCCTATCTCGACGAGATCGAGGGCGAGGTCGAAATCGGCATCACGGGCGGCGAGCCCTTCATGTGCCCGGAGATCCTGCCCATCATGGAGGCCATCCTCCAGCGCGGGCACAGCCTCCTGTTCCTCACCAATGCCATGCGTCCGATGATGCGCCCGCGCCTGCAGGATGGCCTGCGCCGCCTGCGTGATGAGGGGCTGGCGGAGAAGCTGACGCTTCGTGTGTCGCTCGACAGCCATGACCCGGCCCTGCATGATGCCGAGCGCGGCGAAGGTGCTTTTGCGGAAGCCTGCGCGGGCCTCTGCTGGCTGGCGGAGGAGGGGTTTCCCGTTGCGCTGGCCGGGCGCCAGTCCCTGCACGAGGACGAAGCCGCAGCCCGTCAGGCGTACGGGGCGCTGGCCGCCTCCCTGGGCCTGCAGCTCGATCCGGCAGACCCGAAGCAGCTGGTCCTCTTCCCGGAAATGATCGCACGGGATGATCCGCCGGAAATCACCACGGCCTGCTGGGGCATCCTGAACAAGTCTCCCGACAGCATCATGTGCGCGAACCAGCGCATGGTGATCCGCCGCAAGGGCGCGGGCCGGGCGAGCGTCACCGCCTGCACGCTGCTGGTGGACGATCCGGCGTTCGAGCTTGGCCACACGCTGGCCGAAGCGACGGCAGAGCCGGTGAAGCTCAACCATCCCTGGTGTGCCAGCTTCTGCGTGCTGGGCGGCGGCAGCTGTTCGGCCTGATCCGGGTCTCGCTCAGTTCAGCGGCGGTGCACCTGGATCGACCTGCTCGAACACGGCGAGATAGGTGATCGCAGGCGTGCCGAAGAATGCGCAGCCCGGCTGAACGACTTCCATCACGCTGTGAAACCGATAGCCCTTTTCGTGGGCGCGGTTCAGCTTGTCTTCGAGATCCTTGATCGCCTTGTCCGAGAAGACTTTGCCGATGGACTGCACGCGGTATTTCATTCTGGTAGCTCCAATTCTGTCATGTCGGTGCCGCCATGGCCGGGTTTGCACCGGTGCAGGCGGCGGAAGGTAAGGCGGAGGGCTGTGGGGAAGGGTTTCGTGCGGAACGCCAGCTCGCTGTAGCGCGAACAGCTTGGCTCATAGACGCAGCGGTTCCCGACCGTATCTGGCCGCACCCCGCGGTAGAGACGCAAGAGGGCGATGGCCGTCTGGCGCAGACCCCACCCCTTCAGGGGCGGCATCGCGTCGATGCGGCTGTCGAGTTCGGGCCGGATGCCCAGCTCGCGCAGGGTGGACGGGCGAAGCTCCTCCGGAACATCAAGTTCAAGAGCATCTGCCGTCAGGCCCGCGATTTTCAGATCAACCCCCATAACCCAATAAGACGAAGCTGGCCGGGATGAGTCAATCAAAAGCTGTTTGTGCCGGTCGCGGATAGCCCCTTCCGGGGGCGATCACAGGCAGCGGCCTTGATACAGGCAAGAGGCGCTGCCACATGGGGGCGTCACAAGGAGCCCGTCATGGCTGACACGACCCACCCCCTCAGCGACTTTGTTGCCAATTTCCAGATCGAACAACGGCCCGTTCGCGGCCGCGCCGTTCGCATGGGCGCAGGCAGCATCTCGCCCATCCTGCACCGTCACGATTACCCGGTGAGCCTTGCCCGCATTCTGGGAGAGGCTGTCACGCTGGCCGCGCTGGTCGGCTCGTCGCTGAAGTTCGACGGGCGCCTGCTGGTTCAGGCGGAAGGCGATGGCCCGGTGAAGATGCTGGTCGGCGAATACCGCAGCGATGGCGGCGTGCGCGGCTATGCCCGCTTCGATGCGGAGGCATGGGCGCATCTCGACAAGCTGAACAAGGGTGCTGCGCCCCACATGCCCCAGCTGTTCGGGGCAGCCGGGCGGCTGGGCCTGATCATCATCCAGGACAATCCGGCGATCCAGCCCTATCAGGGCATTGTCCCGCTGGTGAAGGGCACGCTGGCCGAATGCGCGGAGGATTACTTCGCCCAGTCCGAACAGGTGCCGACCCGTATCCGCCTGTCGGTGGCAGAGTTCGAGCGCAAGGGCGAGCCGGGCCAGTGGGTTTCCGGCGGCATGATGGTGCAGCGCATCGCGGCGGACGAAACGCGCGGCGATACCGAGGAAGCGTGGAACGAGGCGCAGGCCCTGTTTGCCACGATCACGGACCAGGAACTCGTCGACCCGGATCTGCCGATGGACCAGCTGCTCTACCGCCTGTTCCACGAGCAGGGCGTACGCATGGAGCCGCCAGTCCAGCTGGACGACCGTTGTACCTGCAATGAGGAGCGCCTCATCGCGACGCTGCAGAACATGCCGGACGAGAGCCTCCGGGACCTGGTGGAAGATGACGGCACGCTGTCCATCGACTGCCAGTTCTGCGGGCGCCACTACACGGTGCCCATCGAAAAGGTTACCGGCGCAGCGAACTGAAGAAAAGCCCCCGCCTCCGGAAAGGAGACGGGGGCGCTTCGGTTTCGCAGCCAGGTTTTACTGGCCCTTCGCGATGGCCATGATCTGCATGGCGAACTCGACATCGCCTTGTTGCATGGCGAGATCGACGAAGGTTTTTCCGTCCTTCGGGCGCGGATGCATGATGTCCACACCGCGGTCGTGCAGTTGCTTCAGCATCTTCAGAACCGGCTCGTACATGTAGTCCCGATCGGGGTAGATGAGGTAGTTTACGATCCCGGCGCCCATGTCATCCTCAGCCTTCGGGTCGGCGCCCAGCACGAAAAAGATATCCTGAGCCTGATAGTCCGGATTTACCTTATACCAGCCGAGGAGCGACAGCATGACCGGCGTTGCGCCCGGATTGATCGGCGTGTCGGAATAGGGCGCGATCGGCTGTTCGATCTTCAGCCGGCTGTTGATGTCCGCGCCGCCGGAGATGAGCGTCGCAAGGACCAGCATGTAGTTGTTCGATTCCTCCGATCCCATTTCCCCGCGGGTGCCGCGCCAGGCGCAATATTGCAGCGGCGTGAAGCCCACGTCGTCGTAGAATTCCGCCTCGACATGCTCCTCGGTCACAAGGATCCTGGTGTTGTTGACGCCCAGCGCATTGCCCCAGCACACATATTTGAGGGGGCGGGCCTTGCCGCTGACCGGCTTGTTGAGGTCAAACCCACCGGAAATCAGAAAATGCGTGATGTCCTGATGCGGCATGCAATGGCCCATGCTGGGTTCAACGGCGGAAGGCGCCCGGCAGCGGGAACTGGTGAGCGTGCCCGGGCCGAAGAAATAGTAGGGCAGCTCCTTGCCGGAAGAGAGATTGTGCGGGTCGACGAGGCCCTGGGTGACGTAGAAGTTCGCTTTCTCGAATTCGAGGTCCCAGATGAATTTCACGAACTGGTACTCGTAGTCGTTCAGGCCCTTGGCCTGTGCCGTGTTTGCCACCTGCGACATGAGCAATGCCGCGGCGGCTGCTGACACCAATCGAAGGATCGATTTCATACAGCTTTCTCCATGTTTGTCAGAAAAGTGCCGTGTCCCCAAACGCGCACGGCTGTAACAGGCAAGACAGGCTGGGGCCTGACTCGCCTAAGTCTATAAAGCCCGCAACATGAACAAAAAGCAACGTAGCCTGCTGCGGGACCTGCTGATGAAACCAGCGGCCGAAGGGGAAGGGGTGGTCTGCCCCATTGCGCCGGGCTGTCTGCGCTGGCAAACCCGCGCTTATGAACTTCAAATGGCTCCCCAATGCGCTGACGATTGCGCGCTGTGTGTTCGCACTGCTGTGCCTTGGCGGCATCGTGCAGGCGCTGCGTGTGCAGGACCTGATTGATCTTGGCGCGGCGCAGGATGTCGCGGCGGGGGATCAGGCGAACCGGATCGCGGTCCAGCAGCTCTGGTACCAGTTTGCCCTGCTGGCTTTCCTCTCCGGCGCGCTGACGGATTTCCTGGACGGCTGGCTGGCGCGGAAGCTGAACGCCCAGTCGCGTTTCGGTGTCTGGCTCGATCCGATTGCGGACAAGTTTCTCGTCGGCTTCGCGCTGCTTGGTCTCGCGCTCATTTTCCATACATGGCTGATCTATATCCCGGCAGCCGCGATCATTTCGCGCGATGCCTTCATGACCTGGCTGCGCACCACGCCGGCCGGGAAGGCGGTGGTTGACCCGTCGAACCTCGCCAAATGGAAAACCGCCTGTGAAATGGCGGCCATCATCGGCCTGATGCTGCCGCTGGCGGCCATTCCGCAGGAGACGGTGACGCAAGGGACCGCGACGAACAATCTGGCAGAGCTTGCTGCGGTGGGACTGGTTGGTCTGTTGTGGGTTGCGGCCGCGCTCTCGCTGCTCACCGGCTGGCGCTACATGGTGGCGGCTGCCCGTAGCGGCAAAGCCTGAACGGGAAAACGCCGACCCATGGGGAAGAAGGGCCGGCGTTCCGTGTGCTGTGCCTGCGCGCAGGACAAGGGGAAACCCGCTGCGCCGACTGTCTTTTCATGACGAGAATTAGGTCACTCCCCCGCCATGGGAGAAGCCTGTCACCGGGTTCTTAAAGCAGGTTTAATGCTGCCAGCGGAAATCCGGTGCCATTTCCACGAAACTGCCACGAGATGTGCCCCTGTGCTGCCTCATTCGGGGCAGACCACTGGGCTTATGAAACGTAAACGCCCCTTCGATGCCTGGAAGCTGGTGGCCGTGTTCGGCGCGGCGATGGCGTTCCTGTGCCTGCCGGCTGTGCTTGCGGCTGCCGGTGTGGATTCGGTGCGCGAGACGCCGCGCTCCCGCGCTGCTGTCGAGGCGAAGGCGCCGGTACTCAGCGAGGCGCTGGCAGAGCAGGGGCTGTCTCTCGGCGCGCCAGTTTACCTTCGGCTTACCAAGGAACCTGCCGAGCTGACGGCCTATGTGGCCAATCAGGATGGGGTGTACGAACCGTTCCGCACCTGGCCGGTCTGCGCCTATTCAGGCAAGCTCGGCCCGAAACAGGCTGAAGGCGACATGCAGGCCCCGGAAGGCTTCTATGCCATTGCGCCGGGCCAGATGAATGCGTCTTCGGATTATCATCTCGCCTTCAATCTCGGCTATCCGAATGCCTATGACCGGGCGCACGGGCGCACCGGCTCTTACCTCATGGTCCATGGCGATTGTGTCTCGATCGGCTGCTACGCGATGACCGATGAGGCGATCGAGGAAATCTGGACCCTGATGCAGGCCGCCATGGATGCAGGGGAGACCTCCGTGCCGGTTCACATCTTCCCGTTCCCGATGACGGCGGCAAACCTTCAGCGCCATGCCGGAGATCCGAACGCGGCCTTCTGGCGCTCGCTCGCTCCGGCCTGGGTGGAATTCGAAGAGACGGGCCACGTCCCGGCGGTGCGGGTGGTGCATGGGGAATACCAGGTCGGGCCCGTCTCCTGACCCTTCGCCGTCAGGCGAGGGCCTTCCAGGCCTCGTGCACGGTTTCGCGGGCGATCAGGCCATCCCGCATCTGAAACACATGCACCAGGCGCAACTCGACACGGGACCCCACTGGCAAGGGCGCGCGGTAGAAGCCTTCACCCGAGAGAGAGAAGCGGACGATGCAGTCATCCACAACGCGGGTTTCTGTGGCGAACCGGTCGAGCGGAACGATTTCTATGTCTGACATGGCGCCGAACATGGCGAGGTAGTTGGCCTCGATGGCGGCCTTGTCGGTCAGGTGCAGGCCGCGAAGGGGCGACTCCAGAACAACGTCATCCGTATACAGCGCCATGACGCTGGCCGGATCCTGGGCTTCCCCTTCCATGTGCTTCTGCACGATGGCGAGGTTGTGGGCGATGATGTCTGAAACGGCGGACTGCATTGGTATAGCCTTATTAGTCAGTTTGTCTGTCTATAATTGACAGATAGTCTGTCTATCGTCAAGGAGGACCCATGACAAAAAAATCTGCTCCTGAAGCAAAAAGCTCCGGCGGGCGTCAGCCGCTCCGCCTCATTCGTATAGCCCGCCTGATCTATGAGGCCGGGCAGGCCCGTGTTTACGGCGGCCTCGCGGGGGAGGGGTTTCCTGAGATTCGACCGGCCCATTCCGCCGTGTTCCGCCATATCGACCCGCTCGGGACGCGGGCATCGGATCTCGCCCTGCGGGCCGGGATTACCAAGCAGTCCATCGCCTATCTGGTGGAGGGGCTGGAAGCGGACGGGTTTCTGGAGACAGTGCCCGATCCGGCAGATGGCCGCGCCCGGCTGGTGCGGCTGACGGCACGGGGGCGGGCGGCCTATGCCACGCTGGAGCGCCTCAGCGAAAACCTCGATGCGGAACTGTCGGGGATCCTGCCGGCAGGACGTCTGGACCTTGTCCGTGAGGATTTGGCCGCGATCGTCAATCACCTGGCCGGGGAACCGGCTTAGGGGGCTGGGGCCCAGTAGGGGGAACCGGGGGCATTGGCGAACAGCTCTTGCAGCCGTGCGCGCGTGGCGGCCGTCGTACCTTCCGGCGGGGCCAGCGGATTGACCCAGGCGGCCTCCGCGATTTCCCCGCGCGATGTCGCCTCGCCCTGCGTCCAGGTGCCGGGATAGGCCCGGTAAAGCACGACATGGTCATTCGGAAACACGAAATGGTTGGAATAGATGCCCACAAGGTCCGGCGGGGACGTCAGGGTGAAGCCGCCTTCCTCCAGCAGTTCCCGCTCCAATGAGTACAGGCTGGTTTCGGCCTTCTCGACGCCGCCGCCGGGCAGGTACCAGCCGGGCGTGTAGGTATGCCGGATCAGGAAGACTTCCCCTGCCTCATTCTCCATAACGGCGCGCACGCCCAGGGTCATGGGGCGTGACAGGCGGAACCAGGACTGGAAGATGCGGGTGCGGATGCGGGCCATATGTCTTGCCTAGCGGGTTCGTCTCAAGATCGGGTGAATGCAATATTTTTCCCACACTTGGGTGAAAAATCCGGGATTTTGGTGAAAAATCGGATGAAAACCATGCCGAATTGGGCTCGCCATGCGCGGCGCACCGCGCTATGCACACGCCAACGAAACATCCGCGTGACAGATAATTCACAAGCGAGAAAGCGATATGATCCATCCGTCCCTGCTTGCCATTGCCGCTATCGTCGTCGTTTTCGGCGTCCTGAACCTTATTGAATTCAAGCGGCTGGACTAAACGCCCGTCTTGCCTATGCCGGAGCTTTCTCTGATCGCCGCCCTTGTCGGGGGCCTCGTGATCATGGCACTGGCGGGGAATGCGCTGGTCGGCGGGGCTGTGTCCCTTGCAGCGCGCATGGGTGTCTCACCGCTTTTCGCCGGCATTTTCATTGTCGGTTTCGGCACATCTGCCCCTGAAATGATTGTCTCGCTCGATGCGGCCCTGTCGGACCGTTCGGGCCTCGCGCTCGGCAATATTGTCGGCTCGAACATTGCCAATGTTTTCCTGGTCCTGGGCCTGCCCGCCCTGATCGCGCCGGTCATGGCCGGTGGCGTGGGGGAGAAGCGCGGCCTGCTGGCGGTTGTCATTGCCGCCGTCGCCTGGATCGGCATCACCGCCGTCATGCCGCTGACCCCGCTGGTCGGCATCTGTTTTCTGGCCATCCTGGTTGCCTATTCGGGGCTGACCTTCATCGCCGCGCGCCGCGCTGTCGCGGCTGGCAAGGACCCCGGTGTGACGGAGGAAGAAGACCCGCATCTGCCGCTCTGGCTGGCGCTGGTCTATGTGCCGCTGGGCATTCTGGGCCTGATCCTCGGCGCTGACCTTGTAATCGACGGCGGTGTCGGCATTGCAACGTTCTTCAATGTGCCGGAGGAATATATCGGGCTGACCCTTCTGGCGGTCGGCACGTCGCTGCCCGAGATTGGTGCCGGTCTGGCCGCCGCCGTGAAGAAGCAGGGCGAAGTGCTGATCGGCAATGTGCTCGGCTCGAACGTGTTCAACATCCTGGGCGCGGGCGGCATCATTTCCCTGTTCGGGCCGATCAACATGGCGCCGACCTTCCAGCAATATGACCACTGGGCGCTGGCGCTCGCGACGCTGGTCGTCGGCCTTCTGATCGTGACCAAGGCGCGCATCGGCCGCCTGACCGGGCTGCTGCTTCTGCTCATCTATGCGGCCTACGTCTATGGCCTGATCACCGGCCTCAACATTACCGGCCTGTTCCGGCCGCCCGGGACATGACGCCCGGCATCGCACTCGTCACCGGCGCCGGGGCCCGCCTTGGCCGCGCCATGGCATTGGCGCTGGGCGAGGATGGCTGGCAGGTCGCCGTTCACTACCACACCTCCCGCGAGGGCGCGGAAGAGACGTGTGCCCTGATCCGCAAGGCCGGTGGCAGGGCAGAGCCCGTTCAGGCCGATCTGGCAAACGAAGGTGCCCGCGATGGTCTTGTCGACCGGGTGGCCGAACAGTTCGGCGGCCCGGTGAGCTTGCTGATCAACTCCGCGTCAGCCTTCCATGACGACACGGCCCTGACGCATTCCCGGGATGACTGGGACGCGCATATGGAGCCGAATTTGCGAGCGCCGGTCCATCTGGCCCAGCAGCTCGCCGATGCGCTGCCGGATGGGCAGAAGGGGCTCGTCATCAACATCATCGACCAGCGCGTCTGGAAGCTGAACCCCATCTTCTTTACCTATACGCTGTCCAAGGCGGCGCTGTGGCAGGCGACGCAGACGCTGGCCCAGGCGCTGGCGCCGGACATTCGCGTCAACGCGATCGGCCCCGGCCCGACGCTGGCCAGCGTTCATCAGACACCGGAAGAGTTCGCCGCCGAGAAGGCCGCAACACTGACAGGGCAGGGCTCGTCGCCGGAAGAAATCGTGCGCGCCATGCGCTATCTCATCGCCGCAACCAGCGTAACCGGCCAGATGATCGCCAGCGATGGCGGCCAGCATCTGTTGTGGCAGACACCGGACATACAAATATGAACTTCGCTTCCGACACTGCCGCCCCCGCCCATCCGAAAGTGGTTGAGGCGGTCATGGCGGCCAATAGCGGCATGGCGGCCAGCTATGGCGGCGACGAGATGATGGCGTCCCTGCGCGGGAAGCTCGCCACAGTCTTCGAGACAGAAGACTTCGACTACTGGATCACCGTTTCCGGCACGGCATCGAACGCGCTGGCGCTTGCCTGTTTCTGCTCGCCGATGGGCGCCGTCCTTTGCCACGAAGAGGCGCACATCCAGAATGATGAGCGGGGCGCCCCGGAATTCTTCATGGGCGGCGGCAAGCTTCAGTTGCTGAAAGGCTTCGGGGCGCGCATCGACCGTGAGGCGCTGGAAGGCGCGCTTGCCGGGATCAACCGTGCGTTCACCCACCAGACGCCTGCGGACGTTCTGTCCCTCACGAACCTGACCGAGTGCGGCACGGCCTATCGTGCGGCAGAGGTCGCGCTTTATGCCGGCATGGCGAAGGAGAAGGGGCTCGCCGTGCACATGGACGGCTCGCGGCTCGGGAACCTGCTGGCAGGCAGCCATAGCAGCGCGGCGGAGATGACCTGGAAGGCGGGCGTCGACGTGCTGAGCTTCGGTCTTTCCAAGACCGGCGCCCTCGGATGCGAAGTGATCGTCCTGTTCGGCCCGGCGCGGGCAAAGTTCGAAGAATTGAAAGCGCGTGCCAAGCGCGCTGGCCACATGCCGCCCAAGATGCGGTTCCTTGCGGCGCAGGCCCACGCCATGCTGGAAGACGGGCTGTGGCTGAAGCTGGCCGGGCAGGCGAATGCCCGCGCGGCGGAACTGGCGGATGTGTTCACTGAGGCCGGTTTCGAGCTTGCCTATCCGGTTGACGGAAACGAGGTGTTTCCGATCCTTCCGGCAGATGTTGCCAGACGCCTGCATGCGGCGGGCGCGGTGTTCCATCCCTGGCCGGGCGGATGCTGGCGGCTCGTCTGTTCGTGGTGCACGCCGGCGGAAGAGATTGCCGCCCTGCGCGCTGCGCTTGCGGCCTAGGCCGTCCCGGTAAAGACGCCGCTCAGCCAGTTGCTGAGATGCTGGACCGTCGACTGATCGTCCAGCGGGGCAACGCTGCGCCCGCCAAGCAGGTGCTGGTGCAGGCTCATCATGATGACCGGGGAGAAGATCGCAATGGCCGCTGTGCGGATCTCTTCCGCATTGTCCGGAGAGCCGGGCGTGCCTGCCAGCTTGCGGCAGACGCAATCCAGCGAAGGCTCCAGCACATGTTCCAGATAGGCCTGGCCGACATCCGGCTCGGCCATGCCCTCGACCATGCCGAAAGCATGCATCCGGACGAAAATGTCGTCACCCATCCGCGTCAGGGCGTGCTGGAAGCAGGCATTGACCGCTTCCTCGATACTGTCGTGCGGCTGTTCCAGCTGCCGCCAGATGGGTTGGGCGCGTTCGCCCAATTCTTCCATCATGGCAATCACCAGGCCTTTCCGGTCCGTAAAATAGTGGCGCAGCGTCGGCTCTGACGTGTCAGCGGCCAGGGCCAGCTGACGCAGGGAGGGGCGCCGGATCTCTCCGGACAGGGAAAAGTCGATTACGCTTTCGAGCAGGGCAGCGCGCTTCGCGTCGAAGTTGTAGTTCCGGGCTCCGGGTGTGCGGGCCATGAAAGCGCCTGCCTCTTTTGACTATTCTGGCGAGGATCCCGTCTCCGGATCCCTCATCCTGTAGTTGCGACTAAAGTATTGTCGCGTCGTGTGTCAATCGCGTTTGGCGTGTCGCCTGCTTTACCGGAGGGGCAAGCGCGGCTTGCGGGCGTGCGGAACACCGGTCTGCCCGCCTCTTGTCCGGGCAGGTGACGAGACCGCGCCTCCCGTCCCTAAGGAGAGGGGCGCGGTATGTAAGTCTCAGGGTGAAAGGACGGGCAACTTGCCTACTGATTGTGGGCGCGCAGGTCGTCCAGAATCATCCCGGCCATATGCTCATGTGCGGGCACGGAAGGGTGCCACTGGCAGCCATAAGCCACGGCTTTGTCACCGCTGGTCAGGGCGAGGAAACGGATCGCTGTACCCTTTTGCGCATTCACGGCATCGACGGCCGTCTGCACGGCATGCTCGTGGAGGATCCTGTCGGTTCCGCCCAGCATCGGGCCGGTCAGGGCATAGATGATCGCATCGGGATATTCCCCGCTCAGCATGGACAGAAGGTCTTCCATGGCCGGCTCGAACGTCTCGGTCGGGTCATTGTGGAAGTAGTCGTGCGTGCCGAGGTTCACCAGGACCAGCTGCACCGGGCCGGTGGAGGCAAGGCGCTGCTTCTCGTCCAGCTGTCTCAGGCGAATGGACATGGTGCCGGTCTGGTCCTCGCCGTAATTGTGGACGAGGCCGATGCCCGGCCAGGCGAAGACCACATAGTCCGTGCCGAGTGCGTCCGCGACCTGAGCGCCGAAGGCATTGCGCTGCGAGTTGTATTCCGGCGTCAGCGGGCATGTCTTGTCCGGCCCCATGGCGCCGAGGCCGAGGGAGATGGAATCGCCGACGATCAGCACTTTCCCTGGCAGGTCCGGAAGCGGGCCCTGAGGGACAGTGTCCTTGTTGGCGCAGGCCGGCACAGCCAGCAGCAGCGCGCTCACGAGAATATTTTTCAGCATGATGGATTCCGTCTCCTTTGACCGGGTCCAGTGCATTTCTGCCGGTTATTGTGCATGCCGCATGCCAGAATACTGTAATTCCTGGCCTTTTCGCGGCAAGGGGCCGTCTCGGCGCCCCCCGGTCCTGTTGCTGTCCCGGCAGGACAGGC
The DNA here is from genome assembly GCA_014763715.1 of Rhodobacterales bacterium. GTDB lineage: Bacteria > Pseudomonadota > Alphaproteobacteria > Caulobacterales > Hyphomonadaceae > Hyphomonas. The sequence continues at coordinate 394 of JACXUV010000046.1, read as the reverse complement.
CTCAGGCCTGAGCCACTCCGTTAACCATGGAATGATCTGCCGAGCACGACATCCAGCCGCTCGGCCACCGGCGCCTTGGGCAGCAAGCATGTGTGATAACCAAGCGCAGGAAAGGCTGCCTGCAGGCGGTCATATTCTGCGACGGCTTCGTCCAGCCCGTGCTGGCGGCCGGGATCTGTTTTGTAGATTTCGGGCCAGGGCGGGGTGAGGAACACAGTGGGGGCATAGCGGTAACGCGCTGCCAGCCCGTCCGGCATCCTGCCCGTCACATGCTGTAGGGCGACGAGCGCATCCACCACGCCCCGGTCGAAGAAGACCGGGCCAGCATGGCGCCGCGCGGCCTCATGATCTGCAATCGCAAGGGCCAGCGTGCGCTGCAGGAAGGCCTCCATGT
>JACXUV010000045.1 GCA_014763715.1 Rhodobacterales bacterium | reverse complement strand
CTCTGAACATCACGGCAAGTGCGTCACGCGCATGACGTTCCCGAGGGAACGTTCAGAGATGGGCGCCCAGATGGCTTGCAGCCATCGGGCGTGACGCGTGTGGGGTATGTCAGGCATGACTGGCGCAGGACCACAGACGGCTACGCCATGACTATGCATGACTAGTCATGACTATACCGGACTATAACCGACCAGGGCGGACTTGCGCGGGTGGCTTACTCTGCGGCGGGGGCGAGGAGGGCGAGGGCCTGTTCCATGACGGCGTCGCTGGCGGTGCAGAGGATCTGGCCGCCGAGGCTGGCCGGGGCGCCGGTCCAGTCCGTCACATGGCCGCCCGCGCCGAGCACGACCGGGATGAGGGCGGCGACGTCCCAGGGCTGCAGGCCGGTCTCTGCCACAAGGTGCACAGTGCCCCCGGCAAGGCGGGCATAGGCATAGGCGTCGAGGCCATAGCGGGCGAGGCGTGTGGCCTCGCGCAGGCTGGTCCATGCTTCCTGTTCCGGATGGGTCAGGATGAACGGGTCGGTCGTGCTGATCACCGCTTCGCCGAGCGAGGGGATCTCAGACACTTTGAGAGGCGTGCGGCCGGACGGGGTCTGCAGCACGGTGCTGCCGGGCCAGCCGATATAGCGCTCGCCGAGCACCGGCTGGTCGATCACGCCGATCACCGGGAAGCCGAGCGGGTCGACAAGGGAAATCAGCGTCGTCCAGACCGGCAGGCCGGCGACGAAGGCGCGTGTGCCGTCCACCGGGTCCAGCATCCAGCGCCAGCCGGAGGCGGAAGGTGTCTCGCCATATTCTTCCCCGGTAATGCCCTGATGCGGGCGTTCGGCCGTGATGATTTCGCGCATCGCCCGTTCGGCGGCGCGGTCGGCTTCGGTGACGGGATCATAGCTGCCGCCGGCGGCGGCCTTGTTGTCGACGCTGCTCAACGCACGAAAATGCGGCCGGATCGCTGACCAGGCCGCATCGGCAAGGCGATTCGCCAAAGCGAGATCGTCGTCGAGATTGAAATCGGGGACCATGCGGCCAGCTAGGCCTCAAGCGGCCCGGCTGGTCAAGCATGGAAAAGTTAAGCCTTCTCAGGCGGCGCCGTGGCCAGCCGTATCGCCTTCGAGGGCCTTGGCGAGTTCCAGCAGGCGGCGGCGCGGACGCTCGTCGAGCCGGTAATAGGCGCGCACCAGTTCCAGCGTTTCCTTCTGGCTGAGAATGTCGCTTTCGAGGCGTTCGGCATCATTGGCGGCATCCGGGGCCCCGGCGGCAGGCATGCCGTCGAAGAAGTACTGGACCGACACGTTCATCGCCTTGGCCAGCTCATAAAGGCGGGAGGCGGTGATGCGGTTGGCGCCGCACTCATATTTCTGGATCTGCTGGAACCGCACGCCCACCTGGGTCGCGAGGTCCTGCTGGGTCATGCCCAACAGACGGCGGCGGCGGCGCAGGCGCTTGCCTACATGCAGGTCGGTTTCATCAGCCATGTGTATTACTCCGGGCATTCTCAGCTTGGGACAGGTGCCGTCCCGTTTCAGGTTTCACGCCAGACTGTTACGCAAACGGCGTGCCGCGAGGCAAAGCTGCCCAAAAGCGAGGCAGTTTTATGAAATTTCATACCTGCGTCAGCCTGTCCCTTGCTCGATTGTGCATCGCAGCATAAATCTGGTCCTGCACTCCGGTGCAGACGCCTCTGGCGTTTCCTCCCTTTGACTTCACGGCCGCGCTTCACAGCGCGGCCCTTTTTTTTGGCGCAAAGGTCGGGTTACTGTTTTTATTGGATTTTTCTATTATTTTGTCCCCGTTCGGACCGGGTTTCCGGGCCATTTGGCCTGTTCCCGCCGTCCTCTGTGCCAATCCGGCGTGCGCATGACCCATGTGACTCTCCTGACAGGGGAGGGACTTCCGGCGGTCTGCAGGGCAGCCATGCCGGTGTGCATGAGCGTTTTTCGCAAAAACCGGCGCAGGTGAAAAATTACACCTTGGGAAGGATCAGCGCCGTATCCAGCAAATTGGAGATCACGACCTCCATGGCGCCGGCAATGTCCTCAAACCGGTCAAGGCGTTCGACGGCCTGCTCGTCCATGTAGAGGCCGCGATTGATCTCGATCTGAAGGGCATGGATACCGCGTTTCGGGCGGCCATAGCGCCGGGTCGTGTAGCCCCCGGCATAGGGCGTGTTGCGGGCAACGCTGAAGCCCAGCTCGCGGAAAGACCGCTCGGCACGGGAGATGAGGCGCGGGTCGCAGGCGGCGCCGAACCGGTCGCCGAGGACGATGTCGGCCAGTGCCCGGCGGCCCGGCTGGACCGAGGGCATGGAGTGGCAGTCGATCAGCACGGCATGGCCATGCGTCTCGCGCAGGGCGGCCAGCTCGTCCCCGAGGCAGGCGTGATAGGCGTCATGGATCTGGGCAAGGCGCGCCTCGCCCTCTGCCGGGGTCAGGCGGCGTTGGTAAATTTCCACTCCGCGCGACGCCACACGGGGCAGGCAGCCGAGCCCGGCATCGACGCGGGCCGTGGGCATGCCGCAGGTGCGCGGCGGCGGGCCGTCGAACATGGACGGGTCCAGCTCTCGCGGGTCGCGGTTGAGGTCCGCGACCGAGCGGCCATAGCGCGCCGCCAGCAGCGTGGCCCCGGCGGCCGGGGCGGCGGCGAACAATTCCTCGACAAAGGCATCCTCGGTGCGGCGCAGATCCATCAGCGGCACGCACAGCGCGTCCAGCATGCTGTCCGGGTATAAAGAGCCGGAATGGGGCGAGGCGAACAGGAAAGGCGCGGGCGGTCCGGCCGGCCGGGTCAGCGTATAGGGCGTCTCGTACACGTCTGCACCGGCAGGGCCGGGCGCAGGGGAAAGAGGGGCAAGGGTCGGGTCCGGGCGCATCGGATCTATCGTTTGCCTGTTCGCCACAAGGTCAAGCCCTGAGCAGCTTCCGGGCAAAAAAGACAGCCCCGGATATCGTATCTTCACCGCTGATTTACCCGAAACACTGTTTATGCTTAGGCTTAATGGACGGATGAAGGGGGCCCCAGGTGACCAAGATCCTGCTGGCTGAAGATGATGATTCCATGCGCGCCTTCCTGGCCGCGGCGCTGCGCCGTGCCAGCCATGAGGTGCAGGACTATGCCGATGGCGAGACGGCGCTGGCCGCGCTGGAGCGCGAAGTGTTCGACTTGCTGCTGACCGACATCGTGATGCCGGGCCTCGACGGGATCGAGCTGGCCCGCCGCGGGGCGGAGCTGGACCCGGCCATGAAGATCGTTTTCATCACCGGTTTTGCCGCCGTGGCGCTGTCGTCCGGCTCGCCGACGCCGGCCGGCGCGAAAGTGCTGTCGAAGCCGTTCCACCTGCGTGAAATCGTCGAGGAAGTCGACAAGGTGATGGCCGCCTGAGGCCACTTTTCCGGGCGCTGCAGCATCCGCCGCTGAAGACGCTTGACGCAGGCGCGCCGATTGTCCATTACCCACGCTTCCTGACGGGGCCAGACGGATTATCGGCGGCCCCCATGGGCGGTTAGCTCAGTGGTAGAGCACTACGTTGACATCGTAGGGGTCACAAGTTCGAACCTTGTACCGCCCACCATTTTCTCCCCAGACTTCAGCTTTTCCGGGTGCGTCCCATGGCATGGATTCATTCCAATCCTGTAGTAACACAACCGAAACGCGCGATTCTGGATAAAAATTTAAACATCTGATTTACATGTCCTCCCCGCCCTGATTAACTATCCCTCAACCATCGGGGGACGACGGTTTGAGGTTTGCAATCATACTCGGCCTTTTCATGGCACTCGCCGGGGCTGCTTCAGCCCAGGGCATGCGCCGTGCGGTGCCGCCAGCTGACTGCCTCAGCCTCTATGCGCCGGGGCCCGATCCCTATCTCGTGGACTGGCGCCAGATGGTCGAAGTGGAGCACTGCGACCGCATGAAACGCCTGCAGCGGCTGACCTCACTCAGCACGCTGCAGAACTCCGTTGAATTCTACGATGCCTCTGTCGCCGCGGACCGGCTGCCGCCGGACGTGAATGTCAAAATCCCGCTCCTGCGCGTGGTGTTTCCTGACCGTGTCTTCTTCGACACCGACAGTGCAGACATGCGCCCGGAAGCCTGGGAAATCGTGCGGATCGTCGCTGCGTCTTTGCGGTCGGAGCCGCCGGATGTTGCGCTGTTTGTCGTCGGACATGCCGATGAGCGTGGCCCCAATGACTATAATTACAATCTGTCCATCGACCGGGCGAATGCCCTGGCCGAAGCCCTCGTCGGATCGGGCGTGAACGTCGCCAGCGTCTGGCGTCTGGGCTTTGGCGAGGACATGCCGCTGGTGGCCGGCTCGAACGAATACAGCTGGAGCCGCAATCGCCGGATCGAGTTCCTGTTCGCCGCCCGCCCGGAAGCCATCCCGGCTTGGATCGTGGACCAGCAACTGGACATGACCTGCCAGGCATCGACCCTGGCAGAGGCTGAGGCCTGCAAGGCCAAGCTGGAAGTCAAACCCGTCTACACGGCACTGGAAGTCCTCGCCAGCGCGGAGGACCTCGACCTCGCCTCACAGGGTGTCACGGTCAACGCGACTTCGGAGAAGACCGTGGTGAATGTCCAGCAAGAGAAGCGGACGCTTGAATTGCGTAAGCCCAGGAAGATCCAGCTTTATCCGGTAAATAGGAAAGTTGGGGAAATAGAAGTAGAAGGTTGAACAGCGGATAGGGGGTTTTCTGCGTGAATGATGTAACCAATGGCACGGCGACGGACGTTTATTCCCAAATAGATCTGTCGCCCGGCGGGCAGATTTGCTCGGATCTGATGGCCAGGGCCGATGGCGAAGTCTCGAATGGCCTGATCCTCACGAGCGAGGGCGACCAGGGCGCACTTGCGCCCGGCCTGACGCCCTCAATGAAGACCTGGCTGCAGCACTATGTGGCGGGCAAGCGCTCTGCCGCGATTGCGGAAGCGCAAAGTCTCGCCCGCTCGGTGCCGCTCGGCAAAGGGGCGGCAGGCTTTGTCGACAAGGTGGATCTCGACCATGAGAAACGCCACCGCGCGACCCGGCGGGCCGAAGTGCTCGGGGCCTTCCGAAAAAAGCATCCCGAGCTGACGAGCGACCTCGAAAATGCCGAGATCGAATACGGCCGCATGAAAGCGGAAGAGGGACACCGCGATGCGAAAGTGCCGAGCCACCTGCTGGAATGGGGCATTCTTCTGCCGGCGATCATGCTGCCGGAAGGCCTTCTGAACTTCGAGAGCTTCCGCAAGGCGCCCATCATCCAGTCCGACTTCCAGGCGCTTGGGGCGACCATCATCACCGGTATCGGCATCGCTGTCGCCGCACACCTGATCGGCCGTTTCATCCGCCAGTTCAATTTCTTCATGCGGGCTGACGACGATTACCAGAACCGGGCGGGCTGGCCGCTCTGGTCAATCGGGTCGGCCCTGCTGACGGTCTGTCTGGGCGTCGTGGGCTATGCGCGCTTCTACTATCTTGTGCCCCTGCGGGACATGCAGCTCAGTCTTGGCCAGGAGCCTAGTCCGCTGCTCGTGCAGATCGGCAGCTTGCTGCTCGGCAACATGGTTGTGTTCTTCATCGGCATGGCGATCACATTCCTGATGCATGATCCGAACCCGGACTTCTCGGACAAGGCGCGCACCCTGAAAAAGCTGAAGAAAAAGATGTCGTCCCTGCGCCACAAGGAGGTCGACACCCAGCTGACCGCCGTTGACCGCGCCTATAAGGAAAACATCGAGAAGATCCGGCGCAAGGCCGGTCCGCTGAATTCGATGTCCCAGTTTGCCGAGGTCCGCCGTCTGGTCGACAAGATCCAGGCGAAGGACCAGGAGGTCATGGCGGCGCTGAACCAGTACAAGGAAGTGCTCTCTTCCAAACTGCCGGAGGATTACCTCTTCCAGACCTATTACTCATCCGGCGACCGCTCGATGGGCGGGGAAGCGGTCACGCTTGGTGACTTCAAGGCCATGCCCGCCGATCTTCTGTGGGGGTAAGCCATGAGACATAAACGTATCCTGATTACCGCTGTCTGTGGCCTGGCCCTGGCAGCCTGCTCGGAATCCTCGGCTTCCGGCGGCTCTGGCGGGGCCATGACGGGGGACCTCAAGGCAGAGGAATTCTGCACGGTCGAAGGCCTCGAGGCCCCGCTGCGTCAGACCTTCATCCTGGTGGATGACAACATGGTCAACAAGACAGAGGACCCGCGAGAGTTCGTCGCCCTGAACGCCAATGTGCGCGATGTGGTGCTGGCGGTGGCCGATCCGCAAAAGGCGCTTGCCTCGGGCGTGACAGAAGCACGCGAACGCGTCTCGATTTTTGTGCTGCCGTCAGATGGCGGTGCGGCGGAGCGGGCCTTCAGTGGCTGTCTTCCCGGCCTGTCGGCTGATGAAATGGCGCAGGCGAAGCAGGAGAGCTCCGCGCTCGGCGATTTCTTCACCGGTGGGGCATCCCAGAAAATCGAGAACAGCGTCAACGACTTCCGCATGAAGCTGGTCGCCTCCCTGCAATATATTGCGCGGAATGCGGCAGGCCCGGCCGAGGCCCCAGACGCGACGATTGCGGAGGCGTCCTTCATCAAGTCCCTCAGGGCATCGAACCGTTTGGTGAGCGGGGATGGCGGGGTTCCGCGCGTGTTCCTCTACACCGATGTCAGCCAGATGGATTTCCCGAAATTCACAAGCCAGGAAGAGGCCCGCGCGGCGGGTTTTGCCGACGGCAAGAAGATCGGGCTCGATTTCAATCGCGCCGATGTCTTCGTGATCCTGCCGGAAGCCGGGGACGACCTGATCCGGGAATATTTCCAGGCCTTCCTGCTGGCCCAGCATGCGCGGCTTGCACACTGGGGCGGCGTGAACATGGGCGCCGTGCCGATTGCGCCGGCATCCGTGCAGCGCTTTGTCGGCAAGGTGCAGTATCCGGACAGCCTTGAAAATGTCCGCCTCCGGATTGGTGTGGACAAGAACGGGAAGCTGTCGGATTCCTGGATCATCCTGGAAGGCACGCCGGACCGCTCGACGCCCATGACGGGGCAGGCCGTCTGCAAGAGCCGCGGCGAATGCAACATTTCGAGCGATAGCGAGGGCTTTGCCCAGGCTTGGAGCCTGGCGCCGGGCGGCGAACCCGAATTCGATCCGGATGGTCCCTTCGGGCACATGCGCCGGTTTGAGTTCAATATCGACGGCAAGGATCTGAGTGGCCGAATCTTCGATCCGGCCGTGGACCAGATCGGATCGAAAAGCGGAAACGATTCCCTCACGGTCGAGGCCGTGGAGATCGAAGGTGCAACTTTTTAACTGGCAGCAGGCGCTGCTATTCCTGGGGAGACGAGAATGAAAAAGACATTTGTGAGAAATCTGGTGGGGCTGACGGTGGGCGTATCCATGATCTCCGCCTGCGCCACGGTGGGCGACCAGCCCCTCACGACACAGCAGAAGATGATGAGCTGTGCGACCATGGTGGCTGGCGGCGCTGTCCTGGGGGCGATCATCGGGAACAATGTCGGCGATGGGGATGCCGGGACCGGTGCGCTTGCCGGTGGCTTGCTCGGGGCAGGGGCCTGCGGCGTCTGGCTGGCTTTCAACAATGAAGCCGACAAGCGCCGGATGGCGGAAGCCCAGCTGGCGGCGATCCAGCAGAACGAGACCGTCAATTCGTCCTGGAAGGGTGCGGATGGCCGGGAACGTTCAGTCACGATTGTGCCGTCTACTGAGACGCAGATGGTTCCCGTGTCCGCCTCCGGGACGCAGGAGCCGGCAACGCCGATGATCTGCCGCCCGCTCCAGACGACGGCGAGCTATAATAACACCAGCGACACGATGACGGAAATCTGGTGCCGGGATGCTGATGGCAACTATGCTCCGGCAACCCAGCAGATGGTGCCGACCGTCTAGCATGACGCCGGTCACGCCCGCCATCTGGCGGGGGCCTCTTCTGGCATTGATGCTGTCTGCATGCGCGACGAGCGCACCGCAGGAAGCCGTATGGGAGCCGGTGGCGGAGTTTGCGCCGCCGCCGGTTCTGCCTGAACTGCCGGACCTCTCAGGGTTCGATCTGACAAATTGTGCCTATTCGGACGATCCTACGGTGGCTCTGCTGAGCCGCGAAACGGTTCTCTATTGCGGCTTGCTGAACGCTAAGGGCGCGCGCCTGCTTGACGATATGGGAACGGCGGAAACGACGGTGCTGCTGATCGCGTCTGGCGGCGGCGTGCTCGAGGCGCCTTTGGATGTTGCCGATATCGTCGTTCGGAACGACTTGTCTGTCATTGCGGCCGGTCCCTGCTTTTCCGGCTGCGCCTCGGCTGTGTTTGTTGCAGGCAACGGCCGCTACACGCTGGCGAACGCGCAGCTTGGTTTCCACAACACGGCGACATCTGCGGCCGAGATTGCAAAGGCGACTTTCGGACAGACGGACGTCTTCAACTTCGCCCCGCTGCAAGCGCGCAGCCGGCGCGAGATGGCCCTTTATGAGTCCAAGGGGGTTGATCCTGCCTTGTTGCTGGATCCGCAATCTGCGATCGCGACTGTCTGCATTGCGGTCAATGGGGCGGATGCGATCAGTGGCGAGACGATCCTGAGTATCACTTCGCTGTTCGATCTGTGGGTCCCGGATCATGCACAGCTTGCGCGCTATGGGCTGGACTACCGGGAGCTCGATACAGAACCCGCGGTGGTGAAGCCATATCTGGAGCGCTTCCGGCTTGTCAGCACGGCGCCGGCCCGGTCCGTCCGGCCGGGAGACTACAATCGGCCGGTCAGGATTTGTAACTAGAAGGCACGTGTCATCTTTTGGCACTGAGCGTGCACCAGAAGGCAGGGAGACCGGTTTTCATCTGAGAGACGAACCCGGAAAAAGGTCCCTGAAGGGGCATTTACCCTGCACAGGCCTTGTTTTTGGGCGTTTGGCGCGGGACAACCGGTCCCGAAGGGGGACACCCGACAGGGGAATTCTGCGGCATGCCGCTTGCAACCCCTGCGTAATATGAAGGGTGGCGGTTGGAAAGCCGCCACGTATGACTGTTCAGGAGTGGAGTTTGTCATGAAATCGGTTCTGGTCTGCGGCGCAGGCGGATTCATCGGGGGGCACCTTGTCCGCCGCCTCAAGCGCGAAGGCTATTGGGTGCGCGGCGTTGACCTCAAGATGCACGAATTCTCGGACACCGAGGCAGACGATTTCGTGATGGGTGATCTGCGCGACCAGCTGTTCGTGCGTGAAGTGGTCGACCGCAAGTTTGACGAGATCTACCAGCTGGCTGCCGACATGGGCGGCGCAGGCTATATCTTCACCGGCGACAATGATGCCGACGTGATGCACAACTCCGCCACGATCAACCTCAACGTCCTCGATGCGGCCTACAAGCGTAACTGCAAGCGCATCTTCTATTCTTCCTCGGCCTGTATGTACCCGGCCTATAACCAGGAAGACCCGGACAATCCGAACTGCCGTGAAGACAGCGCCTATCCGGCCGCACCGGACAGCGAATATGGCTGGGAGAAACTGTTCTCCGAACGCCTGTACCTGACCTATGCCCGCTGCCGCGGGATGGAATCGCGCGTTGCCCGTTATCACAACATCTTCGGCCCGCAGGGCACCTGGGATGGCGGCAAGGAAAAGGCCCCGGCCGCGCTCTGCCGCAAGATCGCCAAGGCGAAGTCCGGCGACTCGATCGAGATCTGGGGCGATGGCCTGCAAACGCGTTCTTTCCTCTATGTGGATGAATGCGTTGAAGGCACGCTGCGCCTGACCCGTTCCGACTTTGCCGGCCCGGTAAATGTCGGCTCGGAAGAAATGGTGACGATCAACCAGCTGGCCATGATGATTGCCGACATTGCCGGCAAGAAGATTGACCTTGATCACATTCCAGGTCCGCTGGGTGTGCGCGGGCGCAACTCCGAGAACTCGCTGATTCAGGAGAGACTCGGCTGGGCGCCGAGCCAGCCGCTGAAAACGGGTCTGGAGAAGACCTATGAGTGGATCGAACGCCAGGTGCGGTCCAACACACCGGCCATGGCCTGAGATTTCGGGGCCTGAGATTTCGGGGCCTGATAGTTCCAGGGCCATAGATTTTCATGGGGAAGGGCCGGTCCTGAATGGCCGGCCTTTTCCGTTCCTGACTGACCTCGGCAGCGCCCCCAAAGGGCGGCCGGAACGGATTGACGAGAATGGACCAGATCGCCGCCCAGCTTATCGGCTTTGCCGCAGACCATCCGCAATGGATCGCCGCGCTGATCTTCGTGCTCGCCTTTTTTGAATTCGTTCCCTTCGTCTGGGTCGCGCTTGTGGGGGTGGCCGCGCTGGTCGGTCCTCAGAATGCGGGGCATCTGGCGGTAGTGGTCGCTGCGGCGACCGTCGGCGGCGCGCTGGGGGATATCAGCCTCTATCTGCTGGGTCAGAAGAATGCCGATCATCTCGGCCGGATCTGGCCGTTCCGGAAGCATCCGAACCTGATCGCGCGCAGCGAAGCCTTTTGTGCCCGGTGGGGCCTTGGCGCTGTCGTGGCCGGACGGTTCTCCGGCCCGGTTCGGGCAGGTGTGCCGGTTGTGGCCGGGGCGCTGCGCATGCCGGCGCTGACCTTCGCGGCGGCCTCGATTGCCGGGGCGTTGATCGCGGCGGTAGTGTTCCTGGTGCCAGCTGCCGTGGGCGCGGGCACGCTGTTCGAGATGATCGGCCTCAGCTGAGCGGCGGATCGTCCGGGCTGGATGGTTTGTGCCCGATCCACAGCATGTGCGGGACATGGTAGCCGCGGTCGAGCGGTATTTCCTCAACTTCGAAGCCAATGCTCTGCAGCTGTTTGCGGATTTCTTCCGGTGACGGAAAGGTGAAGCTGGTTTCTTCCCCCTTGGTGATGCCAAGGATGTTGACCGCCAGCGTTTCCTCCAGCTTGAGGACCGCCAGCTTGGCGGGCTTGCCGGTGTTCATTTCCTTCAAGAGCAACAGGCCGCCGGGCTTCAGGCTGTCATAACAGGTCTTCAGGATGCCGGCCCACAGGACCAGCGGGACGAGATACATGACATCCAGGATGGCGACATAGTCGGCGGTGCCTTCGGGAAAATCTGCAATACTCATCACGGCCAGCTGGTGTCCGCTGATCTTCGCCTTGGTAAAGGCCTGCCGGGCCTGACGTATTTTCTCCGCATCGAGATCTATGCCGACGAGGCTGAGGCCTGGCCGCATGCGGCGGGCGAGGGCGAGGAAAATGCCATGCCCGCAGCCAAGGTCCAGAAGCGTGCGTTCCTCTCCGGGCGGCGTGCGGGGGATGCGGTCTATGATCGTGCCGAAGGGGGACAGGAGGGACCGGATCACCTGGTGCAGGCGCCAGACAAAGGGCAGCGGTGACAGGAAATGCCAGACGAAGAGGGCGATGGCCAACCGGCCCAGACGGTGAGGGGGCGAAGGGGTGTCTAGGCTGTCAGATTGCGGAAGGAAATCAGCCGAATCCCCTTCCTCTCGATCTCTGCGGCGACCGAAGCGTCTTTCAGAGCTGACAATTCGTTCGCCCACGTATACCCCCAATGGAGTTTCTCGGACGCGGGGTCGTCTACCCCCGGGTGACACATTAACTCACAACTGCCCGTTTCCGGCAAGCTGGACACCACTCTCAGGAGAGCTTTCGTGTCCAGTTTCCCTCCATAATAGAATCCGGCAAAGCGGTCAGTGGTCGGGCCAAAACCCTTGCGGGCGCGCTGGCAGAAATGGTTGAGCACAAGTTGTTGTGCGATCCGGGACAATCCGCCAGCGGACGTCAACATATAGGGGCTGACCGGCTCCCGGGGCAGGCGCATCGGGGCGATGCCATGCTTGCGGCCAAGGTCCTGCGCAACAGACAGGATGCCGGGCAACATGTGGACATGCTGGTGGCTGTCCAGATGGGACGCTTTGAGGCCGGCATCCAGAATGCGGGTGATCTGAGCGTCGAGCTCGACGCGCACTTCGTCCGGATTGATCAGGCCCCGGACATAGCGCTTCGCAAAAACGGTGACGTGTTTGTGGAAATGGCCGGTTTCATCGACAAGGCTGGGGATCTTTGCCGGGTCGGTCAGCGGCGGTTCCTCGACCAGGGTGAGGTGCACGCCGATATCGAGCGACGAGGTTTCCTTCGCCAGACGGACGGCATGGTCGAAGGCCGGGGCGCAGGCCATGATCGAGGTGGAGGTGAGGATGCCGTTCCGGTGGGCATCCACGATGCCTTCATTCACTTTTTCCGACAGACCGAAATCGTCCGCATGCACGATCAGGCGCAGGCCATCTGCGGCGGCCGTATCCTGTGGGGGCTGCAGGGCGGTCTCGGTCATTGGGTGTCAGCTGTGTCCGGCGTGGTCGGGAAGGCGTACCAGATTTCGGTATCGCCGCGCGAGTGGATGACAACGGGGTCGCGGCCGCCGGAACGTTCGCTGGCGCGTTTCATCAGCCGCTCGAACCGCTCATCCAGCCAGCGCGGCTGGTATTTCGAAGTCCGCAGGATGTAAACCGTCGGCGTGGCGCCATAGGTCGGGCCATAGCCCCACGGCCAGTTGCGGGTGGAGGCGACATAATCCGGATCGAAATAAGGGATCTGGAAGCGGACATGATCGGGGTCGTTCTCAGGGAAAAGCAGCGTGTCGCCCCAGGGGTAGAGTTCCACCGTGGTCAGCCCGTCTTCCTGGATGCCGTTCATGTAGGCCTCCAGAACGGCACGGTCTTCGGCGGTGAAGTAGGGAACCTCGTCGGCGATGACCATGCCGTCGACATTCATCTCCTGAAGGTAGCCTTTCGGGCCTTCGATGCGGCCGGTCTTCAGGAAGAAGAGGCCCGCAACCGCGACAAGAGCGAGCGAGGCGCCGAGGGACATCAGCGACTTGTCCGGATAGCGGAGGCGGACCTGTTTCACGACGATCTCGATCAGGGCGAGGGCAGCCAGGAGGTAGGCGAAGTCGCTGAACACGTCATACCATTGTTCCTCGCGCACGCGGCTCATCAGCCAGGCGCCGACGGCAAAGGCGGTCAGGTGCGCGACCGGTACCTTGCGCCAGACGGCGAGCGCCCAGATGGCAAAGATCGCGGTGAGGCCCACAGCGTGCCAGCCGCCGAATTGCGAGGCGCCCTTGTTGGCCGAAGTTGTCTCCGACAGGCGGTAGGCGAGGTCATGCTCGAAGGCGGCCCAGTGGGTGAAGATGTAGAGCGCCTGTGCAGCCCAGGCAGCTATGCCGAGCCCGATCACGATCATGCCCCACTTTGTCGGCCAGTTCTTCCACAGCTTGCCTGCGAAGATGGCATAGAAGAAGACCGGCGCGCCCATCAGCATGGCGTTCGGGTGGATCACGGCAGATCCGCCCAACAGGCCGAGTGCGACCCAGTATTGCTTGTTCTGCACAAGGAGGAGGGCGCCGCAGATAATGGCGAACATCACCGCTTCCATGCGGGCATTGTTGGCCATGGCGATGAAATGCCCGTTCAGCAGGAAGGCGCCGATCAGGATGAGGCTGATCACGGCTGTCTTGCGGGTGCGCATGGCGGTCGCCAGAAAACCGAAGCCTGCCAGCGTGGCGACGAGCGAAACGGCGCGGGCCGTTTCCAGCGAGAAGCCGAAAACCTTGAACACGATCCCCATCAGGAGAGGGTAACCATAGGGCAGCAGCAGGAGCGGGCGTTCCGGGTCGATCTCCGGCGCGATGAAATCGTTCCAGCGTTCGAACCCGCGGGCCTGCCACAGGAAGTAGGCTTCATCACCCCACGGTGCGGGCAGGGTGAGCCCGGCAGCCATGTGCACCGCCGTCACGAGAATGGCGATGACCAGCACGCCCGCAAGGAAGAGGCCCGCGCGCAGGGTCCAGCTGGACTCCCCGCCGCGCAGGAACTGCATCAGCTTCTGAAATATCTGAGCTGCGTCCATGCGCGTCGCTCCTCCCATCTTGCCGTCCTAGAGACGGCTACATTCTCTGGTCGAGATTCTTTTCGGTTTCGACGTGGGCAAAGTTCGGGATCACCGAGGCGATGGTTTCCACCACATCGGCTTTCTGCACCTTGCCGGACGTGTCGCTGACGAGGGTATCCAGCCGGTCGATGAAGTCCGGCCCGATCTTCGCCTTGGCGTGACGGATGGCGAGCACGCTCTCCATGCCGATCTCGTGAGAGACTTCGTCGGCGCCGACGAATTCCTCATAGGGTTTCTCGCCGCTTGTATCGAGCGGGGTGAGGAGGAGGGGCCATTTGCCCTGCTTGCGCAGCGCGGCCACTTCATGACGGGCTTCAGTCTCGTCCGAGAACGGAACGGCTTCAAAGCCGGTCAGCTTCAGCACGTCTGCCGCAATGGCTTCCAGAAGGCGCAGCTCCTTTTCCGGGTCGAGGCGTGGGATGATGATCTCGTCCTGTCCGCCGAGGAGGGAGGCGAGGAGGCAGATCTCGCCAGCTTCGGCGCGGGTGACGAAATAGCGCCGTGTGCCGCGCGGGGCGGCCAGCGGCTGGCCAAGTTCGATCCGGCGCAGCCATGCCTGCGGCAGGCTGCCATTGGAGAAGAGCACATTGGCGAAGCGGGCGGACGAGACGTTCATGCCGGCCGTGGGGCTGGCGCTGAACAGCACGTCTTCCATCAGGCGTTTGGTGGCGCCCATCAGGCTGGTCGGGTTGGCGGCCTTGTCGGTGGAGACGCCAAAGAAGCGGGTGGTGCCGCCGCGCGCCGCGATCCAGGATTTGAAGCGCGCCTGACGCACGACATTCGTGTCCAGCATCTGGAGCAGGGAATAGATGTCCTTCTCCGAGCGGACATGTTTCAGCGCGGCGAAGTTCATCACCACGTCATAGGCGTCTTCGGAATTTATCAGCCGCTCGGTCACCGGGGCGCCGAAATCGATCGGCCACATGCGCAGGTCCAGGCTGGCAGGCAGGTCCATGCCGGAGCGCAGGTCGCGCACCAGTTCTGCAAGGTAGTTTTCCGAATGGTCGATGACGTGGATGGCGGCCGGCTCGAACCGGATCAGCGCACGCAGCGTCGCCGAGCCGATGGAGCCGCCGCCGCCGACGATCAGGACACGCTTGCCGGTGACAGCCTCGCGCAGGCGCGCGTCGTTGGCGGCCACATCGCCTTCGAAGAAAGAGCGGCTGCGCGCCACGACATGCTGGTCGAAGCGATCGGGGGAGAGGTCGCTCATACTCACGATGCGGACTCCTGTTTGGCATCCGTGCGGGCGCCATAGGTGTCTGCCACGAGATAACGCGGACGGTTCTTCACCTCGTCGAAGATCAGGCCGACATATTCCCCGAGCACGCCGAGGAAGAAGAGGTTCATCGACAGGCCGAATGCGCCGAGTGCGAACAGGGATGCCCAGCCGGGCACGACGATGTCTTCGAAGAAGAGGTAGACGATCAGGTAGTAGGCGCCGGAAAAGGCGCTGCAGGCGGCGAAGATCAGGCCGAGCCAGATACAGATGCGCAGAGGCAGTTTGGAGAAGGAAAAGATGCCGTTCGTCGCAAACAGGATCAGCGCGGGAAGCGAATAGTTCGACTGGCCCGCGAAACGCTTCTCCGGCACGAAGGAGACGTAGGAGATGCGATAGCCGACCCAGGTGACAAGGCCGCGGAAGAAGGGGTTGTGTTCACGAAACTGTATACGGAACACATCGGCGACCTTGCGGGACAGAAGGCGGAAGTCAGCCGAGCCGGCGTTCAGATCGATGCCGGTCATGCGCTCGAACACGCCATAGAACATGCGCGACGTGACGCGCTTGCCGAAGGAAATCTTCTGGTCGTCATGGCGCAGTGTCTGGACGATTTCAGAGCCGCCCCGCCATTCCTCGATCAGTTTCGGGATCAGCGATGGCGGGTGCTGCATGTCGCTGTCGAGCATGATGACGGCATCGCCGCGTGTCTCGTCGATCCCGGCGATCAGGGCGGCCTGATGGCCGAATCGGCGGGACATGACCAGCACGGTCACATTGCTGGCCTTTTCAGAAATGCCCTGCAGGATTTCCGCGCTACGATCCGGCGGGGAGGGATCGACCACATAGATGTAGCGGAATTTGTATTCGCCGTAGAGCGGCTCTGTCGCTTCAACCAGTGCCTTGTGGAAGGTTTCGATGGCCGCTTCCTCACGGAAGACCGGGCAGACGATATCAATACTCAACATGTGGCCAGTGCCTCGATCACCGATTTCATACCGTTTTCAAATTCTGTTTGCGGACGCCAGCCTGTGGCGGCCGTCAGGGCGGAGATGTCTGCAACGACATCCATGACTTCATTCTCGCGGTGCTCGCCGCGGTCGGAATAGGGTTTGTCCGTGCCGGCAGCCTTGAGGCAGGCGGCGATGACGTCGCCTATGGACCAGGAGCGGCCGGAGCCGACATTGTAGGTGCCACCGCCGGGCAGCCCGATTGTGCTGATCATCGCTTCCACCACATCGTCGACATGGACGAAATCGCGGCGGGGGGCGAGATCGGCCACGACGATTTCCTTCACACCCGGATCGACAGCCTGACGGGCAATCGTCGGTATCAGGAAGGAATCCTTCTGGCCGGGGCCATAGGCGTTGAACAGGCGCAGCACGGTGACATCCATGCCGAATGTCTTCGCATAGAAGCGGCAGGCATCTTCCGCGGCGAGTTTCGACCAAGCGTAGGGATTGGCCGGGTTTGGCGGGAAGTCTTCCGAAACGGGCACCGGAGCGCCGGCGCCATACACGAAGGTGCTTATGAAGGTCATCGGCACACCGGCCTTGCGGCACTGGTCCAGCACGCGGACGGTGCCGTGCGTATTCACGAGATGATAGGTCGCCGGGTCGGTCCAGCTGTCCGGCACGAAGGAGAGGGCGCCGAGATGGAACACATGGTCTGCGCCGTCCAGCGGCAGCTCGTCGGTCAGCAGGTCTCCGCCGGTGGAGCGGGAAAAACCAATGACCTCTACGCCCAGCGCCACAAGCCGCGCAGAAAGACGGCGGCCCACAAAACCGGTTTCCCCGGTCACGACAATGCGGCCGGGGAGGGGGCGTTTCGGTGTGAAGTCAGGTGAAGGCACGTCAGAGACCCAGCTTTTCGCGCAGGTCCGGCCATTCCTCGACAGCACGGAAATAATCGTCCGGGCGGCCGATATCGAGCCAGTAGCCCTCATGCGTCTGGACCTTCACGTCGCGCTTTTCATCCAGGAAGCGGAGCATGAGCTGGTCGAAGCCATAGGCCTGGTCTTCGGGGATGAAGTCCAGCACGCGGCGGCTGAGGCAGTAGACACCCATGGACACGAGATAGGGGGTGCGCGGCTTTTCAGTGAAGGAAACAAGGTGGTCCGCTTCGCAGCCGAGCACACCATAGTCGATCAGCTGCTCGCGTTTGGATGCAGCGATGGTGAACAGGCGGCCGTCGTCAGCGTGGTTGGCGAAGAAGTCGCCGAAATCGAGGTCGCAGAGAATATCGCCATTCATGACGATGAAATTCTCAGGCAGGTCCTTCATCAGGTGGAGCGGGCCCATCGTGCCGAGGGGTTTGGTTTCCAGCGAATATTCGATGCTGACGCCCAGCTGGCTGCCATCGCCGAAATAGGCGCGCAGGATGTCTGCCTGATGGTTCACGGCCAGGATGATGCGGCTGAAGCCTTTGCGGGCCAGCTGCCTGATGATCACTTCCAGGATCGGGGATTCACCCACCGGCATCAGCGGTTTGGGCAGCACGACCGTGTAGGGACGCAGACGCGATCCGAGCCCCCCCGCCAGAATTACGGCTGTGCGGCCGGTGTCGTTGCTCATATGAATACTCCCTGTCCCCAGTCTGTGCAGCGCATCGCGTCTGTCCGGATTACGCGAAGAAGGCTGCAATAACCTTGCCATTTAAACAGGAAATTTCGCGCGCGTCTGGTGCAAATCGGTACACTTGTCAGGCGAGTGGGGGAAAGTCCGGAAACCCTGCGAGGAGATTCCGGTCGACTGGCATGTCCGATGCACGAATCGGAAGGTGATGAGTCCTGATCCTGCCCGCCTTCCGGATGGCCGTGCGGCTGGCCATGCTTCAAGCCAGTCTTCTGGCCAATCCCCCGGCTACCGGGCGGATGTAGACGGGCTGCGGGCGGTTGCTGTGCTGGCTGTCCTCTTCTTTCATGCAGGCTGGAGCCGCTTTTCCGGTGGCTTTGTCGGGGTCGACGTCTTCTTCGTCATTTCCGGCTATGTGATTGCGCTCAGCCTGTTCCGTGATCTCGATGCCGGGCGATTTTCGCTGTCTGGTTTCTTTGCCCGCCGGGCCAGGCGGATCCTGCCGGCGCTGACGGCGGTGCTGCTGGGCACATTGCTGGTGAGCCTGCTGATCGTGCCGCCGGTCTATTTCCGGCCATTTGCGGACAGTCTGGTTGCGGCCTCGCTGTTCTTCTCGAACCTGCATTTCTGGCAGACCAGTTCCTACTTCAACAATGACATGCCTTTCCGGCCGCTGCTGCACACCTGGTCCCTCGGCGTCGAGGAGCAGTTCTATATCGCGGCGCCGGTGTGCCTGTTGCTGATCCAGCGGTTCCTGGGCGGACGCTGGCGTCTCGTGGTGACCCTCTGCCTGCTCGTTTCGTTCGGACTGAACCTTTACGCCGTGCGCCACGGACATATCGATGCGGCCTTCTACCTGCCCTTTACCCGTGCCTGGGAATTCCTGCTGGGCGTACTGATCGCGCTGGCGCCGGGGCCCGGCTTGTCGCGCACCGTGCGGGAGGCAGGTGTGCTGGCGGGGCTGGCGATGATTGCCGGGGCGGTCCTGTTCTATGGGCCGGGCACCCTGTTTCCGGGTCTCGCGGCGCTCTGGCCGTGCCTTGGGGCAGGGGCCGTGATCTGGTTTGGCAAGCCGGGAGATGAGCGCGCCATGCCCGTTCTGTCGCGTTTCCTGGCCCTGCCGCCGGTCGTGTGGACGGGGCGGATCTCCTATTCCCTTTACCTTGTGCACTGGCCTGTTCTGGTGCTGGGGCCTTTCCTGATGATGCGGAAGCTCAGTTTCGGGGAAACCCTGGTGGCGCTGGCGCTCTGCTTCCTTCTGGCCTGGCTGCTCTTCCGGCTGGTCGAGACGCCGATGCGCCGTGCCGGTTGGAAAACACCTGTGGTGCTGGGCGCCGCACTCGTTTGCGCCTTCGGTATGGCGGCGGCCGGATGGGGTGGGGCGGAAATCAATGCCCGCGTGTTCGCCAGCCAGCCTGCTTATGCCCGCGTGCCGGACATGGCTGGCGCCGAGCAAGCCTGGGGCGTCGGCACCTGTCTGCTGCGGGATGGGCAGAGCTGGACGGACTGGGCCGGGGATGCCTGCATCCTTGGTGAAGGGGAGGGGCCGCCTGTGCTCCTCTTCGGGGACTCCTTCGCCGCGCATTATGTGCCGGGCCTTCGCGAAAGCGGTCTGACCAATGGCAATCGCGTCATTGAATACGCCATGGAAGGCTGTCCGCCGACACTGGACCCGGCAAGTCCCGGCTGGCCAGCCTGTTCTGCCTTCCGCGAACACGTCATGGAGATCGCCAGCCGATATAATGTCAGGCGCGTGATCATTGCCGGCAGCTGGCTGGAATACGGCACCGGGCCATCTGTGCAGGTGGAAGGCACGTTAACCGCGCTCGAGGCCGCGGGCCTTGAGGTTGTCCTGATCGGGCAACCGCCCAATTTCCACATTCCGCCTTACCTGATCCTCGCCCGGACGCTGCCGGCGGAAACGGCGGACGCCGCCTTGCCGCTCAGCCTGGAGGCCCGGGCCATGAACAGGAAACTGGCAGCAATTGCAGAGCGTGCCGGCGCGGGGTTCGTCGATCCGACAGCGGTGCTTTGCCCTGATGGCACCTGTCCGGTGCGGGTGGGGAACGAAGATATTTATCTCGATTATGGTCACTTCACGTTGGCAGGCTCGTTCTTTTCGGTAGAACGCTATTTCCCTGAGCTTCTCCGTTAAATGGGACTCTGTGCCAGAAGAACACAGCCATATGGGAATTTCGCGCCGGGAAGGAAAAATTGTTCCGGTTTGGTGAATGGAACCGAAATTCGTCTGGTGCGAGAGTTGCTTTAGGAAGGCCGTGCGCGCGATAGGTGCGCAGGACAGATATAGGAATCCGAGGGACACATGAAAATTCTGATCACGGGCGGGGCAGGTTATATTGGCTCGACAATGGTGCCGCGCCTGCTGGAGCA